>NZ_JBIVSV010000035.1:0-1052 GCF_044756385.1 Streptomyces sp. NPDC091972 | reverse complement strand
TGTATTGGCCCGCAGCGTTGTTCACGCGGCTGATCGGTGGGTGGCCGCCGAGTGCGGTGTGGCAGCGGTGGTGGTTGTAGGTGTGTAGGAAGTCTGCCAGGGCTGCTGTTCGTTCGTCGTTGTCGGTGTAGGGCCGTAGGTAGGCCCATTCGTCGAGCAGGGTGCGGTTGAAGCGTTCGACCTTGCCGTTGGTCTGCGGCCGGTAGGGGCGGGTGAGTTTGCCGGTCGCGTCGAGGTCGGCGAGGGCCTGCTGCCAGGCGAAGCTCTTGCGGTAGGGCCAGGCGTTGTCGGTCAGGACGCGTTCGATGCGGCTGATGCCGTGTGCGGTGAAGAAGGCCGCGGCCCGCCGCAGGAAGTCGGCGCAGGTGGCGGCTTTCTCATCGCTGTGGATCTCGCTGTAGGCGAGGCGGGTGTGGTCGTCCACGGCGGAGTGGACGTAGTCGAAGCCCATGCCGCTGCGGGTGAGGCGACCGGCCTGACGGCCCAGGACCTTGTGGCCTCCGCCGTCAGGGATGCGGCCGAGTTTCTTGACGTCCACGTGGACGAGTTCGCCGGGACGGTCGCGTTCGTAGCGGCGGATGACCTGCCCGGTGGGTCGGTCCAGGAAGGCCAGGCGGTTGAGGCCGTGCCGGGTCAGTATCCGGTGGGTGGTCGAGGCGGGCAGACCCAGGATCGGTCCCAGCCGTGCGGGACCGAGCTTGCGGTCCTGGCGCAGGCGGCACACCCGGGCCTCGGTCGCGGCCGGGGTGCGGTGCGGTGTGGTGCGGGGCCGGCTGGAGCGGTCGCGCAGCCCTTGCTCGCCTTCGGCCCGCCAGCGGCGCACCCACTTGTGGGCCGTGACGCGCGAGATGCCCATCTCGGCCGCGACATGCGCGACCGGACGGCCTGCGCGGACACGCTCGACGAGCAGCCGCCTGCCATGAACGGTCAGCCGGGCATTACGGTGGGACACGAAGACCTCCGTGCGGTGCAGTCCTAGACAGCTCCACCACACCGGAGGTCTTCGCCATGATCAAGCCCTGGCGGCGTTAACAACGCTCGTGATCAATACA
>NZ_JBIVSV010000034.1:0-4315 GCF_044756385.1 Streptomyces sp. NPDC091972 | reverse complement strand
AGCGTCATGCTCGTCACCTCGTCTCTGCGTCGTCGTGTGTTCGCCGGTGGCCGGGCGGCGCCTTCTCACCGGCGCCGCCCGGTCGCGCCTCACGGCATGAGCTGGTACTCGGGGAAGTTGCCGGGCAGCCGCTCGCCCGCCGGGCCCTGGGTGACGGCCCGCACGAGCAGTTCGCCGCCGACGAAGGCGCCACGCCAGGAGGCGCCGAAGCCGCCGAACAGTTCGTCGCGGTCGCCACGGGAACGCGGTTTGCCGTGACCGACCTTGAACGCGCGGATCTGCGGGGCGAGCCGGTCGAAGGTGGCCCGGTCGTCGGTGGACAGGGTGGCCACCAGGGCGCCGTTGGAGGCGTTCATCGCGGCCAGCAGTTCCGCCTCCGTGTCGACCAGGACGATGGTGTCGACCGGGCCGAAGGGTTCCGCGTGGTGCAGCGGCGAGGAGGGCGGCGGGTTCAGGAGCGTGACCGGCTGGACGTACGCCGAGGTGTCCTGGCCGGGCAGGAAGCGGGCGTCCGCCTCGCTGCCGCGGTGCACGGGGACGGCTCCGCGGCTGATGGCCTCGGCGACCTGGTCGCGGAGTTCCTTCGCCTTGGCCGCGTTGATCACCGGCCCGAAGTCCAGTGCGGGGTACGGGTCGTCGGGGTGCTCGACGGCGAGCGGGTGGCCGAGGCGCAGGGTGCGCACCGCGGGGAGGTAGGCGGCCAGGAACTCGTCGAACAGCTCGCGCTGGACGACGAACCGCGGGTAGGCCGTGCAGCGCTGCTTGCCGTAGTCGAAGAGCTTGGGGATGACGGCGGTGAGCGCGTCCCAGTCGGTGAAGTTCCAGATGCCCCAGGTGTTGAGCCCCTCCTGTTCGAGGACGTGCCGCTTGCCGAGGTCGGTGACGGCGGTGGCGACGGCGGCGCCGGTGTCGCGGCCGCCGACGAAGGAGACGCAGCCGATCTCGGGTGCCCGCACCAGCGCCTCGGACAGCTCTCCCCCGCTGCCGCTGACGAGGGTGACGGGGATGCCCTCGCGGGCGGCGAGCGCGCAGGCCAGGGTGAGGCAGGCGACGCCGCCGTCGGTGGGGGTCTTGGCGATGACCGCGTTGCCGGCCAGGGCCTGCACCAGCATGGCGTGGACGAGCACGCTCATCGGGTAGTTCCAGCTCGCGATGTTGGACACCGGGCCGTCCAGCGGGGAGCGGCCCTCGACCATCGGTTCGATGCCGTCGACGTACCAGCGGACGCCGTCGATGGCCCGGTCGACGTCGGCCTGCGCGAGCCGCCAGGGCTTGCCGATCTCCCAGACCAGCAGGAGCGCGAGGAGTTCGCGGTGCTGGGTGAGGGCGTCGAGGGTGGCGGCGACGCGGGCCCGGCGCTCGTCCAGGCGGATGTGCCGCCAGGCGCGGTGCTGGTCGAGGGAGGCGCGCACGGCCTGGTGGGCGGCTTCCCGGTCCAGACGCGGCGGGCCGGCGACGGGGCTGCCGTCGACGGGGCTCGTGGCGGGCAGGGCCCGGCCGTCCGCCCGCCAGGCGGAGGCCCAGAGGTTGAGGACGCGGTCGTCCCGGAAGGCCTCGGGGGCGACCGCGAGGCAGCGTTGCCAGGCGTCGTTCCAGGAGGTTCCGGACTTCACCACGAGATGGGTGGAGTTGAGGGTGGTGGTCATGCGCTGTCTCCGCTCTCGGTGCACAGTCGGGGGCGGGGTACGGGGGACGCGGCGGGGCCGGAGGAGGCTCCGTGCGCCGCCGTCGCCGGGTTGGGTCCGGGGCTGGTCGGGGCCGCCGGGTGAGTGTCGGTCGGGCCCAGGTCGCCGGGTGGGTGTGGGTAGGGTCGCGGCCGCCGGATGGGTGCCAGTCGGACGCAGGTCACCGGATGGGTGTGGGGCGGGTCGCGGCCGCCGGATGGGTGCCGGTCGGACGCAGGTCACCGGATGGATGCCGGTCGGTCCCAGGTCGCCGGATGGGTGCCGGTCGGGCCAGGGCCGCCGGATGGGTGTCAGTCGAGCCAGGGCCTCCGGGTGAGTGTCGGTCGGGCCGAGGCCGCCGGATGGGTGCCGGTCGGGCCGGAGCCGTCGGAGGGGCCAGGTCAGGCCCCGGGGGTCTCGCGGGCCGTGTCGAGCAGGGTGAGCACGAGGCGGGCGGTCTCGGTGGGGGTGTTCCCGACCTTGACGCCGACCGCCTCCAGCGCCGCCTTCTTCGCCTGGGCCGTGCCCGCCGAACCGGACACGATGGCACCGGCGTGGCCCATGGTCCTGCCCTCGGGCGCGGTGAATCCGGCGATGTAGCCGACGACGGGTTTGGTGACGTGCGCACGGATGTGGGCGGCCGCCCGTTCCTCGGCGTCGCCGCCGATCTCCCCGATGAGGACGATCAGTTCGGTGTCGGGGTCGTCCTGGAAGGCGGCCAGGCAGTCGATGTGGGTGGTGCCGACGACGGGGTCCCCGCCGATGCCGACACAGGTGGAGAATCCGATGTCGCGCAGCTCGTGCATGAGTTGGTAGGTGAGCGTGCCCGACTTGGACACCAGCCCGACGCGGCCGGACCTGGTGATGTCGGCCGGGATGATGCCCGCGTTGGACTGGCCGGGCGAGATGAGGCCCGGGCAGTTGGGGCCCACGACGCGTGTGCCCTTCTTCCTCGCGTACGAGGTGAAGGCGACGGAGTCGTGGACGGGGATGCCCTCGGTGATGACGACGACGAGGCCGATCCCGGCGTCCGCGGCCTCGACGACCGCCGCCTTGGCGAAGGCGGGCGGCACGAAGACGACGGTGACGTCGGCTCCGGTCTCCCGTATGCCGTCGGCGACCGACCCGAAGACGGGTACGACACGGTCGTCGAAGTCGACGGCCTGGCCGGCCTTGCGCGGGTTGACGCCGCCGACGACGTCGGTACCGGCGGCGAGCATGCGGCGGGTGTGTTTCATGCCCTCGGCGCCGGTCATGCCCTGGACGAGGACCCTGGACTCCTTGGTCAGGAAGATGGCCATGGACCGCTCCTTCAACTGGTGTGGGCGAGTTCGGCGGCCCGGCGGGCGGCGCCGTCCATGGTGGTGGCCTGCTGGACCAGGGGGTGGGCGTGCCGGTCGAGGACGGCCCGGCCGCGGGCGGCGTTGTTGCCGTCGAGGCGTACGACGAGCGGCTTGGTGAGCCGTACCTCGTCCAGGGCCCGCACGATGCCGTCGGCGACCGCGTCGCAGGCGGTGATGCCGCCGAAGACGTTGACGAACACGGACTTCACGGCCGGGTCGGACAGGATGACCGTCAGTCCGTCGGCCATGACCCGGGCGGAGGCGCCGCCGCCGATGTCGAGGAAGTTGGCGGGGCGGGCCCCGCAGCCGGCGACCACGTCTAGGGTCGACATGACCAGGCCGGCGCCGTTGCCGATGATGCCGACCTCGCCGTCGAGCTTGACGTAGTTGAGGCCCTTCGCGGCGGCGGCCGCCTCCAGCGGGTCGTCGTGGGCGATCGTGTCGCCGTTCCAACGAGCCTGCCGGAAGAGGGCGTTGTCATCGAGGGTGACCTTGCCGTCGAGGGCGAGGATGTGCCCCTGCCGGGTGCGCACGAGCGGGTTGACCTCGACGAGGAGGGCGTCCTGGCGGACCAGGACCTCCCACAGCCGTACGAGGACGTCGACGGTCTGCGCCGGCAGGCCGGCCGCGTCGGCGATCTCGGCCGCCTTCGCCGAGGTGACGCCCTCGGCGGGGTCGACGGGTATCCGGGCGACCGCCTCCGGGCGGACCGCGGCGACCTCCTCTATGTCCATGCCGCCCTCGGCCGAGGCGACGGCGAGGAAGCGGCCCGCGGCCCTGTCGAGGACGTAGGCGACGTAGAACTCGCGGTCGATGTCCACCGGCTGGGCCAGCATGACCTTGCCGACCGTGTGTCCTTTGATGTCCATGCCGAGGATCCGGCGTGCCGTCCGCTCGGCCCCGACGGGGTCGGCGGCGAGCCGCACCCCGCCTGCCTTGCCCCGGCCGCCGGTCTTGACCTGCGCCTTGACGACGACGCTGCCGCCGAGCCTGCGGGCGATCGCACGGGCCTCCTGGGGCGAGTCGATGACCTCCGCCCTCGGCACCGGGATTCCGTGTTCCTCGAAGAGGGCCCGGGCCTGATGCTCGTACAGGTCCATGATGAGGCTCCCGTCTGAAGTGATGCGCGACTGAAAGTGCTGCGCGACTGAAAAGTGCTGCACGCCCCCTGGACATCACCCATCGGATGCGGGATAACAATCTTCATACAGTATTCGTCGACTGTATGCAATGTGCCGAACAGGGGTCAGGACCAGCGCACCAGGACGCTCAAGACAACGGACAAGTGAGGTGGCTTGTGTCGAGAAC
>NZ_JBIVSV010000033.1:3537-4723 GCF_044756385.1 Streptomyces sp. NPDC091972 | reverse complement strand
ATGGACAAGCCCTCGGCCTATTAGTACCGGTCACCTCCACCAGTTACCTGGCTTCCAGATCCGGCCTATCAACCCAGTCGTCTACTGGGAGCCTTAACCCCTCAAGGGGGTGGGAGTCCTCATCTCGAAGCAGGCTTCCCGCTTAGATGCTTTCAGCGGTTATCCCTCCCGAACGTAGCCAACCAGCCATGCCCTTGGCAGAACAACTGGCACACCAGAGGTTCGTCCGTCCCGGTCCTCTCGTACTAGGGACAGCCCTTCTCAAGACTCCTACGCGCACAGCGGATAGGGACCGAACTGTCTCACGACGTTCTAAACCCAGCTCGCGTACCGCTTTAATGGGCGAACAGCCCAACCCTTGGGACCGACTCCAGCCCCAGGATGCGACGAGCCGACATCGAGGTGCCAAACCATCCCGTCGATATGGACTCTTGGGGAAGATCAGCCTGTTATCCCCGGGGTACCTTTTATCCGTTGAGCGACGGCGCTTCCACAAGCCACCGCCGGATCACTAGTCCCGACTTTCGTCCCTGCTCGACCCGTCGGTCTCACAGTCAAGCTCCCTTGTGCACTTACACTCAACACCTGATTACCAACCAGGCTGAGGGAACCTTTGGGCGCCTCCGTTACTCTTTAGGAGGCAACCGCCCCAGTTAAACTACCCATCAGACACTGTCCCTGATCCGGATCACGGACCCAGGTTAGACATCCAGCACGACCAGACTGGTATTTCAACGACGACTCCACCCGAACTGGCGTCCGAGTTTCAAAGTCTCCCAGCTATCCTACACAAGCCGAACCGAACACCAATATCAAACTGTAGTAAAGGTCCCGGGGTCTTTCCGTCCTGCTGCGCGAAACGAGCATCTTTACTCGTAGTGCAATTTCACCGGGCCTATGGTTGAGACAGTCGAGAAGTCGTTACGCCATTCGTGCAGGTCGGAACTTACCCGACAAGGAATTTCGCTACCTTAGGATGGTTATAGTTACCACCGCCGTTTACTGGCGCTTAAGTTCTCAGCTTCGCCACACCGAAATGTGACTAACCGGTCCCCTTAACGTTCCAGCACCGGGCAGGCGTCAGTCCGTATACATCGCCTTACGGCTTCGCACGGACCTGTGTTTTTAGTAAACAGTCGCTTCTCGCTGGTCTCTGCGGCCACCCCCAGCTCAGAGTGCAAGACCC
>NZ_JBIVSV010000033.1:1453-3441 GCF_044756385.1 Streptomyces sp. NPDC091972 | reverse complement strand
CTCCTCACCAGTGATGGCCCCCCTTCTCCCGAAGTTACGGGGGCATTTTGCCGAGTTCCTTAACCATAGTTCACCCGAACGCCTCGGTATTCTCTACCTGACCACCTGAGTCGGTTTAGGGTACGGGCCGCCATGAAACTCGCTAGAGGCTTTTCTCGACAGCATAGGATCATCCACTTCACCACAATCGGCTCGGCATCAGGTCTCAGCCTCGTGTGCGACGGATTTGCCTATCGCACGGCCTACACCCTTACCCCGGGACAACCACCGCCCGGGATGGACTACCTTCCTGCGTCACCCCATCACTCACCTACTACAAGTCTGGTCCGTCGGCTCCACCACTCCCCTTTGCCCGAAGGCTCCGGGGCGGCTTCACGGACTTAGCATCGCCTGGTTCGATGTTTGACGCTTCACAGCGGGTACCGGAATATCAACCGGTTATCCATCGACTACGCCTGTCGGCCTCGCCTTAGGTCCCGACTTACCCTGGGCAGATCAGCTTGACCCAGGAACCCTTAGTCAATCGGCGCACACGTTTCCCACGTGTGTATCGCTACTCATGCCTGCATTCTCACTCGTGAACCGTCCACCACTGCCTTCCGGCGCAGCTTCACCCGGCACACGACGCTCCCCTACCCATCACAGCCTCCGTTGGGAGTATTGCTGCAATGACACGACTTCGGCGGTACGCTTGAGCCCCGCTACATTGTCGGCGCGGAATCACTAGACCAGTGAGCTATTACGCACTCTTTCAAGGGTGGCTGCTTCTAAGCCAACCTCCTGGTTGTCTCTGCGACTCCACATCCTTTCCCACTTAGCGTACGCTTAGGGGCCTTAGTCGATGCTCTGGGCTGTTTCCCTCTCGACCATGGAGCTTATCCCCCACAGTCTCACTGCCGCGCTCTCACTTACCGGCATTCGGAGTTTGGCTAAGGTCAGTAACCCGGTAGGGCCCATCGCCTATCCAGTGCTCTACCTCCGGCAAGAAACACACGACGCTGCACCTAAATGCATTTCGGGGAGAACCAGCTATCACGGAGTTTGATTGGCCTTTCACCCCTAACCACAGGTCATCCCCCAGGTTTTCAACCCTGGTGGGTTCGGTCCTCCACGAAGTCTTACCTCCGCTTCAACCTGCCCATGGCTAGATCACTCCGCTTCGGGTCTTGAGCGTGCTACTAAAACGCCCTATTCGGACTCGCTTTCGCTACGGCTACCCCACCCGGGTTAACCTCGCAACACACCGCAAACTCGCAGGCTCATTCTTCAAAAGGCACGCAGTCACGAGGCAAGCACAAGTGCTTGCCCGACGCTCCCACGGCTTGTAGGCACACGGTTTCAGGTACTATTTCACTCCGCTCCCGCGGTACTTTTCACCATTCCCTCACGGTACTATCCGCTATCGGTCACCAGGGAATATTTAGGCTTAGCGGGTGGTCCCGCCAGATTCACACGGGATTTCTCGGGCCCCGTGCTACTTGGGTGTCTCTCAAACGAGCCGCTGACGTTTCGACTACGGGGGTCTTACCCTCTACGCCGGACCTTTCGCATGTCCTTCGCCTACATCAACGGTTTCTGACTCGTCCTGTCGCCGGCAGACGACAGAAGAGAGATCCCACAACCCCGTATGCGCAACCCCTGCCGGGTCTCACACGCATACGGTTTGGCCTCATCCGGTTTCGCTCGCCACTACTCCCGGAATCACGGTTGTTTTCTCTTCCTGCGGGTACTGAGATGTTTCACTTCCCCGCGTTCCCTCCACATACCCTATGTGTTCAGGTATGGGTGACAGCCCATGACGACTGCCGGGTTTCCCCATTCGGAAACCCCCGGATCAAAGCCTGGTTGACGACTCCCCGGGGACTATCGTGGCCTCCCACGTCCTTCATCGGTTCCTGGTGCCAAGGCATCCACCGTGCGCCCTTAAAAACTTGGCCACAGATGCTCGCGTCCACTGTGCAGTTCTCAAACAACGACCAGCCACCCAT
>NZ_JBIVSV010000032.1:0-6302 GCF_044756385.1 Streptomyces sp. NPDC091972 | reverse complement strand
CGCACCGGAGTTCACCGCCGTGGAGAGCCGTGATCCTGCCACCGCCGCCGAGAAGCTGTTGTGCGAACTGTTCGCCGAGGTGCTGGGCCGGGAGCAGGTCGGGGTCCAGGACAGCTTCTTCGAGCTGGGCGGCGACTCCATCATGTCGATGCAGCTCGCCGCACGCGGCAACCGCAAGGGCATCGCCTTCAGCGCGCAGGACGTCTTCGAGCGTGAGACCCCGGCCGCCCTCGCCGCCGTCGCCCAACTCGACCTCGCCCCCGACACGGCGGCACGGCAGGACGAAGGACCCCTCCTCGACCTCACCACGGACGAGACCGCCGAGCTGGAGGCCTTGGTTCCCGGTCTCGCCGAGGTCTGGCCGCTCACCCCGTTGCAAGAAGGACTCCTCTTCCACACCGCCTACGACGCGCAGGGCCCCGACGTCTACGAGGGGCAGTGGGTGCTGGAGCTGAACGGACGGCTCGATGCCGCGCGGCTGCGGGCCGCCTGGCAGGGCGTGGCGTCCCGGCACGCGACGCTGCGGGCAGGATTCCACCGGCTCGCCTCGGGACGGCTGGTCCAGGCTGTCGTGGGGGAGGCGCACATCCCGTGGCGGGAGGTCGATCTCTCCGGGCTAGATGCGCGAGAGACCGAGGCGCGGCTCGCCGAGACAGCCGCTGAGGAGCAGGCGAAACGATTCGACCCGGCCCGGCCGCCATTGCTGCGCCTCGTCCTCGTTCGACTCTCCGACGAGCGGCACCGGCTCGTCGTGGTCACGCACCACATCCTCTTCGACGGCTGGTCCATGTCCGTCGTCCTCGACGAGGTCTCCGCGCTGTACGCGGCGCACGGCGAGGCCTCCGGACTCGGCCCGGCGCCCTCGTTCCGGGACCATCTGGACTGGCTGGCCCGGCAGGACCGGGAGGCCGCGCGGAGCGCGTGGCGGGCCGAGTTGGACGGAGTGGACGAACCGACCCTTGTCGACCCCCTGGGACGGGCACGGGACTCGGCCGACGCGGGACGGGCGATTCGCGAGTTGTCGCAGGAGTTCACGGCCCGGCTGGTGGCCTTCGCACGGGGTGGCGGACTGACGGTCAACACGCTGCTGCAAGGCGCCTGGGCCCTGGTGCTCTCGCGGCTCACGGGCCGTACCGACATCGTCTTCGGTGCGCCGGTCGCGGCCCGTCCCACCGAACTGCCGGGAGTCGAGGGCATGGTCGGGGTGTTCATGAACACCGTGCCCGTCCGCGTACCGCTCGACGGCGGTCAGCCGGTGCAGGAAATGCTGGCCGCGCTCCAGAGCCGCCAGTCCGCGCTGATCGGCTCCCACCACCTGGGACTGTCTGAGCTGCAGAAGCTCACCGGGTCCCGCTCCGCCTTCGACTCGGTCCTCGTCTTCGAGAACTACCCTCGCGCGGTCGGTTCCCCGAAGACCCCCGACGCCCTGCGCACGGAGCACGTCTCCACCGTCGAAGGCACGCACTACCCCCTGACACTGGGCGTCGTCCTCGGCGACCGTCTCCAGGTCCGCCTCGCCCACCGGCTCGCCCTGTTCTCCGACGCGGAGGCCGAGGGGCTGGTGCACAGCCTGACGCGGGTGCTGGAGCAGATGATCGCGGACCCGTCCGTGCCGGTGGGGCGGCTGGACGTACCGGGCGTCGGCACTGCACCCACCCCGCCGGACGCTGCGGCAGCCCACACGGACTCTGCCCCGCTCCCGCCCTGCCGCTTCGCCGACCAGGCCGCCCGCACCGCGACGGCCACCGCCCTCGTCGCCGCCGGCCGCGAGGTGACGTACGCCGAACTCGCCGCCGACTCCGAGCGGCTGGCCCGTCACCTGGCTGCACACGGCGTCGGCGCGGACACCCGCGTGGCCGTGCTGGCACCTCGCTCGGTGGAACTGGTCACCGCTCTGCTCGGTATAGCGCTGGCGGGCGGCGCGTACGTCCCCGTCGACCCCCATCATCCCGCGGACCGCATCGCGTTCGTCCTGGCCGATGCCGCGCCCCAGTCCGTGCTGTGCACGGCGCGGACCAGGCCGCTGATTCCGGACGGTTTCCCGGGCCCGGTGGTGATCCTGGACGAGACCCCGCCGTCGGAAGACCACGACGGCCCGGTCCCGGTGCCGACAGACGCCGACCATACGGCGTACGTCATCTACACGTCCGGATCCACCGGTACACCCAAGGGCGCCGCCGTCACCTGGGGTGGGCTGCGGAATCTGGTCGCCGACCGGATCGAGCGGTACGCCATCGGTGCCGACACACGACTCGTGCAGCTGGTCTCACCGAGCTTCGACGTGTGCATGGCGGATATCTGGCCGACGCTGTGCGCCGGCGGCCGGCTGGTGCTGGCCCCGCCGGACGGCCACACCACCGGCGACGAGCTCGGCGACCTGTTGGCCGACCACCGCATCACCCACGCCGTGATGCCCGCTGTGCAGCTCGCCCACCTCCCGGACCGTGAACTGCCCGCGCTGCGCGTCCTGGTGAGCGGCGGCGACGCCCTCCCGGCGGACACCCGCCGACGCTGGGCGGCCCGCTGCGACCTGCACAACGAGTACGGCGTCACCGAGGCGAGCGTCGTCTCCACCGTCACCGCCCCCCTGGACGAGACGGGCCCGCTGACGATCGGCGGCCCGATCACGGGCGCCGAGGCGTACGTCCTGGACGACTTCCTGCGTGCCGTGCCGCGGGGCGTGGTCGGCGAGTTGTACGTGACCGGCACCGGTCTGGCCCGCGGATACCTCGGCCGCCCGGGGCTGACCGCCCATCGGTTCGTCGCCGACCCGCGCGGGACCGGCGGGCGGATGTACCGCACCGGGGATCTGGTCCGCCGCACCCAGGACGGCGAGTTGGTGTTCCTGGGGCGCGCCGACGAGCAGGTCAAGCTGCGTGGGCACCGGATCGAGCCGGGGGAGGTCGAGGCCGCGCTCGCCGACCATCCGGACGTCGAACAGGCGGTCGCCGCAGTCCGCGACGCCCGGTTGATCGGCTACGTCGTGCCCGCCGACGGGCGCGCTCCGGAGGCCGCGGCGGTACGGGCCCACGCCTCGCGCACGCTCCCCGACTACATGGTCCCGGCGACCGTGGTGGTCCTCGACGAGCTTCCCCTGACCCCCACGGGCAAGCTGGATCGCGACGCCCTGCCCGCGCCCGACTTCAGCGCCGAGGCCGTCGGTCGCGCGCCGAGGACCCCCGTCGAGGAGGTCTTCTGCACCGCCGTCGCCGAGATGTTCGGGCTCGATCGGGTCGGCGCCGACGACAGCTTCTTCGCGCTGGGCGGGGATTCGATCACCTCGCTGCTCCTTGTCACCAGGGCCCGGCAGGCCGGACTCGTCGTCACGCCCCGGCAGATCTTCGACGAGAAGACCCCGGAGCGGCTCGCGGTCGTCGCCGAGCCCGTCGACACGGGGAACCGGGCAACCGGCGGCGACGACGAGGTGGGGGAGGTGCCCTGGACGCCCGCCGCGCACTTCCTCGGCGAACGGGTCGCGGGCGGCTCCTTCGCGCAGTGGATGACCCTCGCCGCACCCCCCGGCGTCCGCCACGACTCCCTCGCCGCCGCGCTGTCGGCCCTCGTCGACACCCACGCCGTGCTGCGCGCCCGGGTGACGGACGACGGCACCGGGCCGCGACTGGTCGTCGGCGCCCGGGGCACCGTGGACACCGCCGCTCTCCTGGTCCGCGTGGACGCGACCGGGACCACGACCCCCGACGAACTCGCCGCGGCCACCGAGGAGGCCGCCCGCGCGGCCGTGGGCCGGCTCGACCCGGCGGCCGGTGCCATGGTGGGCCTGACCTGGCTGGACGCCGGACCCGAACGGGCCGGGCGGCTCGTTCTCGCGGTGCACCATCTCGGCGTCGACGGGGTGTCGTGGCGGATCCTAGTCCCGGACCTCCGGGAGGCGTACGAGGCCGCGGCAGCCGGACGCACCCCGCGTCCCGCCCCGGTCGCCACCTCCTACCGGAGCTGGGCGCGACGGCTGGAGGCGGAGGCACACCTGGACCACCGGGTCGCCGAACTGCCCGCCTGGACCGCGCTGCTGCGGGACGCCGTCCCGCTGCCCGGCGTGCCGCTCCTCGACCCCACCCGGGACACGGCGGCGACCGTACGCCACGCGTCCTGGACTCTGCACGACAACGACACCGCCACCCTCGTAGGGCGCACGGCCACCCTGTTCCACTGCGGCGTCCACGACATCCTGCTCGCCACACTGGCGGGAGCCGTCGCCCAGTGGCGACACGACCCGTACGCGCCTGTCCTGGTGAACGTCGAGGGCCACGGCCGTACGCCGCTGGACGGCGCCGACCTGTCCCGCACCGTCGGGTGGTTCACCAGCGCCCACCCGGTACGGCTCGATGTGAGCGGTGTCGACCTCGATCGTGCGCTGGCCGGCGAGGAGGCGGCCGGGAGGCTCCTGAAGACCGCCAAGGAGCAGATACGGGCCGTGCCCGGTGACGGGCTGGGCTACGGGCTGCTGCGGTACCTCAACGCCGAGACCGCACCCGTCCTGGCCGAACTGCCCGTACCGCAGATCGGCTTCAACTACCTGGGCCGACTGGACGCGGGGGCCCGCGGCCCGGGAGGTTCCGGTCGCTCCGGCGCCGCCGTGCCGTGGCAGCCTGCCACCCCCCGGGCCCTGCACAGCTCGGACGACCCCCACCTGCCCGTACCCCATGCCCTTGAGGCGGGCGCCGTCGTGCGGGACACCCGCCACGGACCCCGGCTCACCCTCACCCTCAGCCACCCGGGCCGAGTGCTGGCCGACGACACCGTGCACGAACTCGGCCGTGTCTGGCTGGCGCTCCTGCGCGGGCTGGCGGCCTGTTCGGACCACCCGGCGGTCGGCGGCCACACACCGTCCGACTTTCCCCTGCTGGACCTGGACCAGGACGAGGTCGAGCAGCTCGAAGCGATCGCAGCGGACCTCGAAGGAGGACTCTCCCGGTGACGTCCACAACCCCGGCCCACGGCTCGGCACTCGCCGAGGTCTGGCCCCTCTCCCCGTTGCAGGAAGGTCTGCTCTTCCACACCGAGTACGGCGGCCAGGGCCCCGACCTCTACACCCTCCAGCGCACCGACCTGCTGAGCGGACCCATCGACGCCGGACGGCTACGCTCCTCCTGGCGGGCCCTGCTGGACCGCCACCCGGCCCTTCGCGCCGGCTTCCACCGCCGCAAGTCGGGCCGGTCCGTGCAGCTCATCCCGCGCGAGGTCCCGCTGCGCTGGCGTGAAGTCGATCTGTCGGGCACCGGCCTGACGGAGGAGGAGGCACTCGCCGAGGTGCGCCGGCTGGCGGCCCAGGAGCGGGCGGAACGGTTCGACCTCGGCAAGGCGCCCCTGCTGCGGCTGCTGCTCGTGCGCCTGTCCCCCGAGCGGCACTGGACCGTGATGACCTCCCACCACATCCTGCTGGACGGCTGGTCGATGCCGGTCATGCTCACCGAACTCGCCGCCATCTACGCGGCCGGCGGTGACGCCTCCGGACTCGGCCCGGCGCCCTCCTTCCGGGACCATCTGGCATGGCTCGCCCGGCAGGACAAGGAGACGGCACGCGAGGCATGGCGAACCGAACTGGCGGATGTCGACGGCCCCACCCTCGTCGCCCCCGCCGATCCGGACCGCGCACCCGTTCTGCCCGACAAGCACGAGCTGACCCTCTCCGACGAACTCTCCGACGGCCTCACCACCTTCGCCCGCCGCCACGGCCTCACCGTCAACACCGTGATGCAGGGCGCCTGGGCGATGCTCCTGGCCCGCCTCACCGGACGGACGGACGTCGTCTTCGGCGCGACCGTCTCCGGGCGCCCCGCCGAGGTCCCCGGTGTCGCGTCGATGGTGGGCCTGTTCATCAACAGCGTGCCGGTGCGGGTCCGTCTCGACGGCGACCAGCCGGTATTGCACCTCCTGACCGAGTTGCAGTCCCGACAGTCGGCGCTTCTCTCCCACCAGCACCTCAGCCTGCCCGAGATCCAGCGGGCGGGCGGATCCGGCGCGGTGTTCGACACCATGCTGATGTTCGAGAACTACCCTCTGCCGCCCCAGGAGGCGTCGGCGCCCGGGGCACTCGCCTTCACGCACATCGAGGGTCACCAGGCGACCCACTACGCGCTGACCCTCGGTGTGATGCCGGGCAGGCCCATGAAGCTCCATGTGACCTACCGGCCGGACGCGATCGACGCCGACGTGGCCGGAGACCTGCTGGGCAGGCTGGTGTGGGTGCTGGAGCAGGTGGTCGCGGCTCCGTCGGTGCTGGTGGGGCGGGTCGATGTCATCGGTCCGTTGGAGCGTGGGTTGGTGGTGGAGGGGTGGAACGC
>NZ_JBIVSV010000031.1:0-6367 GCF_044756385.1 Streptomyces sp. NPDC091972 | reverse complement strand
CCAACAGCGCCCGACAGAACAGATCCAGAGTCCCCCGGAGACAACCAGCCCACGAGGCAAGAGGCAAAACACCCCTTCAGACGCAGAACAAGAACTAAGGGCTGCCCCGTAAACGAGTCTGGGGCCGTTTCAGAACACGGGGGTTGACTGAGCGATCGAGGAGGGGTTCCCGTGGCCGCTTGGTCTCGCCTGCCCTGGGCTGACGCGCTGGATCGCACCTGCCTCAGTAGCACCCATCGGCTTCGATAGTCTGCGCCAGTGGCTGACGCTTCGCTGAGATTTATGATCGACGCCGATCACTGGCAGTTCTACGTCCAGGACATTGATCCCTATAACGCATGGATCGCCGAGCACGCGATGGCCCCGTACCTGGCACCCGCAGGCTGGACGCACGAAGCGGTCCACGGCCACCGCATCGGTGTCGAACCGCACTCGATCTCTGTTGGCACGGCTCGGGACGACATGGTCGAATCGCTCATCACTGTCCACGCTTCGACACCAGCGACTGACCCAGCGGCCGAGCACATCGTGGAGACCGACCTCGACGTGCCAACCGGTCGGCTAACCATGTCCAGCCCCGGCACCGGCCCTGCCGACGGGCCGAGCCTGACTGTTCCCGCTGAACTGCTACGTGCTCGGGTCTCTTACGTCCCGGCCGGACCACCACCGGTCGGCACTGGTGGAGGTTCGGGTGACCACTTTCTGTATCAGGTGGATCTCTGGCCCTCCGACCAGGCGTACGGACTCGTCATCGTCAAGCAAGGGCCGGAGGCCTGGGGAGGGTAGGTCCTCATCTAATGCTCGCCTGCCGGCTGAGCGCGAGTTGTGCAGGCGGACGATGCCTCTCATCCCGTGATGGACGCCGTCGCCCTTCAAGCGGCAGTTGCGGAGGACCTTCCAGGTCTTCATGCGGGCGAAGGTGTGCTCTATACGGGCGCGAACCCGGCGGTGAGAAGTGTTGTGATCTTCCTTCCAAGCCGGCAGTTCGCTCTGCCCTCGCTCGCGGCGGTGCGGGAGGACCAGGCCTGTGCCTCGATAGCCCCCGTCGGCGATCAAGGTGGTGCGGCCGACGGTCTGACGCCTCGCCTCGCGGTCGTTCAGATGACGGGTGCCGAGGTGCGGACCGGACGCCGTCAATTGCCCTCGCAGTACCGCGCCGAGATCCTTGGCGCCGGCGACGCCGACGACATGGTCCGGCTCGCCGCGCTGGCGAAACCCGGCCGTTCGAACGGCGGACCCATGAACTCGGTACCTACCTGGGAATCCGTGAAGCCGTTCGGCAGCGTGGTGACAGCGGTGGCCCCATTCAGACCTGCCTCAGACGTCGGTCGCTCCTTGCGGGCACAGGCGTCATCTCCGTTCTGCTCTTCGCTGTTCGAGGCATCTTGGAGCAACTGCCTGACGTCCAGGCATGGCACCGGGTCCGCAAGGCCTGGCGTGAGGAGGCGAACGATGATGATCACCCCGCTTCGCGCCCTGCCATCTGAGGGCGGCGGCACCTTCGGCACCGTCCTGCCAAACCCTGAGGAATACACGCGGGCGGAGGATGCCGTCCGCCTTCTCCAGGACGCCCTCGCACACATCACCACCGAGACGGTGAACCCCAGCAGCGCCCACCCGTGCCGTGTCAGGCGCCGGCCTGGGCGGACAGGCCGATGAGCTGGGTCACCAGGCCAGCGCGGAGGTTGGTGCAGAATGCCTCCTCGGGGTCAGGCAGCCCCATCTGGGCGCTCACTGCCGCGACGACGTCGGTGGGCCGGGCGTAGGGCCACAGGCCGGCGGTGATCACGAACACGGCTCCCGCGAACTGGTGGGCCGCGGCAGCGGACAATGCCGGGAGCGTCGCGGCGGTGAGGTCGGCGAGCCGGTCGGTGTTGGTGGCGGCGCGTTGTTTGAAGTCGCGGGCGAAGTCCAGGTCGATGTTGCGTTCCAGTACGCCGGCCATGACGCTGATGAGGTCACACAGGACCGGGCGCTGCGCCAGGGTGTCGGCGACGCCGGCCGCGAGGGCGCGCTCGGTGGCCCACAGGCCGCTGCCCGGGGGTGGGGAGGACGCCTCGAGGGTGTCGAGCCACTGCCTCCACTCGCGGTCGAGGATCTCCAGGAAGATCGCTTCCCTGGACCCGAAGTACCGCAGGAGTGCGGACTTGGCCAGGCCGGTGCGTGTGCCGATGTCACCGAGGCTCACGTCTGCTGACCGGCCGTCCGCGAGCAGGTCACGCGCGGCGTCGAGGATGGCTTCCCGCCGCGCCGCGACCTGCTCGGGCCGGCGCGCCCGCTGGAAACTGGCGGTACTGCTCATGCAGGGAAGCCTAGCCCTCCCGCCGCTCACGCCCCTTCGGCAGGACGGGGCAGGCGGGCCATGCGCAAGAGGTTGTTGCGCGCGCGGTCCGAGCGGAACGGCGGTGCGGCGTTGTCGCCCGCCAAGCGCAGCAGGAGCCGGCTGGCACGGACGACGGCCTTGGTATTGGAGAAGGCGTCGAAGCCGACGCGGCCGCCCTTGTAGCGGCCCATTCCGCTCGGGCCGACCCCCCCGAAGCCAATGCTGCCTGACATGGCGTGCAGCGCCGCGGCGTTGACGGTGACGCCGCCGGTGGACGTGGAGGTGACGATGTGCTCGATGGATCGACGGTTCCATCCCAGGACGTAGAGGGCGAGCGCCTTCGGCTTGGAGTTGACGAGCGCGACGGCCTGATCGACAGAGCGGTAGGTGTAGACGGACAGGATCGGGCCGAAGATCTCCTCCTGGTCGATGCGGGAGCCGGGCTTCGGGTTCACGACGATGGTCAGGGGGAGCTGACGGCGTTCGGCGCTGGGCGCCTCGGCAGCGTGGACGGGCGGCTGCAAGACGCGGGCCCCAGAGGCGCGGGCCTCGTCGACGAGAGCGAGGATCCGTTCGTACGCCGGCACGCTGATCATGGCCGAGTAGTCGCGGTTGCCCTGGACTGTCGGATACGTGCGGACCGCGGCGTCGAGCGCGGCGTCGAGGAAGGTCTCCAGGTGCTCCTCGGGCACGAGCGCGTAGTCCACCGACAGGCAGATCTGCCCGGAGTTGCCGAGCCGGCCCTGGACGATCTGACCGGCCACGGCGCGGATGTCGGCGTCGGGAAGGACGATTGCGGGGCACTTCCCGCCGAGTTCTAGGATGACCGGGGTGAGGTTCGGCGCGGCCGCCTCCAGGATGCGCCTGCCCGTGGCAGTACCGCCGGTGAACAGAAACTTGTCCCACGGCAGGGCCGCGAAGTGCGCCGACGCCTCGACACCCCCGGTGACCACGGCGAGCTCGCGCTCGTCGAAGGCGTTCTGCACCAATTCCCGGAACAGTGCCGCAGTGCGCGGAGTCAGTTCGCTCGGCTTCATGATGACCCGGTTTCCGGCGGCCAGGGCGTCGATGGCGGGATCGACGGCGAGGCTGACGGGCGCGTTGAACGGCGACATGATGCCCACTACGCCCAACGGTTCGGCGTACTCCCGGCTGCGGACGCCGAGCAGGCCGAGCGCTCCGCTGGACTTGCGCCGCGGCCGCATCCACGTGCGCAGGTGGCGGCGCACGTGGGCCGCGTGAGCCATCCCCGGGTAGATGTCCGCGGCGAGGATCTGGTCCGGGCTGCGGTAACCGAAGTCCGCCTCCAGCGTCGCGGTCAGGTCCCGGTAGTGGTGCTGCAGGAGGCGCTCCAGGCGCTCGATGCGGTCGATGCGCTCCTCGGCGCTGGGATGGTCGGCCGGTGAGTAGGCGGCACGCTGGGCGGCGAAGACGGCGTCGATGCGCCCGGGGCTGTCGACGGGCAGGCCCGCCGGGTTGGTGGCCTCTGCTAACGGGGTGAGCATGACTTCCTCCTGGGATCGGCACGCCCAGCTTAAGAGAACACCGTTCCGTTGACAAGAGAACGCTGTTCTATTAGCGAGAGGGTCGGCATCCGGCGGCTAGACCGTCTTCACCCGCATCGACGGCGCGAAGGTCTGCCGGACGAACGGCCGAGAGGAAGCCGACGCGATCATGCTCGCCACCGGCTACTGGCTACCGGCTACCGGCTACCGGCTACCGGCCCTACCTGACAGCCTGAACGGCGCGCTCGACGGCGGGCGCCCCCGGCACCGCGGCGGCGCTTCGGCTGCCGAGCCGGGCCTGGCCCTTCTTCGGGCTGGAGTGGCAGCGCTCCCTGCCAACGCGCTGCGCGGGCGGCGGTCATGCTGACCGACGACACGAGCGGGGATATGACCGGCAGCCCGGTGTGACCAGGCGGGTCGACACAGCCCGTGGACACCTGGGTGACCATGCGGCCCGTTCCAGTGTTGGCAACCGCGCGCCCGCACACGCGTCAGGTGACGGCCGGAGGATGACGGTGCAGTGCGCGGTGAAGGCGGCTGTCAGAGCCTGGAAGACCCGTGATCAGGACGGCCGTTCAGGCGGGAGCCCGGTCGTGGGCCTGGGAATCGCGCAGCGTGTCGTTGAGGCGCCGGGCTTCTTCGAGCTGGTCTTCGAGGATGACGATGCGGCAGGCAGCCTCGATGGGAGTTCCCTGGTCGACCAGTTCCCGGGCGCGGGCGGCGATGCGCAGTTGGTAACGGGAGTAGCGGCGGTGCCCGCCTGGGGAGCGCAGCGGGGTGATGAGGCCGGCGTGGCCGACGGCACGCAGGAAGCTCTGGGTGGTGCCGAGCAATGCGGCAGCCCGGCCCATGGTGTAGGCGGGGTAGTCGTCGTCGTCGAGACGGCTGAAGGGATCGTCTGCTGCCATCGCACCTCTCTGTGCACCACATTGGAGGGGCCCTGGTGCATCTCGCACCAGGGCCCCGAAGGAACTGCTACACCATCTGCCGGCCCCAGTAATGCGCCGGCCTTCTGTTTCCGCGTGCCCGGCCTGAACGCTGCCGGGGGTGCGGGGATCGCGGATGCGTGACCGGAGACCACCTCACTATCGATGTCCTGCGGTACCCGGACCCACTGCTCGTCCGGGCGATCCTGATGGCGCGGGCTCCTCCGTTCTTCCCTCTGATCTATCACTTGCCAAACCGGTACTGCTGGTGGCCTGGAACAGCGCCACTTTGACGGCGGCCCCTGATCACTGCGGGCCACCCGGTCCGGCCGTCAGTCCCGTCGCCGCCCTGCAACAACTTGGCTTCGGAACTCCACCGCCGCACCGTCCTGCACACTGCAACTACGTCCTGCTGCCCGGCAGTTCGTGTCTGCCGGGCCCTTCTTGATCTCGACTACGAAGAAACCATATCTCCCACACCATCCAATGTCTACTTTCGCCAGCACAGATTTTCATTGATCGCGTTGGGAGGTGACAGCGACCAAGCAGAACAGCCAGGGCAGACCCGCATCACGCAGAGCATTTGCGGGCCCGGTTTCGCTCAGCGAGGCCGCGCCTCCACCAACCGCCTGCAGGCCGGAGCGCCAGCAGGCAGCGCCTCACAAACGCCGGGGCGCCAGGTGCGTTCAGGCGCTGCGCGATCGGCGTGCCGCCGTCTTCTTCGTGGTCTTCGTCGCTGCGGCCTTCTTGGCCGGGCTGCTTCTTCGCGGTCCTCTTCTTCGGCATCTCGTGGACGTCGGCGTCGGTGTCCTCGCCGCGGGAGGCCTTGGCCTGCTGAACGGACTCGGTCAGGGCCGCCATGAGATCGAGGACCTTGCCCGGCTGCTCGGGCTCCGGAGTCCCGGCCGCGCGGATGACCGGGCTGGCCCGGTACGGGCTGACCTCGAAGGCTCCCACGCTGAAGAGACTGGAGGTCACGAGGCAGACCGCCACCCTGCTGGCGGCCGTGCGGCACCTGGAGACCGCGACGGTGGACGACGCGCTCGATCTGCTGCATTCCCTGATGGCCACCCAGTTGGCCGCCGACGGCTTCCCTGTCACCGACGCGTTGCTCGCCCGCTTCTCCCCGCTCCAGTACGACCACATCAACTTCCTGGGCCGTTACGCCTTCACCCGACCGCCGGTGCCGGGCCTGCGGTGCCGGGCCTGCGGCAGCTTCGCGACCCGCACGGCGACGACGGCGAGGACGAGCCGAAGCCCGTACAGGCGCAAAGGGGTTCGGTGATGTCCAACCCCGATACGCGTCAAAGGGGCAATGGGTTGATCTTCAAGCCCGTATGGGGTGACGGCCCTCCGCTCCAAAGCTGTCACCTGGCCGCGGCATCGGGAACGATGGGCTGATCCGGGCTCGAGGGCGATGAGCACCGCTGCGGGAGCATCATGGCCGTGGTTACCGCGGTGGCGAGAATAAGCGCGGCGGCGAGGCAGAAGGCGTTGCGGGCGCCGGTGAGCGCGGCAGCGGCCGGGGTGGGGTCGCCGGGAGCGGCTGCATGGAAGAAGAGGCTGCCGAGCAGGGCGACGCCGAGAGTGCCGCCGAGTTGCTGCACCGCGTT
>NZ_JBIVSV010000030.1:0-8014 GCF_044756385.1 Streptomyces sp. NPDC091972 | reverse complement strand
CAACAACACACCGATCAAACCGACCGACCGCTCCAACCGCACAGCAACCCGATCACCCCGACCCACCCCACACGCCGACAAATACGCCGCCACCCCATCCGACAGCCCATCCAACTCCCCATACGACACCCGCCGCTCACCCTCGACCACAGCCACCGCATCCGGCGCCGACACCACCCGAGCCCGGAACAACGCCAACACCGACCCACCCGCCGGCACCTCACCCGCCGTCGCGTTCCACCCCTCCACCACCAACCCACGCTCCAACGGACCGATGACATCGACCCGCCCCACCAGCACCGACGGAGCCGCGACCACCTGCTCCAGGACGTGTTCGACCTGTCGGGCCACCTGGAGGGCTTCGTCGCGGTCGAAGAGGTCGGAGCGGTAGGTGACATGGACGCGTATCCGAGGGCCTGGCATGACGCCGACCGCCAGCGGATAGCTGGTCCCAGCACGTGTGTTGACGCGTTCGACGGTGAGTTCGTCGTCCTTGGCAGCGGGGTGGGAGGTGTCCCCGGGGTAGTTTTCGAACATCAGCATGGTGTCGAACACGGCGCCTGCGCCGCAGAGGCTCTGGATCTCCGCGAGCCCGAGGTGCTGATGGGCAAGCAGGGCCGACTGGCGGGCCTGAAGCCGGGTCAGCATGCGCACGACGCTCTCGTCCCCGTCGAGCCGCACCCGTACCGGCAGAGTGTTGAGGAACATCCCCACCATCGACTCCACGTCCGCCAGCTCCGGCGGGCGGCCGGCGACGGAGATACCGAAGACGACGTCCATGCGGCGGGCGAGCCGGCTCAGCACTATCGCCCAGGCCCCCTGCGCGAGCGTGTTCACGGTCAGTCCGTGGTCGCGGGCCAGGCTGCTCAGCGCGTGGGTCAGCTCCTCGGAGAGCAGCAGCGAGTCGCCGCACGTGCCCGCCGGTCCCCGGCCCGCGGTGGTGGGAACGATCAGAGTGGGCTCGTCCGCGCCCGCCAGTTCGGCCCGCCATGCCTCACGCGCGCTCTCCTTGTCCTGCCGGGCGAGCCATGCCAGATGGTCCCGGAAGGAGGGCGCCGGGCCGAGTCCGGAGGCGTCGCCGCCGGCCGCGTAGATCCGGGACATTTCGTCGAGGATGATCGGGGTGGACCAGCCGTCCAGCAAGATGTGGTGGGAGGTCATGACGAGGCGGTGGTGCCGTTCGCCGAGCCGCACGAGGAGCAGCCGCAGCAGCGGGGCCTGGGTCAGGTCGAAGCGTTCGGCGCGTTCCTGGTCGGCAAGGGAATCGGCTTCGGTGAGCGCGTCCGTCTCGGTCCGCCCGCTCAGGTCGACCACCCGCCATCGGGGCTCGGCTGCGCCGGTGACGGCCTGGACGCTGCGGCCGTCGGCCAGTTCGTGGAAGCTCACCCGCAGCATGTCGTGGCGGGCGATGAGCTCGTTCCAGGTGCGGTGCAGCCGGTCGGCGTCGAGGGGTCCGGTCAGCTCCAGCACCCGCTGGGTCTCGTAGACGTCGGGCCCCTGGTCGTCGTAGGCGGTGTGGAAGAGCAGTCCTTCCTGGAGCGGGGAGAGCGGCCAAACGTCGCTCAGGGCGGGGACGGTGGTCTCCAGTTCCTCCACGTCGGACGGGGTGAGGTCGAGGAGCGGGAAGTCGGAAGGGGTGTGGCCGCCTGCCGAGGGGTCCGCGAGGTGGGTGGCCAGGCCGGTGAGGAGGGCGAGCCACGTGGTGCCGAGGTGTTCGGCGTCGGCTGCGTCCAGGATGTCGCCGGCCCAGTTCACCGTGAGGGTCAGCACCGGGCCGTCCGGGGTGTCGCGGATCACGGCAGCGGCCTCGACGGTGTGCAGCAGTGGTGTGCCGGGGTCGATGGCGCCGCCGAGGGCGGAGGGGCCGGCGGGTTGCCAGACGGCCACCTGGCCGGTGGGAGCGGGGAATCGGCCGAGGTAGTTGAAACCGATCTGCGGGGTGGGGAGTTCGGCCAGTATGGGTGCGGTCTGCGGGTTGAGGTGGCGCAGCAACCCGTAGCCCAGTCCGTCCCCGGGCACCGCCCGCGCCTGCCCCTTCACCGCCTTCAGCAACGCCCCTGCCGCCGCACCTCCTGCCCGCGCCTGCCCCAGGTCGATGCCGGACAGGTCCAGCCGCACGGGATGGGTGTCGGCGAACCAGCCGACCGTGCGCGTCAGTTCCGCACCCGCGAGCGGCTCGCGACCGTGGCCCTCGACGTCGACGAGCACCGAGCTGTCCGCTGCGGACCGCGCGTGGGTGACCGCGCCCGCCAGTGTGGCGAGCAGTGCCTCGTGGACACCGCAGTGGAAGACGGCGGGAATCCGGCCGACGAGGTCGAGGGCGGGTGCGCCGGACAGGCTCCAGGAGCGGTGGCGCAGTGTCGCGGCGGTGTCGCGGGCTGGGTCCGGCGTCCGGACGCCGATGAGGGCGTCGCCGTCGACGAGCAGTTCCCGCCAGCGCGCCAATTCCGCGGTCCGGCCCTCGTTCCGCGCCTCGGTCTCCAACAGCCCCGCCCAGCGGCGGAACGACGTGCCTTCCGGGTCCAGTTCCGCGGCTCGGCCCGCCACGGCCGCCTCGCACGCAGTCCGCAGGTCCGGCAGCAGGATGCGCCACGACACGCCGTCCACCACCAGGTGGTGGACGACCAGGACCAGTCGCCCCGCCTGCTCAGGCCCGGCGTCCACCCAGACCAGCCGCGCCATGGTCCCGGCTGCCGGGTCCAGCCGATTCGCCGCGTCGCGCGCCGCGCGCTGCGCTGCGCGGTCGAGGTCCTCGCCGGTCCCGGGTTCGACCCGGGTCACCAGTCCGGCGGGGTCCGCTGACCGGCGGTCCGCGACCACGAGGGTCGGCGCGTCGGCCGCCACCCGGGCGCTCAGCATGGGGTGCGTGTCGAGCAGCGACCCGAGGGCGGTGGCCAGGTTCTCCTCGCCGGGCGCCGGCGGCGCCGTGACGACCGCCCACTGGGCGAATCCGGGACGCGTCGCGGCACGGCCCAGGGCACGCATGACGGGTGTCCAGGGCATCTCGCCGACGGCGTCCTCGGTCGTGGTAGTGGCCGTCTCTTCGGTCGGCCGGGCGGCGAGCGCGAGCCTTTCGGGCGTCCGGGCGTCGAAGACCTGCCGCGGTGTCAGGACCAAGCCGGCCCGTGCGGCCCTGGCGACGACCTGCATCGAGGTGATCGAGTCCCCGCCGAGGTGGAAGAAGTCGTCCTCGGCGCCGACCCGTTCCAGGCCCAGGACCGCTGCGAAGATGTCGCAGAGCGTGCGCTCCGCGTCGGTGTGCGGCTCGCGACCCGCGACCCGGCCTGCGAAGTCCGGCGCGGGCAGCGCCTTGTGGTCGACCTTGCCGTTGGCGGTCAGCGGCAGTGCGTCGAGCACGACGAGGGCGGCCGGGACCATGTACTCGGGCAGCACCTTGGACAGGTGCTCGCGCAGCAACTCGGTGTCCACGTCCTCGCCGTCCGGGACGACGTACCCGGTCAGCCGTTTCTCACCGAGCCGTTCCTCGCGGGCCGCGACGACCGCCTGGCCGATCCCGGGGCAGGCGGCCAACGCGGCCTCCACCTCGCCCAGTTCCACGCGGAAGCCCCGGATCTTGACCTGGGCGTCGGCACGGCCCACGAAGACCAGTTCGCCGTCGGCCGTCCACCGAGCCAGGTCGCCGGTGCGGTACATCCGCTCCCCGACCGCGAACGGACAGGCCACGAAACGCTCGGAGGACAACACGGCCCGCCCCGGATAGCCGTGGGCGAGACCGGCACCCGCGAGGTACAGCTCGCCGGTCACGCCATGGGCGACGGGGTGCAGATAGGCGTCGAGGACATGGACGCGACGGTTGGTCAGCGGGCGCCCGATCGGCAGTACGGGGGGTGTTGCGTCACCCGGTTCCAGCAGGTGCCAGGTCGCGCACAGCGACACCTCGGTGGGGCCGTACAGATGCCGCACCCGCACTTCGGGTAAGGCCGCCCGCAGCCGCTCCACCGCCCGCACCGGCACGACATCACCACCGGTGAGGACTTCCCGCGCTCCCGTGAAGCACTCAGGGCTGTCCTCGGCCAGCACCCGGAACAGCCCGGCGGTGACATGGACATGGGTGACACCCGCAGTGATGTGCCGACGCACCGCCGCCGCGTCGACCGCCACTCCGGGCTCGGCGACCACGACCCGGGCACCGCTCGCCAGCGGCACCCACACCTCGAACAACGAGATGTCGAAGGCGTGCGGGGCGTGGAACAGCACCGAGTCGCCGGGCCCCACCGCCCAGCCGGGATCGCCGACCAACGCCGCCACGCTCCGGTGCGGTACCGCGACCCCCTTCGGCGTCCCCGTCGAACCCGACGTGTACATCACATACGCGACCTCGCCACCGCTCACCGGCGTGAACGGGGGCTCTCCCTCTCCCTCTCCGTCGAGGGCCGACAGGTCGTCGAGCGGCACCAGTCGGCCCGGAACGTCGTCGGGTATGACGGCGCGCGTCCGCGCGGAGCACACCACGGCCGCCGGGTCGCAGTCCGTGAGCAGGAACGCGATCCGCTCCGCCGGGTACCCGGCGTCGACAGGGACGTACGCGGCTCCGGCCTTCCCCACCGCCAGCAGCGTGACCAGCAGCTCCGCCGATCGCTCCAGCACCACCGCGACCCGATCCCCGGCGCGCGTCCCCTGGTCGGCGAGACGGCGGGCCAACCGGAGCGAGGCCGCGTCCAGTTGGGCATACGTCAGCTCCCGTGCGCCGTCGGTGACGGCCACGGCGTGCGGCGCCCGCGCCACCTGACGGGCGAAGAGTTCCAGGACGGAGTCGGCCGGTATGCCGGTCGCGGCCGCGGTCCCGTTCCCGATGACCCGGGTCCGCTCGGGCTGCGGTATCGCGTCGACGCGTCCTACCGGCTGCCACGGGTCGGCGACCAGTTGCTCCAGCACCCGCACGAGCCCGTCGAAGATCGCCTCGGCCGCCTCACAGTCAAAGAGGTCCGGGCGGTAGTCCAGCTTGAACAGCATCCGGTCCTTGGGGACGGCGACCAGGGTGAGCGGGTAGTGGGCGGTCTCCTGGCCGGCCGCGAAGCGCAGACCGAAGGCGTCGGGCGCGACGGGCTCCTCGGGCGGGCGCGGGTAGTTCTCGAAGACGACGAGGGTGTCGAAGACCGCACCCGCACCGCCGAGGCGCTGAATCTCGGCGAGGCCGAGGTGCTGGTGGGCGATGAGCGCGGACTGACGGGTCTGGAGCTCCTTCAGCATCTCCACCGAGGCCTGCTCGCCGTCGAGTTCGACGCGCACGGGCAGGGTGTTGAGGAACATGCCGATCATCGACTCGACGCCCGCGAGCCCGGCGGGTCGCCCGGCGACCGTGGCGCCGAAGACCACGTCCGTGCGGCCGGACAGCCGGGCCAGGAGCATCGCCCAGGCGCCCTGGATCAGCGTGTTGACGGTGAGACCGTGCCGCCGGGCCAGGCCGACCAGTTCGCCGGTCAGCTTCTCGGGTATGTCGGCGATCAGACTCTCGGGCAGAACGGGCGGACGGACCGGGTCGGCGGCCGCGACGAGCGTGGGCTCCTCCGCCCCGGCCAGTGCCGCACCCCACGCCACGCGTGCCGCGTCCTTGTCCTGGCTCCCCAGCCAGGCGAGGTAGTCACGGTAGGAGGAGGGCTCGGGAAGCGCCGTGGCGTCGCCGCCGGCCGCGTACACCGCCGTCAGCTCGTGCAGCAGCACGGGCATCGACCAGCCGTCCATGATCAGGTGGTGGCTGGTGACGATCAGCCGGTGCCGGTCCTCGGCCAACCGCACGAGCAGCAGGCGGAGCAGGGGCGGGGTGACGAGGCTGATGCGGCGCTCCCGGTCCTCGGCGGCCAGCTCGGCGAGCCGGGCGACTGCCGTCTCCTCGTCCAACCCCGAGAGGTCCTCCACCCGCCAGGGCACTTCCACCTCGCGTGCGATGACCTGCACGGCCTCGCCCGACTTACGGCGCCGGAATCCCGCCCTCAGCACGGGGTGCCGGGCGACCAGTGCCTCCCATGACGCCCGCAGCCGGTCGGCGTCGACGGGACCGTCCAGGTCCAGGAGCCGCTGCCCTTGGTAGACGTCCGGCCCGTCGCCGTCGAAGGCCGCGTGGAACAGCAGGCCCTCTTGCAGCGGCGACAGCGGCCAGACGTCCTCGACCTGGGATCGGGTCATCGCGTAACTCCTCACAGACAAGCGTGTGTCGGGCGGATGGCTGCCCTCAGGCCGGTGCCGCGGCGGGTGACTACGGGTGCTCGTCGACGAACCCGGCTTCGAGTTCGTCGACTTCGTCCTGGTCGAGGTCGAGGAGCGTGAAGTCGGACGCGGTGTGGCCACCTGCCGACGGGGCCACGGTGTGCGCGGCCAGGCCGTCCAGCAGCGCCAGCCAGATCCGGCCGAGCCGTTCCACAGAGGCCGCCTCCAGCAGGCCGGAGGGGTGGGTCAGGAGCACGGTGAGTTCGGGGCCCTCCACGCGGTCGCGGATCACCGCTCCCGCGCCGAGGGCATGCTTGACGGGCATGTCCCGGTCGTTCGAGCCGCCGAGGGCGGTCGGGCCGGCGGGTTGCCAGACGGCCGCCCGGTCGGCGGGGGCGGGGAAACGGCCGAGGTAGTTGAAGCCCACCTGCGGGGCGGGCAGTTCGGCCAGAACCGGCGCTGTGTCGGGATTGAGGTGACGCAGCAGCCCGTACCCCAGTCCGTCCCCGGGCACCGCCCGCGCCTGCTCCTTCACCGCCTTCAGCAACGCCCCCGCCGCCGCACCCCCCGCCCGCGCCTGCCCCAGGTCAACGCCGCCCAGGTCCAGCCGTACAGGATGGGTGTCGGTGAACCAGCCGACCGTGCGGGACAGATCCGCCCCGGACACCGCCGTACGGCCATGCCCTTCGACATCCACCAGAAGGTCACGGTTTGTGCCGTTGCGCCACTGTACGACGGCTGCCCCGAGCGTGGCCAGGAGAACATCCTGGACACCGCAGTGGAAGACACCGGGGGTGCGTTGGACGAGCACCCGGGCCTGTGGTGCCGGCACGGTCCAGGCATGGCGTTCCAGGGTGGCAGCGGTGTCACGCGCCGGGTCGAGTGCCCGCGCGCCGAGCGGGGCGTCGCCGCCCTCGAGCAGCCTCTGCCAGTCCTCCAGTTCGGCGACCCGCTCCTCGCGCCGGGCCTCGGTCTGCAGCAAGGTGGCCCAACGCCGGAAGGAGGTGCCCACGGTGCCCGGTTCGGCCGCCCGGCCCTGTGCCGCCGCCTCGCACGCGGTCCGCAGGTCTGACAGCAGGATGCGCCACGACACCCCGTCGACGACGAGGTGGTGCGCGACCAGGACCAGCCGCCCCATGTGTTGCGGGCCGGCGTCCAGCCAGACGATCCGCAGCATCACTCCGGCCGCCGGATCCAGCCGTCCCGCAGCTGTGTGTGCGGCCCGGTCGGCGGCTCCGTCCAACTCCCCGGGATCGCTCACCCGCAGCACGGAGATCAGCGTGGCCGGGTCGAGACCGCCCCGCTCTCCCACCACGAGCCTCGGCCCGTCCTCCGCACGGGCTCGCAGCATGTCGTGCGCGTCGAGCAGGATGCTCAACCCGGCGGTGAGGGTGGGCACATCCAGCGCCGGCGGCGCTCCGATCACCGTCCACTGCGCGAAGCGTGGGCCGGTGGCTGCGGGGCCGGAGGCCGCGAGGGCGGGCGTGAGCGGCACGGGTCCGGTGTCGGCTTCCTGAGCTGCCTCACCATCCGCCTCCACGCGTGCGACGGCGGCGATGTCTGCGGGTGTCTCGTGCTCGAAGACGTCCTGCGCACCGAACACGACACCCCGCCGTGTGGCCCGTGCGGCGAGCTGCATCGACATGATGGAGTCGCCGCCCAGCTCGAAGAAGCTGTCCTGGACCCCGACCCGCTCCCGGCCCAGCACCTCGGCGAACAGTTCGCACAACAGCTTCTCGGCGGCGGTGGCGGGCTCACGGCTCTCCACGGCGGTGAACTCCGGTGCGGGCAGGGCCCGGTGGTCGACCTTGCCGTTGACGGTCAGCGGCAGCGCATCGAGCACGACCAG
>NZ_JBIVSV010000029.1:0-17267 GCF_044756385.1 Streptomyces sp. NPDC091972 | reverse complement strand
GAGCGCGGCTCCTTCACCACGGTCGGCAACCCCCTCAAACTCTCCGACTCACCCACCCGCATCACCACCCCACCCCTCCTCGGCCAACACAACGAAGAGATCTTCATCGGAGAACTGGGTCTCGGCGACGAGGAGTTGCGGTTGCTGAAGTCCGGCGGGGTGATCTGACGTGGTGAACCGGAGCCATTTTCCCGGCCCCTTGGGCGGTGGTCCATGACGTGAATGAGCACGGGGTCCGACGGCGGTGCGCGTCGGCGGACCCCGGGATCCGTGCGCGCACGAAAGGCATTTGGACAGGGGGCGCTGGCCAGATCTTTCGACGCAAGGAGTGCTTGAAGACTATGACAACCATCGACTACTCGTCGTCCGCCGCCTTCAGGGAGGTGACGGACCGCAACGGCCGCGTGTACCGGGTCGGCGAGACCGACCGGAACATCATGGGACGACCACGATGGACCATGGTGCTCTTCCCGTGGATGGGCATGCTGGGCATCAGTTCCTCGGAGTACGCGTTCACATCGGCCGAGGACACACTGCACGAGGCCCATCTGTGGAGCAGCGGGCACATCTTCTGGCTGATGGGCGTCTGGGTGTTCTTCCAGGCGGCCGTGGCCTTCCCGGCCGGGCAGCTCAGGGAGAGCGGGAAACTCCCGGCCCGCTACGCGATGATGCTCGGCGCGCTGGGCACCATCCTCGGCTACGTCTCGCTGGCGTTCGCACCGAACGTGATCTTCGCCTACCTGGGCTTCGGCGTGTGCAGCGGTATCGGCGCCGGTCTTGTCTACGCGACCTGCGTGAACATGGTCGGCAAGTGGTATCCGGAGCGCAAGGGCGGCAAGACCGGCATGGTCAACGGCGGTTTCGCCTACGGCTCGGTGCCCTTCGTCTTCCTGTTCACCTCGTACATGGACCTGAGCAACTACAAGGGCGTCCTGGTGACGGTCGGCCTGGTCTGCTGCGCCGTGGTGGCGTTCGCGGGCTGGTTCTTCAAGGACCCGCCGAAGAACTGGTGGCCCCCGCACGTCGACCCGCTCAAGCAGACCGACGACCCGAAGATCCGGCGGGCGCTGGAGAAGAACCCGCCGGCCGTCAAGCAGTACACCCCGAAGGAGGCCGCGCGCACGCCCGTCCTGTGGATGATGTGGTTCTGCCTGCTGTGCACGGCCGGCATCAACATCTTCGGCATCGCCTTCCAGGTGCCGTTCGGCAAGGACATGGGCTTCGCGGGCGGGATCGTGGCCACGGCGATGTCGCTCAAGGCGATCGTCAACGGCACCGGGCGCGGGGTGATCGGCTGGATCTCCGACAAGTTCGGGCGCCGCAACACCCTGATCATCGTGTGTCTGGTGCTGGGCACCGCCCAGTTCGGTGTGCTGATCTCCGGCCAGATGGGCAGCATGCCGTTCTTCCTCTTCTGCTCCATGGTCTCCGGCTTCGGCGGCGGCGCGATCTTCCCGCTGTTCGCCGCGATGACGGCCGACTACTTCGGTGAGAACAACAACGCCTCCAACTACGGCATGGTCTACAGCTCGAAGCTGATCTCCGGGCTCGTCGGCTCCGGTGTCGGCTCGATCGTGGTCGGCGCCTGGGACTACCAGGGCGCGTTCGTCCTGGCCGGCTCCATCGGCCTGGCGTCCGCGGTCCTCGCGCTGTTCCTCAAGGCGCCCGGCCGCCCCCAGACCAGCCGTCGGACCGTACCCAACCCGCAACCGCTCGGCGAGGAAATGGCCTGACATGACGGCAGATCCGTACGCAGCACGCAGCGAGACCGACAAGACCGCAGACTCCACCGCCGCACAACGTCCCTACCGAGAAGTGACCGACGCCAACGGCCGCGTCTACCGCATCGGCGAGACCGACCGGGACATCCTGGGTCACTCGCGCAAGCTCATGGTGTACCTGCCCTGGCTCACCATGATGGCCATCAGCGTCTTCGAGTACGCGTACGGCTCGGCGGAGGACACCCTGTCCCACGCCCACGGCTGGACGCAGAGCAACACCTTCTGGATCCTCAGCGTCTGGGTCTTCTTCCAGGCCGGCATCGCCTTCCCGGCGGGCTGGCTGCGGGAGAAGGGCATCCTGACCGCCCGCAAGGCCATGTACATCGGCTCGGGCATGTGCATGGTCGGGTTCCTCGCCCTGTCGCACCTGAGCAACGTCTGGCTGGCGATCCTCGGATTCGGCGTCATCGGGGGTGTCGGCGCCGGACTGGTCTACGCGACCTGCATCAACATGGTCGGCAAGTGGTTCCCCGAACGCCGGGGCGCCAAGACCGGGTTCGTCAACGGCGGCTTCGCGTACGGATCACTGCCCTTCATCTTCATCTTCAACTACGGCTTCGACACGGCGAACTACCACCGTGTCCTGGACCTCATCGGCTGCTACATCCTGATCGTGGTCGTCGGGTGCGCGTTCTTCTTCAAGGACCCGCCGAAGAACTGGTGGCCCGCGGACATCGACCCGCTCACGTACGGCGGCGACGGGAAGGGGGCCGCCTCCCTCTCCAAGAACCCTCCCGCGGTACGGCAGTTCACGCCGAAGGAGGCCGTCAGGACCGGCATGCTCCCGCTCATGTGGATCGCCCTCGTCATGACCGCGGGGGTGTCGATCTTCGGGATCTCCTTCCAGGTCGACTACGCCAAGGAGATCGGCTTCGGTCCGCTGGTGGCGGCCTCCTCGATGGGTGTCATGGCCGTCATCAACGGCATCGGGCGCGGGGTGGTGGGCTGGCTCTCCGACAAGTGGGGCCGCAAGTCCACGCTGGTGTTCGTGATCGTCGTCCTCGGGCTCGCGCAGTTCGGCGTGATCTGGGCGGGTGACGTCAAGAGTGAGTCGCTGTTCCTGTTCTTCGCGTTCCTGTCCGGGTTCGGCGGCGGCGCGTTCTACCCGCTGTTCGCGGCGCTCACCCCGGACTACTTCGGGGAGAACTACAACGCCTCCAACTACGGGCTGGTGTACAGCGGCAAGCTGATCAGCGGCCTGTTCGGCGGCGGCCTGGGCTCCATGGTCGTCGCGGCCTGGGGGTACGACGGGGCGTACGCCCTGGCCGGCGCCACGTCGATGCTCGCGGCGGCGATAGCCCTGCTGCTACGCCAGCCGGGCCGCCCCCGCGGCGCAACCTCCCCGACCCCACACCCTCAGGCGGCGACCTGAGCAGGGACACGGCACATCAGGCGGCCCCGCCCCACGTAGTTGGTGGAGGGGCCGCCTGCTCCGGTGCGGTCTGCCTCGTCAGCGGTCGGGGTGGAGCCGCCGGATCCGGTGGCCTCTGCCTCGGCGGCGGTCGGGGCGGGACGGTCCGTCCAGCAACGGGCCCGTCCCACGGCAGTCGGGGCGGGCGCTCCGGGCAACGGCAGGCTCGTCCGACGGCAGTCGGGGCGGGGCGCGCCAGGCAACGGCGGGCTCGTTCGGCCGCCGGCACACCGGGTGGGTGGGTCCGTCAGGGGTCTCTCCTGGCGGCGGCCAGATTGGAGCGGTCGGGACGGAGCCGTCTGTTCCACGGCGGTCTGACGGTCGTCGGGCCCGGACGGACGGACCGGGGTGGTCGTCGGTCCCGGACGGTCGCACTGGGGCGGTCCCCCGCCGTGATCTGTCCGGCGGTCACCGGACCGGGACTCCTCGACGGCAGTCCGGCCCTCCGGCCACCAGGCCCGGTCGGTCGTCCGGGAGCCGTCGGGTTCGACGGCCCGAAGACCCGGGAGGTCCACCCGACGGCAGTCCGGCCGACGGTGTCCGCACCGTTGGTCAGGTCGCCGTGGACCAACCGTCGCGCGGGCTACTTCTCCCGCTCCTGGTACATCTTCCGCGTGTGTTCCGTGTGTTGCCGCATGACCGCGGTGGCGCGCTGTTCGTCGCGGTCGGCGATGGCGGCGATCAGTTCACGGTGCTCGATCCAGGACTGGCGGCCACGCTGACGGGCGATCGGCGTGTAGTACCAGCGCACCCGACGATCCACCTGCGCCGCCAACTCCGCAAGGACCGCATTGCCCGCCAACTCCATCACCTTGGCATGCAGACGGGCATTGAGAGCCACCGCACCATCCACATCATCCGCCGCAACCGCACTCTCACCCTGCGCACACAGCTCCTCCAACGCGGCAACGCCCGCACTGCCCGCGTTCGCAGCCGCGAGCCGCGCCGCCTCGGCCTCCAACAACGTACGCACCGTCAACAGCTGATCCGCCTCCTCGTCCGTCGGCTCATGCACGAACGCACCCTGCGCCGGACGCAGATCCACCCACCCCTCGGTGTTCAACCGCTGCAACGCCTCACGCACCGGCTGCCGCGACACCCCCAGATGACCCGCCAGCTCACTCTCCACCAAATGCTGCCCCGGCTGCAGCGCACGCGTCGTGATCAACTCCAGCAACGCCCCGTACACACGGTCACGCAACGGACCAGGACGCTCGAGCCTGGGCACCGTCCCGTACGGCAGTCCTGTCGTCGGCAGCATCTCGGTCCCTCCCGTACAGCGCTGTCGCTGCAACTGAGAGTCAAGTATGAATTGGTTTTCGCCTACAGTCTACGGCGCACAACCAGCGGGCCCCGGGCCGCACCGGGACGTAGCAGCAGCTCATCGCCTCAATGACGTCAGGACCCTTGCTGACCGCTCTCTCCATCCTGTAGACAATATCCAGTCGACAAAGTCGGCAGTTCCTCGGTCACCCTCACCGAACGGAGCTTCCACCCATGAAAGTCGCAGTCCTCGGCGCCGGAGCCATCGGTGCCTACGTCGGCGCGGCACTCCACCGCGCCGGCGCCGACGTCCATCTCATCGCCCGCGGCCCGCACCTGGCGGCCATGCGGGAGCACGGCGTCCAGGTCCTGAGCCCGCGCGGTGACTTCACCGCCCGCGCCCACGCCACCGACGACCCGGCCGAAGTCGGCCCGGTCGACTACGTCTTCCTCGGTCTGAAGGCCAACTCGTACGCGGCGTGCGGGCCGCTCATCGAGCCCCTTCTCACCGACACGACCGCGGTCATCGCGGCGCAGAACGGCATCCCCTGGTGGTACTTCCACCGGCACGGCGGCCCGTACGACGGACACCGCATCGAAAGCGTGGACCCGGACGGCGCGGTCAGTGCGGTGCTCGCGCCCTCCCGGGCCATCGGGTGCGTCGTCTACGCGGCGACCGAGCTCGAAGGGCCGGGTGTCGTACGGCACCTGGAGGGCACGCGGTTCTCCATCGGCGAGCCCGACCGCAGCATCTCACCCCGCTGCACGGCCTTCAGCGAGGCCATGCAGGCCGGTGGGCTCAAGTGCCCGGTGGAACCGAACCTGCGGGACGACATCTGGCTCAAGCTGCTGGGGAACATCTCCTTCAACCCCATCAGCGCGCTGGCCCGTGCCACCATGCGCCAGATGTGTCTGCACGGCGGCACCCGCAAGGTCATCGAGACCATGATGGCCGAGACGCTCGCGGTGGCCGAGACGCTCGGCTGCACCGTCGGTGTCTCCATCGAACGCCGTCTGGCGGGCGCCGAGCGCGTCGGCGACCACCGCACCTCCACGCTCCAGGATCTGGAGCGCGGCAAGCCCCTGGAGCTCGACGTCCTGCTCACCGCCGTCATCGAGCTGGCGGAGATCACGGGTGTGGACGTGCCCACGCTCCGTACCGTCCACGCCCTCTCCGACCTCCTCGCGCTCCGGTCCGCCGCATGACGGAACCGGGCGTCCACGCCATCGGGTCGGGACCCCGGATCCGGCCGAACGCCGGCACCGGGGTCCCGATGGCCCACGCGATCGGCCGGGAGATCATCCGGGCGGGGCTGGCCGACCGGGAGTTCATCGAGCGCTCGACCTCCGGCTTCGAGGACTACCGGTGGCTGGTCGAGCCGTGGACGGTGTCGCTCGCGGTGAAGGTGACGGGCGTACCGGCGGTTGTCGTCCGGGAGTTGGCGCACGCCTGCGCGTACGGTGAACCGTTGCGGGCGTTCGACGGTGCCGGGCCCGAGGAGGTCCGAGCGCTGAGCAACCTGCCGCTGCTGACAGGGCACGGTCACGGCGGCCGGGAGCCGCGTATGCCCTTCCATCTGGTCCGGCACGCGCCTCCCGTCGATCTGACGGACGAGGTGTATCCGGTACGGCTCACCCGGGGACGCCGCCTGGACTCGCACAACCCCCGTGTGGTGAGGGGCGGTTCGGTGTCGTCGGTGCGGCGGGCCGAGTGTGTCGAGCTGAGTCCGGAGGACGCCGAGCGTTACGGCGTGGTGGTCGGCGAGGAGGTGCGGGTCGCCACCCGGCGGGGAGCCACGACGGCTCCGGTGTGGGTGGATCCGGCGCTGCGGCCCGGGCTGGCGTTCATGACGTCCCGTCCGCCGGACGGGCCGGGCGCCGAGCAGCGGGCGGAGAGAGCAGGCAGTCCGATCGCGGGGACCGTGGAGTTCGAGGCGGCGGCGATCCGGATCGAGAAGCCGCCCGTCGTGGCGGTACGGAGGTGAGACCGGACATGGGACGAGTCACGGAACGACGCAAGGTGATCCGCATCCGCGACGGGGCCGTCTCCACCCGCCCCCACACCCTCGCCACCGAAACCGGCCTCACCCTCATCGGCTTCCTCCGCGGCCCCTCCATGAACGTGTACGCGGGAGAGGAGCGCCTCACCCCGGCGGTCGTTGCGGCCGCCCGGGGCTGACGGTCCTGCCCGCTGCACGCGGCGGGACCCCGACCGGCGGGGAGCGCCCCCTGCGCCCTCGGGGTCCCGCCTCAGCCGTGTGCGCTCAGCACTTCTCCCGCAGCGAGTGCAGGTGGGCGCTGGAGCGGCGGGCGAAGCTGAAGGAATCGACGGGCTGGTCGTGTTCGGCCTGCCAGTGGTGGGCGAGGCGCTCGCCCCGCAGCCGGGTCACGGCGGAGATGAACTTCTGGTAGTCGATGTCGCCGTCGCCGACGTCGGTCATGCGGTAGCCGTAGGTGTCGGCCGGGTCCCGCACGCCGTCCTTGACGTGGAAGAGCGGGTAGCGGTGGGGCTGCCTGAGGACGTAGTTCAGGGGCTCGAAGGGCGCGGGCGTGCCGTCGGGCCGCTTGGAGAAGCGGAACTGGCCGGAGTACGCCCAGAAGATGTCCATCTCCAGGAACACCAGGTCGGGGTCGGTCTCCTTGAGGAGCACGTCGTAGAGGCGGACCTTGGGGTTGTCGGTGGCGAAGGAGAACTCTTCGGAGTGGTTGTGCTGGTAGAACTTCATGCCGCGTGCCTTCGCCGCCGCGCCGTAGGTGTTGAAGTCCTCGGCGGCGCGCTTCCACGCGTCGACGGTGGAGCCGTAGCGGAACGGTCCTGAGGCGGTGCCGATGTGTTTGAGGCCGAGGGCCTGGGCGTCGTCGAGGACCTTGGTGAGGTTCTGGGCGAAGGTGTAGGCGTTCGGGTCGTCGTCGGAGTAGTAGCCGACGTGGCTGCCGATCGGGTTCAGTCCGTGGTCGCGGGCCAGCCGCCTGAGCTGGGCGAGGGTGATGGGTCCTGCCGAGCCCTGGGTGTAGCCGGCGAACTCGACCTCGTCGTAGCCGTACTTCTCCAGTTCGGCGAAGACGGGGGCGAAGCCGAGCGTGGAGACCTTGTCGCGGAGGCTGTAGAGCTGGATGCCGAGGCGGCCGGGGGGCAGGACGGGGCGGCCGCGGCCGTGGCCGGTGGTGCCGGTCGCGGCTTCGGTGGCGGCACCGGCCGGGGCGGCCGCGGCGCCCAGCAGCGCGGCGGCGGTGGCGCCCGCGGCGACTCCGAGCATGCCCCGTCTGGTCAGGCGGTGGGTGAGTTCGGGGTCGGGCTGGGACACGCGGCTCATGTCTGGGTCTCCTCGCGGTCGAAGGGCGTTGTCAGTGGTGGGTGCTTCACTGGGGACCAGTCAGGAAAGTCCGGCCAGTCGGAGCAGGAGCGACTTCACGTCGGTGGCCGCGACGCGGTCGTCGACGGCGCGGGGGGTGGAGCAGATGAGGAGCGGACCGTCGTCGTCGCTCTCGGGGAGGCGGCCGTGGCTGCCGCGAACAGGTGACGGGTCGAGGGGCACGACCGCCATGCGGTAGCGCAGGCCGAGTTTCTTGCGGGCCAGTGCGGTGGCGGCCTTGACCTTGACGTAGGGGTCGAGCGGGTCCATGAAGAGTTCGACCGGGTCGTAGCCGGGTTTGCGGTGGATCTCGACCAGTTGCGCGAAGTCGGGCGCGCGGTCGTCGTCGAGCCAGTAGTAGTACGTGAACCAGGCGTCGGGCTCCGCCACGGCGACGAGTTCGCCGGAGCGCGGGTGGTCGAGGTGGTGGGCCTTCTTGCCCTCGTCGTCGAGGAGCCGCTCGATGCCGGGCAGGCCGTCGAGGGCGGCGCGGGTGGCGTCCAGGTCCTCGGGACGGCGCACGTAGACGTGGGCGATCTGGTGGTCGGCGACCGCGAAGGCGCGGGAGGCCATCGGGTCGAGGTACTCCATGCCGTCCTGGGTGTGCACCTCGAGGAGTCCCGCGCGGCGCAGGGCGCGGTTGATGTCGACGGGCCGGTCCGCGCGGGTGATCCCGTACTCGGACAGCGCGACGACGGTACGGCCTTCCGCGCGGGCGTCGTCCAGGAGCGGGGCCAGCGCGCGGTCGAGGTCGGCGGCGGCCTTGAGGGAGCGTGGGTCGTCGGGCCCGAAGCGTTGCAGGTCGTAGTCGAGGTGGGGGAGGTAGCAGAGCGTCAGGTCGGGACGGCGGGTGCTCATGATGTGGCGGGTCGCGTCGATGATCCACTGGCTGGAGACCAGGTCCGCGCCGGGGCCCCAGAAGTGGAAGAGGGGGAAGGTGCCGAGTTTTCCGGTGAGTTCGTCGTGCAGGGCCGGGGGCCGGGTGTAGCAGTCGGGTTCCTTGCGGCCGTCGGCGTAGTAGACGGGACGGGGGGTGACGGTGAAGTCGGTGTCGGCGCCCATGGCGTACCACCAGCAGATGTTGGCGACGGTGTAGCCGGGGTGGGCGCGGCGGGCGGCGTCCCAGAGCTTGTCGCCAGCGACCAGGCCGTTGTGCTGGCGCCACAGGAGTACGTCGCCGAGTTCGCGGAAGTACCAGCCGTTGCCGACGATGCCGTGCTCCGACGGGTGGGTGCCGGTGAGGAAGGTGGACTGGGCGGCGCAGGTCACGGCGGGCAGGACGGTGCCGAGCGGGGCGTGGGAGCCGGACCGGGCGAGGGTCTTGAGGTGGGGCATGTGGTGGAGGAGGCGGGGGGTGAGGCCGACGACGTCGAGGACGAGGAGGGGGGTCGGCCCCTCCGCCGGGACTGGGCGGTTCATGGCAGCTCCTTGAGGCCGAGGTCCGTCAGCAGGTCGCGCACGAGGGTGAGTTCGGCGGCGATGCCGTCGGCGAGCTGGGGGCGGCCCCGGGGGCGCAGTTCGGGTGGGAGGGCTTGCCAGGTGTAGGTCTCGACCTCCAGATGGCGGGTGAGGGGGTGCGGGCCGCCGACGAGCCGGGTCAGGACCGACTTGAGGACGGGGAGGGTGGAGGTGAGGGGTGGGGCGGGGGCCGCGTGCAGGGGGACGTGGAAGTGGGCGCGCCAGGGTGCCCCGTCGGGCAGGGCGTCGCCGGCGAGTGCCTCGCCGAGGTCGTCGGTGCCGCGCAGGCCCGCGGACGTGGAGGTGCGGGTCTGGTGCAGGAAGCGGGGTTCGTCGAAGGCGGCGAGTGCTGCGCGCACCTCGGGCAGGTGGGGGTGTTCGGCGTGCAGGGCGGCGGAGAGCTGGGACTTGACGACGGGGACGTGGGCCGCGGTGAGCGTGTCCAGGGCGGTGTGCGGGTCTTCGAAGGAGGTGGCGAGGTGGCAGGTGTCGACGCAGATGCCGATGCGGTCGTGGGCGATCGCGGTGAGGGGGGCGATGGCGTCGGCGGTGGTCTCGACGACGCAGCCGGGTTCGGGTTCGAGGCCCACCCGGATGGAGCGGCCGGTCAGCTCCTGGAGGGCGTCGAGGCGTTCGGCGAGGGTGAGCAGGGCGGTGCGGGCCTTGTCGGCGCTGCCGTCGTCGTAGCGGGTGCGCCAGGCGAGGGGCAGGGTGGAGATGCTGCCCTCGGTGACGTCGTCGGGGAGGAGTCCGGTCAGGACCCGGGCCAGGGCGGCGGTGTGGTCGAGGCGTTCGGGGTCGGTCCAGTCCGGTCTGTAGACGCGGTACTTGACCTCCTGGGCGCCGAAGCCCTCGTAGGGGAAGCCGTTGAGGGTGACCACTTCCAGGCCCCGGCGGTCGAGTTCGCAGCGCAGGTCGCGCAGCGCGGAGGGGTCGCTGACCAGGGCTTGGGCCGCGTCGCGGGCGAGCCACAGGCCGATGCCGAGGCGGTCGCGGCCGAGGCGGCGGCGGACGGGTTCGCAGTGGTCGCGGAGCTGGGCGAGGACACCGTCGAGGGTTTCCGCGGGGTGGACGTTGGTGCAGTAGGCGAGGTGGACGGTGGTGCCGTCGGGGTGGCGGAAGCGCATGGCTCACGCCTCCGTCTTCTGCGGGCCCCGGAGGATGGAGTTGCCCTCGTGGGTGAGGTCGGTGGCCGGCACGTCGAGGTCCAGCCGTCCGCTGAGTCCGTAGAAGGCGACGGGGTTGCGCCACAGCACTCGGTCGACGTCGTCCTCGGTGAAGCCCTCGGCGAGCATCAGGTCGCCGACCTTGCGGGTCTTGAGGGGGTCGCTGCGGCCCCAGTCGGCGGCGGAGTTCACCAGTACCCGGTCGGGGCCGTAGGCGCGCAGGATGGCCACCATGCGTTCCTCGTCCATCTTGGTGTCGGGATAGACGGAGAAGCCGAGCCAGCAGCCGCTGTCTTTGGCCTCCTTGACGGTGGTCTCGTTGAGGTGGTCGACCAGGACCCGGTCCGTCGGCAGGTCGGACTCGCGGACGACGTCGAGGGTGCGGCGCAGGCCGGCGAGCTTGTCGCGGTGCGGGGTGTGGACGAGGGCGGGCAGTCGGTGGTCGGCGGCGAGCTGGAGCTGGGCGGCGAGGGCGGTGTCCTCGGCTGGGGTCATGGAGTCGTAGCCGATCTCGCCGACGGCGACGACCTGGTCCTTGACGAGATAGCGGGGCAGTTCGTCGAGGACGGGCAGGCAGCGCGGGTCGTTGGCCTCTTTGGGGTTGAGCGCGAGGGTGCAGTGGTGGGCGATGCCGTACTGGGCGGCGCGGAAGGGCTCCCAGCCGAGCAGGGAGTCGAAGTAGTCGAGGAAGGAGGCGGGAGAGGTGCGGGGCTGGCCGAGCCAGAAGGACGGTTCCACCACGGCCCGCACGCCGGCGGTGTGCATGGCCTGGTAGTCGTCGGTGGTCCGGGAGGTCATGTGGATGTGGGGGTCGAAGATGCGCATCAGGACTCCTTGCCGTGGGTGCCGTCCGCGCGGTGGGGGCCGTGGTCGGCGGCCGGCGCGGGTGGGGTGGCGGTGGGGTCGGTCAGGGTCAGGACGCGGTGCAGGTCCTCCGGCACGGTGCGGCCCGCGGCGGTGCGTTCGGCGGCGTAGTCGCCGAGCATGCGGGCCAGTTCGCCGTCCCCGCGGGCCCGTCGGTGCAGGTCGGCCACCTCGGCGACGGGCACGCCGGTGAACAGGCACTTCAGGACCGCGTGGCGCCACTGGTGGGCGTCGAGGTGGCGGGCCGCGTAGGGGCCGACGGCGGCCGCCAGGAGCCGGGTGTCGTTGGTGCGCAGGGCGTCCTCGACGAGCGGAAGGGCCTGTGGGCCGGGCACGAGGTGGGGCAGGGCGTGCAGGACGGCGCGGCGTTCGGCGGCCGTGCCCTGGGCGTAGACCCGGGTCAGGGCGTCGGTGTCGGCGCGGGCCGCGTGCAGGATCAGGACGCGGGCGGCGTCGGCGTGTTCGGGGCCGCAGCGGCGGCCGGCCTCGGCGAGCCGCAGCTCCCACACGGAGATGGGGCCGTGGGCGCCGGGGTGGGCGGCGGCCTCTTCGAGGGCCTGGTCGAGCCAGTGGCGGGCGTCTTCGCCGAGGCGGTCGGCGAGCTGGTTGTGCAGGTCGCGCAGCGGGGTCCGGGCGAGGGTGGTGCCCTGGGTGTCCGCGGCGGGGGTTGCCTGGTGGGCATGGGGGTGGGTCATGGAGTGCTTCCTTGTGAGAGCGCCACTGCCTGACGGAGGAAGGGGAGGGAGCGTTCGGCGAAGTGGGGGCCCGCGTGGGAGTGGCGGGGCAGTTCGACGACCGTCAGCCCCTGGTAGCCGGTGTCGGCCAGGGCGGCGAGGACCGGCGGGAAGTCGATGTCGCCGTCGCCGAAGGGGAGGTGTTCGTGGACGCCTCGGCGCATGTCCTCGATCTGGACGTGGCGCAGCCAGGGTCCTGCGGCCCGTACGCAGTCGGCGGGAGGGAGGGGTTCCAGGCACTGGCAGTGGCCGATGTCGAGGGTCAGGCCGAGGGCGGGCGGGTCGCCGAGGGTGCGGCGGAGGTGGTGGAAGTCGGCGAGGGTGGCGAGGAGGTGCCCCGGCTCGGGTTCGACGGCGAGGGGGACGCCGGCCGTGGTGGCGGTGTCCAGGACGGGAGCGAGGGTCTCGGCGAGCCGTTTCCACGCCGTGTCCGGGTCCGTGCCGGCCGGGGTGATGCCGCTGAAGCAGTGCACGGCGTGCGCGCCGAGGTCGGCGGCGACCTGGACGGCCCGGACCAGGAGGTCGGCACGGCGGGCGCGGTCGTCCGGGTCGGGGTCGAGCAGCGAGGGGCCGTGTTTGCGGCGCGGGTCCAGCACGTAGCGGGCGCCCGTCTCGACGGTGACCGACAGGCCGAGCGCGTCCAGCCGGTGCGCCAGACCACGGGTGCGGGCGGCCAGGTCGGGGGCGAGGGGGTCCAGGTGCATGTGGTCGAGGGTCAGCCCGACCCCGTCGTACCCGAGGTCGGCGAGCAGGGTGAGGGCGTCGTCCAGGCGGAGGTCCGCGAGGCCGTTGGTGCCGTAGCCGAAGCGGAGCGGGGTGACGCCGGGCGTGGGCCTGGACGGGGCGAGGGGACCGGTCATGTGACGCTCACCTTTCGCGCGAGGCGTCCCGCCAGAGGGGCGAGGGCGGCGGTGAGCAGGGCCGTGACGGTCGCGCCCTTCGTGCCCGAGCGGGCGGTGAGGGCGGCCTGGAGGGGGATCGCGGCGCGGATGCCACCGGTGACGGCTCGTTGGGTGAGCGGGGGCGAGGGGTTGAGGGTGGCGTGGAAGTAGGGGCGGGCGGCGGTGGCCGCGTAGGAGGCGGCGAGGGCGAGGCGCAGGGCCGCGTGTGGATCGAAGGGCTGGTGGCCGGGGAGGGGTGGGTGCCGGGGGCGAGTCAGCCGGGACAGGGCTTGGACGGCCGGCTCCGCAAGGGGCGCCGGGCCGCGCGCAACGTGGGCATGTCGGCTGTCGTCGGTCCGAGTCGAGGGCAGCGGACGTTGTCGGGCCACCGTCCGCGTCAGGGCCGCGGTCACGGCGAGGGCCGCGAAGGGGGCCAGGGATGAGCCGCCCTGGGCCTCCCCGCGGGACACCGACGTGACCGCGAGGGTGTGGGCACCGAGGAGCGCGGCGGCGGGCAGCGCCTCGCGGATACCGGGGGAGGTGGAGGCGGGAGACGTCTCATGGAAGCCGGCCGGAGCCGCAGACGGCCGATTCCGTCGGCTGCCCGGCAGGAGGTCGGCTGCGGCCGCCACCCCCGGCACCGCCCGGAGCGCGTCGGCGACGGCAGCCGAAGTGCGCACACCGGCTCCGCCGCGCCGAGCGGCCGTCCGCCCCACGATGCCCGTGGCGGTCTTCCGGCGCAGGCCGACCGCTGCGGCCGTCCGCTCCACGACGGCCCCGACGGCCCCGACGGCCTTCCGGCGCGGGGCACCCGCCCCGTCGCCGCGGCTCTCCGCCCCCTCCCCCGCTGTCGCCGCCGCGCCGAGCAGCAGGTCCAGGCCTCGTGCGGTCGCCATGGCGAGCGGTCCTGCCGGGGTGTTCTTCAGGGCCAGGTCGTACGCCCAGACCGTGGCCGCGAGGGGCACCGCGACCGTGAGGGCGCGGCGGCCCGCGCAGGCAGCCAGGGTGAGACCCGCGCCGGTGAGGGCGCAGGCCGCGCCGAGGGCCGCAGAGGGCTGGATGCGCCCGGAGGGGAGGGGGCGGTGGGGGCGTTCCACGGCGTCCACGTCGCGGTCGGCCCAGTCGTTGAGGGCCATGCCGGCTTCGTAGAGGCAGAGGGAGGAGGCGATGGCGAGGAGGGTGCGGGGGGTGGGACGTGCGGAGGCGGCCGCCGCTCCGGCGAGGGCGTCGCCGGGGACGGTGAACAGGGCGGGCAGGCGCAGGAGTTCGGCCCAGGCACGGGCGCGGGCACGGCGCCGGTGGCGGGGTGCGGGGGGCGGTGGTGCGGTTGGCCGGGAGACCCCTTGGGACGGGGGCGGGTCGAGGGGGGTCATGGGCTCGGTCGCCGCCGTCCTTGCGGGCGGGGCGCCCGTCGTTGCCCTGTCGGTCCTCACCGCTGCTCCTCCCCCGTCCGGTCGCCGACCGGTCCCGGGACGTCGATGCCCTCCCGGGCTCTGTCCGCGGCGGGCTCGGCTCGGAGTCGTTCCGCGAACCTCACCAGCTCCGTGTACTGCTCCCCCAGTCCCGAAGGTCCCTGCCCCACCGGGTCCTTGAAGTAGAAGGCCAGCTCGCCGAGCGGTCCGGAGAGCCCCGCCTCGTGGGCGCGGGCGGTCAGGCGGGCCAGGTCCAGGACGAGGGGTGCGGCCAGGGCCGAGTCGCAGCCCTGCCAGGTGGTCTGGAGGGTCATGCGGGTGCCGAGGAAGCCGTCGAAGGCGATGTGGTCCCAGGCGGTCTTCCAGTCGCCGAGGGCGGGGACGTCGTCGATGTGCACCTCGCCCTGCGGTGTGTGCCCGAGGGTGTCGGCCAGGACGCGTTCCTTGCCGGCGTTCTTCGCCGCGGCGGCCGCCGGGTCGGCGAGGGACGCCCCGTCGCCGCCGCCCAGCAGATTGGTGCCGGACCAGGCCCGGACCGTCAGGGCGCGCTGGGTGAACATCGGGCCCAGGACGGAGCGGAGCAGGGTCTGGCCGGTCTTGCCGTCGCGGCCCGCGTGGGGAAGGCCGGAGGCTTCCGCGTGCCGTCTCAGCGAAGGGTGGTGCAGTCCGGTCGAGGGGGTGAAGTTGACGTAGGGGCAGCCCGCCCGCAGGGCCGCCGCGGCGTACAGGGAGCTCGGGGGGAGGGTGTCGCCGGTGGGGGCGGGTTCGGTGGAGGCCACGTTGACCACGACCGCGCGCGTCAGCCCGCACCGCCGTACGAAGGAGCGGATGTCCGCGGCGAAGGCGGTGATCAGCACGTCCTCGGTCCTGGTGTCGCCGGGGAGGGGGCCGCCTGGTCTGATCTCCCGTTCGGCGGCGGCGAGTTCGGCGTTCACGGCGGCGGGCAGGCCGTGCGGCAGGACACCGCCCGACGCGAGGGCCTCCGCCCGTTTGGGCAGGGGGCAGTCCATCGTGTCGTGGCCGCCGAAGACCAGGGCGGACAGCGCGGGCAGGCCGCTGTCGGTGAAGGGCGGGGTCTCGGTGACCAGGCCGGTCGGCGGGTGCAGCCCCGCGGTCATGGCGGCGCAGCCCGCGACGACCGTCGTGGCGACGGAACCGCGGGCCCCGATCAGCCAGACACCGACGCGTGGTTGGGAATCGGACGCGGACATGGGCAGCCTCCTCGTCGGACGTGGAACGTCGAACGCGTCGTACGCGCACCCCACTCATGAGGGGGAAAGACGGCGGGCGGGGGTCCGGCGTCCCCCGCCCGCCGCCGCTCAGTCGCCGTGGACGGGCAGTTCCTTGATCCGGATGTCGCGGAACGACACCTGGTCGTCGGCTCCGTGGTTCTGGATGCCGACATGCCCGTCGCGCAGGCTCCGGGCCGGATCGGTGTTGGTGAAATCGTTGATCTTCACGCCGTTGAGCCAGACGCGGAGGCGTTCGCCCTCCACGCGGATCTCGTACGTGTTCCACTCCCCCGGCGGGTTCAGCGCCCGGTCGCGCTTCTTCAGGTCGGCGGAGCGGAAGCCGTAGACGGACCCTGTGGTCTTCTCGGGTACGTCGGTGGCGTCGATCTGGATCTCGTAGCCGTTGTCCACGGCGGACCAGGGGTCGTCCGAGGGCGGGAAGCCCACGAACACGCCGGAGTTGTCGTCGCCGGAGGCGCTGGCCGTCCTCCAGTCGAGCTTCAGGGAGTAGGACCCGAAGCCCTGGCCGGTGCCGGCGTACCAGAGCATCCCCATGCCGCCGGACGACGTGAGCGTGCCGTCGTCGGACAGGGTGAAGGTGCCCGGTCCGGCCTGCTTCCAGCCGGTCAGGGAGCCGGCCGTGCCGTCGAAGAGCGGACGGTAGCCGTTCTCCGGCCGGCAGTCGGCGCGGGCGTCGCCGGTCGCGTACCGGATGCCGCCCAGCAGGTGGCCGCGGAAGGCCGGGTCGGCGTACGACTCCTTGGTGTGGCCGAGGCCGGTGTAGAAGGATCGGCCGCCCTGGTAGTCCTGGCACCAGGCGATGGGATGGTCGCCGTTCATGGTGCCGCCGGTGTACGACGACTCGTCCAGCGAGGCGAGGACGTGGGCCCGCTCCCGGGGGTTGGAGCGGTAGTTGTACCACTCGTCGGTGCGGTTCCACGCCAGGGCCAGGTGGGCGGTGGACGGGTGGGACCGGTCCTCGACGACGACGGTGGCCGGCTGGATCGCCGGGTGCGACTGGAAGTACGCGCCGGCGAGGCCGCCGTAGAACGCCCAGTCGTACTCGGTGTCTGCGGCCGCGTGGATGCCGACGTATCCTCCGCCGCTCCGGATGTAGCCCTCGAACGCCCGCTGCTGGGCGGGGGCGAGGACGTCTCCGGTGGTGGAGAGGAAGACGACGGCGTCGTAGCGGCGCAGGTTGCGTGCCGTGAACGCGGCGGCGTCCTCCGTCGCGTCGACGGCGAAGCCGGCGCTCTGCCCCAGTTCCCGTACGGCCGCCACGCCGTCCGGGATGGAGTCGTGCCGGAAGCCGGCCGTCTTGGAGAAGACCAGCACCCGTTCGGGGGCGGCGCTGTGGGAGACGGCGGGTTGGGACACGCAGCCCAGGAGCAGAGCCGCGCCGACGACTGCGGTGGCCCGTCGTCGGTTGGCCCTCATGTGGACGCGGGGTCTGTGGGTCTCGATTCTGCGGGTGGGGGTGGTGCGGTCGTTCCCGTGCACGGATGCCTCCGGAGTGGGGCCGGACATACGGGTGGGGCGTACAGGTGGGTCGTACGGGTGGGGGGAGGTGCGCCGGGATGCGCCGTCGTCCCGGAACCGGCCGGTGCGGCTTACTCGTTGCCTGCGAAGGCGGCGTCGAAGGAGGCCGAGGGCGGGTCGAAGTCGAACTTCTTGAGCCGGTTCAGTGCCTCGGGTGCGCCCTGGAGGCGGTC
>NZ_JBIVSV010000028.1:0-17719 GCF_044756385.1 Streptomyces sp. NPDC091972 | reverse complement strand
GGCCCAGCCGGGCCTATTCTGGCGCATAGCGCCAGCATTCTGGGCCGATTAGAATTCGCGGAGCGAATTTCGGCCCCTCGAATTGCAGCGAAGCGGAAATTCGAATTCGGCCGATAGGTCGAATGATAAGGCACCGGAGGTGCCTTTGTGTATCCCCTTGGAGGGTCAGTTGAATTCGACAGGATTCGAATTGTGTGCTATACTTGGTGTATGCACCAAGGAGGTGCATACGAAAAAGGAGGGCATATTGTGAAATTATATTTGAGAGGAATAGCCCAATATGGATATCTTTATTGGAATTACAGTAATCGCGAATGCAGCAGTTGCTTTGCATAAGGCTTTTGTCTATTTCAAGAACAGCCGCAAGGGTAAGTAACCGCAGTTTAGGGCTCTGTCGAGCGTCCCCATGGGGTGCTGGGCAGAGCCCTTTTAGCTGTCGAGGGCTGTCACGCAGAGTGACATTTTGTTGTCTCTCCGGTACGACTAACGGCAGGTTTCCCAGGAGGGGGCCAAAATCCGGGGGGCACGGGGGGCACGGGGGGCACGGGTTCATAGGTGCAGGTCATAGCGATGCCCCCGTGCCCCCCTGGAATCCCGTGCCCCCCGGATTTGGGGGGCACGGGGGCAAAATCTGGGGGGCACGGGGCTTCAGGGGGTGTCTTGGGCGCCGTGCCCCCCGGGGAGGGGCTGGAGGTGAGGTCACGTTCGGTGGCCAGTGGTTGCGTCGCTGAAGGAAAAGGAATTCCCCCTCAGTGTGGTACTGAGGGGGAATTGATTGGGAATTCGAGGACTAGCGGGCCGCGGTATGAGGGCTCTGATGCCGAGCCACAGCATGTGTCAGCTAGGGCTTGGCACGACGATGGGCACCCTTGATAGCCCAGGTTTCCCAGATGCCGCGAGGGGCCTTGGTGAGCACGTTGCGGCGTGACTGTGCGGTCGACTTCGAGACGCCCATGGCGGTGGCGAGCTGGTTGAGGGTGCCCCCCATGTGGTGGTGCAGCCGGACCAGGGAGTCCCGGGTGCCCTGAAGGCGAGGCGGGAGGCCCTGGTCCAAGCTGTTGATGAGGGTGTGCAGGTCCTCAAGGGTGATGTCGCGTTCGGGGTGGCCGGCCACGTTGGTCATGACCTTGGTGCGGGTGCTGCGACCGGTCCGCAGGAGGGTGAGGGCGTAGAGCAGGCAGTCGAACCAGTCGGCGAGGTGGGAGGTGTCACCACGGAGGGCGGCGGCCTCCTGGGGGGTCAGGCAGATGGTGATATCGACGCCTCCGAGTGCCGCGTCCTCGCCGTGCTGGTAGCGAATCATGCAGGTCATTCCCCCTGGTACTGGGTGGGGTACGAACCTTCGTACCCCCGGAGGTGGCCAAGGTACGAAGGTTCGTACCCTCTGTCAAAGTGACGTCGCGGGTTCGCGGCCTCATGACGTCACGACGCCATGGGGCGTCCCTGAACAGCCATGGTCGGGCCCATGGTCGGCCCGACCACAGATCCGACCATGGACCCTGCGCAGGCTCAGCGCAGCCTGCGCAGCAATGCCTTCCGAGTCGGTTCGTGCTCGCGCGCCAGACGCAGCAGCTCCCGGATCACCTCTGCCTTGTCGAGAGACCGGCGCCCGGCGGAGTCCTGGAGCTCCAGCACGAAGCGTTTGATCTCGTTGGCCTCCTCCAGGTCGAAGCGGACCGTCGTCGGGATGGCGCCGGCGGCGGCGGGCGGTGGGCGCCGACCTCCGCGGCTCCGTCCAGGCCGGGACGGAGGAAGGGGTGCAGGCTCTGTCTCCCGGTCCCGGCTGGTGACGTCGGGAGCTCTCGGCGTCGTGGCGTCATCATCGGCAACGAGGTCCCGGTCGCGGTCCTTTGCGGCCTCTCGCTCGCGAAGGCTCTTAAGCCGCTTCCAGTCGTCGGTGAGGCCGCCCATGTCCGGCGGGGGAGTCGGCTTCCTGGAAGCGCTCACGCGGCCAGCACCACCTTCGCCAGGTCGCGGAACCAGTCGGCCGCCTCGGAGCGAGGGGCGTACTCGAGGACGGTCTTCTTCTCGCGCCACGCTTTACGGATGTCGGTGCGCTTCTTGATCTCGGCAATGACGGGTGGATCGCCCATGGCCCGGAACGCATCCAGCATGGAGGAGACGATCTCGCCGTCCCGCAGGTCGTACCGGCTCGGGATCAGGCCCAGGATGTCGACGTCCTCGTCCATGGCCTCGCACAAGATGGCCACCTGTCGGAGCAGGAGGCGAAGCGCGCGGATGCTGGAGTCCTCGGCTTCCACGGGAACCAGGAGTCCGGCCCGCTTGCCGGTGCGCCGCCGCGCGGCCATCAGGGCGCACTCGGTGCCGATCCCGAGGGAGGGTGGGGAGTCGATGACGCACGCGTCGTAGTCGTCCTCGAACCTCTCCAAGAGCTTGGCCAGGCGCATCTCGCGGGCGTTGGCCATGTACAGCCCTTTGTCGAGCAGGAACATGTCCAGGTTGGTCGGCAGCACGTGCAGATGCTCGCGGTACGGCACCACCAGCTCGTGCGGATCGCCATGCCACTCCCCCAGGACCCAGCCCTTCATGGTGTGGTCGTCGGGCGACTCGGGGACGCCCAGCGCTTCGGTGAGGTGGCCCTGCGGATCCCAGTCCACGAGCAGGGTGCGCCGGCCGTACTCGGCTAGCGCGGCCCCCAGGTTGATGGTGTTGGCCGTTTTGCCGACACCACCCTTCTGGTTCGTCATCGAGAAGATGTCCATGCTCGGCAGCGTAGAGCCGGTAAAGGCGTCGCGGACCCATGACGCCACGACGTCACTGCCACGATTCAGGGCGCCCTGCGAGGCGCCCTATGCGACGACGATCCCCGCCAGCTCGGGCTTGAACCCCCGCCGGCCACGGCGGCCGCGCGGCCCCGGCGCGCGGAACGGGGAAGCTTCGGCGCGATCCCCTCGCCCGCCCGCGCCGCCGTTTCCTTGCCTCCCCACCTCTCTCTTCACCAGGACCAGGAGGCGGAAAAGCGGGCGTAGAGGGGATGTCAGCCCAAGTGGAATCCCCCGACCATGTGGGTTGACCTGCACGAACGTGAGCCTGCGGAATCCGGGGTGCGCAACAGTAGGCGCAACCCCTAGCGCAACCTGTTGGCGCAACCCCTAGCGCAACAGATGTCGCCAGGGAGGGTCGGCCACGACCTGGCCTAGTGAGGATCTGCTGTCTTGATGGGCCTTGAGGACAGCTTCTCAGTTAGTCCAGGTCCAGTTCCTTGATGATCTTCTCTCTGGCATGCCTGAGTTGCGACCTTACGGTCGCGGGGGAAGAGCCGGTTAGCTCAGATATTTCTTTGGAGCTGTAGCCTTCCATAGAGAAGTAAAAGATTTCGCGTTGTTTTGGTGGGAGAATTTCTCGGATCTGCTTCAGCAGATCTGCTGGTAGCAGGATTTGATCGGCTGACAGCGCGACATTTTCTCCGGAGTCAGCTCTACGGTAAAGGTCGGAAACTTTACTCTGCCGCATGGCGGACCTTAGAGCAAGCCTATTAGCGGTTAGGGTAACCCAGGCAACTTTATGGCTTACCTTTTCCCAGTTTTGGAGTAGCGAGATCATTGCGTCCGTGGCGCTATCCTTCGCATCCTCAAGTGAATAACCCCGGCGGACCATGATGGCAACTAGTCGAGGGAACCACGCTCGGAAGAATTCTTCGAATTCCTCAACTTGAGGTTCTGGCGGTTGCGGGCTGGGGTTGGGAGGAGGTTGCAGGTCTAGCCCCGCATCCGGAGCTTCCGGGGGCGGGGCTAGACCTGGTTCGTCTCGGGGTTCCAGGGTTACGAACCTGTCGGGTCGTTGGCGTTGCCGCCGCCGAGAGTCTTCTTCAGCTTCTCGATTCCCCTACCGATTGCGTCGAGGACCTTGATGGTCCTGGGGGTGAGGAATCCTTTGGTGGCGCTACCGGCGAACCAGAAAAGGCAACCAGCGAGCCCGGTCAGAGAAGTGAAGAATGCCCACTCCCGGACAGTTTCGGCAGGCTCGGGAAGCTGGAACTCCACTCCGAGGAGATAGGTGAAGAAGGTGATTCCGATGAACCAGGTGATTGTGAACAGTCGCGAATTGGATTCGGCGGGACTGTTCTGCGCGAGACCGCTCAACATCACTCCATGGGGTGTTGTGTGTTTTACGGACTTTCTCCGCCGTCCCCAATTTCCTTGGGCAAGGGTTTTTTTAAGGCGACGGAGGGCCCGGACCATGCAGGTCTACGAATAGTCAAGCACCATTGCTCTGGGTAACGCAAGCGCCCCAGGTCAGTTTGCCTTGACCTGGGGTGATGAAAAGCTGTGCAAGATGTAGTGCTTTGTACCCTATGTATTGGTTTGCCGGTGTTTCCCCGGGCCCGCCGCCTTCAACCCTTGCCCAGGTGGGGACGGCGGGTCCCGGCACACAACACGACTCACGAATGACGAAGCGTCAACCGTGGGTCAGTAGGTAGAGACACGAGAACCGCAAAGTGTGCAGTTCACATCCGAGAGGACGGCTCCACCGAACTGACTCCGTGTCGTTGTGACGTCACGATACCTCTTTGACCTCGATATATCTAGGAAAGCTTCAGCCTTCCTACTGATGTTGAGCGTGTCACATCAGTTGTTCGGGCCAGGTGGTTTCTGTGCGTTCCATGCCTCTTCAGGACACCTGAGGCAGCAGAACGGGCCCGCACCGGCGGTCGGAGCGGGCCCTGCGGATGTGGCTCAGAACAGCGGAGGGTTCCAGGTGGACCGGTCGAGGTCCACGGCGCCGGCGAATCCGGAGCCCTGGTCGAACTCCTCGCAGACCATCATCACGGCCTGTTTGTCCTCGCCGTTGTCGAGGTGGCGCAGGAACGTCACGACGTCATCCCCGGACAGGCTGCCCTTGACGATGCCGGGCCACTTCTTCTTGCTCATCTGCCACGTCCCGGCGATCTGGACGTTGATCGATGACGGGGCGTCGGAGTAGTCCTTCTCCTCCTCGGCTTCCTCCTTGCCGCCCTCGGGCGGGGGGCCTCCCTCAGGACCCTCCCCAGGTGTCGGCGGAGCAGGAGGCCCCTGGGGAGGCGAGGGCGGAGCAGGGGGAGCCGCGGGCGGCGCCTCGGGGGGCGCCTCCGGAGGCTTCTTGCGCCGGATCTTGTCCGCCATCCGACCGAGCAGGCCGCGCTTCTTGGGCGCCTCGGGAGGCTGGCCTGCGGTGGGTTCGGCGGTCGGGGTCGGAGTCGGTGCGGGAGTCGGCGCACTGGGCTCGCCCTTGGGCTTGCCGCCCCGCTTGCGGAACCGGTCGAAGATTCCCATCTCACGCCTCCTTCGCCTGGTCGTCGAGGTACGCGTTCAGCGCGTTCGGGACGGTCGTCCCGCTGTCGATGGCGTCGAGCAGCTCGGGCAGCGGCGCGCTGTGCTCGCCCTTCCACTGACCGCCCTTGGTGCCCAGGACCATGGAGGCCGGGGCAGCGGCGTTGATGTCGGCCTGGTCGCTGGCGAGGATCACGGCATCGACCTTGAGGCTCAGCGGGTGGCGGTCCTCGCCCGCGAACTTCCTCAGGTCGCGGTAGGTGTTGGCCAGGGCCAGGTCAAGGATCATCGCGGCCCAGTCCGGGCGCCAGTAGATGTCCTTGGCGTACAGACCGCCGTTCTTGTCCTTCTGCGGTCCGTCCACGCGCGAGAGGTAGCCGCGGAACGACTGGTAGAGGGAGCCGACGACCTGCTTGGCGTACCGGGCGCCGGGACGGCCCTCGCCGTGCGCGGAGATGATCCGCTCACGGGTGATGCGGATGCGGTCGTACATGGCGTACAGCGCGCGCTTCGTGGCCGGCCACACCCACGCCTCAACGACGTCGGGCTCCCAGCCCTCGTAGGTCTCGCGGATCAGGTCGACGGCCGGGGTCCGCAGCCAGTAGCCGCCCTCCTCCGCCTCCAGGATGCGGAAGCCCGGCAGGAGCTCCAGGCCGTGGCCCGGGACCTCGGACACCCGCCAGTACCCGGCGAGTTCGCTGTCGTAGGCGGTTCCCTCGGGATGGTGGACCGGCTCACCGATGCCCAGCTTCGCGCCGCCGAACGCGGCCAGCCACGCGGCGTTCTTGTCGTACTGGTGCAGCCACAGTGCGGCGCGTTCGGCCGGGCTGATCTGGTCGGCCGGGCGGCTCCACTGCATGTCGAGGATGGGCGGCATCTTGTGGACAGGGGGCACGGCCCGGTTGCGGATCGCGTCGCACAGGACGTCGTCGCGGTCGCCGCCGGCGAAGTCCTTCGCGGTGGTGTTCGCGCTGAGGTAGTACGGGATGACCTTGGGCCGGGCAGCGGAGCCGTGCTGGGTGGCGACCAGGTAGACCATGAGCGCGTCCAGCAGGGTCTCAGGGTTGGTTGCACCTCCCCAGCCGCCGCGGCGTTCCTCGTCGCTGCGGTCGTAGCGGTCCTCGTACAGGGGCAGCACCAGGGAGAGCCGGTCGGTGGCCGTCTTGAGGGTCATCCAGCAGGACAGGCCCTCGCCCTGGACGACCAGGTCGGAGGTTGAGGGCATCGCCCACCGGTGCGGCATCGGCCCCTGCGGGCCTTTGTACGCGATGGGGTCGGCGGTGCGCTCCTCGTAGGTGGGCAGACCGATTGCCAGGGCGGCACTCTCGTGCAGCCACAGCGTTTTGAGCCGGTAGGCCCCCATCAATCCCGGGACCTGGTCGACGTTGGAGGGCAGCGGCACGGGTACGGGCGCGCAGTTGGGCAGGTGCATCCAGCCCTGGCCGGAGCCGTCCGCTCCGAGCACACCGAACCGGGTCGCGGACAGGGTCCGCCCCGACGCGATCGCGACCAGGTGCGCGAACGCCTTGTCGCTCACCCGCTCTTCGGGCTGCGGGTACGGCACGGCCGGGGGGCGGCTCGGCATCGGCGGAATCGGGGTCTTCGTGGCGTCATGAGCCCGCGCCGTCATGGCCTCGCGCTCCGGGACCGGAGCTGCGGTGACAGGGGCGGAGAACGTCTCCATGGCCCGCTGTTCGGAGGCAGCGGTCACGGAGTCATCGGCGGTGGGGACCTCGCCGTCCGGGGTTACCTGGGGGGGCGTCTCACGGTCCGCGAACGCCTCCTGCGCGGCCTTGGTGTCGAAGATGTACGCGCGGCCGGGAACGGCGTCTCTCAACTCCCGAGTGGCGTGTTTGGACGCCAGCTTGGTCTTCTCGGTCTTGACCAGGACCCCGCGCCGCTCCAGCTCCTTCAGCCCCGGCACGGGGGTGTCGATGCCGGCAGCTTTCACGATCTCGGTCAGCGTGGACACGTACAGGTACAGCCGCCCCTGGTGGTAGTAGCCCAGCACGCGGCGGGGCTTGTACTCCAGGGCCGACCAGCCGATCCCGGTCAGCGACTCGGACGACACCCAGGCCGCGGGCTCCTGCGCGATCGCCCCCGCGATCTTCTCCCACAGCACCTGTCCGGGAGTCAGGTGCGTCTCGATGACCTCCCCGAGGATGCGCGGGAGCTCCCCGCGGGCGTCCTCCTCAGCCTTGGCCCCGAGCGTCGGCATGCCCAGGAGCTCCCCGAGCATGTAGGCGCCGACGCACCACGCGCCGACGATCCGCGCGAGAGTGAGCGGGATACCGCCGTCCTCCCGGGCCTCCTCGGTCGTCAGCCGCCCGACCACCTCTGTGTGCAGCTCGCGCCACACCTTCACGCGGCCGGCGCCGAACATGCCGGCATCCCGCGCCCACACCAGCGGCCAGCCGTGGAACTGCGCGGCCAGCGACCAGGCTTCCGCGCTGGCCGATGCCGACGCGAAGAACGGCGCCGACAACTGGATGAGACGGGACGCCAGCGATTCGACCTGGCCCTGACGCAGCAGCGATTCATTCGACGACGTCACGAACAGGGAGTGCCAGGTGCCGGCACCCTGCTTGCGGTTGCCGCCCTGACCGAGGCGACCGCGCTTGCCACCGGCCACGATCCGGGAGAACAGCCGCTCCAACTCCGGCAGCGACAGGGCGGAAGACGACGTCTCCTCACGGCACATCGGCAGGTACCGGGCCTCAATGAGCACCTCAGGCAGGAAGAGCCCGGTGTTGTTCATCGAGCCGAACAGCTCGTAGGTGTCCTCGTTCGGGTCGCCCATCAGGGCGCACATGACCTTCTGCGTGGTGGACTTGCCGAGCTGGCCCCGGCCGGTCAGGTTCAGCACGTGCGCGGGTACCCCGTGCAGGCTGGAAACCAGAGGACCGGAGAACATCGCGGCCAGCGTGAGCGTGGTGCGTGGCGCGTCGGTGGCCAGGGTGAGCACGCGACGCCATGCCTCACGAGCGGCGGCCTGGTCGGGCTCGCTGGTGCGCAGATACCCGAGCTCCTGGGCGTCGACGTCGGGGAGCTCCAGGCCCCCATCGGCGTCCTTGACCGGAAGCGCCGGGATCTCATCCGCCGTACGGACTTCCTCGGACATGATCCGTGCGTACGCGTGCCGTTCGTCGTTGGTCACCGGCCGGTCGCGGCCCGCCTTGTCGGCCCACAGACCGTCTAGGACTTCCTCGGAGCTGACGATGCGCGGACCCTCGTCGGTCTGGATCTGATACGCGATCTTCGTGTGGCGCCGGTCCGACATGCGGTAGGTGATCCGTCCGAGGATCACCGGCACCATGCCGATCGCGAGAGCGGGAGCGTCCTTGTGGGCACGGTGCAGGATCATCCGATCCGCGGGCCGGAAGTACCAACCGGCCTTAAGGCCTGCGATCGGGCGGGCCCCTACGGGAACGCCCTCGATGTCGAGGTTCGTGACGGTCGCGCCGCGACTCTGCGGGGGGACCGCTGCGTCAGGATCTGACGGCCTGGACTGGGGAGACTGCTGAGTCACCACTCTCGATTCCGGCCCCGCCAACCGAGCGTGAGTGCGCTAGCACACTCCGCAGGTGGGGGAGAATTCTCCCTCCACCTGCCTTACACTCGGCAGCGAGACCTTGAAGACGGTCACCGAGAGCCCCACCGGGTCCGAGTGCTGGTAACACTCGGGAAGTACCCCCCCGGATGGGGCTTTCGGCGTTTAACGATCTTTAGTTCTGGTTGGCGAGAATCCTACGCCCACGGTTGGGCACTACATGGCTGAGCTATCTACGGCGCTGTTCCGTGATGGCAGGTGTGACCCCAACACGCCTCGGGGTCGGGGCAGTAAGCCGGCGGGTCCTGGGGTCGTCCTTGGATGGCTTGCACTGCATCTCCTACGACCGCTGCTGGATCACCGAGAGAAGTGAGGTCGAACCACTCACCGTGAGTCCGGTACTGGGCAAGACGGAAGTGAACCAACTGCTCCAAGGTGTTGTTGGCGCCACCGATGCTCCACAGGATTTCCAGCCGGACCGGCACACTGGTTTGAAGTTGCTTAAGACGGGCCTGCGGATTCGTCGAGATGCCGATCTTGACGTGCGGCAGATCTTTACTGCCGATCACGTACAGGTAGCTCTCGCCCTTCCACACGTCAGCCACGCACCCTCTCCCTATCCGTCACGGGGCGGATCGCGTCATGGTGGTTCAGGATGAGTGAAGACGACCTCTGTCCGAGCCAGCCGGACTTCCGGTGCGCGGGCGACTCGGTACGGACGTGCTCGAAGCCGAGGCGTTCGTAGTACCGCTGAAGCTCAGTAGCGGTGCGCCAGCAGTCGATGCGCACCCACTCCCGCCCTTCCAGAGCCGCAACTCGGCATGCCCAGTCCAGAACCAGACTTCCGAGGCCGGCGCCAGCCGTAGACCGGCTGATGATCAGTTTGTACAGGTAGAACGCCGATTCTGGACGGTCTGAGTCGGACCAGAAGTCGCGGTCGACGGGTCCGCGGCTGACCGTGCCGACGGTGACGTCGCGGGCTTCGTCGCGGATTACCCAGGTGCGGCCATCGTCGATCGCCGTCCTCCACTTTGCGATGGCCCGGCCCCCGATCTCGCGGTCCGACCACTGGTCTGAGCCACGTGCCCGGAGCCAGTCCTCAGCTTCGGTGCGCAGCGCCATCAGGGTTGAGACGTCGTCAGAACTAGCTGGCTGGATCGTGAATTGCATCGCTCAGACCTCCAACTCGTAGACCAGGCGGTGCCGGTCTCCCGGAGCGATGGTCACCATGACACGAACCGGCCCCGACTCCCCATAGCCGATGCGGACGTGCTCGGCTACAGGTGTGCCTTGAGGTAGTGCGAGCTGTTCTGTCTCGTCAGGGTCGGGCATGCGAATGGTGATCTCATCGCGTACCTGTACCTGCGGGTGCCCGATAGCGGCCAAGATGCCGCCAGGCATGGAGACATCGCGCTCTTCCAGCAGCGGGGTCCCTGCTGCGATTGACATGGGGAAGGTGCTGGTCGCGAGTTGGTAAGGCTGCCCGTCTACGGTCCTGAGCCGGATGCGCTGTACGACCTCAGCACCCGTCGGGATCTGCAACCAAGAAGCGATCTGGTGGTCAGCCGGGCCGACCTGCACCGTGATGTGTTGCGCGGGTTCGCGGCCTGCGTCGCGAATCGCTGTGGACCAGTCGTCACCTGATGCCGAGTCACGGCGAGACCCGCGCTCGAAGCGGGTCAGATTCCACACGATCGGCCGATTCGAGCGAACGCGGCGACGTCCCCCCTGCTCTCCAAGGACCAGGCCCTCGCTCTTCAGTAGGTCAATCCCCGCCCCCACCGTCTTGGGCGTAACGCCGTACTGGTCAGCAAGTTCGCGACTGGTGGGGAGTACATCGCCGGGCTTCAGAGTCCCAGTCCTGATCTGGGCTCGCAGGTCGTCTGCGATGGCTCTGGCCGTGTAACGGCGAGCGGGTGTTGGCGTCGTCATGGGTGGGAGGGTACACCGATCTTTGAGTTGAGTACATAACTTTCCGTCAGTTCGGTAGCCACGGAACCTAGTTGAGTACTTAAGGCTTGACTCTCGATTACCTAAGCCCTTACGGTCAGTGCACCGACTTGGGTACCTAAGTTGGTGAATGCAGGAACGCAAGCGGCCCTGGCTGGTGGTGGGCACCGGCCAGGGCCTGAGACCGAGCCCGACTGCCACACAGAAGGGACCGATCCTGTGTCGGATCGTAGTCAGTACAAGGAACTCAAGCTCACCGCCGCTTCCAGCCGAATCCCGTTCCCCAGCCACGCCAGCCCGACCGTGTTCGTCGCCTTCGCGGACGGCTCGGTCGACGCGATCGACACGGTCGCTGTTGAGCAGGCGGTACGCGGCCACCGGTCCGGCTGGACGTTGACGCCTTCCGAGATCCAGTACGCCGCGCCGTTCATGTTCGACGTTGTGCCGTACTCGGTCATCTGCTCCCGGCTCGGGATCTCCGCGAAGCGCTTGAAGGCGCTGTTCCCCGAGGTTGGGCCGATCCATGAGAGCGCGGCTCGCCCTGGCTCCCGGTCCAAGGGCACCGCGCCCAAGGGCACTGCGCCGTGTGGCACGCGCCGTGGCTACAGCGCCCACCGTCGCAAGGGCGAGGACGCGTGCGCTCGCTGCAAGAGCGCGAACACGGCGGCTGACCGTCACTACCGGACCCACGGCACCTACGCGGGCGCCCCGGAGTTCGTGGAGCTGGAGGTAGCGGCATGATCACGCGCCTCACGGACGAAGAGCACAAGACCCTGAGCGAGAAGGTCAAGGACGTCAACCGTCGCTCTGAGCAGGGTCGGGGCGGTGGTCAGCGGTGATGGCCTACACGAACCTGAAGGTCTTCCGCGCCGCCCACGGCGACCCCCAGGAGTGGGAGCCGGGTGTCTTCGAGGACTACCTGGAGAACTGCGACGCCTACCTCGCGAACCTCTGCGACTGGGTTGAGCGGTTCCCGCACCTCGTTGACCAGCAGTCGGCCGCCAACCCGGATGTGGCGCGCGCCCACAAGGTCAACGACGCCACCCGCGCACACCAGGTGATCGGGGGCCAGTCGTGAGCATCTTCCGCTTCCGCGAGACCCCCGCCGACGACAACGCCCGCACCAACCGGCTGTGCGACGCCGCTGACCGTGCGTTCGAGACCGAACAGACCACCGGCCTGGGCGAGGACTTCGAGTCGGTCGTCATGGAGGGCCTGCTCACCGACAAGGCCGCCGCTGCCGCGGGCCAGTACCCGCCTGCCGGCCACACCTACCCGAGGAAGGACTGACCCTCATGGGCAAGCCGAACACCAAGGTCTACGACCGGATCATCCGGGACGCTGAGCGCAAGTTGGAGGCCGTTCGCAACGAGGAGTTCTGGCCGCTGACGGGGTCGGAGAAGGCCCGCCTGGTCAGCAACGGCTTCCGTGGTGGCCGTCGGGTCATGAAGGGCAAGAGTCCGGCCCCGGCTGACCGCGCGATCGCCGCGATCTTCCGGGGTGCCGAGGAGCGCTACGCGGCGGAGATCGTTCAGGCGCAGAAGGCCCGCGAGCAGGTCATTGGCGAGGCCGCTGCTGCCCGGGTCGCGAAGAAGTCGTCGGGGTGGTGGTGACGATGGCGGACCCGACGAACCCGCCCGTGGGCGAGTGCCGCCAGTGCTGGTACCACGCCTACGCCAGTCGTGAGGCGCACAGGCACCTGAAGCCGCGCGAGGACTGCCCGGCGTGCGTGGACCACATGCGCAACGGCCACGGCAACATGATCGTGGGGCGGTGACCATGCGGACTGCACTGCTGATCCCGGTCCTGTACGTCCTCGCCCGCGCCCCGCAGCTCGGTGGGCTCCTGGTGGCTGCCGGCCTCTTTGGAGTCGTCCGTCAGGGCGGTATGCCGCTCGTCTCCGGTCTTGTGGTCATGACGATCGCGGCCCTGGGTGTGATGGCGGTCGGCCTGGCCCTGGTGCTGCCGTACCTGCCCTACACCCGCACCTCAGGGCCCCCGAATCCGTGATCTGTCCGCGTGACCTGGTGGCGTCGTGCCGCCACTACGCCACGACACCACCAGACCCGACCAGCCAGCGAATGACCCGCATGAAGAAGTTCTACGACCCCGAGGGCGAGAAGTACGGCATCCCCACGTTCCCGTGGGCCTTGGCTCCGTCCGGCTTGCTGACCCGGACCCAGCTCCGCGAGGGCTGGGGATTGCAGCCCGGCACCCAGCCGCCCGCCGCTCAAATCATGTGGCGGTCCTACAAGGCCCGGCACAACGGCTTCGTGCGGGTCGCCTACCTCTACCGCCGCGAGCTGGCCACGCCGATCCGCCCGATGACCGAGGGCATGTGGCGGGCGCACGCCGCGATGATGCGCGCCCGCCGCACCTGCCCCGCCTGCCGGCAGGACGTCGGCTATGTCATCCGCCCCTCGGTCGGCATGTGCGAGACGTGCGACCTGTCCCCCCACGCCGCCGCTCTCGCCGCCTGACCAGCCCTACAGCCTTCAAGGAGACAGCCGTGAACGAGCACGAGATCCAGCCCTACACCCCGCAGCCCCTCCCGGTGGTCCCGCCCGGCATGACCGTCGCGTACACCCCGCAGGGACAGCCGGTCTACATTCCGCAGACCCCGCAGCCCCCCATGGTCGTCCAGATGCCCTCGCAGCCGATCCCGTCCTGGCTGCGGAACCTCCTGGTCTTTGCGGTCGGCCTGCTCATCCTCTGCACCCCGGCCACGGTCCTGCTGGTCGTCGCCGCCCCGGCCGTCATGGCGATGGGCCAGGGCCTCGCCTACTCCGGCATCGGCATCGGCATCGGCGTCATCGGTGTCGCCGCCGCGATCAAGAGCCTGCGCGAGACCCCCCGCCCCCGGCGCAAGTGACCGTCACCCCCAGTTTCGTGACGCCGCGAGCTCAACACGTCGCGACGTCACCCCAGACACCGAAAGGTCACCAGACCATGGAAACTCCGCAGCTTACGAAGCTCACCAAGATTCAGCGCGGCCTCCTGATCGGGACCGTTCTGCCGATCCTCGCGGTCGGCGTAATGGGCGGCATCGGCACCTACTCCAACCTGTCCGCCGTCTACGGCGAGGGAACCGCGCTCGGTGCCCTCGCGGCGGGTGAGGGCGCGACCGCCGTCATGGCGATGATCCTGCTCATCACCACCGCCCTCGGTCAGTCCGCGCCCCGCCCCGTCCGTGCCGGCCTCTGGCTCCTGCCGATGGCCGCCGCCGCGATGGGAGCCACCGCGGCGAAGGGGCTCGGACAGACCATCGTGTACGCGATCACCCCCATGGCCATCACGGCATCGGCGGAGGGTCTGGCGTTCCTGACCCGCCGCGTCGTCATCCACCAGGTTGGCCGTGACGTCGAGGCGCAGGCCCGCGCCGCCGCTGTCCTCAAGGACCTGGCTTACTACCAGGCGGTCGCTGCCGGACACCCGGACGACAAGGAGCGCAGGAAGGCGGTCGCGAAGTCCTGGAAGCTCGCCCGGAAGGTCGGCGGCGGCGGTGACCCGACCCTCGCGGCGGACCTGATGGACGTCCAGCGCGAGCGGATCGGCCAGAGCGCGGACATGGCCCTCGCGCGGATGTTCACCCCCGCACTGTCCGCCCCGAACGCTCTGCCCATCCTCCCCGCATCCGCTGATGACGCCACGACGTCAGGAGCCCATGAGTCCACCGTCCTGGCGGACACCAGCGGATATCCGCACGAGACCACCTCTGACCAGGGCGAAGAGGGTCAGGATGTCCGCCCGGCGCTTTCCCTCGTCCGCGCCCCCGCCAAGAAGGCCAAGAGCATCGCGGCGGACGTCCGCGACATGGTCCAGAGCGGGGTGGACGACCTCCGCGTCATCACGGAGGCCCTGGCCACCCGCCACGGCCGGGAGGCCGACGACCCCAAGTTCAAGTCCACCGTCAGCCGGTCCTTCCGCAACGCCCGCGCCGACGTGCGCGAGGACGACGCCGCCCCCCAGGCCAACACCGGCCAGTACCTGTGACCCACCGCCCGGCAGGCCCACTCCTGCCAGAGACCACCTGCCGGGCGGCTCCGGTCCTCCCAAAAAGGAGCACCTCGATGCACAGCATGTCCGCCCTCGCGGCGAACACCACCACCGCACCCCCGGCCATCGGTGGCTGGGGCCTCGCCGTGGCCGCCGTGATCGTCCTGGTTCTGCTCAGGAAGAAGACGACGCACAGCACCACCGCCAGCACCACCACCGGCCGGATTCGCAGCGTCGTCAACGGCGTGAAGAGCACGTTCGCCACCATCGTCCGCATCTACCGCGCCATCCGCGCGATCGTCCGCTTCCTCGGTGGGCGGGAGCTCCGGGGCGGCCCCCGCAGCAACGCGACGTTCCTGCGCGCCGGCACCCCGACCACCGTCAAGAAGGCCCCCGAAGTCTCCATGTCGTCCGTCGCCGCACCCCCGGCCAAGGTGAGCCTGCTCAAGAAGCCCCGCAAGCCCCGTCGCCAGCCCAGCCCCTGGGCACGCCGCACGGCCGCATGGCTGCGCAGCTACTCCGGACGGGGCGCCCAAGCCCTCGACAGGGCCGTTCGCACGCTCCGCTGGTGCTACCGCGTGGCCAACCGCCTCTGGCGCGTTCTGCGGGCCATCTACAAGGGCCTGCGAACCGCCTACAACGTCGTCGCGCCCCCGCTGGTCACGGTGTTCCGCGCCCTGCGGGCCTGGCACTGCTGGCCCTACGCCGCGCGCGCCCTGGTCCGCATCATCGGCCTCGCCCTCCTGACCGCCTGGCTCATCCCGGCATGGACCCTCCAGGCCGCCCTGGTCGCCGTCGCGGCAGGCGCCCTCCTTGGCCTGCTCACCCCGCGCCTGCGCCCCCAGGAGCCCTCTGACGATGCCGTGTACGGCCCGCGGCTGTGGGTCATCCTCCACAACGACCTGCACCTCCCCGCCGACGCACAGCGCGAACAGTGGCTTCTCCTGCCCGAGCGCCTGTCCGCCCCCGACGCCCGCATCGCCCTGCGCCTGCCGGCAGACTTCCGCGGCTCCACCCTGGAGCGCGAGAGCATCAACGAGCTGGTCAACAGCCGCCTACCGGGGGAGTGGGTCAGCCGCTGGTCATTCACCGGCGAGACCAGCAGCGTCGTCTTCACGCACAAGCCGCCGGCCAAGCCCCCGGCCCCCGAGCCTGAGCCCCCCGCCGCCGTCGACATCTGGGACCCCAAGGTTCAGGAGATCCTCGCCAGGCTCAGCCCCGATGAATTCCTCCTGGGGTTCGGCACCTTCGGTGAGCCGGTTATCCAGAAGATGGCGGATGAGCAGGCCCACTGGGCTCTCTCCGTCGGCTCCGGTGGCGGTAAGAGCGCGATGCTTCAGTGGCTCGCAGTCCAGATGCTCATGAAGCGCGGCACGATTGTCGCCGTCGACCCGAAGATGGTCAGCCTCACCCCCCTCCTCGAAATTGAGGGAGTCCACCCCTACGTCAACCCCGAAGCCCCGTACGACATGCGCCGCGCAATCCTCTGGGCTGCCGACGTCGTCAAGGGCCGCAATTACGAGAAGAAGCGCGGAATCCGCACCGACTTCGAGCCGCTCTACGTCTTCCTCGAAGAGTGCAACGAATTGGCAGACCTCCTGAAGGAGGAATACACAGCGAACAAGGAATCCGGAGACCCCGCCGCCGACCCGATTTGGCGCGACGGTACCGCGAAGATTCTCCGACTCGGTCGCGAAGTCAACGTGCACATCATCGCCGTATTCCAGGACTTCAAGGACACCCAATTCGGTGGCGTCTCGCTCGTGCCCCTCTTCCCGTTCAAAATCATGGGCAGCTACCGCGAACAGCAGTGGAAGCGCATTATCGGCAACAGCTTCCCCATGCCACCCATTCAGAAAAAGGCCGGACGCATGGTCCTGGTGACCGACACCGGAGACGTCACCCGAATTCAGGTTCCCTACGCCCCGTGGAACCCGGACCTCTCCAAGGCCGAAAACCAGAAAGCCGCATACGACCGCCTCACGGCCTACTACCGCGAGCTCCGCGCCACCTACGGCTACAGCGACGAGGGCCTCTACGAGCAGCCCCCCACGCCCTCCATCGAGGTCGCGCCGGCCATCCTGCGCCGCGCGTCACGTGACGAGAGCGCCCGAGGCCCGATCGCGGGGTCTGGAGGCACCCTGGACCAAGAAACCGCAGGTCGACTGTCACACGACGGGGGCAACGTGACGCCCCTGGAGGGCTCTGTGACAGGCGTTCGTGACGGCCTGCGCCTGGTCCCGGGCCAGGGCGGCTCCGGAGCCGCACAGGACCCCACAGCGCCCCCGGAGCTCCTGTCCCTGGCGGAGATCGCCCGGCGCCTGGAGGACGACCCGAGCATCCCCAAGGACGCCACCATGCGCCAGCACAAGGCCCGCCGCGACGATTTCCCTCAGGGCGTCGAGGTGAACGGAAAGGAGCTGTTCACCGTTTCGCAGATTCAGGCGTACTACGCGCCGCAGGAAAAGAGGGCGTGACCCGCAGGAGTACCGGCACGCGCGTACGGTGCTCCTGACCTGCGGAAACCCGATATCCCCCCTCATCCAGAGGGGGGATATTTGCGTTTCCAGGAATTCGATGCTACCTTCCTAGGCAATTCAGGAAACGCTCAGAAAGGGGTCGAAGAATGGCACAGGAAGAGCCTGATAAGGTTTTTGAGATGAGCCCTGAGAAAGCCACGAAAGCACAGATTCGAGCGGCATTGAGAATTGCTTCGGATGCCGCACGAGGGGAGAACTGGGAAATGGTGGCGAGGGTCTCGGAATGGACTCAGAAAGCGGCAAATAGCCGTCTATAAAGGTTCTGAGCGCGAAGCGCGAGGAATTCGGATTCAAGCTTTGACAGAATCTGAATTCCTCGCTTCTTTTATGCCAAAAACCCCGAAGCGCGAAGCGCGAGGCGCCCTGGATTCAAATTGAATTCGCTCCGCGAATTCCTGAATTCCGGCTGGGCC
>NZ_JBIVSV010000027.1:0-32351 GCF_044756385.1 Streptomyces sp. NPDC091972 | reverse complement strand
CCGGCACCGACCCACCCACCGAACCCAAGGCGCTACACAAGCCCCCACCGAACAGGCGGCTGCGCCGCAGGCATCAGGGGCGCGGGGAACTGCGCAAAAACGCCCGCCCCCACCCACCCGCACCCGCACCCACACCCCCCGCGAGCCGCCCCCCGATATCCCGAACGCCATGTCGCCGTAACCGTCGGTTCAGACAGGCTTGCGAGGCTCAGCGAATGAAGCCCGCCGTGCCAGAGCCTTCGCCGCCGCCCGAGGGGCCCGCGGGGAACGGGGACGCCCCGGTCACCGCCCCGGTCACCGCCGCGCTCCCACTCGCGGCATCCGACGCGCCCGTTTCGCTCCTGGCGCGGAAGAATGGGTCCATGAGCCAGTCGAACGCCCAGGCAGAGGTCCAGCACGTGCAGCCCTCCGTGGGCTCCATAGCCGCGCACCGCCCGCACACCGTGTCGGCCACCGTCTCCGATCTGGAACCCGACCTCGACGCCGATCTCGACGCGTACGAGGAGATCCCGGTCGACGGTGCCGCCCAGCTCCCGCAGGGCCGTTTCCTCGACCGGGAACGCAGCTGGCTCGCGTTCAACGAACGCGTCCTGGAGCTCGCCGAGGACCCGAACACCCCCCTCCTCGAACGCGCGAACTTCCTCGCCATCTTCGCCAGCAACCTGGACGAGTTCTTCATGGTCCGGGTGGCCGGACTGAAGCGCCGTATCGCCACCGGCGTCGCCACCCGCTCCGCCTCCGGCCTCCAGCCCCGCGAGGTGCTGGAGATGATCTGGGCCCGCTCCCGCGAGCTGATGGCCCGGCACGCCGCCTGCTACCACGAGGACGTCGCCCCCGCACTCGCGGAGGAGGGCATCCACCTGGTCCGCTGGAACGAACTCCAGGAGAAGGAGCAGGCCCGCCTGTTCACCCTGTTCCGGCACCAGATCTTCCCGGTCCTGACCCCCCTTGCGGTCGACCCGGCGCACCCCTTCCCGTACATCTCCGGGCTCTCCCTGAACCTGGCCGTGATCGTGCGCAACCCGGTCAACGGCAACCGCCACTTCGCCCGGGTCAAGGTCCCGCCGCTGCTGTCCCGCTTCCTGGAGTCCTCCCCCGGCCGCTACGTCCCCATAGAGGACGTCATCGCCGCCCACCTGGAGGAGCTGTTCCCGGGCATGGAGGTTCTGGAGCACCACACCTTCCGGGTCACCCGCAACGAGGACCTGGAGGTCGAGGAGGACGACGCCGAGAACCTCCTCCAGGCCCTGGAGAAGGAGCTCATGCGGCGCCGCTTCGGCCCGCCGGTGCGCCTGGAGGTGGAGGAGTCCATCGACCGCGAGGTGCTCGACCTCCTCGTGCGCGAGCTGAAGATCTCGGAGGCGGAGGTCTACCCGCTGCCCGGCCCCCTGGACCTCACCGGCCTCTTCCGCATCGCGGGCCTGGACCGCCCGGAGCTGAAGTACCGCAAGTTCATCGCGGGCGTCCACCGTGACCTGGCCGAGGTCGAGTCGGCGTCCGCGCCGGACATATTCGCGGCCCTGCGCACCCGTGACGTCCTGCTGCACCACCCCTACGACAGCTTCTCGACGTCCGTCCAGGCCTTCCTCCAGCAGGCCGCCGACGACCCGGACGTCCTCGCCATCAAGCAGACCCTGTACCGCACCTCGGGCGACTCCCCCATCGTCGACGCCCTCATCGACGCCGCCGAGGCCGGCAAGCAGGTCCTCGTCCTGGTCGAGATCAAGGCCCGCTTCGACGAGCACGCCAACATCAAGTGGGCGCGCAAGCTGGAGGAGGCGGGCTGCCACGTCGTCTACGGCCTGGTCGGCCTGAAGACCCACTGCAAGCTGTCCCTGGTGGTCCGTCAGGAGGGCGACACGCTACGGCGCTACAGCCACGTCGGCACCGGCAACTACCACCCGAAGACCGCCCGGCTCTACGAGGACCTCGGCCTGCTCACCGCCGACCCGCAGGTGGGCGCCGACCTGTCCGACCTGTTCAACCGGCTGTCCGGCTACTCCCGCCGCGAGACCTACCGTCGCCTCCTGGTGGCGCCCAAGTCCCTGCGCGACGGCCTCATCTCCCGTGTGAACAAGGAAGTCCAGCACCACCGCGCGGGGCGTCCGGCCTTCATCCGCATCAAGGTCAACTCCATGGTGGACGAGGCGCTCATCGACTCGCTCTACCGCGCGTCCCAGGCGGGCGTGCCGGTCGACGTCTGGGTGCGCGGCATCTGCGCGATCCGCCCGGGCGTCGCGGGCATGTCGGAGAACATCCGGGTCCGCTCGATCCTCGGCCGGTTCCTGGAGCACTCCCGGGTCTTCGCCTTCGGCAACGGCGGCGAGCCCGAGGTGTGGATCGGCAGCGCCGACATGATGCACCGCAACCTCGACCGCCGGATAGAGGCACTGGTCCGGGTCACCGACCCGGCCCACCGGGCGGCCCTGAACCGGCTGTTGGAGACCGGCATGTCCGACACCACCGCGTCCTGGCACCTCGGCCCGGACGGCGAGTGGACCCGGCACGCCACGGACGCGGACGGCGGGCCCCTGCGCAACGTCCAGGAGATGCTCATAGACGCCCGGAGGCGCCGGCGTGGCACAGCAACACCTTGAACCGACGGATCCCCTGTCCGGGCACGTCGGGCCGTCCACCGGGGACGCCCTCGCGGACTACCTGCGGTCCCAGGCCACGGAGTTCCTCCGCGCCCTGCGCCAGCACCGCGACTCCGGTGGTACGGCGGCGGGCGCGGAGGGCCCGGTCGACGCGGCTCGGGCCCTGCGCCGCTCGGTCCGCCGCATCAGCGCCAGCCTCCACACCTTCCGGCCCCTCCTGGACGCCGACTGGTCGGAGTCGCTCCGTCCCGAACTGGCCTGGCTGTCCGGGACCTTGGGCATGGAGCACGCGTACGGGTCCCGTCTGGAACGGCTGCTGCTGGCCCTGCACCGGCTGTCCGGAGCGGTGTTCCCGGCGCAGGGAGTGGGAGCCGCCGCCCACTCCGCCCCCGCCCCGGACCGCGCCGGCCTCACTGTGGGCGCGGCCAAGGCGGGCGCCCTCCTGGACCGCCAGCTCACTCTCGCCCGCACCCGGGCCCACTCGACCGCCCTCCAGGCCCTCGGCTCCTCCCGCTTCCACGCGGTCGCCGACACCATCGCCGTACTGGCCAGCGAGGTGCCGCTGGTGAAGAGCGCCACCGGCGCCGACCTGCATCCGCTGGCCGCGGCGGCCCAGGAGCGCCTGGACGACGCGGCGGCGGCCCTGCCCCTGGTCACCGCGGGCCACCCGTACAACGCCGAGGCCCTCGTCCACGGCCTCTCCCCCGACCCCTCCCCGCACCCCCAGGACGCCCCCTGGCACCAGGTCCGTCTGCTGCTGCGCCTGCACCGGTACGCGCGCGAGGTCCTGACCTCCTCGGTGGACGTACGGCTGCTGACGGCGGGGCAGTGCCTGGACCGGCACCGGGACGCCTCGGAGGCGGCGGCAGCGGCGGCCCAGGCGGCCCGCACCCCCCGGATAGCCCCGGCCACCGCCTACGCCCTCGGTGTCCTGCACGCCGACCAGCGCCACGAGGTGGAGGCGGCCCGGTTCGCGTTCCAGCAGTGCTGGCAGAAGCAGGCGGTGAGTACGTGAACGGCCCCGGTGACGGCGTCGACCCCGTCGTCCAGGCGGCCGGCTGTGTCCTGTGGCGCCGCTCGCCGGTCGACGGCGATCTCGAGATCTGCCTGGTCCACCGCCCGAAGTACGACGACTGGTCGCACCCCAAGGGCAAGCTGAAGCGCGAGGAGGACGCCCTGGCCGCCGCGCTGCGCGAGGTCGAGGAGGAGACCGGTTACACCGCCGAGCCCGGGACCGAGCTGGGCAGCGTCCACTACATGGTGGGCGGCCGTCCCAAGCGGGTCCGTTACTGGGCGGCGGAGGCGACCGGGGGCCGCTTCACCCCGAACGACGAGGTGGACCGCATCCTGTGGCTCTCGCCCGCCGCGGCCCGCAGCCGTCTGACGCAGTACCGCGACCGCACCCTGATCGACGAGCTGCTGCCGCTCTAGCCCCCGGCCGCGTGCCCCTCCGCGTCCGTCCGCGCCTGGCTGCGGGCTCTGCGCGCCGGTCCGCGCCAGCCGCAGGTGCACCGGGCCAGGCAGAAGCGGCCCTGTTCCACCGTCTGCGTGTGGTGGGCCGGTCGGTCGGAGGGGGGTGCGGGGGTCCTGTCCTGCTGCGCCACTCCGACAACGTTACCCAGCTCGGGTAAACGCCCGGTATCCGCGTGACGGCCCCTCCCACCCGTCGTTAAGCGAACGACAGGCCGTCCTTGACGGGCACATCGGCTGGGGGTAGGCGGCGATGGCGGAGCGGCAGCAGAGGCAGGCCGGCGGGTCGGCCGTCGTCGCGGCGGTGCTCATGGCCTGCGCCGGTGCCGGCGGGTGCGCGGGAAGCGGCGCCGCCCTGGACGACGGGCGCGCGGCCGACCCGGTCGGGACCCTGCGCAGGGCCGCCGACACCCTGGTCGACGCGGGCAGTTCGAAGGCCCGTACGTCGATGGAGATGGCCACCGGCGGCACCCGGGTCACCATCCGCGGTGAGGGCGTGTACGACTACCGCGAGCGGCTCGGCAGGCTGAAGGTGCTGCTGCCGCAGGACCCGGCCGGCACCAGCGAGCACCGTCCGATCACCGAACTCCTCGCCCCCGGCGCCCTGTTCATGAAGAACCGGGGCGCGGGCGTGCCCGCCGACAAGTGGGTGCGGGTGGACACCGCGACCCTCTCCGACGGCAACCTCGTCACCGGCGGGGCCACCGATCCGCTGGTGGCCGCCGGGGTGCTGCGCGGGACCAGGACGGCGACGTACGTGGGCGCGACCGAGCTCGCGGGGACCGAGGTGCGGCACTACCGCGGCACGGCGGACCTCGCCGCCGCGGCCAGGGGCGCCGCCGGCGCCGACCGCGCTGTCCTGGCCGCGGCGGCGAAAGGGTTCGCCACGGCCGCGGTCCCCTTCGACGTCTACCTCGACGACCAGGGCCGCATCCGCAAGGTGCGCCACCGCTTCAGCTTCGTCAACGGCCGGCCGCAGGGCACCGTCGCGGTCGCCTCGACGACCCTGCTGTACGACTTCGGGACCGCCGCGGAGGTACGTCTGCCGGCCGCCCGGGACATCTACGCGGGCAGGATCGCCGAGGGGTGAGCGCCCGGGACGGGCGTCAAGGACTAGCCCGTCCGTGCCATGCGCGGTGTGTAGGCCGCTCCCTACTCTAGGAAGTCGGTGACGGCGGAGAAGAGGTGATGCGCGTGGCTCCGGTCGGCGGTACGGCGGTTCAGGACCACGTGGCCCTCGCCGAGATCGAACTGTGCGGAGAGCTGATCATCGCGGCGTCGGCCGCGGACGAGCGGCTCAGCCTGGAGAGCATCGACGAGGTGCTGAGAGTGGCCGAGGAACGCGCGGACGCCCCCGGCCGGTGAGCCGGGGGCGTCCGCGCCGTCGCGAGGAAACCGGTCACGTCCGCAGCAGACGGCCGATCGCCTTCGTCGCCTCCTCGACCTTGGCGTCGATCTCGGCGCCGCCCTTGACGGCAGCGTCGGCGACGCAGTGCCGCAGGTGTTCCTCCAGGAGTTGCAGCGCGAAGGACTGCAGGGCCTTGGTGGAGGCGGACACCTGCGTGAGTATGTCGATGCAGTAGACGTCCTCGTCGACCATCCGCTGAAGGCCCCGGATCTGGCCCTCGATCCGGCGCAGCCGCTTGAGGTGCTCGTCCTTCTGCTTGTGGTAGCCGTGCGTGGCGGGCTCGTGGGTCCCGTGGGGGCTGTTTTCCGCCACTGTCTCGGAGGGCGCCGTGGCGCCGGCCTCGGTCGTCGTCATCGCGTCCTCCACATCACGGCCACACCCTGAGGGAATCACATACCCCTCCTGGGTATATCGTACCGAAGTTTCCCGGGTATAGGGCCTGCGGACGGCCCCCGTGCCAACCACTGTGCCTGATGGGCGACACTGGGGGACGGCCCATTAGCCGTGGCCGGATGATGCACTTAGCATCAGCCTGACCGAAACCGATGCACCCCGAGGACCCCTTGTGCGCTTTCGTCTGACCCCCAGGGAGACGAGCTTCTACGACATGTTCGCCGCCTCCGCGGACAACATCGTCACAGGCTCGAAGCTCCTGATGGAACTGCTCGGGGCGGACGCCTCCGCCCGGGCCGAGATCGCAGAGCGTATGCGGGCCGCGGAACACGCCGGTGACGACGCCACGCACGCGATCTTCCACCAGTTGAACTCCTCCTTCATCACGCCCTTCGACCGCGAGGACATCTACAACCTGGCGTCCTCCCTCGACGACATCATGGACTTCATGGAGGAGGCCGTCGACCTGGTCGTCCTCTACAACGTCGAGGAACTCCCCAAGGGCGTCGAGCAGCAGATCGAGGTGCTCGCCCGGGCCGCCGAGCTCACGGCCGAGGCCATGCCGAACCTGCGGACCATGGAGAACCTCACCGAGTACTGGATCGAGGTCAACCGGCTGGAGAACCAGGCCGACCAGATCCACCGCAAGCTGCTCGCCATGCTGTTCAACGGCAAGTACGAGGCCATCGAGGTCCTCAAGCTCAAGCAGATCGTGGACGTCCTCGAAGAGGCCGCGGACGCGTTCGAGCACGTGGCGAACACGGTGGAGACCATCGCCGTCAAGGAGTCCTGAACCCTTCCATGGACACCTTCGCTCTGGTCGTGACCATCCTGGTCGCGCTCTTCTTCACGTACACGAACGGCTTCCACGACTCGGCGAACGCGATCGCGACCTCGGTGTCCACCCGGGCGCTGACCCCCCGGGCCGCGCTGGCCATGGCGGCGGTCATGAACCTCGCCGGCGCCTTCCTCGGCTCCGGGGTCGCCAAGACCGTCAGCGAGGGCCTGATCGAGACGCCGGAGGGCTCGAAGGGGATGGGCATCCTCTTCGCGGCCCTGGTCGGCGCGATCGTGTGGAACCTCATCACCTGGTACTTCGGGCTGCCCTCCTCGTCCTCGCACGCGCTGTTCGGGGGCATGGTGGGAGCCGCGCTGGCGGGCGGCACCGACGTGATCTGGCACGGTGTGCTCGACAAGGTCGTCATCCCGATGTTCATCTCGCCGGTCGTCGGCCTGGTCGCCGGTTACCTCGTGATGACGGCGATCATGTGGATCTTCCGGCGTGCCAACCCGCACAAGGCGAAGCGGGGTTTCCGGATCGCGCAGACGGTGTCCGCGGCCGGCATGGCCCTCGGGCACGGCCTCCAGGACGCCCAGAAGACCATGGGCATCGTGGTGATGGCCCTGGTGATCTCCGGACACGAGACGTACGGCGACCCGATCCCGGTCTGGGTGAAGATCGCCTGCGCCCTGATGCTGTCCCTGGGTACGTACGCGGGCGGCTGGCGCATCATGCGCACCCTGGGCCGGAAGATCATCGAGCTCGATCCGCCGCAGGGTTTCGCGGCCGAGACGACGGGCGCGGCGATCATGTTCACCACCGCGTACCTGTTCAAGGCGCCGGTCTCCACGACCCATGTGATCACCTCCGCGATCATGGGTGTCGGCGCCACCAAGCGCGTCAACGCGGTCCGTTGGGGCGTCGCCAAGAACATCGTCCTCGGCTGGTTCATCACCATGCCGGCCGCGGCGATCGTGGCCGCGTGCGCCTTCGGGATCGTGAACCTGGCGTTCCTGTAGGGGCCGTGCACGCGATCGGGCCCGCCCCCGGGATTCCGGGGGCGGGCCCTTCGTGTCCTCGCGGTGGCACCGCCATGCAGCACCGCGAGGGGTCCGTGACCGGCTCAGCCGAAGCGGCCGGAGATGTAGTCCTCCGTGGCCTGGACCGACGGGTTGGAGAAGATCCGCTCCGTCTCGTCGATCTCGATCAGCTTGCCGGGCTGCCCGACGGCGGCCAGGTTGAAGAAGGCCGTGCGGTCGGAGACCCGGGCCGCCTGCTGCATGTTGTGCGTCACGATGACGATCGTGAAGCGCTCCTTCAGCTCACCGATCAGGTCCTCGATGGCGAGCGTGGAGATCGGGTCCAGGGCCGAGCAGGGCTCGTCCATGAGCAGGACGTTGGGCTCCACCGCGATGGCGCGGGCGATGCACAGCCGCTGCTGCTGACCACCCGAGAGACCCGAACCCGGCTTGTTCAGACGGTCCTTGACCTCGTTCCAGAGGTTGGCGCCCTTGAGGGACTTCTCGACGATGTCCGTCAGCTCGGACTTCTTGTACGAGCCGTTCAGACGCAGGCCCGCCGCCACGTTGTCGAAGATCGACATGGTGGGGAACGGGTTCGGGCGCTGGAAGACCATGCCCACCTCGCGGCGGACCGAGACCGGGTCGATGCCGTGGCCGTACAGGTCCTCGTCGTCGAGGAGCACCTTGCCCTCGACGCGGCCGCCGGAGGTGACCTCGTGCATCCGGTTGAGCGTGCGCAGGAACGTCGACTTGCCGCAGCCGGAGGGGCCGATGAAGGCCGTCACCGAGCGGGGCTCGACGGTCATCGAGATGTCCTCGATCGCCTTGTGGGAGCCGTAGTAGGCGGTCAGACCGCTTACGTCGATTCGCTTGGCCATAACTACTTCACTTCCAGTCAGTCGCTGAGGAGGCCGCGTCAGCGACCGGTCTTCGGGGCCTTCCAGCGGGCGATGCCGCGGGCCACCAGGTTCAGGATCATCACGAAGGCGATCAGCGTCAGGGACGCCGCCCACGCGCGGTCGTACGCGGCACCGGCGCCCGCGCTGTTCGCGTACTGCTGGTAGATGTACAGCGGCAGCGACTGCTGGGCCCCTTCGAAGGGGTTGGCGTTGATGAGCGAGTTGCCCCACACCAGGAGCAGCACCGGCGCGGTCTCACCGGCGATACGGGCGATCGCGAGCATGATGCCGGTCGTGATGCCGCCGATGGAGGTCGGCAGGACCACCTTCAGGATCGTGCGCCACTTCGGGATGCCCAGCGCCAGGGACGCCTCGCGCAGCTCGTTCGGGACGAGCTTGAGCATCTCCTCGGTGGAGCGGACGACGACCGGCATCATCAGGATCGCCAGGGCGAGCGAGCCGGCGAAGCCGAAGGGCTCCATGTCGAACATCAGCATGATCGAGAGGATGAACAGACCCGCGACGATCGACGGGATGCCCGTCATGACGTCGACGAAGAAGGTGACGGCCTTGGCGAGCTTCCCGCGCCCGTACTCGACCAGGTAGATCGCGGTCAGCACGCCGATCGGCGCCGCGATCACGGTGGCGAGACCGACCTGCTCCAGGCTGCCGAGGATGGCGTGGTAGATGCCGCCGCCCGGCTCGGAGTCGGCGACCAGGCCCATCGAGTGGGTGAGGAAGTAGAAGTCGAGGACCTTCACACCGCGCGAGATCGTCGACCAGACCAGGGAGACCAGCGGGACGACGGCGAGCAGGAAGGCGACCCAGACCAGCGCGGTGGCGACCCGGTCCTTGGCCTGCCGGCGGCCCTCCACGCGGGCGGCGACGGCGTACGTGCCGAGGACGAACAGGACCCCGGCGATCAGTGCCCACTGGATGCTGCTGTCCAGGCCGGCGGCCGCGCTGATGCCGAGCCCGAGGGCGACGGAGCCGGCGGCGACGGCGTACGGGGTCCACCGGGGGAGGCTGGCGCCGCGCAGGCTGCTGGGGCCCTTGTCGGTGATGACGGCGTTGCTCATGCGTTGGCCCCCGAGTACTCCTTGCGACGCGCGATGATCATGCGGGCCGCGCCGTTGACCAGCAGGGTGATGACGAAGAGGACGAGACCGGAGGCGATCAGCGCGTCCCGGCCCAGCTCGCTGGCCTCACCGAACTTGCTGGCGATGTTCTGGGCGAAGGTGCCGCCGCCCGGGTCGAGCAGGCTGGCCTGGATGTCGAAGCTCGGCGAGAGCACCGTGGCCACGGCCATCGTCTCGCCGAGCGCGCGGCCGAGACCGAGCATGGACGCGGAGATCACGCCGGAGCGGCCGAAGGGGATCACCGCCATGCGGATGACCTCCCAGCGGGTGGCGCCGAGCGCCAGGGCCGCCTCCTCGTGCATCTGCGGGACCTGGCGGAAGACCTCGCGGCTCACGTTGGTGATGATCGGCAGGATCATGATCGCGAGCAGGATGCCGACGGTGAGCATGGAGCGGGGGGCACCGCCCTGCCACTGGAAGATGCCGGTCCAGCCGAGGTAGTCGTCGAGCCAGCCGTACAGGCCGTTCATGTGCGGGACCAGGATCAGGGCGCCCCAGAGGCCGTAGACGATGGACGGCACGGCGGCGAGCAGGTCGATCACGTAGGCGATCGGGCCGCTCAGCCTGCGGGGGGCGTAGTGCGTGAGGAACAGCGCGATGGCGACGGCGATCGGGACGGCGATGGCCATCGCGATGACCGAGGAGACGATCGTGCCGAAGACCAGCACCGCGATGCCGAACTTCGGCGGGACGAGCTGGGTGTTCCACTCGAACGCGGTGAAGAAGTTCGCCTCGTCCTTGCTGATCGCGATCGAGGCGCGGTAGGTGAGGAAGCCGGCGATGGCGGCCATGATCACCAGCAGCAGGATGCCCGAGCCCCGGGAGAGTCCGAGGAAGATCCGGTCACCGGGCCGGGTGGCGCCACGGGCCGCGCGTTTCTGCTCGGCCGGGGTCGGCTGGGAGATGGGTGGAGGTGCGTCTGTTATCTGTGTGGTGTCCATCGGGTTCTCCGGTCTGCTGAGCCGCACGCGGGGTGCGGCTCCTGGCGGCGGTGCACCGGACGGTGCGGTCCGGCCCGTCCCCCGGGACGGGGTCGGGCCGGACCGCACACTCAGGTCAGCTCAGGCCCTCGATGGTGGTGCGGACCTTGGCGATGATGTCGTCGGGGATGGGCGCGTAGTCGTTGTCCGCGAGGACCTTCTGGCCGTCCTCGGAGGCGGTGTAGCGCAGGAACGCCTTGGTGGCGGCCAGGGTGTCGGCCTTGTTGCCCTTGTCGCAGACGATCTCGTACGTCACCAGGACCATCGGGTAGGCACCCTCGGCCTTGGTCGCGTAGTTGAGCTTGAGCGCGAGGTCCGAGCCGGTGCCGACGACCTTGGCGTCGGCGATCGCCTTGGTGGCGTTCTCGACGGTGGGCTCGACCGGGGCGGAGGCGCCGGTGTCGATACTGACCGGCGTGATGCCGTCCTTGGCGTAGGAGAGCTCGAAGTAACCGATGGCGCCGTTGGTCTGCTTCACCTGCTGGGCGACACCGGAGGACTGCGCGGCGGACTGGCCGCCCTTGGCCTGCCAGGTCTTGCCGCCCTCGTAGGGCCAGTCGCTCTTGGCGGTGGCGATGAGGTACTTGGTGAAGTTGTCCGTGGTGCCGGAGTCGTCCGAGCGGTGGAACGCCTGGATCTTCAGGCTGGGCAGCTTGACGCCCGGGTTCAGCTTGGCGATCGCCGGGTCGTTCCAGTTGCTGATCTTGGCGTTGAAGATCTTGGCGATGGTGGGCGCGTCCAGCGTCAGCTTGTCGACACCGGAGATGTTGATGCCGAGGGCGATCGGGCCGCCGACCATCGGCAGGTCGATGCCCTGGCCGCCGGAGCAGACCTTCTTGGAGGCCGTGACCTCTTCGGGCTTCAGCGCGGAGTCGGAACCGGCGAAGGCGACCTGGCCGTTGGTGAACGCGGTGACGCCCGCGCCGGAACCGCCGCCCTTGTAGTTGATCTGCACACCGCAGGTCTGCGTGAACTGCTTGACCCAGGCGTCGATCGCGTTCTTCTGCGCGGAGGAGCCGTCGGCGAGCAGCTGGCCCTTGGCGTCGTCGCACTTGATGTTGCCGGCGGCCGCGGTGGCGGACGCGCCGCCGCCGCTGCTGTCACTCGTGTCGTCGGAGCCGCACGCCGTGAGGGCCAGGGCGCCGGAGACGGCGAGAGCACCGAAGGCGAGGGCCCGCCGGTTCTTGCGCTGAAGCTTCACTTGAGTTCCTTCCGGGAGCCGCCGTCCTGAATCCGGCGGCGTGCGCGAAGTGTGGGAGACACGGATGCGCCTCTTCGGCGCATCACGCATCGCGTAAGGCCGAAATTAGGCAGATCAGGTGAAGGCGCTTATGGCCGGAAGTGAACGAGGGGTGAACCCCTGCGAAAGGTGCGGTGAGGTCACGGGACGCTTACGTCGAGGGCACGGTGTGATTCCGGAACCCACCAGGGAACCCTCACCACCCCAGCCCCGTCTCGTTCCACGGAAGCCGACGAGGCCGACGAAAGGCACGGAAACATGGAACGGCGTACGTTCATCGGAGGCGGCGCGGCCGCGGTCGCTGCGATGGCCACGGCCGCCTGCGACAGCGGCGGCAAGGCCGACGCCGCACAGAGCACCGTCGGCCAGGCCCTCACCTCCCGTACGCCGGCCGCGGCCGCCGCGAACTGGTCGGCCCTCGCGCGCGACCTGGACGGCCCCCTGCTGCGCCCCGGCGACGCGAACTGGTCGACCGCCCGGCAGCTCTACAACACCCGCTTCGACGCGCTGAAGCCGGCCGCGGTGGCGTACGTGGCGCACGCCGACGACATCCGCACCACGCTCGCCTACGCCCGCGCCCACGGCGTCCGGGTGGCGATCCGCAACGGCGGCCACTCCTACGCCGGCTGGTCCTCGGGAAACAACCGGCTGATCGTCGATGTCTCCGAGCTGAACCGCGTCCGCGCCTCGGGCGGCACCGCCGTGGTCGGCGCCGGCGCCAAGCTGATCGACGTCTACCGGGCGCTCACCGCGAAGGGCGTGACGATCCCCGCGGGCTCCTGCCCGACCGTCGGCGTCTCCGGCCTGGTCCTCGGCGGCGGTCACGGCGTGGCCTCCCGGGCCTACGGGCTGACCTGCGACAGCCTCACCCAGGCCACCCTGATCACGGCCGACGGCAAGCAGCTCACCGCGAACGCGACCACCAACAAGGACCTCTTCTGGGCCCTGCGCGGCGCGGGCAACGGCAACTTCGGCGTGGTCACCGAACTGCACTTCAGGACCCACCCGGCCCCGCAGGGCGTGACCGCGTACGCGACCTGGCCGTGGTCCAGGGCCGCCGCCGTGGTGAAGGCCTGGCAGGAGTGGGGTCCCGGCCAGCCCGACGAGATCTGGTCCTCCTGCCACCTGGAGAACGGCGGCTCGCCCTCGGTGGCCGTCGCGGCCTTCTCACTGGGCACCTACGGCGAGCTCCAGAACGCCCTCGACCGCCTGGCCGACCGGGTCAGCTCACCGGCCCGCAGCGTCACCCTCCGGCGGCACTCCTACGAGAGCGCGATGGAGGCGTACGCGGGCTGCTCGTCCTTCTCCACGGACGCCAAGTGCCATCTGCCCGGCTCCACCCCGAACCGCGATCCGCACGGCGCCCTCGGCCGGGAGACCTACGCGGCCCGCTCGGACTTCTTCGACCGCTCGCTGTCCGCGGCCGGCGTCCAGACCCTGCTGCGGCAGATCTCGGCGGCCCGCGGCGGTTCGGGCAGCATCGCCCTGACGGCGCTCGGCGGCGCGGTCAACCGCGTCCCGCCCACGGCCACCGCCTTCGTCCACCGCCGCTCCCGCATGCTGGCCCAGTACATAGCGTCCTGGCGGGCGGGCACGACGGGCACGGCGGCCCAGTCCTGGCTGACGGGCGCCCACGACGCGATGAGGCCCTACGCCTCGGGGGCTGCCTACCAGAACTACACGGACCCGACGCTGAAGGACTGGCGCAAGGCGTACTACGGCGACGCGGCGACGAAGCTCGCCAAGGTGAAGAAGGAGTACGACCCGCAGGGGTTTTTCACGTTCCCCCAGGCGCTGTAGCGGTTCCGGCTAGGCCGCGAGGTCCCGCTCGGAGGCGGCGGCCTCCTGCCGGGCCCCGGGGATCACCGGGGCCCCGGACCTGTTCCCTCGCGCGCGGATCAGCCACGCGCCTTTCGGGGAGCGCTCGACCGCCTTCAGCAGGGGCGTGAGGAGAGCCATCGCGAGCGGCGACAGCAGCAGGGCCACCGCCGTGCCGAGCGCGAACCCGCCGACGACGTCCGTCGGGTAGTGCACCCCCATGTACACCCGGCAGAAGCCCTCCAGCAGCGCCAGCGCGATGCCGACGAGCCCGAACCTCCGGTTGGCCACGAACAGGGCGACCGCCATCGCCATGGTGATGGTCGCGTGGTCGCTCACGAAGGAGTAGTCGGTCTTGCCGGACACCAGGACCTCGATGCCCTCATGGGTCCGGAACGGCCGGGGCCGCTCGACGAACCCCCTTATGGGCACGTTCACCAGGACGGCCAGCGCGGCGGCGAGCGGCGCCCACACCAGCGCGGCCACCGAGGAGGCGGCGTCCTCACCCGCCCGCCGGCGGCCTGCCCACCAGCACCCGAGGATGAGCAGCACCATGCCGAGCAGGATGCCGTACTCCCCGACGTACTCCATGACCCGGTCGAACCAGTGCGGGGCGTCCTTGGCCAGGCCGTTGATGTCGTACAGCAGGTCGACGTCGGGGTTCGACCCGGATTCGGCGAGAACAGCCATGGTGCTGCGGCCCCTTCGTCGTCTTTCCCGGCGTACCCATGTCCGCTCGGCTACGCCCTCAGGAACGCACGGCTCCCGTTAATACGTTCCACACTCCACTGAATGATCACGCAGACGTTATCGAAGAGAGACACATCGCCGCAGCTCAGGGGGTGGGTTTCACGCTCGGTCACACCGTGGTGGGCAACGCTTTCGCGCCATCCTCGGTGACCCGGGTGGCACCGAAGTACTCAGAAGTGTCGATCGGGTCGAACCGGATCACAGCACCCGTTCTCGGGGCGTCGATCATGTATCCGCCGCCCACATAAATCCCCACATGGTGGATGGCGCGCGAGTTGTTGAGGTCCTTGGAGAAGAACACCAGGTCCCCCGGCAGCAGTTCACTTCTGGCCGGATGCGGGCCCGCGTTGTACTGGTCGTTGGCCACGCGCGGCAGCGTGATGCCGACGCTCGCGTACGAGGCCTGCGTGAGCCCCGAGCAGTCGAAGCGGCCGCCCTGCGCGGCGGTTCCGGTCCCGCCCCACAGATAGGGCGTCCCGAGCTTCTTCTGCGCGTAGTAGATGGCGCCGGCGGCCTGCCGGGAGGGATCGACGCGGGTCGTGGGCGCCGCGAAGCTCTCCTCCAGGGTCGTGATGGTCTTCACGTAGTTCTGGGTCTCCTTGTACGGCGGCACGCCCCCGTACTTGATGACCGCGTAGGCGCCCGCGTTGTAGGAGGCGAGCATGTTCTCGGTGAGGTTGCCGGGGACGTCCTTCACGTAGGACGCGAGCGAGCAGTCGTAGGAAGCCGCCGACGGGATCGCGTCGTTGGGGTCCCAGACGTCCTTGTCGCCGTCACCGTCGCCGTCGACGCCGTGCGTGGCCCAGGTCCCCGGGATGAACTGCGCTATCCCCTGCGCCGCCGCGGCGCTCTGGGCCCTCGGGTTGAACCCGCTCTCCTGGTAGAGCTGGGCGGCGAGCAGGGCCGGGTTGATGGCGGGGCAGAGGTTGCCCCACTTCTGCACGAGGGGCTGGTACGCGGCGGGGACGGCCCCCTTGGCCAGGGCCCTGGTGGCTCCGCCCACCCCACCCGCGAGATTGCCCGCGACGACGTACACCCCCACGACGAGGAGCATCACGAAGCTGAGCCCCGCCCCGAGAACGGCGCCCGCAACGAGCCACGCCTTACGCACCGTCAACCGCCCCTCGCCCACTGGGAGTCCGCTCGCGCCAGTCTAGGAGCTTCCCCGAACCGAACCGGGGTACTCGGCGGGGTCGGCGCGAAGATCAGCAGATCGCGTCACGGTAGAGCGCGGCGGCCTCCGCCCCGAGCACCACGCTGTACGACACGTCGGCCGTCAGCCCGCCCTGCTCGTGCCCGCCCAGCACCCCCACGACCTGCCCGTCCCCGTTCACCCATGGACTGCCGCTCGTACCGCCGGTGAAGCCGGGGCACGCGATCCGCTGCTGCGTACGGCTGTGCGCGGTCGGCTTGTTGGTGCAGCCGATCGGCACGTCACGGGAGGAGGGGTAGCCGGTGACGGTGACGGCGGTGGCCCCGGTGGCGGTACCGGTCACGAACGGGTTCCCGCCGACGGCGTTCTGCACCTCCCCCTCCACGGTGGCGAAGGCGACGTCGCTGTCCTCGTCCTGCCCCTCGGCCCATCCCGCGGGCATGAACCGCTTCTGCACCCTCCATCTCCCGTACGGCGCCCTGCCGTCCCGGTAGCCGGGCACGAACACGAGGTCGCCGCTGTCGTCGAGACAGTGCGCGGCGGTGACGACGAGATCCCGGTGCGGGCTGCGGACGACGGAGGCGGTGCAGTGGTGCCGCCCGCCCGCGAACAGGGCCCCCACCCGGGCGTTCACCGCACTCGCGGCGGCGACGGTCGTCACCCCGAAGGGCCCCGCCCCGTCGTCGGCGACCGCCTCGGAGGCCGAGGTGACGGTGAGCAGCACGACGGCGGCGTGGAGAGCGAGACGTGGCATGCGCTTCACGGAAGTCAGCATTCCGCACGAAGGTGAGAATCGCGTCAAGCCCGGCACCCCGGAGCGCGAACCTCGACGCCGGGGCCGGTCCCGCTCCGACACGGCGACCAAGGGCCTCCCCGTCGCGCTCCCCCGCCGCCACCAGCGGCGCCCGAAGGGCGACCCCGGCCGGCCGCAGACCGCCCTGTACCACCACACCGACCCATCCCCCCGCCCGGCGAGCCCACCTCAGCCCAGCACCTCGCCCGCCCACGCCGACTGCACCCGCCCCGCACAGACGCCGCTACCGCGCCCACGCCAGCCCCACATCCGAGCGAACACACCGCTACCGCGCTCCCGCCGAACAGCAAGCCCACCCCTCCCGCCCCGCAGCCCGCCCAGCGCCAGCAGCCCCGCACCCGCACTCGCCCCCGCACACCCCGGCGTCCGACCACCCGTGCCTCCCCGACACCACCACGCCCAGCCCTGCCGAACCGCGCCGCCCCACCCCTTCACCAGATGGCCCGCCCCGCCGTATGGATCCCGTCCCCCGGGGCAGCCGAGCCTCGACGACGTTGTCCGGGAGGCTGGTGTGTTCGACGGGTTCGAGCTGACGTGGTGCGAGGGCGACGACGGCGTCCGGCTGCGCGTACGGCACGGCGGCAGCGGCCCGGCCGTACTGCTCCTGCACGGCCACCCCCGCACGCACGCCACCTGGCACCGCGTCGCCCCGCTGCTGGCCGCGGCCGGCCACACCGTCGTCTGCCCCGATCTGCGCGGCTACGGCCGCTCCGACAAGCCCGCGACCGACGCGGAGCACCGTCCGTACTCCAAGCGCGCCATGGCCGGCGACTGCCTCGCGGTCATGCGCCGGCTCGGGCACGAGCGGTTCGCGGTCGTCGGGCACGACCGGGGCGCGTACGTGGCGACCCGGCTCGCCCTGGACCACCCCGAGGCCGTGTCCGCCGTCAGCGTGCTGGACGCGATCCCCATCGGGGAGGCCCTGCGCCGCTGCGACGCCGGTTTCGCCGCGAGCTGGTGGCACTGGTTCTTCCTGGGCCAGACGGCCAAACCCGCCGAACGCGTCATCAACGCCGACCCCGACGCCTGGTACACGGCCACGTCCGAGCAGATGGGCGCCGAGGCGTACGAGGACTTCCGGCAGGCGATCCACGACCCGGCCACCGTGCACGCCATGTGCGAGGACTACCGGGCCGGCCTCGGCGTCGACCGCGAGCACGACGACGCCGACCGGCGGGCCGGCCGCCGCATCGACTGCCCGCTCCAGGTCCTGTGGGCCACGCGCGACGACATGGAGGACCTCTACGGCGACGTGCTGGCCGTCTGGCGCGACTGGGCGACCACCCCTCCGGAGGGCGGCCCGATCGAGTCCGGACACCACATGGCCGAGGAGGCGCCGGAGGCACTCGCCGGCGCCCTGCGCTCGTTCTGGGAGACCACCGGCCACACCACCAGCTGAACGGGAGGACGGTCAAGCCGTGGCCATCCCCCGCCCATCCGCGCACCATCGGTCAGCAATCCCCCAACACCCCTGAGTAAGGCGGAAGTCAGGATTCCGTCACCCGTCTTGTTGTCACGTACTCAACAAGAGGATGGTCGTCGCGGGTCGCCGCCCCCACCGGGAACCTCACCGGTGGTCCCCCCTCCGCAGGCCTCTGCCCACCACTCCCAGGAGGCTGTACGTTGCGTACGTCCATCCCCGGTTCCCCCCACGCCCGCCTGAGACGGCACCGCGCCGGCTCCGCCGCGGCCGCCGCCGCCCTCGTCCTCGCCGGTCTCGGCACCGCCGCGCACGCCGACGCGGCCACCCCCCACAGGGTGAGCAGCAAGGCCGTCGCGGCCGCTGTCGCCCAGGCACACGTGACCTACGAGAGCGCCTGTGCCGCCACCCCGAAGAAGGGCTACGCCACCTGCGACGCCCTGCGCGTCACCGGCGGCACCACCGCCTTCCAGGAGGAGCAGGCCGCGAAGAAGGGCACCAGCCCCGCGACCGTCTCCCCCGAGGCGTCCTCCGCCACTCCGACCGGCTACGGCCCGAGCGACCTCCGGTCCGCCTACGGCCTGACCGCCGCATCCGCGAACAACGGCTCCGGCCAGACGGTCGCCGTCGTCGACGCCTACGACGACCCCGACGCCGAGGCCGACCTGGCCACCTACCGGTCGTACTACGGCCTCCCGGCCTGCACCACCGCCAACGGCTGCTTCAAGAAGGTCAGCCAGACCGGCTCCACGACCTCCCTCCCCACCGCCGACAGCGGCTGGGCCGGAGAGATCTCCCTCGACCTCGACATGGTCTCCGCCATCGCCCCCAACGCCCACATCGTGCTGGTCGAGGCGAAGTCGTCGAGCATGGCCAACCTCGGCACCGCGGTGAACGAGGCCGTGAAGCTGGGCGCCAGGTTCGTCTCCAACTCCTACGGCGGCTCCGAGTCCTCCGCCGACAGCTCCTACGACTCCGCCTACTTCAACCACCCCGGCGTCGCCATCACCGTCTCCGCGGGCGACGCGGGCTACGGCGCCGAGTACCCGGCCGCCTCCAAGTACGTCACCGCGGTCGGCGGCACCAGGCTGTCCGCCTCCGCGACCACCCGCGGCTGGACCGAGAGCGTCTGGAGGACCAGCTCCACCGAGGGCACCGGCTCCGGCTGCTCCGCCTACGACACCAAGCCGACCTGGCAGACCGACACCGGCTGCACCAGGCGCATGATTTCGGACGTCTCCGCCGTCGCCGACCCGGCCACCGGCGTCTCCGTCTACGACTCCTACGGCGCCGACGGCACCGGCTGGAACACCTACGGGGGCACCAGCGCCTCCGCCCCCATCATCGCGTCGGTGTACGCCCTCGCGGGCACTCCGGGCAGCAGCGACTACCCGGCCCGGTACCCCTACGGGCACACCTCCGCCCTCAACGACGTGACCTCCGGCACCAACGGCTCGTGCTCCACGAGCTACTTCTGCACCGCCCGGACGGGCTACGACGGCCCGACCGGTCTGGGTACGCCGGAGGGAGTGACCGCCTTCACCGGCTGACTCTCCGTCAACACACGGGCCGCGGACTCCCTGCCGCGGCCCGTTCGTCATAGGGGTGGCCCTCCGGGTTAGCCTTCACCCGCAGAACATCGGTGCCAGAAGCGCCGCAGGTCGTAAGAGGGGTCAACGACGGAACCACACGACAGGTTCCGCTCCGACCTCATTGCCCGGCGTAACCTGCCGTGATACACAGAGTGACCAGACAGTCATTCGTACGAAACCCGCCAATCAATGACGCCAAGTCGACATACGACGGCGGAATTGTCGGCGACAATGATGCCTGACCTCTGCGCACACGCAGGGGAGACGGAACTACCCACCAGGGGCGGTGACTTACATGCTCTTTGCGGCCGACAAGGGAGACATCAACACCATCATCGGCGGGATCGCTCCGGACTGGGGACCCTTCGGGGCACTGGGGACCGAGGCGAAGACGATGATCCAGGTCGTCATGGCGGTCGCCATCCTGCTCTGCCTCGGCATCGCCATCTGGGGCGCCGCCAAGCAGCGGATCGGCGCCACCGCCCTGCGGGACACCTTCAGCGCGGAACAGGGCAAGGGCCTGATCATCGCGGGCCTGACCGGCGTCTTCATCATCGGATCGCTGGGCACACTCTTCACCATCGTGTACGGCATGGCCGTATAGCCGCCGCGTCCGGTCGACGCACCTCCGGTCCGGCCGGGCGCGCCCGGTCCCCCCTCTACCCCACCCGTCCGCAGTGCCCACCGGCTGAGGTTGCGTTCCCCCGATGTCTCCGATCGCTTCGATGACTCCGATGACTCTGATGCCGAGTCACCACACCGCGCCCGCGCGGGAACCAGCACGGCTACCGTCGTACTCCTACGCGTTTGCCCGCACTTTCCCGCACCACGTCGAGGGGGCGTAAGCGGCATGAGTCTCGGAGACGACCAGGAGGGCTCCGGAGGTTACGGCGGCACCGGCCAGACCCGCACCCATCTGCCGGGCGGCCCCGACGTGTACGGCGGCGCCCGCCGCTCCGGCCGCTCGTCCTCCCGAAGCCTGGTCACCGTGGTCGGCGTCGTCGTCCTCCTGATCGCCGCCATCGCCTTCGCGAACCGCGGAGGAGACGATTCCTCCTCATCGGCGGACACGGCGGGCAGTCAGCCGGACGTCACGGCGACGGCCCCCAGCGGCACCAAGCCGGTGCGGTCCACCCCGGGCGTCATCCCGGCGGGGTACGCGCACGACGCGCAGGGAGCGCAGAGCGCGGCGGCGAACTACGCGGTGGCGCTCGGCTCCGCCGGCATGTTCGACAAGACCCAGCGCGACGCCATCCTCCAGGCCGTCGTCGCCCCCACGCGCGTGGCCGAGTTCCGGTCGAGACTGGACCGGGCCTACACCCCGGCCCTCAACAAGACCGTCGGCCTGAACGACGACGGCTCCACACCCGCCGGGTACACGTTCGTCTCCCGTACGAATCCCATCGGCACCAAGGTCACCGCGTCCGCGCAGGACAACGTGACCGTCGAGGTCTGGTGCAGCGGTCTGCTCGGCATGGCGGGCGAGAACTCCACGAACCCCGTCACCAACAGCTGGTTCACCACCACGATGCAGCTCGAGTGGACCAACGGCGACTGGAAGATCGTGACCCAGTCCCAGAAGGACGGCCCCGCGCCCGTCCCCGCCGACGAAAAGGCCTCCAGCGCTGACGAAATGGCAACCGCCGTCCAGGAGTACGGAGGCTTCACCTATGCCCGGTAGCCAGCGCCTCGCACTCAAGGTCGCCGCCGCGGTCGCCACCGTGCAGACCGCCGCCGTGCTGCTCGCCACCCGCGCCGCGGCGGCACCCACGCCCACGCCGACCCCCAGCGGGTCCGCCGACAACTGCAGCCTTCTGTCGGGCCAGGCCAAGCAGATCTGCGAGGGCGACTCCTCGGGCGGCTCCTCCGGCGGCTCCCCGTCCCTGGACCCCGCCTCCACCCTCGACCCCATGTCCTCCCTCGCCAGGAGCTGCGCCAAGGCCGCCGCCTGGACCATCGACAAGCTCAGCGAGGCCGTGAAGGAGACCGCGAACGTCGACTTCACCAACCAGAAGTTCCTCCAGCAGTACGCCGTCGTCTTCGCCGCGTCGACCATCCTCACCCTCCTCCTGTGGCTGCTCGCGGTCGCCAAGCGCGCGGTGCGAGGCGTCCCCCTCACCACCGCCATCAGCGAGGCGATCGGGTTCCTCTGGCTGACCGTCCTCGCGTCCGCCTTCACCCCCCTCATCCTCTACACCGTCGTCTCCGCCACGGACGGCGTCTCGGAGGTCCTCGCCAAGGCCACCGGCGACCAGACCGACACCTTCTTCGGCACCTTCTCCGGCGCCCTGGAGAAGGGAAACGACATCGGCGGCGGCCCGATCATGCTCATCGTCGTGTCCCTCGTGAGCATCCTCGCCGCCGGCGTCCTGTGGCTGGAGCTCGTCATCCGCGCCGCCCTGCTCTACGTCGGCGCCCTCCTCGGGACCGTCGTCTACGCCGGCCTCGTCGACAAGAACCTCTGGGGCCACGTCCGCCGCTGGGCCGGCATCATGATCGCCGTCATCCTGGTCAAACCGGTGATCGTCATCGTCCTCGGCCTCGCCGGCGCGCTCTCCTCCGACGACGGCCCCGACGCCTTCTCCGCGGTCGTCTCCGGGCTCGCCATCATCCTGCTCGCCATCTTCGCCAGCGCGATGATCTACCGTTTCGTCCCCGGCTTCGGCGACGAGATCGCCGGCTCCCGCAACAACCGCATCATGCAGAACGCCGAGGGCAAGGCCGCCGCGGTCATCAGCTCCCCGGCCACCCTGGTCGCCCAGGGCATCAAGACCCACAGCTCCCGGGCCGACAGCAACGGTCAGGCCTCCGGAGGCTCGGGCGCCCGCCCGAGCAACCCGGCGTCCGGCGGAGTCGCCGCCCACAGCTCGCGCACCCCGAACGGAGGCGGCGGATCTGTCCCCTCCGCCGCTCCCGCTCCCCGCGCCGGCAGTCCGGTGAACACCCCGCACGCCGGCAACACCCGCAACGGCAGCAACAGCACAGGAGGTGACGGGCGTTGACGACCGAGTCCCACGTGTCGCATACGGTCACGCCCCGCCGTACATATCTCATCGGCCGCGCCCGGCCGAACGCGATCGTCGGCCGCAACCGTGAGACCGGCGAGATCGCGCTCATCATCGTGGGCGCGTTCCTCGGCATGATGTGCGGGCTCCTCGTCCCGGTCCTGTCCCTGCGCATCGTCCTGCTGATGGGCTTCCCGCTGCTCGCGCTGGCCGCGGTCTACGTGCCGTACAAGCGCCGCACGTTCTACAAGTGGTTCGAGATCAACCGCAGTTACAAGCGCACCCTGCGCCAGGGCACCACCTACCGCTCCCCGGTGATGGAGGCCGGCACCCACATCGACGGCCGCGAGGTCGAGGTCGGCCCGCCGCCCGGCATCGGCCGGATCAACTGGCTCGCCGCCCCCTTCGGGCCCGACGAGATCGCCGTCCTGCTGCACGCGGACCGGCGTACCGTCACCGCGGCCATCGAGATCGAGGGCCCCGGCGTCGGCCTGCGCGACTCCGAGGACCAGGAAGCCCTCGTCGACCGCTTCGGCACCCTCCTCAAGCACGTGGCCAACGGCGACGGCTTCGTCACCCGCCTCCAGATGCTCGCCCGCACCCTGCCCGCCGACCCCGACGCCCACGCCAAGGACGTCGCGATGCGCGGGGACGACAAGGCGCTGCCCTGGCTCCAGACGTCGTACGACCAACTCCAGTCGATGGTGTCCACCAGCAGCGAGCAGCACCGCGCCTACCTCGTCGCGTGCATGCACTACACCCGGGAACTGGCCGCGGAGGCGCACGCGATGGCGCGGGCCGCCCGCCCGCAGAACGGCCGCAGACTGGACAAGGACGCGGGCCTCGCGGTCGTCATGGCGCGCGAGCTGACCGACATCTGCTCGCGCCTCCAGGAGGCCGACATCCGGGTGCGCCAGCCCCTCGGCCAGGGCCGGCTGGCCTCGCTGATCCACTCCATGTACGACCCCGACCACCCCATCGACCACATCCAGGCGATGACCAAGCGCAACGCCTGGCCGGCCGAACTCGACGCCATGGAACCGACGTTCCTCCAGGCGAAGACCCGGGAGTCCTCCACCCGCGCGCCCTGGTGCCACGCCACCGCCTGGGTGAAGGAGTGGCCGATGACCCCCGTCGGCGTCAACTTCCTCGCCCCGCTCCTCGTCCACACCCCGGACGTCATCCGCACGGTCGCCGTCACGATGGACCTCGAACCCACCGAGATCGCCATCGAGCGCATGCTCACCGAGAAGACCAACGACGAGGCCGAGGCGTCCCGGGCCGCCAAGATGAACCGGACCGTCGACCCCCGCGACATCGCCGCCCACAACCGGCTCGACCAGCGCGGCGAGGACCTCGCGAGCGGCGCGGCCGGGGTCAACCTGGTCGGCTACATCACCGTCTCCTCCCGGACCCCCGAGGCGCTGGCCCGCGACAAGCGGACCATCCGGGCCTCGGCCGGGAAGTCGTACCTGAAACTGGAGTGGTGCGACCGCGAGCACCATCGCGCCTTCGTGAACACGCTTCCGTTCGCCACCGGCATTCGAAGGTAGGGGCAAAAGCATGCGGGATCCGCTGTCCGTCCTCTCCGACGCCTTCACGTCCTTCCTCTTCGGAAAGGTCGAGACGACCCGCCTGCCGGTCCGCACCTCCACCGGCCAGGCACAGGCGGTCTACCTCCCGACCGCGGCACCGGGTCTCGGCGACTCGGGCGTGATCATCGGCCGGGAGGTGTACTCCGGCAAGGGCTACATCTACGACCCCTTCCAGCTCTACGGCCAGCAGCTCCCGGCCCCGCACTGGCTGGTCCTGGGCGAGTCCGGAAACGGCAAGTCGGCGCTGGAGAAGACCTATGTCCTGCGCCAGTTGCGCTTCCGCGACCGCCAGGTCGTCGTCCTCGACGCCCAGGGCGAGGACGGCGTCGGCGAATGGAACCTCATCGCGCAGGAGTTGGGGATAACTCCCATCCGCCTGGACCCCATGGCCGCCCTGGACATGGGGATCCGCCTCAACCCGCTCGACCCGGCGATCACCACGACCGGTCAGCTCGCCCTGCTGCGGACCATCATCGAGGTCGCGATGGGCCACGGCCTCGACGAGCGCTCCGGCTTCGCCCTGAAGGTCGCGCACGCCTACGTCAACGAGACGATCGTCGAACGCCAGCCGATCCTCACGGACATCGTGGAGCAGCTGCGGCATCCCGAGCCCGAGTCGGCCGAGGCGATGAACGTCGACATAGAGGACGTCCGCGCGTGGGGCCTCGACGTCGCCCTGGTCCTGGACCGTCTGGTCGACGGTGACCTGCGGGGCATGTTCGACGGCCCGACCACGGTCGGCATCGACCTGGACGCGCCGCTGATCGTCTTCGATTTGTCCCACATCGACCGCAACTCCATCGCCATGCCCATCCTCATGGCGATCGTCGGAGTTTGGCTGGAACACACCTGGATCCGCCCCGACCGGAAGAAGCGCATCTTCCTCGTCGAGGAGGCCTGGCACATCATCAACAGCCCCTTCGTGGCCCAGCTCTTCCAGCGCCTGCTGAAGTTCGGCCGCCGGCTCGGCCTGTCCTTCGTGGCGGTGGTCCACCACCTGTCCGACGTGGTGGACGGAGCGGCCGCGAAGGAGGCCGCGGCGATCCTCAAGATGGCCTCCACCAGGACGATCTACGCCCAGAAGGCCGACGAGGCACGGGCGACCGGCCGGGTCCTCGGCCTGCCCCGCTGGGCCGTGGAGATCATCCCCTCCCTCACCCCCGGCATCGCCGTCTGGGACGTCAACGGCAATGTCCAGGTGGTCAAGCACCTGGTCACCGAGACCGAACGCCCCTTGGTCTTCACCGACCGCGCGATGACCGAGTCCTCCAGCGACCTCACCGACGACGCCCTGCGCGCCGCGGAGCTGGAGGCGGAGGAGCGGGCGGCGGCCTTCGTGGAACAGCACATGGGCGACTCCGAGTCGACGGTGGCGTAGGGGGGCGGGCAGTGGTGAGACCGGACGACCGCCGGCAGGGCGGTCAGGGAGGCCAGGGAGGCGTCCCGGACGGCCTGTTGGTCGGCATACTCGCCTTCCTCCTCGGCACGACCGTGCTGGTCTGGACGGCGACGGGCCTGGCGGGCCTGTTCGCCCACGGCGGCTGGCCCGAGGGCGTCACCTTCACCCGCACGCCCCTCGCCATGCGCCACCTCGTCGGCCACCCCCAGGACGTCCCCGGCGCCTGGCCCGACACCCCCGCCGGCCAACTCTCCGGATACGGCCTGGTCTGGGGCCTGTTCATCGGCGAGCTGCTCATCCTGATCGTCCTGACGATCTTCGTGATGGGCACCCTGGCCCGCTGGCGCGCGGTCCGCGCGAGGACGAGGGCGGAGAAACTGGCGGCCCGGGAACGGCACGCGACCCGAGAGCCGGTCCACGAGGTACCGGCCCATGACGTACCCGCTCACGAGGTCCCGATCCCGAGACCGGCTCCGGAGCCACAGCCACAGCCGACCGCAGCCTCCCTCTCCGGGTTCCCGCAGACGCCCACGGCGAGCAACCCGATGGCACTCCCACAGCCCAGCGAGCCACCAGCCGTGACGCCGACCGCTGCCGAGCTGCCCGCTTCTCTGTCCAAGGGCGAGGTGGGCGGGTGGGAAACGTCTCGCACCGAAGGCGCGGTCCTCTACGCCCCAGCGGCAACGCGCCACTCCACCGCCACCCGGACCATCAGGGACGCGGAGGGCCCCGCCCTCGTCATCACCTCGAACCCGGCCGTCTGGCAGGACACCAAGGACGCCCGGGCCAAACTCGGCCCGGTCCACGTCTACGACCCCACCCACCTCTGCGACACCCCGGCCCGCCTCCACTGGTCCCCCACCAGCGGCTGCGAGACCAAGGAGACGGCCAAGGCGAGAGCACGGGCCCTGCTCGCCCCCGTCCGCCCCACCGCGAGGATCGACCAGGCCGTGGCCGACGCGGCCGAAACGCTCCTGCGCAGCTACCTCCACGCGGCGGCCGTCGAGTCCCGCACCATCCGCCACGTCCACCGCTGGTGCCAGGGCACCGGGGTCCAGGACGCCGTGAAGACCCTCCGCACCCACCCGAAGGCGGCCCCCGGCTCGGCCGGTGAACTCGAGGCCGCCCTCACCGCGCACCCCGAACGCCGGGACATCGCCCAGGAGTTGATCAGCCGGGCCCTGGCGGCCCTCTTCACGGTCAACATCCGCGAGGCATGCACTCCCAACCGAAATGATGCCCTCGCCTTGGATTCCTTCGTCGACGAAGGGGGCACGCTTTATGTGGTCGGTGAATCCATCGAGGACCCCAGGACGAACCCGGGCGCGATGCCCCTCCTGACGGCCCTCGCCTCAAGCGTGGTCGAGCGTGGCCGGCGCATGGCCGAACGGTCATCCTCCGGTCGCCTCGACCCACCACTGACCCTCGTCCTGGACGACATCGCAGCCGTGGCCCCGCTCCCCCAGTTGCCGGAGCTGCTGGCCGCCGGAGCGGACCGCGGGCTGCCCACCCTGGCCCTGCTCAGATCCCGCGAACAGGCCCGCACCCGCTGGCCGGACGCGGACCTCCCGGCGTAGCGCTCAGAAGTCGTACGCGGCCCAGTCGACGACCGGCACATAGCCGAGCCGCCGGTAGAGGGCGTTGCTGGTGGGGTTGGCCGCGTCCGTGAACAGCACCACATGCTCGGCGCCCGCCGCCAGCGCGGCCCGGCTCACCTCGGCGGTCACGGCACCCGCGTACCCGCGGCCCCGCAGCCGGGCCGGCGTGTACACGGGGTCCACCTGCACCAGGCCCGCGACCATCGGGTTGGCGCCCGCCATGGAGACGGGCGTGCCGTCCGGGGTCTCCCAGAACGTGTAGCTCTTGTCGGCGAAGCGGGTACGGGCCCAGGTGCCGGCGTCGATGGTGACGGCCTCCCCCACGTCCGCGGCGAACCCCCGGCACAGCTCCATGAGTTGCTCGCGGTCCCGCTCCTCCACGGGCCGCCCCCGCCCCGCCGGGAACGGCTCCGGCGGCACGAGCGTGCCGAGGCGGTGCAGACGGAGCCGGACCCGCACCCGCGAGCCGGCCCCCGTGTGCCGCCGCCACGCCTCGGCGAAGACGGCGGCGGTCCCCTCGTCCGCGCTGATCGAGGGCACCGAGTGGCCGAGCGCCACCAGCTGGGCGGCGAGGGCGTCGGCCTGCTCGGCGGTCAGCGGAGTCAGCCCCAGTCCGCGCCGAGGAGAGAGCCGGTAGAAGACGGCGTGCACCTCACCCGCCCGCTCCAGCACACCGAAGACGGCGTCCTCGGCGCCGTACACGGCAGCCCCGCGGGCGCGCAGTCGCGCGGTCCACGTCAGCGGCATGATGTGCGCGACCGGGCGTGAGCGCAGGAACTCCCCGGCCCGGGCGAGAAAGTCGTCGATGTCCTCGGTGAGGTACCAGTCGTCTGAGTGCATGCCTCATGATCCCCGCCGGCCGCCCCAGGAGTCAGACGCGCTCCAGCGCGAACTCCAGCTCGGACTGCCCCGGAGCCGCCGTCAGCGGCACGACGACACCCGTGGGCTCGAACCCCGCCTTGCGGTAGAACCGCTGCGCCCGTCCGTTGTCCTCGTGCACGATCAGTCGCACCCGCTCGGCCCCGTGCGCCCACGCCCACTCCACGGCCGCGTCGAACAGCACGTCGGTGAGCCCGCTCCCGCGCTCCTCGGGCCGTACGAACACCCCGACGAGGTGCCCCTGCTTCCGCTCGACCGGGAACCCGGCCCAGTCGGTCGTCCCGGGCTCCTCCAGCAGCACGGTCACCGTCCCGACCCACCGCCCGTCCGGCGCCTCGGCGATGACCGTCTGGGCCCCGTCCGCCCCCTCGGCGCCCTTGGCCGTGCGCTCCCGCCAGTACGAGTCGGGCCGCGCGACGGCCTCGTCGTAGGTCTCCATGAAGGCGAGGTGCGCGACCGGATCCCGAAGTGCGGCGAGCCGCAACTCCCTGGCGGCGGGCCACTCGTCGGCGCGGACGGACCGGATCACGTAGCTCATACGGGCCACAGTAGTACCCGAGTACTACCCGCCTCACCTGGAATACTGCCCGCGGTCCGACGCCCGCCGCCCCCGCTCGCACGAGCATCGGAGCATGATTACGGCACAGGACCTCACCAAACGCTACGGCGACAAGACCGCGGTCGCCGACCTGTCCTTCACGGTCCGCCCGGGCACCGTCACCGGCTTCCTCGGCCCGAACGGCGCCGGCAAGTCCACCACCATGCGCCTGATCCTCGGCCTGGACGCCCCCACCCACGGCCACGCCACCGTCGGCGGCCGCGCCTACGCCGCCCACCCCGCGCCCCTCACCGAGGTCGGCGCCCTCCTGGAGGCCCGCTCGGTCCACCCCGGCCGCACCGCCCATCACCACCTGCGCGCCCTCGCCCACACCCACGGCATCCCCCGCGCCCGCGTCGACCAGGTCCTGGACCTCACCGGCCTGACCGAGGTCGCCCACCGCAGGGTCAGGGGCTTCTCCCTCGGCATGGGCCAACGCCTGGGCATCGCGGCCGCGTTGCTCGGCGACCCGGCCGTCCTCGTCCTCGACGAACCGGTCAACGGCCTCGACCCCGAGGGCGTCCTGTGGATCCGCAACCTCCTCAAGTCCCTAGCTGCGGAGGGCCGTACGGTCCTCGTCTCCTCCCACCTGATGAGCGAGACGGCCCTCACCGCCGACCACCTGGTCATCATCGGCCGCGGCCGCCTCCTCGCCGACACCACCGTCGACGACTTCGTACGACGGTCCGGCGCGGGCACGGTCAAGGTCGTCACCCCGGAGGCCGCCACCCTCGTACGGCTGCTCGCCGCCCCCGGGGTCGAGGCGGTGCCGACCGCCCCCGAGACCCTGGAGGTCCGCGGCACCGACGCCCGCCACATCGGCCGCACGGCGGCCGCCCACGCCGTCCCCCTCTACGAACTCACCCCCAACCAGGTCTCCCTGGAGGAGGCGTTCATGGAACTCACCCGCGATTCGGTCGAGTTCACGACGGTCCTGGAAGGAGCGACGCCATGACCGCCACGACGCTGCCCTACCGGGTCACCCCGGCCCGAGTCCTGCGCTCGGAGTGGCACAAGCTCTGGACCCTGCGCTCCACCTGGATCACCCTCGTCGCCACCGGCGCCCTCACCGTCGCCATGGGGGTGGGCATCAGCGCCGCCTACGACCGGAGCGACGCCGCTCACATGGACACGGTCGTACTCGTCCTCCTGGGCACCCAGTTCGCCCAGCTCAACCTCGGGGTGCTGGGCATCCTCTGCACCGCGGGCGAGTACTCGACCGGCCAGATCCGCGCCACGATGACCGCGGTCCCCACCCGGCTGCCCGTCCTGTGGTCGAAGGCCGCGGTCCTCGCCACGATCGCCTTCGTCCTCAGCCTGTGGACGAACCTCCTCACCTTCCCGCTCGCCCAGTCCTTCCTCGCCGGCACCGAGCACGAGGCCGCCCTCGGGGACCCGGGCGTCCTGCGCGCCCTCACCGCCAACGCGGCCGGCCTCGCCCTCCTCACCGTCCTCGCCCTGGGCCTCGGCGCCCTGGCCCGCTCGGTGCCGATCGCGACGGGCGCCTTCATCGGCCTGGTCATGATCCTCCCGGAGGTGCTGGCCATGCTGCCGTACGACCTCGTCGACGACGCCGTACGCCACTTCCCGGGCCGCGCCCTGGAGACCCTCACCACCGCGGACACGGCATCCTCGGGAAGCGCCCTGCTGGCCATGTCCCTGTGGGCGGCGGCCTCCCTGGCGGCGGCCGCGGTGGCCCTGAAGCGACGGGACGTCTGACGGATGACGGCGAAAGCCCTCACCATGGACCCCGTGACGGAAGAGCGGACGCCACGGGCGGCGGAGGAACGGATCACGGAACCCCTCACCGACCACGTCCAGCGCGTCACCAAGCGGGTACGCGCCTTCGACCGCCGCCACCCGCTCCTGTGGGACCTCCACCTGACCGGCTTCTGGGTGACGGCCGCCCTCATCGACTACTACGGCGACGGCTGGCACAACGTCGCCCGCGACACCGACCTGCCGGGCGGCCTGGTCCTCGCGCTCAGCCTCGGCCTGTCCGTCCCCCTCCTGTGGCGCCGCAGCCACCCCCGCACGGTCCTCCTCGCCCTCACCCCGTTCGCCCTGGTCAACGCCTGGACCGGCGCCGCCCTCCAAGCGGCCCTGCTCCACACGCTGATCGTCTTCCACATCGCCCTGCGCCGCCCCCACCGCTCCCTGTGGTGGGCCCTGGCCGTCGTCCTCGCCCCGACCACCGTGCTCGCCGTACGACACCCCCAGGGCGGCGCGGACCAGGACCTCTTCCCGGCCCTGCTGACCTTCGTCTCGGCGGCGGCCATCGGCATCACGGTCCGCACCCGCCGCAACCACACAGAGGCCCTGGAGGACCGCGCCCGCCGCCTGGAGATCGAACGCGACCAGCAGGCCCGCCTCTCCGCCGCCGCCGAACGCGCCCGCATAGCCCGGGAGATGCACGACATCATCGGCCACAACCTGTCCGTCATCACGGGCCTGGCCGACGGCGGCCGCTACGCCGCCCGCAAGTCCCCCGACCGCGCGGCCGAAGCCCTCACCGCCATCTCCACGACCAGCCGCCAGGCCCTGACCGAGCTCCGGCGCCTTCTGGACGTCCTGCGCGAGGAGGACCACCCGGAAGCCGCGCTGGCCCCCCAGCCGGCCCTCTCGGACCTCGGCCACCTCATCGACGGCGTCCGCAGCGCGGGCCTCCCCGTCCACACGGAGGTCCACGGCACCCCGAGCCTCCCCCCGGGCCGCCAGCTCACCGTCTACCGAGTCGTCCAGGAAGCCCTCACCAACACCCTCAAACACGCCGGACCGGGCGCCACGGCGACCGTCGAGATGTCCTACGACAAGGGCGGCGCCGTCACCGTCACGGTCACCGACACCGGCCGCGGAGGCCCCCCGAACGGCACCGACGGCCGGGGACTTCCCGGCATGCGCGAACGAACGTCCCTGTACGGCGGCACACTTGAGGCCGGCCCACGCCCACACCCCGAACGAGGCTGGCGCGTCAGCCTCCACCTCCCGGAGGAAACCCCGCAGTGACCACCGTCCTGATCGCCGACGACCAGCCCCTCCAGCGCCTGGGCTTCCGCATGCTGCTGGAGAGCCAGGACGACCTGACGATCCTCGGCGAGGCGGCCAACGGCACCGAGGCGGTCCGCATGACGGCCGAGCTGCACCCCGACGTGGTGCTGATGGACGTCCGAATGCCCGGCCTGGACGGCATCGAGGCCACCCGCCGGATCACCGCCACCGGCGACCGCACCCGTGTCCTCATCCTCACGACCTTCGACCTCGACGAGTACGCCTACGCCGGCCTCCGCGCCGGAGCCTCGGGCTTCCTCGTCAAGGACGCCCAGCCGGAGGACCTCCTGTCCGGCATCCGCGCGGTCGCGACCGGCGACGCGGTGGTGGCCCCGAGCCTGACCCGACGGCTCCTCGACGCGTACGCCCACCACCTGCCGACGGGAACCCCGGCCGCGGAACCCGATGACCCCCGCCTGGCACATCTCACCGACCGGGAGCGCGAAATCCTGACGGTCATCGGCAAAGGCTGGACGAACACGGAGATAGCCACCCGCCTGCACCTGGCGGAGTCGACCGTGAAAACCCATGTGGGCCGTGTCCTCGCCAAGACCGGCTCCCGGGACCGCATCCAGGCCGTGATCCTGGCGTACGAAACAAAGCTGGTGAAATAGCCTGAACGCAGAAAACCCCCGTGCCGAACGGCACGGGGGTTTTCTCAAAAATTGTTCGGCGGTGTCCTACTCTCCCACAGGGTCCCCCCTGCAGTACCATCGGCGCTGTAAGGCTTAGCTTCCGGGTTCGGAATGTAAC
>NZ_JBIVSV010000026.1:0-43220 GCF_044756385.1 Streptomyces sp. NPDC091972 | reverse complement strand
CGTATCTGCCGCCGCTGTGTACGCCACCAGCCCGCCCGCTTCCTACCCGTGGCTGCTGCTGCCCGCGCTGGCCGTGGCCGGGATCGGTCAGGGCCCGTACGCCGTGCCGTTCTTCACCACCGCCCTGCACCGAGTACGCCCACACGAGACGGGTTCCGCCGCCGGCCTGCTCAACGCGGTGCAGCAACTCGGCGGCACTCTCGGCGTCGCCCTGCTCGGCAGCCTCTTCTTCCATGCAGCCGCTCCCGGCGACCCCACCCCGGCCGCCGCCGCGCTCACCGGCGCCCGCAACGCCTTCTGCCTCGCCGCCGCGCTTAGAGATCGTCTCAGTTGGTCAATCTCCGATAGCAGATGAGTGTGGCCGCGATGCCAGCGAAGGCGAGGAAGTGTTCGGCCTTGCGTTCGTAGCGACGGTGCAGACGGCGGTACCCGGATAGCCACGCCACCGTCCGCTCCACGGTCCAACGGTGGCGGCCCAGGCGCTGGGAGGACTCGATCCCCTTACGGGCGATGCGGGGTGTGATGTTCCGGGATCGGAGCCATTTCCGCAGGTGGTCGTAGTCGTAGCCCTTGTCTCCGTGCAGCTTGGCGGGGCGGCGTCGACGCGGTCCACGGCGAGATCGGATGGGCGGTATGCCGCGGACTAGGGGTTCGAGACCCTGGCTGTCGTGGGTATTGGCTGCGGAGATGCCGATGGAGAGGGGCAGACCGGTTCGCTCCGTGATCAAGTGGATCTTCGAGCCCTTCTTGCCGCGATCGACAGGATTCGGGCCTGTCAGCTCCCCCCTTTGAGGGCCCGCATGTTCACGGAGTCAATCGCGCACCGCGACCAGTCCAGATCTCCCCGGGCGCCGAGTTCGTCCAGCACCAGACGGTGGAGCTTCGCCCACACCCGCGCAGCGGACCACTCGGAGAACCGTCTGTGGACGGTCTGCCACGACGCGCCGAAGACCGGCGGCAACTGCCGCCACGTGCATCCCGAGGTAGCGACAAAGATGATCGCGGCAAGGACCGCGCGATCGTCAACTCGCTGACGGCCACCGCCCTGCGGCCTTGTGGGAATCGGCGGTCTCACAGCCCCGAACAACTCCCACAACCCCTCCGGCACCAGCCCTTCAACGAAGCCCATCGAGTACAGCCCTCTCCGTCGGTCCCGGACTCACCGAATCGTCAACGGCCCTCCCAGGCGCCCCGAAACGCGCGAGGTAGTGCCACACCTTCTTGATCGCCTGTGGGTCATGGTGGCCGGCACGCGCTGCCTCCCCGACGATGCGCGGATTGAGTACGCCGTCGACGGCGATCTGTGCGCCCAAGTCGACGTACTCCTGACCGCGGTAGCCGGGATGACGGAGGAGATCTGCGACATTGAGTCGGAAGCCGGGATGCCACTCCACGGGGCAGCCCAGGCGCAAGGCCGCAACCTCCACAGCCGTCCCTCGATAGCAGGGGTCGAGGACCAGCGCCTCGGCGTGGCAGTTCAGTCGCACAGGCCCGTGGACCTGCGCCTCGATGTAGTCGTCGAGGTCGTCCTGGCGATCGGCGAGGGCAAGCTCGATGAGCCCCATGCGGGCCGCGACACCGAAATCCGAGGGTTCAAAGAAACTGTCCGGGTAGCAGAACGTGGTCCGCGTCAGCGTCTCGACCGTCAGCCGGAAGTGGGCGGAGCCGAACCGCGGTGCCCCGCCCACAGGCTTGCGACGGAAGTTCAACGCCCCGTAGACGGGCCGCTCATGAGCGTGCGCGTCGTCGTAAGCACCGTCGAAGATCCGGCTCTCCCAGCGCCACCGGTCGCCGCCGGGATATGCGGTCAGTCCGCCGTTGCTGGTCCCCGTGACGAACTGTGAGCGGTAGGCACTGTCCTCAGCCATGGCATCCAGGATCGGCTTGCCGTGCAGTAGCCGGTCCGGGTGGAAGTTGAGGGTCACCCGCAGTGTCGGGTCCATCGGAGGGCCCGACGCCAGTTCCGCGACATGGCCAAGGGCCCGTTCCTGTGGTGTCTGGGAGGCTGCGGAGCTCATCCGCACAGTGTTCCTCAAGCTGATCAACCGCTGCACGCGGATTGTCTACCGACAGTCCGGCCATGCGGGAGACGGAGCTAAGCACCAATCGAGACGATCTCTTATTCTCGCCGCCGCGGTAACCACGGCCATGATGCTCCCGCAGCGGTGCCCATCGCCCTCGAGCCCGGATCAGCCCATCGTTCCCGATGCCACGGCCAGGTGACAGCTTTGGAGCGGAGGGCCGTCACCCCGCTGCGGCCAGGGTCAGATTCACGAAGCGCCATCGTCACGGTTCCTCACCCCCCGTGGTGGGCCCCTCGGCAGGGCCGCTCGCCTGGTGGCCATCAGGTCCGGCGCAAAAGTGCGGCTCCTCCCTCTGTGCATACACCTGCCACCGAGCAGCGCTCTCGCTTCGGACCCGGCTGTCTATCTGCAGTAAAGGCAAGAACGGCATCACACAGGCCCTCGCTTCGAGATGTCATTGTAATTCAAAAGATATATCTCTAAAATGGATAACCGTCCGAGACATTGATCCCATATGGACCGTAGCTGGCAGGCCAGACGCGCCGCGGCCTTCAGCGCACGGCCCCGCCCCTACGGAGGTCAAGATCTTCTCCTACCGCGTCCCCACGGACGCGGTGAGCGCCCGGGCGCCTCGATGCCTGCTGTAGCAGCGACCCGTCCGGTACGGCTTCACCCCCCAGCCGGCTGTGGGTCTGCACCCACTCTTGGCACCCTTCTCGTCCGTGGTTCGGCGTCCCCTCGACACCTTTAAGCGCACCCACCCGCTCGCACGGCATTCCACAGAAAAGGGATGGTCACCATGAGCAAGCCAGTCCTTGAACCTGCTGCGCAGGAACTCGCCGACGCAACGTCAAAACCCCCCTTCCTCTACGAACTCGGGGCGGAGGGAGCCCGAAAGGTGCTCGACGACATCCAGGCCGCACCAGTGGACCAGCCGGATGTCTCGGAAAGATGGGTGACGGTGCCGGCAGACGTCGCGGACGTGCGCGTGCGTATCGTCACACCCCTCGGAGCAAATCAGGGCCTGCCAGTCGTCCTCTACATGCACGGTGGCGGATGGATCCTGGGTAACGCCGGGACTCACGACAGGCTGGTACGTGAACTCGCCGTGGGGGCCAATGCGGCCGTTGCGTTCGTCGAGTACGACCGCTCCCCCGAGGCGCGCTACCCCGTGGCACTTGAACAGGGGTACGCCACCGCTCAGTGGCTGACGCGTCACGCTGCGGAAGAGGGGCTGGACGCTACGCGCCTGGCTGTGGCGGGTGATTCCGTCGGAGGCAACATGGCCGCAGCCTTGACGATTCTCGCCAAGCGGCGCGGGGATGTTTCTTTCGTCCACCAGTCGCTGTACTACCCGGTCACGGATGCGAGCCAGGACACCGCGAGCTACGGCGAGTTCGCCAATGGACCGTTCCTCACAGCGAAGGCCATGGCCTGGTTCTGGGATGCCTACACCACCGATCCGGAGGAGCGGGCCCAGTCCACGGCGTCACCGCTGCGAGCCACCTTGGAGGAGCTCGCTGGGCTACCGCCAGCCCTGGTGATCGTCGACGAGAATGACGTACTGCGCGACGAAGGAGAGGCTTACGCCCGCCGTCTGACCCAGGCCGGTGTCCCAACGACAAGCGTTCGCTACAACGGGATCATCCATGACTTCATGATGCTCAACCCACTGCAGGCAACACACGCCACGAGAGCCGCAGTTGAGCAGGCTGTCCGTGCCCTCCGCGCAGCTTTCGGGTACTGAACCACTGGGGCAGATCACCCGAGCAGCGCGCCGACCGCCGCATGATCGCATGCCGTGCGGTCGGCGCGTCGTTCCTGAAGGATGCCGGGGCCAAGTAGTACGCCTCACCGCCCCGCCGTGTCAGGAAGTCGTTTGAGTGGGCCGGAGCCCGCCCTCGGGGGGATTAGGGCGGGCTCCGGGGTCTTTGCCAGCCGGCTAAGTCGTCACCGGCTGCTGGTCTTCTTCTTTCACCAATGTGATCTGCTGCGTGGGCGGGTTCTTACGCGCGCGTCGTCGTTCCCGGCGGGTCTCGACCATGGTGTACAGGGTCGGAATCAGGACCAGTGTCAGCGCGGTGGAAGACATGAGCCCTCCGATCACCACGACGGCCAGCGGCTGGGAGATGAATCCCCCTGCGCCTGTGATGCCCAGGGCCATCGGGAGCAGGGCGAAAATGGTCGCCAGCGCGGTCATCACGATCGGCCGTAGCCTGCGCAGCCCGCCTTCTACGACGGCTTGGCCGACATTCATGCCTTGGCGGCGGTACTGGTTGATGAGATCCATCAGGACCACTGCGTTGGTGACAACAATGCCGATCAGCATCAACAGGCCGATCAGGGCCGCGAGTCCCAGCGGCGTGCTGGTGACACTGAGCAGGGCGATAGCTCCGGTCGCGGCGAAGGGGATGGATACCAGCAGTACGAGAGTCTGCCGGATGCTGCGGAACACAGCGATGAGGAGAAGGAAGACCAGCAGGATCGCGGCAGCCATGGCGAGGGCCAGCTGGCTGAACGCCTCACGCTGGTCACTGGCGACACCGCCCATCTCGTAGCTGGCGCGGGCGGGGAGATCGACGGTGTCAAGAGCTTGCTGCACAGCCGTGGTAGCGGCCCCTGTGTCGTCTCCGACCGGCGTGGCCGAGACGGTGTTGGTTCGCTCTCCATCGGTCCGCGTGCGCTCGACGGGCGCCTCGATACGGCGGACGCTGGCTACGTCACCGAGCCTCACCTCAGCCCCGCCCGCGGGGACGGTCAGATTCTCCAGCGCCGCGATGGAGTCGGGGGTGTCTCCCGATCCCCTGATGATGACCTCATCCTGTTCACCGTTCACGGTGACCTGGCTGACAGGAATCCCGGAGACTGCCTGGCTGACGCTGCGGGCGAGGGCAGTAGCGGTAAGGCCCAGCCGGGCGCTCTTCTCCCCGTTGGGGGTGATGGTGATTTGAGGCGCGTCGGCGGAGAGGTCGCTGGTGACGTCTGAGACTGAGCTCACCTTGTTAAGGGCGGACTCAATTCGTTCGGTCGCGGTGCGAAGGGTGGTGTCGTCGTTGGCGTGGACGACGACCTGGACGTCGCTGTCGCTGCCCAGACCGCGGCCGGCGGCGATGGTGAAGGTGCCGGCGTCTTTGAGTCCGTCCAGACGCTTGCGCAGTTCATCGCTGACGCCATCGGTGTCGTCCGCGTTCTTGGTGACCACCGTGTAGGTGGCGGTCGATGCGTCAGCGGAGTTTCCGATCGGGCCGTTGCGCGCTGAACCGACGGTCACCTGGTAGGTGGAGACGCCGTCGACGTCCTCGATCGCGGATTCCGCCTTCTTTGCTGCGGCGTCGGTGGCGGAGAGGCTGGTGCCGGGCGGGAGGGTCTGTGTGATGTTGATGCTGGTGGAACCTGAGTCGCCCAGGAAGCTTGTTTTGAGCGTGCCGATGAGCGCGAAGGTGAGTACCAGCAAGGCTGTGGCGCCGGCCAGTACGGTGCGGCGGTGCCTGATGGACCACTGGATAACCGACAGGTAATGGCGCTGGAGAAATCCGTTGCGTTCCTTGGCCTCGACGCGTGCGCGGTAGACGTCGGGGTCCACGTCTTGCGTGTCGGTTGGCGGCTTCAGGAACCAGTAGGCGAGAGCGGGGACCAGGGTCAGCGAGACCAACAGAGAGGCGAGCATTGCGACGACGACAGTGACCGAGAAGGGGCCGAAGAGTTCGCCCACCAAGCCGGAGACCAGGGAGATGGGCAGAAACACTGCAACGGTGGTCAAGGTGGAGGCGGTGACTGCGGCAGAGACTTCGCGCACAGCGTTGATCACCGCGCGGCCCTTGTCTTCGCCGTATCCCAGATGTCGTTTGATGTTCTCCAGGACCACGATCGAATCGTCGACCACGCGACCGACGGCCATCGTCAGGCCGCCGAGAGTCAGGAGGTTGAGGGAGTAGTCCTCGGTCCACAGAACGATCAGCGCAATCATCAAGGACAGCGGGATCGATACGGCGGTCACGAGTGTGGAGCGCACCGACCTCAGGAAGACCACGATGACCAGAACGGCCATGATCAAGCCGAGCAGGCCTTCCTCGAGAAGCCCGTTAACGGAGTCGCTCACCTGAGGGCCGGAGTCGGAAACCACGGTCAGCTTTGCGTCGTGACTGAGCTTCGCCTCCAGGTCCGGAATTTGGGAGCGGACATCCTCCGAGATGGAGGCGGAGCTTCCGTTGTGGTCCATGGTCACGGCGACGCCCAGGCTGGGCTTTCCGTCCGTGCGCGTCAGCGACGTTGCGTCGGCCTCGGTCAGCTCGACAGCGGCAACGTCCTTGAGCTGCACCGGCGATGTAACCGCGGCAGGCTTGTTGGCCGCGGCGCCTGCAGCCGGCGCGGAAGGTGACAGCCACAGGTCGCGGATGTCCTGGAGGCTGGCGACGGTATGGGGGACGGATACGCTGACCGACTCCTTGCCCTGGTCAAGGGAGCCAGCCGGGCGGGTGCCCAGGTCTTCGAGGGCGTCGGTGATGGACTGAGTGCTAAGCCCCGCCTGCTTGATCTTGTCGGCGTCCGGGGTGATGGAGACGACTTGGTCGCGTTCGCCGGAGACGGTCACATCGTTGACGCCGTCCACGGCTTTCAGGGCAGGGACCACGTCGGCCGTGAGTTCATCGGCAAGGTCGCGCTGCGAAGCGTTCGAGGTCGCTGCCAGGGTGATCGTTGGCTGCGCGTCCGTGCTGCCGGTCATGACCTGTGGATCGACGCCGTCCGGAAGCTGCCCTGCGATCTTGTCGATCGCTTGCTGGACCTTGCTGGACTCGTCGTCGATGTCAGCGTCGAAGTTGAACTGGAGCATCACCGACGAGGAGTTCTGCCGCGACGTCGACGTCATGCTCTCCACGTCGTCCAGCGTTTTCAGAGCGTCCTCGAGAGGGACGGTGACCTGGTCCTCCACAATTTGCGCTGAGGCGCCGCTGTAGGTGCCTACAACCGTTACGGCAGGGAAGGACAGGTCCGGAAGGAGTTGTTGTTTCAGGGACGGGATGGCGTACCCGCCCAACGCAACGAACCCGAGAGTGATCAAGGCGACCAGTTTGCGGTTGGCCACGCTGATCCTGGACAGCCAGGACATCGAGGAGCTTCCTAAAGTCTGGAGTGGCAGGAGAGTCGGGGGCATTAAAGGCCCGGAACAACCCTCGATCACCCGGCGCTCCGGTGACGTCCCTCCTCAGGACCCTTCTGTGTGTACTGCCAGCGCGGTACACCCTTCGGTCTCTACCGCGCTCGCGGTTGCCCCGGGGGGCTCACCAGACCGCTTTCATAAGCAAGGACGACAAGCTGCGCACGCTCGCTCACGCCGAGCTTGGCCATCGCACGATTGACGTGCGTCTTCACGGTGTGCCGGCTCAGCGTTGCCCGCTCTGCGATCTCATCGTTGGTGAACCCGCTCGCCACCATGACCACCATCTCCACCTCCCGCGGCGTTAGCGCGGCGAGCCGCTGTTGGGTGACCTCGGGGAGGGATGACGCCTGACGGCGGAACCGATGCACCAGCACCTGCGTAGCCGTAGCCGACAGTACCACATCTCCGCGGGCCACGGACTCAATGGCCGCTAGCAGCTCTCTTGGGTCAGTGCCCTTGCCGATGAAGCCGTTTGCCCCCGCCAGCATCGCCTCAGCTACGTACTGTTCCGTCTCAAAGGTGGTCAAGACCAGAATCTTCGTCTCGGCCAGGGTCTTATCCGCGCGGATGGCTCGGGTGGCCTGCAGGCCATCTGTGCGCGGCATCCTGAGATCCATGAGGACCACGTCAGTGGGATGCTGCCGCACCAGTTCCAATGCCTCTGCGCCATCACCTGCCTCACCGACCACCTTGAAACCCTCTGCGTTGTCGAGCAGCACCCGGAGCGTGCCCCTGAGCAGAACCTGATCATCGACGAGCAACACGCGTACGCTCATGTGTTTACCTGCGGTTCTTGGGATGAGCGCTGCTGCAGCGCCGCACGGTATGGCAGCTCGGCTTCGACGAGGAACCCGTCGTCATGCCGCGTGAGGCGGGCACTTCCTCCCAGAGCGGCCGCACGCTCTTTTATGGAGACGGAGCCGCGTCCGCACCCTGGCACGGAGCCGCCCAGATCTCGGGCCGCCCGCCCGTTTATCACCCTCAGGCGCAGGAAGTCCTGATCCCAATCGAGCTCAACCCGTGCCTGATCGACGCCTGCGTGTTTCTGCACGTTGGTCAGCGCTTCCTGCGCGATCCGGTAAGCGGCCACATCGACGGAAGTCGGCAACGGAATCGGTGTACCGCGCTGCTGAAATTCGATTTCCAGTCCGGCGTGTTGAAACGACACGATCAGATCGGGCAATCCCTCCAGCCGCGGCGTAGGTGTGTACGGAACATCATCGCCGTCCAAGGGCGCCAGCACACCGACGAGATCTCGCAACTCCTCCAGAGCAGCTTTGGCCCCGTCCCGGATCCGGGGCAACAGGCCAGCGTCCGGCTGACCGCCCGACTCGCTCAGATACACACCCACCCCCGCTTGGGCATGGATCAGGGTTAGTTGGTGAGCCACCACGTCGTGAAGATCCCTCGCAATGCGGACGCGTTCCTCAGCCACCCGACGGGCCGCCTCCTCCGCGCGGGTCCGTTCCGCGCGCTCCGCTCGCTCTTGCAACGCCGCCACCACGGCTCGACGACTGCGTACTGCGTCCCCGATGGCGACGGCAGCCGCGATCCACGCCACGACCCCGATACGCTGAGGGCCGAACCAAGGCCCGCTCTGAAAGGCGACAGTCGTCACCAAGGCCCAGGATGCGACGAGCCCCGCTGTCGCCCACGCCGTGACGCGCCCTGTACTCAGGGCCACCGTATACAGGGCGACTTCTGTCGCAGGCAGGGTCGCATCGAGCGCTCCGCCACAGGCCTGGTAGAGGACGGAGAGCGCCAATTCCACACCCAGGACGCAAAAGGGGGCCCTGCGCCGGGCCAGCAAAGCCCCACCGGAGATGAGAGCGAGCGAAGCATCGAGCGCCGACCACGCCCCACTCTGCTCGCTAGCCGGCGAGGAGACTGCTATACGAAGCGAGCACAGCGATGTCACGATCACCGCGGGCAGCAGAAGCACTCCCCAACGCTGCCAGAACTCTCCGCGCCGTATCGAATTCACGCAGGCCAGGCTAACCAGGGGCTCTGCACGGAACGTCATCCCGTGGCAGTACAGGCTGTCTACCGCGAGCGCGGTACAGCGGCCTTCCTCGTCAGGTAAGGGGCGCTGCAGGCGGGCACGCAGCAAGCGCAAGGTCTCGGTTCACGGCTCACTACGCACGCCACAGAACGGCGCACGCAGCTTCCTGCCCCTTCGTTCGTCCGATTCTTCGAGCACTACGGGAAGCTCCAGCAGGCACGTCGAGGCGAACCTGGATCTGCTGTCGATGACCGCGCTCCAGAGGAAGATCATGGTCCGGATCAGTGCAGACCCCGCCGGGTCGGCGCAGTAAAGGTCGATCCAGGCGGGTTACATCTACGGCAGTGCCAGCTGCCCACCGTTTCCGCAGTGGGCAGTCCGCTCTTACGCGCCGGCTACGGCGGTTTGGCGGTCTGGGATCGGACGATCCGACCCCGCGGTGCTCCCCGGTGGCCACGTCATCCGCTCTCGAAGGGGATTGACCCTAGACGTGATTGCGGAAGCAGGATCCGGTGCGGCCGCGAATCGTCGCGATCTCCGTTCGAGCACGTCGCCAGGGGCGGTCGCAGGAAATCCGGGGGCCGGGTTCGGCGGACGGACTCACCTCTTGACAGGCAAGGAAGTGCCTGGATTACTAGGCGCCGCACCCTAACCGAATGTTCGGTTGGGAGACAGGTGGTACAGATTATGACCGAAGCCGTACCCACGGATCCGGGGGCCGCAGAGCGGATGTTTGCAGCCGACACGGCCTCCAAGGCGCTGGGCATTGAATTGCTGTCGCACAGTGACGGCCACGCCGTGCTGCGCATGACCGTGGCGGCGTCCATGGTGAACGGGCACGGGCTTGCCCACGGCGGATATCTCTTCCTGTTGGCGGACACCGCTTTCGCATGCGCCTGCAACAGCTATGGGCCCGTCACCGTCGCAGCGGGCGCCGACGTCACCTTCGTCGCTCCCGCCCGCGAGGGTGACGTCCTGACAGCCACCGCCCGTGAAGTCATCAGCTTCGGCCGCAGCGGCATCTACGACGTGAGCGTGACGCGCGGGAACACGGTGATCGCGGAGTTCCGAGGCCGGAGCCGCAGTATCCGCAACACGTCACCCAAGGAGCCGCAATGACCCGCGACCTCAAGGCGCCAGCACGCCGGGGTGAGCCCCTGCCGACGGCTCTGCTCGACGATGCCGAGCAGATCTCACGGCGGGAACTAGAGGCCCTCCAACTGGAACGTCTGCAGCAAACACTCAGGCACGCCTACGACAATGTCGAGCTCTACCGCAAGAAGTTTGACCAGGCCGGGGTCAGACCCGACGACTGCCGGGCACTGCAGGACTTGGCACGGTTCCCCTTCACCACCAAGTCCGACCTACGGGAAACGTACCCGTTCGGGATGTTTGCCGTACCTATGTCCGATGTTCGACGCATCCACGCCTCCAGCGGGACCACGGGACGCCCGACCGTGGTCGGGTACACCGACCAGGACCTGTCGAACTGGTCCGCCCTCATCGCCCGGTCCATCCGAGCATCTGGAGGGCGTAGGGGGCACAAGGTGCACATCAGTTACGGTTACGGGCTCTTCACCGGCGGTCTCGGCGCCCATTACGGCGCCGAACGCGCCGGCTGCACGGTGATCCCTGCTTCGGGCGGCATGACCGCACGCCAGGTGCAGATCATCCAGGACTTCGAGCCCGACATCATCATGGTCACGCCCTCCTACATGCTCACCCTGCTCGACGAGTTCGAGCGCCAGGGCGTCGATCCCCGCTCGACAACCCTGAAGGTGGGCATTTTTGGCGCCGAACCGTGGTCGGAGGAGATGCGCCGCGAGATCGAGGACCGCATGGACATCCACGCGGTCGACATCTACGGACTGTCGGAGGTGCTGGGTCCCGGAGTTGCGCAGGAATGCGTAGAGACCAAGGACGGCCTGCACGTGTGGGAGGACCACTTTCTGCCGGAGGTCGTCGACCCGATCACCGGCCAAGTGCTCGCCGACGGCGAGAGCGGCGAACTCGTCTTCACGTCCCTCACCAAAGAAGCCCTGCCGGTCATTCGCTACCGCACGCGGGATCTGAGCCGTCTTCTGCCCGGCACGGCGCGCCCGAGCTTCCGGCGGATCGAGAAAATCACCGGCCGCTGCGACGACATGATCATTCTGCGTGGTGTGAATGTGTTTCCGACCCAGATCGAGGAAGTCGTGCTTCGCACCCCCAACGCCGCGCCTCACTTTCAGATCCAGCTCAGCACTCGCGGCAGATTGGATCATATGACCGTGCTAGTGGAGGCCCAGGCCCATACGGAACCGCAACAGCGTGACGCCGCCGCCCGCGCAATCTCCACCGGAATCAAGGACGCTGTGGGGGTGAGCGTGGAGGTGGAGATCGTGGACCCGGAGACGCTGGAGCGGTCCCTGGGCAAACTGCGCCGAGTCATGGACCGTCGCGGCGCTTGATGCAGGGGCTTGTCACAATGATGGCGTGACCACCACGCCCATAAGACAGGCCGCCCGGCGCGGCGAGCGACCCGCGTACGACCGCGACTCTCTTTTGAAAGTCGCGGTAGCGGTCTTCAACGAGCGCGGCTATCACGCCACCGGTATGGAAGAGCTGGCCAAACGCCTGGGCCTGAGCAAGTCGAGCATCTACCACCACGTGAGTGGCAAGGAGGAGCTCCTTGACCTCGCCGTCACGCGTGCACTCGATGCTTTGTTCGCTGTACTCGACGAAGGCCCGCCGCCCGGGGCGACCACTGATCCGCTCAGGCACGTTGTGCGCCGTAGCGTGGAGGTCCTGGCCAAGGAACTGCCTTACGTCACGTTGCTCCTGCGCGTGCACGGGGACAGCGAGGTCGAACAACGCGCTCTCGATCGCCGACGCGAGTTCGACCGCCGCGTTGCCGAGTTGGCCGTACGGGAGGCGGCCGAGGGAGGCGTACGCAACGACATCGATCCACACCTGACGAGTCGGCTGCTCTTTGGGACGGTGAACTCCTTGATCGAGTGGTATCGTCCCGACGGCGATCTTTCGGTGGAAGGCCTGGCCAATGCAGTGACGACCATGCTGTTCGACGGTCTCAGTAGCAGCGGTCGGCAGGGCCCCAGCGCCATCGGCTCTCGTCACCGCGCCTGAAGCGGGAGTTGCACGGTCGGTCGGGCGTGGGGCGCCTGCCCTGGATCGTGTCGGACGGGCTGTGCGATCCCTTGGATCTGCTGCCGCAGCTGCGGGCGGCGCGTTCGGTAGTCGGATCGTGAGCCGTTGCCTGACACGGAGCGTGCTGTGCGGGATCCTCCCGATACTGCACGTCGGCATTCCGTTGAAGTACCTGCCAAAGGTGCTCGGATTCAGCTCGGACGTAACGTGCGGGCAGCGACTGGCGGCCGGAAACTAAGCCGCCGTTCGCAGCGACTGCACGAAGCCCTGCTCGCCCTGTTGCACTCAGCCTCGCGGCTGGCCGGTCCTGCTGGGTGAACGACCCTTCGCGCGGCAGGGTTCCAAAAGCGGGAAGCCTCACGGGCACCGCGGCGGTCGACCGGGGTCGGCCAGGTTCGAAGCAACACCTGATCATCGGTGATGATGACAACGGCGTGAGCTGCCCTGCTGGCAGGCAGCAACCGCAACAACGTCAGCCAGTTGCGCCCCTACTGGACGCCATCCCGCCGAACTGCGGCCGGGTCGGCTGTCCCCGCCGCACGTCCGACTGGCCCTACACCGACCGCGGCTGCACCCAAGTCATCTACCCCGACTACGTCCGCGAACGCAATCTCAGCCCGCCATCGCCCGTCGCTGGACCCGACTTGCCCCAGACTGGGCGCCAACCAGTGGGTGACCAGGCACAGATGCGGGGCGGGGCGGCGCGGCTGCCGGCGCCTACGCCGGGAACGCCGAGTCGACTCCACTGAGGAGTTCTCCAGACTCGCGTGCGGCCCGATCGGTCACCGACAACTCAGCTCACGACGTGAGCCGTGGTCAACCTCAGCGAGAGGGAACAGTCATCGATGGTGGGATCCGGGACCAAGCCTTGGGCTCAGGCTCACTACTCGCGGAGCAGGAGACCGCCGGACGATGCGGCATGCCGATCTGGCGCTGTATTCGAACGCACGTCGCCGCCGTGCTTGCAGTCGCCCAGCAAGAGCAGGCGCCAGCCCAGGTGGGACGGCACGGCGGTGGCTGCGAATTGACTGAAACCGGTCGGTCCCCTCCCCGTCTGCGTCTCAGGCGAGGAGGGGAATGCGCCACGGTTTTCACTCGGCCACTGACATTTGGAGAGCCGGAGTCGGCCGCGTTCTTCTGTTGCGTCCCGTCAGCGCCATCGCAAAAGCGGCCGCGCCAGCGCACAGTGAAGCGCCTCCGGTCAGTAGGAAGAGATGCGGGACGCTTGTGCCGGCGTCAACGGCGATCCCGCCGAGCACGGGGCCGACGATCCCTCCCGCCCGGCCGATCCCCATGGCCCATCCGACCCCAGTGGCTCGCAGGGACGTCTCGTAGAAGTTCGCGCAGAGCGCCACGGTGCACATTTGGGCACCGATGCTGAGGAAGCCAGCTATGAACGCCGTCACCAAAAGCGCAGTACTCGATTGGCCGGACAGGCCGATGGCTGCGATGGCCACGGCCCCTAGAAGGAAGGCTGTTCCGGTGATCTTGGTGGGAGCGCGCCGGTCAGCCAGGCGCCCGATCAGGAGCTGCCCCGCGATTGCTCCGAGGTTCAGTGCAGCCACGGCTAGAACCGCACCTGTCGACCCGACGCCAACATCCCGGGCCACGAGGGGAATCCAGTTGAGTAGCAGGTAACTCAGCAACAAGCTCATAAAGAGCGTCACCCAGAGGAGCAGGGTCCCAGCGCACCTTCCCTCGGTGAACAGTCTCGCCACAGGCGAGCGGTTGGGGGACGGTTCCGGAAGGATTGCATCTGCTGGCACAGAGTGGCCCATGCGGTTCAGAATCCTGGCCAGCCCCTCGTGGTCGCGTGACAGGGTGAGAAAACGTGCGGATTCCGGGAGCTGCAGGAAGAGGACGGGAAGCAGCGCCAAGGGCGCAATACCCCCGACGAGGAAGACACTCTGCCAGCCGTACGCGGGGATGAGCTTTGTGCAGACGACGCCGCCGATCACCGCGCCCAGAGGGAATCCGCAGAACATGAGGCCCACTACCGTTGCCCGCATCCGGCGCGGTGTGTACTCAGAGGTCAGTGAGATGACCCCGGGAAGGGCGCCTCCAAGGCCGATGCCGGTCAAAAATCGGAATGCCGCCAGGCTAGCGAGCGAGTCGGCGAGCGGGGTGGCGATCGAGAAGAAGGAGAACACCACGATTGCAGTGAGCAGGTTGGGGCGGCGTCCGTACTTGTCGCTGAGGCGGCCGAAGATGAGGGCGCCGACGAGGCCGCCGAACAGGCCGATACCGAAGACGAATCCGAAATCGGAGCTGCTGATGCCCCAGTCGGATGCGACGTCCGGCGCCACTAGGGCTATCGCCTGAGTGTCATAGCCGTCGAATACGGCTACCAAAGAACACATGGCGATGACGGTGATTTGCAGCCTACCGATGGGGCTGGCGTCCAAGAGATCGTCGAATTTCTTTCTCTCCTGCGCAGGCATGGACTGACTCGATTCCTGAGAAGGGGACGTCTCGCCGGGGGACTCAGTGTTGGCCAACTGGCGCTGCGGGGGTGTGAGTGCTGGTTGGACAGCCGAGGCGAGGGAGGGCGAAGTCCATCCGTCTGCGTGTTGGTTGTGGCGCAAGCGGACGGCCGGAAGCTGACGGACTGAGCCCACGGAGCGAAAGACCGAGTTAGTGGGCTCTGCCGTGGAGCCGACCGTACGACCGGTCGACTGATAGCGCAAGGGATCGTTCTCGTTTAGATGGAGGCATCGTTGACGGCGATGAGTTATCCCTGGCGCCGCGTCATCAAGCCGGGGACGCGCTGCGAGCCGCGCTGGAGTGCCCGTCCCAGAGCCTGCTCTGGTGGGCTTCAGTAAGTTCTGGCGCGATCATTACGAGTGGCTCAACACGGAAACCAGCGCTGCGGTCGACAACGCCCTGGCGGCACTTTCTGACTCTGCGGTCGAAGTGGGTGCCCTCTAGCGCCCGTTGTCGGCGCCCATGGGTACATGGATCGAGGGTGGGCGAGTCGTCGGCGCAGCGCCTCCGGTGTTACATGGCAATCTAATGCTGGACAGCGATCTCCGGGAGCATTTTCCATGATCGATCACATCAAGACACCATGGCATCTTAAGTGAGGTGCCCCTGGACCCACGCACCACACATGAGCGCAAAGGGGCCAAGGCCTGCCAGTTGGAGAAGAGGAGTTCAGCGCGATGCAGGGCGTTCGCAGGAGACGTGGAGCTGAGCTTGCGTCGGCCATTGTGGGCGCAGCTTGGGAGATCCTCATCGAGGGCGGGTACGAGCAGCTCACGATGGACTCGGTTGCGGTCTGGGCCAGGACGAGCAAACCGGTTTTGTACCGGCGCTGGCACAGCCGAGCGGAATTGCTGTTGACCGCTCTCATCGACAGAATCCTCCCTCCGAAGTTTCCAGATGAGGACCACGGGGACCTTCGAGTTGACCTCATCGCCCTGCGGGGGTCGCTCGCTGATCGCTTCGCAGGATTTCCCCGAAGGTGGCCCATAGACTTCACGAGGCAATGGTGAGCGACGCGGAACTGACACGGCTCATCTATTCACGAGTGGGACGTACCTCTGTCGCTGGGCATCTCCGGCGCCAACATGCACGACAGCCTCGGCCTGAAGCCACTGGTACGGGGAATCCCACCGATCCGCGCCCGGCGCGGCCCACGCCGTCGGCGACCGGCCAAGCTCCACGCCGGCAAGGGTTACGACTACGACCACCTGCGCAGATGGCTACGTAAGCGAGGCATCTGCCACCGCATCGCACGCAAAGGCATCGAGTCCTCACAGCGGCTGGGCCGTCACCGCTGGGTCGTCGAGAGGACCGTGTCCTGGCTCGTCGGATGCCGACGCCTGCACCGCCGCTACGAACGCAAGGCCGAACACTTCCTCGCCTTCGTCGGCATCACCGCAGCCCTCATCAGCTACCGCCGATTGGCCACCGCACTCAGGGCCTGCCGGCCTTCTTGCACGTCGAAGCAGACCAGCCCCATCGAATCTGCGAGGTCTGCCGCGTAGGCCGAGGCTTCCCCGGCCCTGCTCCAGCCCATCCCGAAGTACATGAGTGGACCACTTGCACTGTCCATCAACGGTCCCACCGACCAAGGCGAGGTCTCTTCCCTGTCCTCTGTGATGTCGCACCACCGCTCAAGAAGCGCCGCGACGTAGGCCGCGATGCGCTCGGACGGAGGCTCCTGGGTCTCGCTGTCGAGATAGCGGTCGTACAGGTCGTTGAAGATCCGGCTGGCGATCTTGTCATTCGCCGGCCGTTCGCCTTCCCAGACAGCCAGGTCGTAGCTCATGCCCGGAGGCTCTCACACTGAACTGACAGACATATGGGTCAGCCCCACAGCACTCGCAGCAGCCAAAGGAAACGACGTCTTGGGTGCCGCCGGCGCAGCTCGATCAGCGGGTGACGCCAGCGAAGGCTGTCGACCGGGTTGGTGGCCGTCTGGACGGCGATGTTCCCGTGGTCAGGGCTGAGCAGGCGAGGGCGACCTGTCGCCTATCGAGGGTCAGACAGGCCGGCGCGGTCTTTGTTCGGATGGTTCACCTTCGCACCGTGCCCTTTTCGGCCTGCACCGGACTGAGCAGTGCCCAGGGCACGGTCAGCACGCACCGCTGGCGCGAGCACCATCATCACCAGTTGCGCCGGATTTCGCGCTTTCTCGCCTCGGTCTTCCGCAGCTTGTGCCCTCCTGATCGGCGGGTCTGCGCACCCTCGCAGCATCAGGTGCACCTTCAGCGCTCGGAACGGACATCATCGCTGGTCCACCGCCAGCCTGCCGAACCGTCCCGGTCACAGCGCCGGTTCTTACGGCTGGCGGGCGTCGAGCATGGACCCGATCAGCAGACAGGGGCTGTCGGAGCGATTACTCCAACCGTGGTTGACTCCGCGGATAACTACTGTGTCACCCGGCCGCATGAGGACCTCCTCGGTGTCCGTGATGAGGTAGATCTCGCCTCGGACGACCGTGATGCAGTCCAATGTGTCCGTGCGGTGCATCGTCGGGTGGCGCTGCGCATCAGCCTCCGTGGGCAGGTGGGTCTGTCCGACCTGGGTGTTCAGCTCGGCGAACTGCTGGCGGTGCTGAGCGGGGTCCATGTCCGGCCACAGCTCGAGGGCGCGTACGAGCATGCCCCCGGGAGCGGGCTCGCGCTGGGGGCCTACGAGGGAACGGTCGCCCTCGATGGTGTTGTTCACCGGCATTTCCTCGGTCGCCCACAGAGTGGATCGCCAGAAAAAGCCGTCCTTGGTCTGGATGTTGGTGGGCTCGGTCTCCAGGATCGTGGAACGCCCTCCGGCGTCGGGGCCCAGGACGTACCTCTTGATGTCAGCCATAACTGCCTCTCGTTTCGCTACGCGCGGGTGGAATCGGCCCTCACCCGTCCTAATCAGTAGTGGTCAGGGAAGCCGCTCTCGGGGGCGGGCGGCCTCGTGTAGGCAGACTCGGCGACCGCCGAGTTGAGTGCCGTGATCGTTTTTTCGCAGACACCCCGGAAGGCCATGACGTCGATCCCCAGGCAGAAGACCCGGATGCCGTCCTCTAGGGCCTTTGCACAACTGTCGTGCGTGGGATTGAGGATGGGGCCGCCCATGAGCGCCACGTTGTGGCGTGCGGCTGCCGCGTTGACCTTGGCGTGTGCTTCCTTGATCTTGGGGCTGCTGTGCATGCGGGCACCTTCGCCCATGGCGAAGGCGAGTTCTCCGGCAGCGAAGCAGAGGACCCGCACCTGCTCGATGGCGCAGATTTCTTCGATGTTCTCGAGGGCGTCGAGGGTTTCGATCAGAGGGATGACCAGAAGATCGGCGTCGCTGTCCTGGGCATGCTGGCCGAAGGACCGCAGCGAGTAGCCGGCAGCGCGATAGGCCGGGCAGATGCCCCGGCGGCCGTCCGGCGGATAGGTCGTAGCGTCCAGGATGTGCTGGATGTCGACGGCCGAGCGGACCATTGGGACGATTAGACCGTGCGCGCCCGCTTCTAGTGCTCGGCGGGCGGCGGTGGTGTCGTCAGGCTCGGGTATGCGTACCAGAGAGATCAGGCCCACGCCGTCGGCGGTTCGGATGGTGTCTTCGAGGGCGCGTGGGTTAGTGGCGCAGTGTTCGCTGTCCAGCCACACATAGTCGAAGCCTGTTCGTCCTAGGACTTCTATCAGCGTGTGATCTCCGGTGAAGAACTGCATGCCCACGGGCACGCTGTCTTTCAACCGGCGGAGCAGGGGGTTCATGGTGCTGTCCCTTTCGCTCGCGGTTCAGCGACTGCGTGCTGCCGAGTCGGTACCGGGGTCGGCCGTCAGGCCTGTCGACTCGATGCCCTTGATAGCGCACTCCTCGTCCTTGTCGGGGAGGTGTCCGCTGACTCCGACGGCACCAACGATTTGGTCGGCGTCGAGGATGAGCACGCCGCCGGGAACGGGAACGAGGTCGCCGCCTGATAGGGCGACCAGGGAATTGATGAAGTGGGGGTGTGCGTCGGCCCGCGCCGCGAGGCTACGACTGCCTACCCCCATGTTGAGTGCTCCGCGCGCCTTGCCTACGGCGATGCGTTCGCGCAGAAGCGAGGAGTGGTCTTCTCGCGCGAAGGCGACCAGATGGCCGCCGGGTTCGAGGACGGCGACTGTCATCGGCGGGAAGTTGCGCCCTCGGGCGTGGGCCAGTGCCTGATCGACGATAGTGCGGGCCTGTTCGTAGGCGATCACTGCCTCATCCTCCTTGGGTAATGGCGCCGAGTCCGCCGGCCGGTTCGGTGTAGAGGCGCAGCATCGTGCCGTCGGGATCGTGGAAGCTGAGCGCATGTCCGATGCGGGCCTTCACCACCGGGCTGTGGGAGACGTTGCACGCGCGCAGATGGGTTTCCCAGTGATCAAGTTGTGTGCTGTCCGCAACAGCGAAGGTGACGGGGTCGAACTCGGTTGCTGTGCCCGCTGCTTCAGGCGCGAGGCGGAGTTGGATTGGGATGGTGAGGCCGGGCAGGAAGAGAACTACCGAGTAACGGAAACCTCGGTCGTCGTGGTGGTCCAGCTCGGGCAAGCGTTCTGCGCCAAGGACTCGTGTGTACCAATCGGTGCTGACTTCCAAATCGGTCACCGGCAAGGTGACGTGGTGGAGTCCGGAGACTAGAGGAGGTGACAGCATCAGCCCTCCAAGAGATAACGAACGTTCTCGTTTGGCCCTTAGGGTAAGCCGCGAAGGATGCTTAACACAAGAGATCGTTCTCGTTAACCGAGTCGATTTCACCGTCAGGGCGCCGACACCCGCACATCACCCCCAGAGGCAAAACGCGCTGGGTCGGACTACGCGCCACACCTGGAGCCAGTGACGCCGGGAAAAGTTCCGAGCCACCCTCGCAGGCTGACCGGAGCACCAAGAGAGCGCCCTCCCGTGAGGGAACGCCCACATAGTGGCCAAACAGCTTTCCATGCGCAAGAGATCGTTCTCGTATGATGAGTGGCATGCCCCGCCTCAGCGAAGAAACACGAGCCAAGCGCCGCCACCACATCCTGACCAGCGCCTGGAGCTGCTTCTCACGGGACGGCTTCCACGCCACCTCGATGGATGACGTCATCGCTGCCTCAGGCATGTCCGCCGCTGCGGTCTACCGCTACTTCCGCAGCAAGGACGAACTCATAGACGCCACCGCCGAGGTGGGCATCGGACTGGTCCGCGACATCTTCGTGCACATCCTGGATCTTGATCCCGCACCCGGCCCCGCGGAGACACTCACCCTCATCGTTGGCGAGCTCAGGGAGCGCACGAGGCACCCGGACTATGACCTGTCCAAACTGGCGCTGCAGACGTGGACGGAGACCCTCCGTCGCCCGGCCCTGAACGAGCGCACACGCACCTTGTACGACGAATCCCGCGGACGTCTGACCGAATTGGCAACCCGATGGCAGGCTGCGGGGCAGCTTTCTGCCGGCGCGGACCCCTCAAGTGTGGCGCCGGTCTTCGCCGCGTTGATGCACGGGCTCATCGTCTGCCATCACGTGGCGGCCGACGTAGAGTCCGAAGAGCTCCTGAGCGGCCTGCAGGCACTCGGGACCGCACTGGATGCCCGATGACGAGGGACGGCTGATGGCTGCCCGGGGTAAGCAGCCATCAGCCTGCTTGTGGCCCCCGCTCATGTGTGGAACCGCTGAAGGTGGCCCAGGGAAGCGCTTCTAGCAACGAAGCTGATGAATGATGTCGGTAAGCTGCCTGACCCTGAAAGGCACTGCCCTCAGAGTGTTGCCAATGAAGGTCATACCTGGACTATCCCCCCTGTAACGCGGCCACACAGACCCATAAGACATGGTCGGCGTACCGGTGCGGGCGAACGCTACCCAGGCATTCTGCATCGCGCTTGAGAGTGCAGCGTCGGTGTCATCGTAATCCTGTCGGGGGTGAAGATTCCCGAAGATGTAACGGATTTCGGCAGTGTGCTTGGCCAGGTGACCCGTTTCCCGGTTCCTAGGCGAGACACGGCCGAACTGGTAGTAGTACTGCACCCTGCCGCACGCGGCGAATAATTGCAGCGTCGCGAGAGCCGGTTCTGTGAAGATGGCGGTAGTGAACAGTTCGTCAAGTGCCTCGTACGTGGATGCTCCCGACTGGGCGAGGACTTCGAGGACATCCCCAGCGCGGGGGCCGGCGAGCACTTTGGCCATCTTCTCGAGGACGTCCGGTGTAACCGGTGCCGCGGGCGGGAGGAAGTACCTGGCCTCATTGGTGACCACGCCCAGCATGACGGGCACGTCAGTCGGCCATCCGACGAAGTCGTTCCCGCTGGCCAGTTCGCGGTTGTCGTAGAGCGGTGTCCAGACCAAGTTGGCTGGCGTATGCACCTCGCCAGGCCGCGGGCGAATCCCCGCCAGCGCCTCGGAGAGGGCCAGCACGTCCTCGGTGGATGCTTTGCGCGCAGCCTCGGCGTCGCCACCTAGCCGAGCAAACATCTCCCTGGTGGCTGCCCATGTAGGTTCGGAGCCGGCTGCTGTCGGCTGGCTGGCCGCCGGTTCGAATCCGGCACTTTGCAGGATCGCCCGATGAAAGAGCCCCCTGGCGCGGTAGGCCGACAGGAGGGCGCGTACCGAGGCCGCTCCAGCGGACTGGCCGAAAACAGTGACGTTGCCAGGATCACCGCCGAAGGCTGCGATGTTCTCCTGCACCCACTTCAGTGCCGCAATCTGGTCGAGCACGCCGAAGTTGGCACCGATGGCGGGGTGAGCCGCGTATCCGAAGGCGCCGAGCCGATAGTTCAGCGTGACAACGGTGACGCCCAGTGCAGATAGAGAGGCGCCGTCGAACGCATCCTCGGATCCGGCCCCGCCGATAAAGCCGCCGCCGTGGATCCACACCATGACCGGCTGACGTGCACCAGGATCAAGGGCCTGGGTCCAGACGTTGAGATACAGGCAGTCTTCGCTCTGCTCTCTCACGCGCAGATCGAAGCTCGCTCCTCGAGTCTGCGGACAGGCGGGGCCGAAGTAGCTCGCGTCGCGCACACCTTCCCAGCGCTGCGCGGGAGCCGGTGGCCGCCAACGCAGGTCCCGGATGGGGGGCGCAGCGTAGGGCAGCCGCAGGAAGCGTCGGGTTCCCTGCTCACAGGTTCCCTCAGCAACGCCTTGCCTGAGACTGACCCGTGGACGCACGCACTTCCACCTCTTCCGTGTTGAGGTCCAAGCTCACTGCCCAGACGATGCATGCGAGCGCCCGAGCGGCCCCTGGTCGCGTAGATGCCTCCTGACGAACCTCGCGATCTCTCGCGACTAAGACGTCCCCGACCAGAGGGCTTCTGGGGTGACGCTAGTCCCCTCCCACCCGATAGCGCAACTAATCGTTCTCGTTTGAGACGAGGCCACACCGTCAGACCAAGCGGGCCCCCTCCGGGACTCCCGGCGCATCGCTCGCCGCCCGCTCGAGAGCGGGCGCGGATGCAGCGTCCACTTCCGGAGGGTACTGCGGTTTCCTAACAACAAGATACCGTAGTTCCCTAGAGGAAGCGAGCTCATGAACGAAGACAGCGCGGTCGTCATCGTCGGTGCCTGGCCCGTGGGACTGGAACTCGCGGCAGAGCTGGAGATCGCGGGGGTCCATGCCGTCGTCCTCGCTTAACTGGCAGAACCCGATCCGCTCAACACACAGCGAGGGCGGCTGTAACACGGCGGCGTTCATCATGGTTGGGTCCGCGTGCGCGTCACCGAAGCAGTGGGCGTGGAAGACGCCGCCGACAACCCACGCTCACCGAGACTGAGGCGCATGACGCCATTCACCACCTCACCGGTACCTCCCCAGTGAGACCGTTGAAGAGGCCGTGTTCCAAGCATGCAGTATTCGAGGTCAGGTGATGGATAGGCCCTGTAGCCCTCTTTGATCCCCGGGCGCAAATCGTTGGTGGGAAGGCCCGCTGGGGTACAGAGCTGCTAGGCCAAGACGTCAATGCGCCCTGCACACGCGTTCAGGATGGCGCGGAGGTCATCACGCGCCGGGCCGGCGGTATCGAAGTCGGCCGCTTCGATCTCAAGCAGAACCTTCCCCTCCAGAACGGCTACCGCATCAGCAGCGAGGAAGGGCAGCCCGAACAGGCGATAACCGCTGTCTAGAGTGGTACAAAGATCAAGTTTGAGGACGTCCCAACTGCGCCGGGCCGCCATCCGCTTGTCGGCGTGCTTGTCGCCCGTCGCCTGCCCAGTGCGCGGTCTCGGAAGCCAGTTTCTAAGCTTGCCCGTCGCCCGGTCACGACGTTTCACATCGTCGAGCTCGTCCATGGCTCGAAGCAGATTCTGCACGTCGATGTGGGTCTGCGTGCACAGCTTGCGCACCCGCGCGAAAGTCTTGTGTGTGACTACGGCCATGGCAGCCATGAGGGTCAGGGCAGTAGAGATCAGCGGTGCGGGATAGGTGACTGCAAACCGTTCACTCAGAAACGCAGCGACGGCGCCGATGCCAGCTGCGTTCGCGACGGTCCGGAAAATGGCGGCCCTCCGAATGCGGCTGGGGAGCCGTTGCAGGACAAAGTCCCTCGGCTCGGCCCAGCGTACGGCCAAGGGAATAACGAAGTAGACCAAGCCCAGCGATGTGGCGGCACCGCGGTAGTCAATCGGCTGGGCCGTTCCCCAGATGACCTTGCCCGCAGCGACAACAGCTTGCGCAAGGAAGACGAGCATGAAGCCGACCAACAAGGCTACCTTCTGGTTGCCCTCACGAAGCGGATCCTCATCTAGGAACCGTTTCCAGGCTGGCATCCCGCCGACCGCTACCACCCAGCCGCCAAGGAAGAGGGCCATCCCGAGGCGCTGCTGGGAGCTCTCGTAAAGGACGTTGCCGTAAACGATGGCCGAAAAACCGAGGGGAGCCCAAGCGAGTTTCCGGTGGGCACGCATACGGCCGACGCTTCGCTGCCAAAGTGTCATAGACCCAACTGTGCGAGCGCGCACTGGGCACCGAGCACGATTTGAGGCAGACCAGAGGATTTACATGCAGCACCACAGCCAGGTGCAAAATGTCATGTCTGGACTGGTTGAGGCGGTATTCCATCGCTGCACTATTCACGGTCCCTTTCAAGTTCTCTCCGGACCCGTTTTGTCGTTTGTGCAGGCAGCGAGGTAGTCCGTCCAGCTGTCCCGCGCGTACCGCGCCTACCTGTGGGCGCTGGTTGCGCTGAGGCCGAAGAGGTCACTGATCACGATGGGAGGAAGGGCGGCCACGGCTTCGAGCATGGCGGTGTTGCGGGCGCTGATGACTTCCAGGCCGTGCTTCCGGAGCTTGTTCACGATCCTCTGCGCCGCGATCGGACGGTGGGCGGGCACGCCCGGAAGCACGTAGACAGGGCGTCCTGTGGCGGCCGGAGCATTGAGCGGACCTCGGTCGTGCGATCTGTTCCTCGATGAGCAGTGCCAGTTTGGGCCGCAGGAGGACGGGATTGCGTTCGATGGTGAGGTAGGCGTCGTCCCTAGTGCGTTCGAACCTGTCAGTGGTCAGTTCGACCCAGGCGGACGACGGGCAGGGCGTAGAGCCCGATCAAAGCGCCCGCGATGCCGAAGGGCGAGGGGGAGTTGGTCGTCGTCCAGGCAGCGTTTCAGTTGTTCGTTCAGCGCAGTTTCGGTGATGAACTGGGTTGGGAGACTGGTTCGCTCTGCCGTTAGGTCATCGTGCTGTTGAGTCGTCGGGCCTTGGCCCATCGGATGGAGGCTCCGATCGACCTTCGGCGTGTGGCATGAGTGGTGAGCCAGACGTCCAGGTCCTCCTGGCCGGCTTGCGGCCAGGTCGAGCTGCTTCTCATCGAGCCAGTTCAGGAAGTCGATCGCGGCGCGGATGTCCCTGCGATCGCTGGTGGCGGCGTTGGTGGTGTACCGGCCGCGGGACGACCGGCGTCGTGCGTCGCGGATGATGTGCCACTCCGCGAAGGGACGGATGATCTTCATCTGAGGCTGCGGAAGTCGTGCCAGGACATCGGCAGACCACAGTTCCAGACGGGCGAGGTTCGCGTTTCGCTCCGGCAGGACGCCGGTCGCCACCAAGAGCTTCCGGAAGTGATGGGTCGAGTTGTAGTCCTGGGACAGGGCGTCCAGAGAGGCGTGGGTGATCTCCGTGTCCCGAGACACGAGCCCGGTGAGGACCTTCGGGCCGGAACTGGTCCGAAGCCACGTCAGCACGGACCGCGGGTGGTCGGCCAAGGCGAGCGCGTCCGCCAGCGGACGGAGTGCCCGCGGGACGGGGCCAGCCGTCCCCTTGCGTGAAGAGTTGGCGCACGCGGTCACCGACCGCGCATCGGGTGCAGAGTCCGGCGTCATAGATGCCGCCGGGAAAGCCGCAGCGGCTGCAGGTGTAGGTGATGTCCGTGCCGCAGCAGGGCCCGCAGAGATCGCCTCCGCCGTCAGCGCAGCCAATCAGGATCTAGGCGGTCTGGCATCTCGAGCAAGACGCGGGGTTCCGACGGCGCCCACCCCGGAGCGGCACCGCTCGTCTTTCTCCCCCGGCGAACCACCACCGCCAACCATGCACGAGCTCGTGAGCCATGCGTAATGTCAAAGCCTCTTACCCATCGCTCTCGTGGGCCCTGTGCGGCCAAGCGGGTGGAGCCCCAGCCGTCATGAGTCCCCGCCTGCGGCGCTCTTGTCTACACCGCCCCTCCTGCCCACCCGGAGGGCTTTCACGATCTTTCTTTGTGTGTCTCGCAGGCGCTCCCCGAGCGTTGTCCGGACGGGAAGCGGTGGCGGGGCGCCGGCACCATCGACGTGACATGCGAAACCGCCCTGGAAACCCTTCATCCAGACGCCGCTCGGTCGACGGCTGACCGGAAAAGACTGTCCGGAGTGCGTGATATGCGCCTCGTGAAAACCTTCGAAATCTGTCCCGCTGTGCGGGGGCTTGACCTGAACCCAGGCCGACCAGGTCCCGTCGCCGTTGACTCGCACTGTTGCATCGGCCGGGAGGCGCCTCTGTTCGGGCAGCGACAGAACAAGCGCGACGTCCTCTAACCGGAAAGTCTGCTTCATATTGCATACGGTATGCGGTGCAGGGGGTGCCAGGTAGGCCGGATCCGGGCAGACGACGGCCCGCCACACGCGTGAGTGCTTCGGCCAGCACATTGGACAGTGACCTGACGTGTTCCTGGTCAAGCCCTCGACTGAGCTACCCAGCAACCCGCTGAATTTGACAGAGAAGCGGCAGGAAGCCGTGCCGCAGGTCCTCCGAGGGATGCCGGTGCGATTGTCTAGAGGATCGCGTTGACGATCTCCCGCACCTTACGCCCCGGGCAGCGTGCCGGGGCCTGTCCGTCTCGCCCGCCAAGCGGTGAAGACCGGTTCATCAAGGCCCTGCGGGCGACCGGCACGTCGCTGCGTCACGAGCGTCGAAGACCCACCTCTCGTTCAACGATCACCAACACTGGCAGTCGCAAGATCAACCCAGTCGTCAACTGCCAGGATTGGATGCCATCTCGCACCTGCGGCCGACCGCTCCTGGGCCGCTCCCAACTCGCGTACGAATCTGCCTGTGCGCCGACCTCCGCCAGATCCCCCAGGTTCGCTGGGGGAAGCTATCCGGAAAGCAACGAAGGCGGCTCAGTCACCACCTGGGAAGCGGCGGAGCCAACCTGACTCAAAAGTTACTGGCTCAGTTCATGCTGCGCCGGCGCCCTGAGCTCGGCAGTGCGGTTATCCCGAGGTTTGTCACCCCCGGCCAGATCCGCGAGAACCTTGATGTCTTCGGCTCCACGCCGTCGGAGAACGAGAGGGCTTCCATAGCAGCGCTCGAGCACAGCCTGCCGACTGGCCCGGGCCCCGCCGCCCAGAAGTGATCGAGTCGAGCAGATCTGGCACTTTCGCTGGATCCGGGCGGCCGGGCACGTCCCTCCGCCACGCCCGCTTGGCAGTATGCCCTCTGCCCTGCTCACGCCGTCGGCGGCCTCCACCGCACTTACGGTCACCGGGGTCGTAGATGCCGGTGCGGGGAGTCGCTCCCCGTATCAGCGTTCAAGCGAAGCGGAGCAGGTGAGCGGGGTTGCGGGGCGCTTGTGTGCTCGCCGAGAGCACACAAGCGCCGCCGACTGCCTTCATTCTTGAGCACTGTGTGGTCGCCCGCCACGCGGTCAGCGACCCAGCGTCCCTGCCGGGCACTGCCGTCCCAGGAGGTGTTCAGGAGCGCAGAACGCGGAGCCGTTCTTGCAGCGCCTACTGGGGCGCGACTGGGTTACCGTCAAATCGTGTCCCTGGGGGCAGAGACTCACCACGCATCACGAGGGAATTCGCCCCGACCGATGTGGCGGGTCCCACGATGGTGTCAAACAGAGCGACCGCGTGGATTCCCAATGTTGCGCCAACATCGAGGACGACGGGGCCGAGGCGCAAGACACGGTCGTGGAAGAGGTGCGTCTGCACTACGCAGCCTCGGTTGACCACTGCTCCATCGCCGAGGGTGACGAGGTCGGGTTCGGGGAGCCACCGGGTCTCACACCACACGCCGCGTCCGATGTGGGCTCCGAAAGCGCGCAACACTGCGTTGAACATCGGGGTGCCAATGGCGACGGTGCCGATGGAGCGGACGACGAGCTCTTCGTAATAGACGTCGGTGAGTTCATTGCGCCAAACGAAGGCGCTCCACAGCGGGTGCTCGCCCTCCTTCACCTTGCCCATGAGTAGCCACTTTGCGGCAACGGCGACAGCCGTGCTGCACAGTGCTGCCGCGATCAGCAAGAGGCCCGAGGCAGCCATTGCCGTGCTGATGCCCACGCTTTCGACCAGGGTGCGCAGGCTGACGAATACGGCGCAGGAGAGTCCGGTCTGGATGAGCAGCGGTACACACCGGGTAAGTTCGACTGCCGCTCGCGCGGCGACGGTACGCCGGGCGGGTTCAAAGGTACGGGCCACGTCTGAGGTTTCGGGCCGGCGCGGCAATGGGAAGGCGGGCTTCCCCAGCCAGGAAGAGCCCGGGATGCCGTTGCGAGGTGCCTCGGACAAGACGCCGATCAAGGAGTCCTCACGAACTTGATGTCCGCCGGGCACCTCTGCGGAGTTACCCACGAAGGAGCGGTCCCCAACGGTGGCACAGTCGACGTGGACCCACCCTCGGCGGAGCCTATACGAGGCGAGCAGGCCGTCATCGGCGAGGAATCCCTGAGCGCCGACCGAAAGCATCGACGGCAGTCCGACGACGGTGGACACCTCGGTGCGGACTCCCACCGTTGCGCCGAGCAGGCGCAGCCAGGCGCCGGTGAGCAGACTGGAGTAGAGAGGGAAAAGGCCGTCTCGGGCCGTAACCATTGCGGACTGGATGAACCAGGCGCTCCAGCCGGCGGCGCTGTGGACCGGATGGGTACCTTCTCGCAGCCAGTGCGCTGCGCATCGCACAACACCAGCGGTGAGCCCTGCGGAGAGGATGAAGGAAGTGATCGCCAGGATCGGGACCAGCCACAACCAGGAAGTCTGGGCACCGGGGAACGCAGTCATGGCAAATACGACGAGCAGTACGGGTTGCAGCGAGAGGAACCCAGAGAGCGCCGGGGTCAACGCGTAGGCCATAGCCCAGCCGCGGCTGCGCGGCGCGGGCCGTGTGGGTCCCTGCAACGCATCCGCCTCGCGTGCAAGCGGGGAGCCGTGCCAGGACTGACCTGCAGGTACCGTGCCCTGGACGCAACTGCCGCTCCCGACGCGCGCATCGGGTCCGACCACACAATTGGGCATGAGGGTGGAACGTGCGCCCACGGATGCCCCAGCGGCAACAGTGACTCTGCCGACCAGCAGCCGAGATCCGTCGACCCACCAGCCCGCCAGGTCGACCTCCGGTTCAACCGCACATCCCCTGCCGAACGTACCCAGCCCAGTGACAGGGGGCAGCGCGTTGAGGTCAAGAGGACTTTCGAGGTCGTTGCCAAGGAGTCGTGCATACAGCAGGTTCCAGCAGGTTCCGGGCAGGCCCGCCACACCGATGACACTGACGAGCCGCTCGGCCGTCCATAGCCTCAGGTGATTCCATCCGCCTTTGCGATATGTTCCGGGGCTCAGTCCGGCAGTCAGCACGCGCGCAGAGGTTGCGGCGAGCAGCATCCGCCCCGGCGTGAGCGTCAGCAGGCATCCGGCGACTGCGAGGACGATCCAGGTTTGGGCGGTTGTTGAGGCACGGCCAGTGGCCTCGTCGTAGACGGAAATGGCGAATACCACCGTCAGAACCCAGCGTAAGGCCTGGATCCACAAGAGAGCGAGGGAAACTACGGCCTGCGCGGCGCCGAAGCGCCGAGGCATCGGCACAGCCCGGTCGTTGGGTTCCACGCCGGCGCCACCGTCGGACGGCACGGCGTCCGCCTGTCGGCACGATGCCTCCGGCGGGGCGGTCAGACGCTGGGACAGTTCGCCGAGGGTAGGGGCCTCGTAGAGGTCAGTGACCGCCGCATGCGGGTAGCGCTCGCGCAGCCGGGCGACCAGGCGGGTCGCGGCAAGACTGGTGCCCCCCGACAGAAAGAAGTGGGTGTCGCGCTCAGGCACTGTGCCGAGGACGTCTTGCCATTGCTCCCCGACCCACTGCTCGGCTCCCGTGAGAGCGTTCCCATCAGGGACTACCGGCTGTGATGGCAAAGGCCATGGAAGTGCCCGGCGGTCCGTTTTCCCGGCCGCGTTGAGAGGAAAAGCATCGAGGACGGCCAACGTCGGCATCAGTCCATGCGGGAGTCGCTTTGCTAATTCCGCGCGCGCGGCCTCGTACGGGAATTCCGCCCGCGTGGTGCTTTGGTCGAGAAGCAAGTAGCCGATCAGCAGCATGCCGTCGCGCACGGTCGCAGCCGCCGCCCGTACTCCGGGCAGAGCCATCAACGCGGACTCGACCTCGGCAAGTTCGATCCGGCGTCCGCCGATCTTCACCTGGCCGTCAGCGCGGCCGAGAAAAATGGGGCCGTCAGGCTCAGCGCGTACTAGGTCGCCGCTCCGGTAGCAGCGTTCCCAACCGAGTTCGGGGCTTGGCCGGTATGCGACGGCGTCCTTTTCTGCGTCCAGGTACCGGGCGAGGCCCACTCCGCCGATTACAAGTTCGCCGCTCTCGCCCCAGGCAACCGGGTTCCCGTCGGGGTCGACTACCGCGATCTGCCAGCCGGGCAGCGGGACACCGATGGTGACGGGGTGGCCGGCGCGCAGTCGTACCGCAGTTGAGACGACAGTCGCTTCCGTCGGACCATAGGTGTTCCATACTTCCCGTACACCGTCGTCGAAGCGTTCCACTAATTCGGGTGAGCATGCCTCACCGCCGACGATGAGCAGCCGCACCCTATGCAACGTGCTGTCTGGCAAGAGCGCCGCGAGGGTAGGGACGGTGGAGACCACGGTGATCCGCCGTTCCACGATCCAGTCCCCGAGATCCGGTCCTGACCGCACTACTGCTCGTGGGGCCGGGACCAGACAGGCACCGTGCCGCCAGGCCAACCACATCTCCTCGCACGATGCGTCGAACCCCACTGACAGTCCAGCAAGGACCCGGTCTCCCGGTCCCAGTGGGGCATGCTCCAGAAACAACTTCGCCTCCGCATCGACGAAGGCGGCGGCGGACCGGTGACTGACCGCGACGCCCTTGGGCGCGCCGGTGGAACCGGAGGTGAAGATAATCCAGGCGTCGTCACCCGGCTGTACCGGCCGCCGCGCGCGTCCGTGTGGCCGCGCTGGCCCGGGGGCGGTCCCGGTGGCGGTGAGCACCGTGCAGACCTGCGCCTGCGTGAATACCGTGGTGGCGCGTTCCTCGGACTCATCGAAATCCGCGGGGACGTAGGCGGCACCGACAGCAAGGACGGCGAGGATACCGACGTAGAGGGCGGCGGTTCCAGAAGGCAGACGAACGCCGACCCGGTCACCAGGGCCGACACCCCGCGCGCGCAGATCCTTCGCCTGTTGTTCCACCTCTCTCATGAGTTGTTCGTACGTGTAGACAGTTTCGCCGTCGTCCAGGGCACGCTCCGATGCGTGGCTATTCACTGTGTGGACGAGAACGTCAACGAGCGTGCGCGCGGGAGGGGCGGAGGGGCCACCTAACACGGCCCTATGGCTAGGGGGCGCGGTGCCGGAGGCGTCGATTTTCTCGACTGCGTGGCTCTGCATCTTCTCCTCTTCGCTTGAGGCGATGATTTGCAGTCGAAACGCTATGGATGACACCTATGGATATCATTACAGCTTTCTCAGAGAACGGTGGGAAAGCGTTCGACTTAGTTCGATCGGATCCTGAACGGGCACGGTAAAATGTCAGGGCTCCGTCAAGGCTTGGCGGCCCACGTCGTTCCGTGTCTCCTCTGCCGTGTCCCTGCTAAGGGCGTTACGCAAGGCCGTGTTCGGGCAGATCAGGGCCCGTGCAGGCAGTCCACTGGTCGTGTCACCAGGGCGAGGTCTGCATGTGGGTGATGGCTTGGACAGCGTGGTGGAGTCCGTCTCCGCATTGCCGGCAGTCGCGGAGGATTTTGTAGTTCTTCATGTGGCCGATCACACGTTCTACCATCGCTCACACTTTGCGGTTGGCGGCGTCGTTTTCCTCCTCGCCCGCCAGCAGGGTCCGATGGGGGCGTTCGCGGTGCAGGGTGACCATCCCGCAGTCGTGCAGGCACCGTCGCCCAGCGCGGTCACGTCCTGGCAGTGTGCGGCCAAGCCAGTCGCCGTCAGGCTTGCGCGTCCGCGGTGGTGCCCGGCATCGGGTGTGCGGAGGCAATCACAAGGTAGGTGTCGACATCGACGATAACCTGCACGTTCGCCGGGGCGCGGTAGTCGCGTGAAGACGCCCTGGTCTTCCGGTCACGGACCGGGATGAGGGTGCCGTCCACGATCCACAGCCATTCCATCGCGCGTCTGCCGGACGAGCTGCCAGCTCGATGGTCAGCAGCGGCCGCAGCCTTTGACCCAGCACGCCGTCGCAGGCGGGCATCCGACCAACAGGGCGCGCTGCGATGGTGAGATTTGTGTGGTAGTACCAGCGACCAGCAACACACGATCGGCCAGCGGCAGGCACCACGGACGGCACCCCACCGGCCCCGTTCCCACCCGTTCACGGACCACCTTCAGCAGCCGCTCGAACTGCCCCATCCGAAGTCCCGTGAACGTCTCCACCCACAGCGGCTGAACCCCCAATATCTCACGTATGCAGGGGAAATGCCCGCTTCAAAGCTAGGTGTAAACACGCCTCACTGCCTTCTTCGGGTTGTTGTCGGCTGCCGGGTGAGGGGTGGCCTGGTGCTCGCCGGCAACCATCGATGAGGTCAGGGCGGAGCTGTATATGACGTAAGCCCCGGCGGAGAGTGCGTTGGGGGTGCTCGTCGTCGGTGAAGGCAACGTTGGCGAGCGGCCCGCCGTGGGAGCGACCAGATGCCGGTGAGCGCTGCTGTGGTGGTATGTCCGGAGAGAAGGCCCAGTCGCCCGCCGAAGTCGCCCACTCGGCGGACGCGGCCGCTGGATGAGTGCCATCAACTCGTTTCGCATAGCTTGGAGGCATCCCGGGTTTAGCACCGCAGCCCGCATCCGTTGCCGCGCCGTACGAGCCAGCGCCGCGAGGACATAGGGAGACGGCGCCGGTGCCGGTATTGGTCACCCCTCGGGCCAGCGTCGTCGTCACGTGCGGACGATGGCTGAGCGACCAGACCAGCACTCCTTCATCCGCCCACAGTGAAGCACCATTCTGGCTGATCCCCACCCTGATGAGGATGCCGAATGCCATGAAGGCGCCGAGCCCGTGCCCGCCACATCGACGGCGTCGCGCCGGTTCATGGCACCGTCACCAGTGCGCGCAGGCGGCCGGACCCGATCCACCGGCCCACTGATCGCGACCACCGCCGCGCGGCAGTCATCGACAGGAGCGCGACGAGCCCGCCGACCAGCATGCCGGCCACGACATCGTGCGGATAGTGCACACCGACCCACACCCGAGAGACCGCCATCGCCACAGCGGCCACGGCCGCGAACGACCCCAGCCGGCGCGAGACGAAGAACAGGGCCACCGCGGCGGCGGCCGCAATCGCTGCATGGTTGCTGGGGAAGGACCAGTCCCCGGGGGCCGGACACTCCTCCAGCGTCTTCACGCGCAGGCCCTGGCACGGCCGGTCCTCGCGCACCACCAATTTCAAGACAGCGTCCACGCTGTACGCCAGGACCACGACCACCGGCACGGCCAGCGCGGTCACCGCCGCCGCGCCCCCGGCCCGACGTGCGAACCACCAGCCGACGCCCGCAAGGACAGCGAACACCGCCAGCCCGTACATTGACCACAGCGACACCGCGTCATCCAGCCAGCTCGGCGCATGGTCGGCCACACGCACCACGTCCAGGTAGACAGAGCCATCGATCGGCGCCCCGTCGAAGGCCATGATCACCTGCTTGTCCCCTCGGCTTCGGCACCCGGGCGAGACGTGTGCACCTCGGCAAGAAGCGGGATCAGCGATACGACGACGATCAGAGCCACCAGAGGCAGCAGGTTACGGTCCACGTTCGGGATCGACGCGCCCAATGCATAGCCGGCGAGCGTGAGGCCGGTACTCCACACGAGCCCGTCGACGGCCCGCCACAGTGTGAACGTCCGCACCGGCACCCTTAGCGCGCCCGCCATCGGACTGAGCACGGTCCGCACCACCGGTACAAAACGGGCCAGCACGATGGCCTTCGCATAACCGAGCCGCTCCAGCAGCTCCCCGGCGCGTCTCGCGCCCCCGTGCAGGCGCTGTGAGCAGCCGCGGGCCAGCAGGGCTCCGCCCTCTTTCCGGCCGAGCAGATACCCGCACTGCACCCCGGCCAGCACACCTGCCGCCGCGACCAGCAACGGCCCCAGGGACAGGTGCACATCCGCCGCGGTGGAGCCTGCGGACAGCAGGCCCGCCGTGAACAGCAGTGAAACGCCTGGCCGGAAAAACCCGATCAGTAAGCCCGTCTCGGTGAACAACACCGCCCCCGCCCCCACCACTCCGCAGGCGGCCAGCAGAGAATGGACATCGAGCACGTTGCCAGCCAGCTGCGACGATAGGTGGACGGCTGTGAACATCATCGCGACCTCATCAATCCGGCGGAGGGCGCGCAGCAACAGCACCCGACCGATGACTACAATGCTGTAGACGGTCTACTGAACTGTAGACGATAGCGGGGTGAGGATCGTTCCCATGACCGACTCGAAGGATGAACGGCGCCCGGCCGGCGAACTCGAAGCCGCCGTCATGGCCGCCCTGTGGGCCGCCGACGCCCCGCTCACTCCAGGGCAGGTCCAGGCCGAACTTTCCTCTGGCCTCGCCCGGACGACAGTGACCACGATCCTGTCCCGCCTTTACGACAAGGGCGCCGTCGACCGTGAGCGGCACGGGCGCGGCTACGCGTACGTCCCCGTACAGGACGCCCCAGGTCTGACCGCCCAGCGCATGCACACCGAACTCAACCGTGACGTCGACCGTGAGACCGTCCTCGCCCGGTTCGTCGCCCAACTCAGCCCCTACGACGGGGAGCTGCTGCGCCAACTGCTGGAGGCCGAAGAGTAGTGATCGCTCTCCTCCTGATTCCGATCCTGCTGCCCTTCGCCTTGCCGGTACTGGCCCGGCGCGCCCTCGGGCGCCTCGACCCGGTCACCGCCCTGCGTGTGCTGACTGTGTGCATTCTGGTGTGTGCCGGTGCGTGCGTGGCTGCGCTCGGTGCCCTCGTGCTGATCGGACTGCTCAAGCTCTCCCTCTTCGCGGCGCTCGGCGACCTCGTCCACCCCCTGCACACCCCCTCGGACCTGCTCGTCCTCCCGGCCGCCGCGCTCGCCACCGGCGCACTCTCCGTCGGCGCCTGGACCCTTGGGTGCTCAGCACTAAGGCAAGTCCGGGCCTTCCGCAGCGCCCGCGCGGAGGCCGACCGCCGCCCCGCCGCCGGCGACCTGTGCGTCGTAGACTCACCGCATCCGGACGCGTACGCCCTGCCCGGCAGGCCCCACCGGATCGTCGTCACCACCGCGATGCTGCGCAGCCTCAATCCCGCCGAACGAGAAGCTCTCTTCGCCCACGAGCGGGCCCACAACGCAGGCGGCCACCACCACTTCCTGGCAGCCGCCGAACTCGCCGCCCATTGCCACCCCGCACTCCACGCCACACGTGCCACCATCCAGCTCGCCGCGGAACGCGCCGCCGACGAGAGCGCTGCCGCAGCAGTCGGCGACCGCCGCCTCCTGGCACGGGCCATCGCCCGTGCCGCCCTCGCGGGGGATGCGCAGCGCTCCACCCGCCCGGGCTTCGCCCCGGCCGCGACCACGGGCCCCGTTCCCCAGCGGGTTGCCGCCCTACTCGTCCCCGGCGATGGCCGCTTGAACACCAGGCGATGGATCGCCCTGCTCCTCACCGTCTGCGCGATCCTGCCCGCCGCGGCCGCAACCACCAGCGTGGTGGCCTTCCACCACGAGGTTGAGGTCGCCCAGGGCGAAGAAAATCCATAAGGGCTCGGCGCATTCCGCAAGGGACAGTGGTTCCGGCGCCGTCAGCCCTCGCCCACGAAGGATCCGATCATGTAGGGCCTGAGCGTCGGCTCCACGGCGTGTCGCACCCATCAGCGTGCAGCCGGGCTCAGAAGCAGGGTGAACCGCAGCGAGAACCGCCGGATGGTGTACTCACCGGGCCAGGTGATCACGGACTGGGACGTTCGCACAGCCGGTTAACCACCAGACTGAACCTGGCCGCGGTCACGGAAGGCGGCGCGGACATTCGCCGCAGTTTGGACCCGTGCCGTGGCACACCGGACCCGTGCTTTGGCAGGGGCGCCAAGCGGTCCCGGCGTAGGGCACCCCCTTCGAAGCTGCCAGCGATCTGCGCCTTGTCATCGCTTGTCACTTCCGTCGGCTGCGCCTCATCGAGCACCTGCTTCCCGGCTAGGTGGAGAACTCACGGTTGCTCTGTCGCTGGCTGATGGGCCCCGGCGGCAACCCCCAGTTTTGATGGCTTACGGCTGTTCAGCCCAGGTTCCGCCGTCTGCAGACCAGTGGCCAAGGGTCTGGCATGCGTCTGTGGTGAGGGGATGATGCAGGCCCAGAGCGCGTGTCGCGTGGTCGGCCACATTCTCCATCTGGGCGCGCGCCGTTTCTTTCTCGCCTGCTCGCCAGGTCCAGTGCGCCAGAACCGCGCGGCAGGTGAGCGTGCGTGTCTGGTCGGGGCCGAACACGGCGGCGAACAGGGGTACGAGTTCCGTGAGTTCCGTGATTGCCTGGCCGTGGTGGCCCGCCCTGCCGCGTTGTTGGGCGAGATTGCAGCGGGTGATCAGGACCTCGGCGTGGAGCTCTCCGTGCACCTCGTGCTGGTCGGCCAGTACAAGCGTGAGGATTTCGATCGCTTCTTTGTGGTGGCCCAGTAGGCCCAGGCAGCTGGCGAGGGCGTTTCGCGCGGCCATGGTACGAGGATGACGCGGACCGCTGATCCGCATGGTGCCCTTGACGACAGCGCGCAGCTCCGGCAGAGCCTCAGATTCCCGGCCGCAACGGGTCATGTAGTGAGCGCGGTTGCGCCGGGTAGCGAGAATGTCTTCTTCCGCAGGAGCAGACAACCGCCGCAATGTGTTGAGGAGACGGTCGTACTCTGCGACCGCCCCCGCGTGGTCCCCAGCCATGCCGCGCCAGTGGGCCAGATTGTTCAGCGTAGTCAGCACGTGCGAGTGCTCGTCACCGAGAAGGCGGCGCTGAACGGCCAGCACTGCCCTGAGCTCTCTCACCGCCGCTGACACGTCGCCGTCTTCAGCCTGCAAGCATGCAATGTCGCTGCGCAGGAGCAGAGTCCCCGGATGGTTGTCACCCAGTTGTCGTCGGGCGGTGCGCAGCATGGATTTGTAGTGCAGCAGGCCCTGATGCCTGCGCCCGGTGCCTTGCAGTTGTAGTCCGAGTCGCGTAAGTACGCGGTGCGGCCCCTGTTCATCCCACAATGCATCCGCTGTGTCATGCGCGATGAGACACGCCGCGCTGGACATCAGGGCGCGGCCGACGACGGTGTCCGCGTAGTGAACGCCCGGCGGCCATGTTTCCTCAAGAGCATCAGCTGCTGCTCGGACCGCGACGTTCAGTTCCGAGGGCTGGGCGCTTTCTCGCACCGCGCGCTGAACGAGCTGATGCATGCTGATGAGATCGTCTTGGTCATCCGTTCCTCGAGGGGCCGGGGTCACGAGATTCAGTCGGCGTAGTACTCGCAGTGCCCGTGTCGCGTGGTGGGCTGAGGTCGGCCTTTGCCGACCGCTCGGCTGCTGTGTATCGAGGTACTTGAGCAAAGCGGGTGTAGAGAGCATCGCGGTGGGGACCGCGTGGGTGTCCAGCAGGCACAACACTGTCAGCAGCGGACGGGCGACGCCCGCTGGGGCGAGTTCGTTCGCTCGCTGCACCGACAGGTGCCACGCAGCAGCGACGGTGTGCTGCTGCGCATCCGGAAGACTGCTGTCCTCGGGCAGGACATCGGTCAGATGCAGCGTTCGGTCCGCAAGCAGATCGCGGTACCGCTCAATGGTCAAAGAGTGATCCTCGCAGAGGTAGGCGGCTGCCTGCGCAAGGGCAAGCGGCAGATGGCCGAGATCGTCAGCGAGGCGGCCGAGATGGGTAGGGTCGTGCTCCAGTCCCTTCGGCCCAAGGACACTTTGCAGGTAACGCCTTGACGTGGCACGAGAGTACAAGCCAACGTCCACACAGACGCGATGCTCTGTGTGCCAGGCGGCGTCATTGCTGCGTGTGGTGACGACGCATCGTCCGCTGGCCGTGCGCGGTGGCCACCAGTCCCGCAATGTTCCTACGTCCGGCACATCATCCAGAATCACCAGCCAGTGTCGGGGAGTCGTAGCGAGCCAGGAGAGGAAGCTGGCAGCTTCGCCGTCCGCGTCGCCCAAAGGGAGCTGACCTGTGACGGCACGCCAGGCACGGGCGTAGGTGCTCACGATGTGCTCGATGCGATCGGCAGTCACCCAAACGACGAGGTCTATCCGTGCGAGCGACGAGGCAACGGGGTCGGCGTGCTGTGTGCTGGTGCTGAGGGAGGCTGAGTCGACATCGGCGCGGGCTTTCGCCAGCATGTCCGCGGCGAACTCGGTCGCCACCTGCGTCTTGCCCGTGCCCCCCATGCCCCGGAGAACCACTGTCGAAGGAGTGGCCTTGGCGGATTCGATCCACTCGCGCAGATTCGATGAGGCATCGCGAGGTACAAACCGGGAGGCAGGCGGTGGGAGGGGGCCCACGAGCAGCGGCCACTGCGGCCGGAAGGTTTCATTGACCACCACTGTGAGGTTTTCGACGTGCCCACTGTTTGCCCAACCATTGGCTTCGGCGTACGCGCTGCCCGTGTTCGAGACCTTGAGCACGTTCTTGTTACTGAGCACCTGCGTCCCGTTCTGGCGCTGTGCGGACGGTCTGGTTGAGGGGGGTCAGCTGAGGCGGATGCCTGTGTTGGCAGTGCCGCCGTCGCCGTCGGCGTCTCCGGTGCGCTCCGCCCGGAACTCGCCCTGCAAGCTGTTCGCTGGACCTGTGATGCCCGTGTTGGCGTCAGCGCCCGATCGGGCCGTCGCCCGGCCCGTCTGCAGGGCGACGGCAAGAGCCGGCTGCCCACCCGGCCGCAGAAGTTCCCTCGCTAGTGTGATCACCGCCGCGCACGCGGCCACAATGGAGCCCACTTGACTCGCCGCATTCATGTCTCTGGTGAACCACACGGTCACCGTTGCAGCTATGACAAGCGTCGAGACGGCGATCGTCGCGTACCGCTTCCAGTTGTTCATACCGGCATACTGCCCCAATGGCCCGGTGGTTGGGGCACAAGTGGCGACGCGCACGCCCGGGCAGCAAGCGATCAGCGAGGCACACGCCTTACAGACTTTTTCGAGCGTCCAGACGCGTCCGACAACAGGATCGTGCTGGAGAACGAGTGCCACGCCGCCCGCGCAGTGGGCGGTCGTGTCCGGGTGGGCGGCGCACTGAGAAGAGCCGCAGTCGCACCAGGCGTTGGCGCGGACGGTGGCCACTCGTGCGTGGGCGGCGGCGTGCTGAGCGGCGAACGTCCGCAGCCCGGCCAGGTCCTTGGAGCGGGGCAGCATCCGGCACGCCGCGATGCTGCAGGTGGTGGTGACGGTCCGGTCGGCATGCCCGGTCAAGCGGATCGTCCAGATTCGACCGGGGACCCGCTCGTGGAAGGCTCGCTGGCAACAGTCGTCCAGGCGTCCGTTCTAAAAGGAATCAGTGGCACGAAGAATTCCACTATGAACTACCCGGCACCGGTGCGGCACTGCCGTCGCCCGGCGCTTCTGCGCGTATCCGGCGGGGGGAGGTTGCCGGGCTTTATCGCGGAGCCGCGGCCAGGGGGAGTTCCGGGCCGTGGACGCGCGTGCGGCCCGGGATGCCAGGTACTCCTCTGAGGGCACCACCGGGTACGAAGTTGGGTGCAGCGCTGCTCAGGCCACGTCGGTGTCCCGCTCGCCTGAAGGCGGTTCATGAGCCGGTAGTTGTTGCCGTTGATCGGGGCGACTTCGCAGTGGGGCAGCGGTTCGAAGATGGTTGTGGCCAAAACCTCGTCGCCGAGGCCTGGCCCCACTTATGAGGATCTGGCGTTCGATGCATCCTTTGCCAGGGGGCCGATAGGCGGCCAGGACATCGACGTCGAAGTCGTAGTGGCTGCAGCGACCCTGCCCCCCTGCAGGAACCGGGTCTTCGCCTGGCTGCCGCTACAACACCTACCTGTCGGCACTCCGCCGCCGACACCTCGGCCCCCTACGAGTACGAACGTCGACACCTGGCTCAGTTCACACTTGCCGCGTGATCAACGAAGCGTGTCCACCATCACGGAGGAAGGCCCCAGGGCTCCTTCGGTCTCCGGTGTGTGGAGTGGAGTCACAACGCCGATGACGAGGGGCCCTGTCTTGTCACCCCACCCACTGACCACCTATTTCACCCTCCAGGACAGGATGAGAGGCTCGGTGTGCTCGAGCAGGAGGTAATTTCCTGGATTATTTCAATGCTCTTTTCCTGCGTCGGTCCAGGAACGGAAGACCGCTGCCTGTCCGTGCTTCTTTCCGGCTGCATCCACTAGGTCCCACATGCAGACGTCTTCAATCCAGAACGCACTGCCGTCCTTGCGGATCCTCCGACCCCGGTATCCGTCAGCGAACCCATTGCGATTAACTGAATCGACGAATTTCTCTCGGTCGTGCTGGGCGTCGGTAGCTGTGGAAAGACGGGAAGGAAGACTAGTGAACTCTTGCCACGTGTAGCCGAAGCAACGCTGGGCGGTGCGGTTGGCGTAGACGAAACGGGGATCCGATGTCGTGTTGTGTGCCAGCAATCCGAACGGCGCCTCGTATAGCCAGACCGCTGCCTCTTCTTCGTTCGTCCAAACTCGCGGACACAGCGGGACCCCTACGCTACGTAGATGGCTGCCGAGCATCATCGCGGCGAATTCCGGACAGAGGGCTGTGACGTCACGGTCTGACGGGGAGTGCCAGGTCTGTGCGACGCGGTTAGCCATCAGCGTCCTCGACCCAGCTCATGAGCTTGCGGAGCTGCTTGCCGGTGGTCTCCAGGAGGTGCTCGGAGTCCTGCTGCTTGTACTCGTTGTACTTCTTCAGACCGCCGTGGTACTCGGCCATCCACTCACGCGCGAAGGTGCCGTCCTGGATCTCGGCGAGGACCTTCTTCATCTCGGCCTTGGTGGCGTCCGTGATGATCCGCGGGCCGGTGACGTAGTCGCCCCACTCGGCGGTCTCGGAGATCGACCAGCGCATCTTCTCCAGGCCGCCCTCGTACATGAGGTCGACGATCAGCTTCAGTTCGTGCAGGCACTCGAAGTACGCGATCTCCGGCTGGTAGCCCGCCTCGGTCAGCGTCTCGAAACCGGCCTTGACCAGCGCGGCCGTACCACCGCAGAGCACGGCCTGCTCACCGAACAGGTCGGTCTCGGTCTCCTCGGTGAAGGTCGTCTTGATGACGCCGGCGCGGGTGCCGCCGATGCCCTTGGCGTACGACAGAGCCAGCGCGAAGGCGTTGCCCGACGCGTCCTGCTCGACGGCCGCGATGCACGGAACGCCGCGGCCCTCCTCGTACTGGCGACGGACGAGGTGGCCCGGGCCCTTCGGGGCGACCATGCAGACGTCGACGTTCGCCGGCGGCTTGATGAAGTCGAAGCGGATGTTCAGACCGTGGCCGAAGAACAGCGCGTCGCCGTCGTTCAGGTTGTCCTTGATGGACTCCTCGTAGACCTGGGCCTGGATCGGGTCCGGGACCAGGATCATGATGACGTCGGCCTCGGCGGCGGCCTCGGACGGCGTCACCACGCGCAGGCCCTGCTCCTCGGCCTTGGCCTTGGACTTGGAGCCCTCGTGCAGACCGACACGCACGTCGACACCCGAGTCACGGAGCGACAGCGCGTGGGCGTGGCCCTGGCTGCCGTAACCGATGACCGCGACCTTGCGGCCCTGGATGATGGACAGGTCGGCGTCGGCGTCGTAGAACAGCTCGGCCACTGGATTCCTTTCACTGGTACGGCTTGGAGGCCCTGTGACCGGAGAGACCTCCGGGCCACAGAGCTGACCAGCCTCGGCATTGTCGCGATGCCGGTCTGGCAGCCAGCACGAATGTCTGGCCAATGAGCGATACCGGTCTTGAGGTGTGTGCGGCGCCAGCAGGCGCCGGTCGTGCAAGCGTTCACGCTCACCTCATGACTCAGCGGGGTGGGCTTTTGGGCTGGGTCAGACCATGAGGCTCACGGTTTCATCCACGCCGAGCAGATGCTTGCCGTAGACCTCCTGCGCGACCGCAGGGTTGAGGCCAGCGTGGCGGGCGGCAGCGTTAGCATCGCGCCACATCCGCTGGAGCGGGCTGGCATCGGCAAAGGCGCCTGCACCGTGCACTGTGAGCAGGGTGTCAATGGCTGCCAGGGACTCTTCGACGGCGTGCGCGGTCTGCGCCTTGATACGTCCACGCTCGCCGTAGGTGAGAGATCGGCCCTCTTCGGCGGCCGTATCCACTTCTGCAGCGACGTCCCGCAGGTGCAGTCGCGCCGATCGCAGTCGTAGCGCCGCCCGGCCGATCAGGTTCTGAACTCCGACGGAGTCGGCTTGGCGTCCATGCACGGTGAAGGACAGCGGCTTGACTGCGGCCTGCTGGATCGTCCACTGGAGCGCTGCTTCGCCGAGGCCGAGCACCGGGGCAGCCAGACACACCGAGAGCATGGGGCCGAAGGCAGCGCTGTACAGGCCCTGTCGCGATGCCGTCGCGGGCCGGTCGCCTTCCGCGGCCCTGGGTACGGAAAGCACCCGATGCGCGGGCACGAAGATGTCCTGACCGGACAGCGTGTTGCTGCCGGTGGCCCGCATGCCGCTGTTGAACCAGGTGTCCTCCACGATGAGCTCGTCGGTAGGGATCAGGGCGAGAGTCTGATCGGTGACCTGCTGGTCGTCGTCAAGGAGCAGGACGCCCACCACGGCCCATGTGGCATGCCAGGAACCGGAGCTGTAGGGCCACCGCCCGCTCACGATCCAGCCGCCCTCAGTGCGCCGACCGGTACCGGTCGGTGCGGCGGCGCCGGCCACCTTGGCGTCTGGGTCGACACCGAAGACCTCGGCCTGGGCCTTGTCGGGGAAGAGGCACGCCAGCCAGTTGGTCACAGCGATGATCATCGTCACCCAGGATGTCGAACCATCGGCGTGCGCCAGATCGCTCGACATGTCGACGAGTTCAGTGAGTCCCGCCTCGGCGCCGCCGAACCGACGAGGCTGCAGCAGCCGAAAGGCCCCCGCCTCGGTCAGTGCGTTCACCACCTCGTTGGGTATGCGCCGCATCTCTTCACCCTGCGCCGCGTACTTTTCGACCAGGGGGTGCAACCCCGCGGTCCTAGCCAGGATGTCCTGGCGAAGCCCCTCGTGCTCGTCGGCAGCAGGACGGTCCGCCGATCCAGTCCGTTCAGTCATGTCACGTTCTCTTTCGAAATGCTTGTTCGTAGGTCGTGTTACAGGGACATGGACGAGCTTGGATGTCCATAAGCGGCGAAAGCCGTGCAGTCAGGAGATCGTCCGCTCAACGATCCGTCGGAGGTGCCCAGTCCCGTCCTGTCCGGCTGGCCACGCTCGGCGACCTGGGCCGGCAGGAGGTGACGACAAAGGCTCCTCCAAGAAAAAACGATCGTTCTCGTATGCATTCAGCTTATGCCGCACGAGACCTTCAATACAAGTGACGTCGGCCGTGGGGCGGGCGCGCCGAAGGGCTCCCCGAGGACGTTGTCGACGCTGTTGCAGACGATGAAAACGTTGGACCGCGGGTAGGGCGTGATGTTGCCGTTCGATCCGTGCATGCAGTTGGAGTCGAAGGAGGTGGCTGATCCGGGGGGCCCGGTGAACTGCTCGATGCCGCCCGCATTGTGGGCGAGTTCACGCACCGAGTCCTGGTCAGGCATCCCGACGGCCACGGAGTGGGTGCGCAGGGAGTTGCGGTGGTGATCGTTCGGGGTTCGGCCCACGCACGGCACGAAGGTGCGGTGGGAACA
>NZ_JBIVSV010000025.1:0-51217 GCF_044756385.1 Streptomyces sp. NPDC091972 | reverse complement strand
GGCGGAACTCCGTTCCGCCTTCCGGATCACTCCGTGATCCGGGGCCCGGCCTCCGGCCCGGGCCGTCCCGTACCGGCCTGCTCCGCAGTCCAGTACGGGCCCTGACGCACCCTCCGGGAGCGTCAGGAAAGCGGCAGCAGCAGGGAGGGGGGTGCGCAGTGGAGCGCAGGCACCTGCCGGAACCTGACAGACCATCAGCACAGACCTCGTGCGTCAAAGTTGAGGCCCGGATGTGTTTTGGTCTCACACCGTACCCCCTATCTCGCCCCTGAAGGTGCGTCAAAACTCAGCCCGGATGAATTCCGGGCTGAGTCCTCACTCCCTCTCCAATCCCCGAAGGGGCTTGGAGACTTACGCTACGCCGACGCGGTAAGCGGCCACGTAGTCGACGCAGGCTTTGAATGCCGTATCGAGCGCTACGCGGGCGGCGTATTCGGGGTGTGGCCAACTGTCGCAGTTGGCCAGGTCTTCCAGTGCTTCGGCGATCACTTCCAGGGAGAACACGGGGCTGACGACGTATCCGAGAGTTCCGGAGGCGTCGACTGCCCAGACATTCATTTCGTCCAAGCAGATATCCCGGACTGTGATTTCGTGACCCTGTGGGCATTCGAATACTCGGTCCGGGCGCACGCGGAAAGTCGCTGCCTCGGAGGTGCAGAAAGCACACGTGATGACGTTCATGATTTCCTCTCGATGTGTGCGACCCAGGTGACTGCCTGAACCTTGCTGGGGATCTCTCCGATTGCCTGCGCGGCGGCCCGGTAGCAGTTGGCGAGGGTGTTGTACCGGCCCTGTGCGCCTAGGCCTCGGTCGCGCTGGCCGTAGACCTGGCGGACTGCGATGTCGTGGGCGTGGCGGTCGATGACTACGGCTTCGGGGTGTTCTGGGTTTTCGATGCAGAGGTAGAACCAGCCTGTTTTCAGGGTCATGGGGAGAACTTCGGTCGGGTCGGTTCCTGCCATGATGCGGTTTGCTTTGGTGAGTGCGTCTCGGACGTGGCCGGTTGCGGTGCCGTCGGTGAATGCCTTTCGGGCGAGTCGGCAGTTTTCGGGCCACGATGTGTTTGCGGACAATGCGGCAAGTACGCCTGCCCCTTTCTTTGCGTTGCCTCCTGAGATTTCTAGGGCGATTTCGTGGGCGATTGCGTACCAGTCACGGCCACGGCGCTTTTGGTCGGGCGTGGCCGTTTCCCACTTTTCGATGATGGCGCGGGTGTATTCGCGGCGCTGTTCTTCGGTGCTCTTTACCGGGATCACTGAATTCCTCGGGCGTGCTGGATTGCGCGCAGAAGGCGGCGAGGAGCGGGCCCTTTGGGCGGCTCAACTCGCGGCGGGGCGCGGGAAAGGGTGGCCGGGCGGTGGCGCGGGGTGCTCGCCGGGCGGGGACGGGAGGCCCGGTGCGGGCCTCCCGCTGGTGTGGGTGGCCGGGTGGGTCCGGCCTGGTGTGCCTACTTCTTTGCGGTGAGGGAATTCAGTGCTTCGCGCAGGGCTGCGGCCCTGGCGCTGGATGCCGTGCAGGGCTCCAGGATTGCTCGGGCGTACGGCATCGTGGCGGCGGGAGAATAGGAGAGGGTCCTGAGGATTTCACGCGCGCCGTGAATGTCGGTGGGGTGCTTGAATTCGGCGCATTCGCACGTGGTGGTGAGATTGGCCGTGAATTCAGCAATGTGCTTTGCGTGGTCGGCGACGAGCAGGCACCCGGGGTGCCGGGTGATGGGGCGGGGCGTGGGGTCGCCGTTGCGGCCTCGGAGGTGGGACCAGAAGCGACGGCCCTGCCACCCGCACAGCAGGCACTGCATCAGCCAGGGCTGGTCGGCGCCGGGGTAGCCCGCGAGCGGCTTCCATGCCAGCTCCGCCAGCCGGGCCATAGCCTCGGCAGCCCGGACCGCGTTCGGGAGCGTCGGGCGCAGCTCGGGGATGAGATGGGTGTAGCTGCGGTGCGCGACGTCCACGGCGCGGGGGGTGTGTGCGGGCGTGAGGGGGGCGGTGGGGCGCTTGCCCTCATCGACGGCGGCCACGAGGAGTTCGGCAGCGCCGTAGCGGCTGGTGCTCCGGCCGGTGATGGGGTGGCCGGGCATGGTCGCAAACCAACTGCCGTGACGGCGGTGGATGGTCCCGGCGGGGTAGCCGTCGACTACAACGGGGTAGATCCCGGAGTCTTCACGCGCTCCGATGACGTAACGGGCCTGCTGTTCCATTGTGTTCCTTGTCTGCTTCGGTGTTTGGTTCGCTTTGCCGGTTGGGTGCCACTCCCTTCCGGCAAGAGAAACAATACCGAATTTGCCTCCCGATTTCCATTACGCAATGGATCTTTTTTATTTTCTTTTTTGGGCCGGAAATGCTTTACCGGGCCCTTTCTCGCGGGGTAGTCGGGGCGGGGTGTGGTACCGGCTGCTTTCCCGGCGGAGCCGGGACGCCCGGGCTGCGGAGCAGCAACCGGCAAGGGCGACGGAGTCGCCCGCAGCACGCGCCCGGGGTGCCGGAGGCGCCCCGCAGGGGCCGCGGAGCGGACCCTGCCGCGCGTGGCGGCGGCCGGTGGCGCACCCCGCCCCGCCCACCCCGCGAGAAAGGGGTTTGCTGCGCCCTGCTGCGCCCCGTGGCGTCCGCTGCCCCTCGGGTCGCGCGAGGGTCCGGCGAGGGCGTGGAAAGGCCGCAGCGCGGCGCCTGTGGGCCGTGTTGCGGCGGGTTATGCTGGTGTCAGTTCCTCTTCGGAGGTTCGCTTTGGCCGGTACCCCGTGCCACCCGCTTCGGCGGACTGAGGGGTGCCGGCCTTTTGCGTGCGCTGCGCTCACTGGTCGCGTGCTGTGCGGCGCCCGGCTTGTCCGGCGCCAGGCGCGGAGGCCCCGCCGACGCGCAAGCAGCGAGGACGGCGCCCCGATCCCCCGAGGCGCGCCGCCCGGCCCCCGCCCTTTCCCTTTCTCTTCTTCTCGGCTGAGGGGTGTGGGGGTGTGCAGAGGGGGATGTCGGCCTGGCGACCACGACCCAACCAGCGTGGTGGCCTGCGGGTTTGTGGGTGGGCGTGCGAGTGGGTGCGGTGGGTTGTCGGTGGGGTTGTCGGAGGGGATGTGGGCTTGGTCGGCGGCAGTGTTGTCGCTTCGTGACCGTGGTCGGGCCCTGGTGGTCGCTCTTCTGGTCGGGGGTGGCCGCTGGCCTTTCCGGTATGCGGTGCGGGCAGGAGGCCGGCGCCGCTGCCGGAAGGGGAGCGAGTGTGATCGGTGTGGACGTGGGTGGTGGGGATCGGCTGGCGCTGGCGGTGCTGGTGCAGTACCGGATGGCGACCACGGAGCAGATGCACTGGGTGATCGCGCCCGGGGTGCGGATCGAGCAGACCCGGCGGCGCCTGGCCCGGTTGCGCGAGGAAGGGCTGATCGAGCGGATCACGCTGCCGCAGGCCGGGCGCAGGCGGGTGTGGTTTCCCACCGCCTACGGGGTCAAGGTCGCCTGTGAGTGGCCTGAGCTGCGGGAGCGACGGCCTTCCAGGACGGCGTCCGATCCGACCGCGGTGCGTCTCGGGATCGGGCACGGGCTCACGGTGACTGAGACAGGGCTGGCCTTCCTCCAGGACGCCCGTCGCCGTGGCGATGTGTGCCGGCCGCTGGACTGGATGACCGAGGTCCACCATCCGATCGGCAACGCGCACGCGGTCATCCCCGACGCGCTCCTGTACTACCGGCGCGGCCCGGTCGACGGCGACAGCGGGTCGATGCTGCGGGCGTTCGTGGAGGTTGACCGGGCCACCATGGGCCCTGAGCGCCTGGCAGCCAAGCTCACCTCGTACGCCCGCCTCCACGCTTATGTCCCCACGCGTCCGGGGCGCCGGCCGACCATGCAGGAGCCGGGAGTGGAGGCGTGGAAGCGGCGCTACCCGGTGTTCCCGCGGCTGCTGTTCGTCCTGGACGGGACCGGCCCCGTCGGCGTCGAGAACCGGATCAGCGCCCTGCGCGCGGCCACCCGGGAGCTGGCCCTGTACGCCTTTCTGCGCGACGTTCCCGTCCTCGTGGCCCCGTTGACCGACCTGCTTCAGGCCGGCCCGTCAGCGCCCGTGTGGCGCCCCGTCCAGGCCCCCGGCAGCAGAGTCCCCTGGGACCTGAGCCGGGACGTGTAACCCGCCCGGCTGTGGCGCGGGCACGCGCAAGTACGCGGAAGCCGCTGCTGCCCACCGCCCATTGGGAGAAAGGCCTTGGGGCACTAGATGGGGAGGCGTCTGGTTTGCGGCAGAATCATTGGACATGACCACTGCGCAGCCAGTGACTGTAGATCCGCCCGACAGCGCGGGCGGTCGGATGGTCCGCATCCACGGAGTACCTGTCGGCAACGCCTACGGGCTCTGGGACATGGTCGTCTATCTTCAGCGGGCCGGCCTGACGGAGGGGCTGGCCGACGAAGACGAGATCGCGGCCTCCGAGCAAATCGAGTGGTTGGGCGGAGGCCCGACCATGTGGGAGCCCTGACCAGCCGGCCATTGCTCGGTTCCCTCGCTGACGTGCCTCCCTGCTTCCACGCCACCAGCCCGCGGGAAGGGTCCTCTTCCTGCGGCTGTCGCGTAGGAAGAGGTGTCGGTGTGCGGGAAGGGCTTGCCCGTACTGGGTGACCTGGTGAAACCCGTGCCACCGGGGGTGCGTGAGGTGCAACCCTCGGTGCACCTCTCGGTGCAACGGTGGGTGCACCTGTCCAGGCAACGGTGGGGCCCACCAAGGAAGCAACCTGATCAGCCGTCGGAGCCGAGGTGGTCGAAGCCTTTGAGGACGGGTGACAGTTCCTGAGCGCAGCCACACAGCACGCACAGCCGGGTACCGGGGTGTTCCGCCGCGTCCAGGGCCTGGTCCAGGTCCAGGACGGGTGCGCCGGTCGGGGCTTCCTCGCAGTCCGGCGTGTGCAGGACCGAGCGGGCCGGGCCGCGCTCCTCGCGCAGTTTCTGCAGCACCCAACCCGCGGGGCGGCGCTCTCCGAGGACCTCGCGGGCCGTCGACCGCGGTGTCCTCTCCAGGCGTTCGGTGTCGACCTGGTCGTAGTCGACGCCGTCGACCGGCCGCACATGCTCGGGGGCGCGCACCCATACCCGGTACTCCGCCGCCTCCACACCGCCGTCCTCGCTGTTGCGGTAGGCGGGCAGCCCGACCTGGTAGAGCCAGCCCGTGGGCGTCTGCTGCCGCTTCCACAACCGCGCGACGACTTCCTGGTCGGGGGTGCCGAGCAGGGGGTCGGCGGGCAGCACGAGACGGACCGGCACCGCGGCCGGCGTCGAGACTGAGTCGGAGTCGGAGGGCGGCGTCACCGCACCACCGTAGGCGGCCGTCCCCGTGGTGCGGAACGCACCGCTACCGGCGTCCTGGGCAAGCCCTTTGCCGGGGGCTTGCCCTCTCAGCCGGGCAAGCCCCCCACAGGCCCGGGCAGGCCCTGTGACCAGCGGTGGACGGGCTGTTCGGGCTCATCCCAGGGCCGTGGTCGGGTCCGTGGTCGGGGCGCGACAGGAGCTGGCGGGGGCGTACGCATTCGCGTCAGGGGGTGTCGGGCCCCGGCTCCTGCCGGGCGGGCTCCAACTGTCTCGGCTCGCTGGCCGGCCTTCTGCGCAGAGCCCATCGGCGTCGACGGACCGCGGGCGCCTCCAGCGCGGGCCGCAGCGCCCGGTGAAACGCCTCAAGGGCCCGTACGGTCCGGTCCGTGTCGGTGTAGTGCTCGGTGACCACGGTGAACAGTTCATCTGCTGCCTGCGCCAGGCCGGGCTCCGGGCGCCTGAGCAAGGGCGTGACGGCCGCCGCAAGCCGGTTCAGGGGCGCGGATAGCTTCGCGGCCGACGCCACGCTCTCGCGGTCCCACTGGGAGATGACGCCGGCGACCTCGCCATAGCCGATCATGGTGGCCGGGAATCCCCGCTGCTGCGAGGCGGCGTAGGCGGCGCCGCCCCGCACCGCCGCGTGGAACAGCACATTGAGTTTGGACCGCCAGCTCCCCCACAGGTGATCGTGCGTGTTGCCGACCACGCGCACCGCCAGGACCGCCGTCACCAGTTCGTCTGCCTGCGCCTCCAGCGCGGCGCGGTCGGCTTCGGCCTGCTTACGCTGCTCGGTGCGCAGGGTTTGCCGGTTGTTCTGCCACCCTCCGAGGAAGAGGAGACTCACGGCGCCAGCGGCGCTGAGCGCCGCGTTGAGAAGGGTGCTGTCCATGTGCACAGGGACACGCAACAGACCTCCCGGGTTCCGGAGCGCCGATCGAACTTCCGTACTAAAGGGGTCGTATTCTGCACAGCAGGTGATGAATGCCCGTCGCCCGGAACAGAAGGCACGCGATGACCACTCCCCCGCCGATCACTGAACCGGACCCCTCCGCCCTCATCTGCCCCGGCGACAAGATCGGCCCCTGTGCCGCCTGCCAGCGCAAGACACACAAGTACGGCAGCGGCGGCATCCCGCTGTGCCAGTGGTGCATGGAAGCGGCGAAGACCGCCTGGGGATCGACCGTGCGCTTCGTCAGCACGCGCCCGTAGCCAGCAGGCGAACAGGACCGCATGCCCCCAGCAACCAACAGGAGGCGAGTGCCGGGGTGGGTGTACCAGATAATCGCTGAGGAGCGTCGGATCAGCGTGGTACGACTGCTGCTTGAGGAAGTTCGAGCAGACAGGCGGTCAGAAGCGTGGGGCGACAGGAAGAAGCAATCCGAGTTGCGGACGAGCTCTTGGCCGATGTCGAGCTCAAGCGGTTGAAGGCGTCCGAGATTGTCCTGAAGGCGAGCAGACTCGCCCGGTTGGTCGGCCACACCGAGTTGATGGAATTCCTCGGATTCGAGCGCAACGGGTACCCGACCGACGGTTCTGCTAGCACATGGATCAGACGGGCGGGCCGATTGGCCGCCAAGGAGAAGAACACCTTCTACCCTGTGTCGATCGCGAAAGTGGAAGCTCACGTCGAGTCTGCCCAGAAGGCCATCGACGCTATGCGCGGCGGAGGCAACTACTCAGGCGACCACATCGCCCTCGCGTCCCAGAACCATGACCAGCGGATTCTGCAAGCATCAGCCAACTTGGGCACGTGGACCGGAATCTGCGGGCAAGTAGTCGCCACCACTTACGACATGGTTACCGAGATCTATCACGAGCTTCTCTTTAGCGATCTCCAGGCAAGTCTGTTCGCGGCGACGCAGAAGGAGGTCGACGGTTCTTTGGCCGCGGCAAGCGGGTCTGCGCTCGACAAGATCGAGCGCGTCTCCGACCGGCTCCGGGACGGAGACCCCGAGTCCGTCAGCCAAGCTCTCACCACCTGCCGCCGGTTGATCGATTCCTGCGCGGACTACGTGTTTCCGGCAAGGGATGAGCCCTACGTCATCGGAGACGGGGTCACGCTGAAGGTCGGACCGCAAAACGTGCTGAACCGACTCCAGGCTCACACTCACGTATGCGGCGCCTCCAAGAGCCGGAGGGACCGGCTTCGAAGGACCCTGTCTGATCTCTACGAGCGTTGCTCAGCAGGCACTCACGCCGAGGTCACGGTTGGCGAGGCTCGCTTCGTCTTCCTCCAGACATACATCGCCCTCGGAGAACTCATTACTCTCAACACGCCACAGACCGACGCAGCCTGACAGCTACCCCGGAGCCATTGTTGGAAGGCCCGCCCCTTTAGGCGCTGCGTGAGCGGCGTGCGGCTGTCTTCTTCGCTGCCGTCCCGTGTGTCCTCCCGCGGTCGGGACGACCACAGCCGATGAGGCACCGGACGGGAAGGGCGTCACAGGACATCCGGCTTCAGCTTCCACAAGGCGGGGTTCCGAGCGCAGGGTCGCGGTGGAAGGGATGGGGGCGTGACCTGGATTCCGCCGGAGCCGATGCTGGCCACACTGACCCGATCGCCGCAGCTCAGGGCGGGCTGGGCTGCCGAGCCTAAGTGGGACGGTTTCCGGGCTCTCGTGTCCGTCGACCAGGGTGAGGTGGTGCTGCGTTCGCGGCGCGGCACCCAGATGGCTGCCGCGTTTCCGGAGGTCGTATCCGGGGCCGGGCAGCTTCCCGATGCGACCGCGTTCGACGGCGAGCTGGTGGTGTGGGAGAACGGCCGCCTCGCGTTCGAGCGGCTCCAGGACCGGCTGCATCGCCGCGGCGCCGGCGCGGCCCGGGCGGCGGACGTGTGGCCGGCGCACTTCGTCGCCTTCGACCTTCTGCGGCTGGCGGGCACCGACACGACCGCCTGGCCCTACCAGCGTCGCCGGGCGGCCCTCAAGTCCGTCTTCGCCGCCCGCCGGCTCACCGCGCCGTGGACGCTATGCCCGTCGACTACCAACGCGGAGGTTGTGGCGCGGTGGCTGACGTGGGGATCCGTCGGGATGGAGGGCGTGATGTTCAAACGGCTCACGGACTCCTACCGGCCGTCGGCGCGGGGCTACTGGTTGAAGTACAAGCCGATCGAGACGAGCGAGGCGATCGTCGGCGCCGTCACCGGCCCGCCCACCGCGCCCCGTTCGCTGCTGCTGGGCCGGTATGACACTGGCGGGCACCTGCACTACGTCGGCCGCACCACCACACTGGCCGCGGCCGCCGGCCACGCGATCGCCCCCCTGCTCACCCCAGCCGCCGCCGACCATCCGTGGACGGGCTGGTCGTTCTCCGCCGGATGGGGCAGCCGCGAGACGCTGCTCGTCACGCTGGTGGAACCCGAGCTGGTGGTGGAAGTCGGCGTCGACGTCGCCCGCGACGCTGCTGGCCGGTGGCGCCACCCCGCACGCTGGCACCGCACCCGCCCCGACCTAGCCCCCGCAGACACCCCCACCTTCACACCGCCGTAGCACGGCCTTCGGGCTGCACTGCCCCACCCCGGCACGCGCCATCAACCACCGCTGACCTGCCTTGGTCGGGCCCGTGGTCGGGGAGTCCACCACCGTGGTCGGGGGTCGCCGCACAGCTCCTCGGTAGCTGGTCGGGGGCGGCTCACCTACACAGACGGGTGAAGGCCGCCCGGGCGGAGAACCTTTACCGGTGCTGGCGCGTAGTGCCGTGCATGAAGCCGATTCATCCCACCCACGTGGAACAGGCAGGTCTGGCCGTCGTCGAGGTCGCGGCCGCCGACGACGCGACCGCCTTCGCCGTCCAGGACCTGCTCGCCAAGCACTGCGCACTCGCGCCGGCCGACCGCACCGTCCGCGAACCCGGCGAGCCCGGCATCCGGCTACGCATGTTCCTTGACCTGCGCCAGCAGCCCGACGCGTAGCGACAGTGGATAGAGTCCTGTCGGTCCGTGCCGAACGCACTCGGCACGGGCCGTCTCCTGCCATTCACCTACGGCCGGCTGTTCTCAGCTCCCGGTCCCTGGGTCGGCGTCACGTAGCGCCCGCGCGGTCTTCTCGCAGGCGAGGGCGATGTGGTGGCGAAAGGCGTGGATCTTCGGGTTGGACACCTCGCGCCGTAGAGCCACCAGCGCCTCGATCCATTCCACGGCGTCCTCGGGCAGCGTGTAGGGCTCCCCGTTCAGCCGCTGAGCCGCGCGGGGCGCCAGCGGAACCTTGCCCTGATCCTGGAGCACGACCGTGCGCACCACGGTCTGCGTGCGTTCCACGACCTCGCGCACCGGCTCACGGCTCTGCCCGCCCTCGCTCACGGGACGCTCTGCACGCTCCTGGGCACTGCGCAGCTCCCAGGCCCGACGACGGTGCACAGGGCCGCAGTAGCGCGGTGGCCGGCCACGGCCGCTGTAGGCGACCGGCTCACCGCACCATGCGCAGGTGCGTTCCACGAGCCGCTCGGGTGTGGAGCTCTGAGCTCGCTTCCTCTGCTCGCCTAGTTTCGTCACAAACGAAACTTTAAAAGCTTGTGGGCATAGGTGTTACGGGGCCCTGGCTCCAAAAGCAGACTGCGTCCGTGTCAGGTGAATGCCATGCACTTGCACCCGGCCAGTGGTCGACCACCCGGCAGGCTGTGCGAGCGTTGTGGGTGGCTGCTCTGCGGGGCAGCCACTCACATTCTCTTCTCAAGTCCGCATTGCGGTGGCGGGGGTTGACTACGTCCACTTCGCTCGCACGGACTCCGGCTGCGGGCACCAGGCGTCAGCCGCAGCTGGCCTGTGGGGCATACCTGCCCGTCACCTCTGGCCGAACCGCTCCTTGTCGATACGCTTCGCTGCGTGAGTTCGGCGTATCGACTGATGGCGAAGGTTCCGACATGAGCAGAGTGCTGGCGGTGTACAGCGAGAAGGGCGGCGTGGGCAAGTCTGCCCTGTCCGCAGGCTTGGTCGCGGCCGCACGGAAACGGAAGCTGGACGTCATCGCAGGCGATCTGGATCCGCGGGGGACCTTCACAGCGGAGCTCGGTATCTCGGCAGACGAAGCGCCGGCGTTCTCTATGAATGACTTGCTGGCGCTGGATCCACAGGGTGAGACCGGTCTGGCCGCGGACGCGTTTGCCCCCGCCTCGGAGGCATGGTCGGGGGTTCAGGTCCTCGCCGCGGAGCGGGCGTTGGCCAACCGGGAGACCGACAACGTGGCTGTCGGCCTGGAGTTCCGGCTGCGCCTGGGGTTGAAGGGTGTGGTCAAGGAGGGCACGGTAGCCATTCTCGATCTGCCGCCTCGCGCCGGCGGGAAGCTGGTGACATCGGCGCTCGTGGCCGCCACCGACGTGGTCATCCCGGCGACACTGGACGAAGACGGCCGGATCGGTGCCAAAGAGGCACTGAGCACGATCAAGCTCGTCAAAGACTTGGGGATGAACCCCGATCTTCGGGTGGTCGGCATCATCCCGTCGATAGTGCCGGGCGGCGCCAGCAACCTGAAGGACGTCATAGGGGATTACCTGGCGGAGACGTATGGCGACCTCTACCGCCGCGATCTGACGATCCCCCGACACGCAGTGCGGCAGCAGACACGGTTCGCCTGCGTGCCCATCACCGATGCGTCCGGCCGTGAGGCTCAGGCGCTCACCGACGTTTACGACCGAATCCTCACGGCATCAGGAGTGGAAGCGTGAGCAACAAGCTCATTGCAGCGGGAAGCAGCCGCCTCAAGAAGGCCGCCGACTCGTCTGTCGACCCGGCGGTACCCGCGGAGCTGCAGAAGGTGGCTGCGCAAGCCGCGTCGACCGGCACGTCCACTCCGGAGACCAGCATCTTCGCCCACGGCCGGGTTCTGAGCGCCGACGACATCACCGGCACCCCTGAGGAGCAGCTTGCCTTCATCACAGACCGGCTGCACGAGATCGACCTCGCGGGCGCACGTGCCGAGGACTTCACGGTCCTGAACAAGGCGGTGCTCCTTGAGGTCGCCCGGGAGCGGGAGCTCCACGTGGTGGCCGGCCACAGCAACTTCTCGGTGTGGGCGGCGGATGTGCTCGACGTCGAGCCGAAGTACGTGTTCGAACTGCTGCAGGATGCGGAACGTATCCGTGCTATCAGCGAGTTGGGTCCCGATCTCGCTCAGCACCTGACGCGGGCGTCGGCCCGCAAGGTCATGGCGGAGGTCATCAGCAATCAGGGCCTGGAGACAGCCCAGGTCGTTATGTCCGAGGGATTGGCCAAGGCTGCGGAGCAGGGCAAGCGGCGTCCGACCGCCGCCGTGCTCGCCTCGATCGCCAAGGAGCTGACTGCACCCTCTATTCCGGCGCAGGAGTCGAGGTCAGAAATTTCTGACCCTCCCGCTGTACCGTCGGCACCTTCGGAGATCACAGCTCTGGAGCGGGCGGTCGCTTCACTGAAGGAGCGTGTGTACGCCCCCTTGGCGCCCGCCGCGGTGCAGGCAGCACTGGAGGTTGACCCGGAGGCTGCGCGGGTCAGCTTGACGGCGCTGGAGAAGGAGCTGGGGCGCGTAGCGAAGCGACTGGCCGCCGCACAGCGCGCCTTCGCCTCAGCCCAGGAACACGCTTCCGCGTAAGACTCTGTGGACAAGGTCAGAAATTTCTGACCCGAGCGCCTTCCTCATCGAGGGCCGGAAACGCAAGAAGGCCCGTACTCCCCGCGCGTTCGCGGAGGTACGGGCCTTCTTCGTGCTCAGTCGTGGTGCGTCAGGGTGCCCAGGTGGCGGGCGCTCCTTGGTCGGGGTTGGGGATGCTGATGGTGGCTGGCGGGGCGGCGGGGTGCCGCATGGCGGTGATCGGGATGGCGCCGTGCTCGGTGGGCGGTGCCCAGACGAGGCGCCAGGTGTTTTCCCACTCGCAGCCGCACGGGTGGTCTGGGTGCGGGTGCCGTAAGAAGACGGCGTGCGTGTGGACGGCGCGCGGGATGCAGGGGATGAGCACGGAGGGGTCGTCGCCCGGGTAGAGGTGCAGGGTCCGCCAGTTGTGGACGCGGTCCATGTATGCGGCGGCGGCCTCGATGGTGTCGGCCCACCGCTGGTGTCCGAGGACGACGAACCGGTCTGGGTAGAGACTGTCGTCGTTCGGTGCTCCGATGCCGGCGACGTACAGGCCGTTGTAGGTGATGAACCCGGCTGCGTCCTCACTGCTGGGGGTCCAGATGCCTTCGGCGGGGACCGTCGTGCCGTCGTCGGCCTCGCTTGTCTCGATCTCGTACAGGGTCGTGGTGGTCACGCGCTCACCTCCGCGATGGCGTCGGTCAGGAGCGCGACGATGTCGGTGTCGTACGGGTCGGCGTAGCTTGCGTGGTCGCTGACGTGGAACGGCGCGGCCTTTGCGGTGACCGTGAAGCCGGGAAGGACAGGGGCAGCCCGGCCTTCCAGTTCGGTGTTGAGGCGGTCGGCGTCGCGGGAGGCGTGCCAGGTCTGGGTGTAGGGGCCGAGGCGGAGCAGGATGCGGCCGGTGTTGTCGCTGCGTCGGGCTTCGACGTGGACGCCGTAGTGGGCCGGGTTCATGCCGACGTCGTCGGGAAGGGGCAGGTTGGCGGCGGCGTGGGTGAGCATCGTGTAGGCGGGCTGCCAGATGCCGAGGATCTTGGACGTCTCGCAGCGCAGCCAGCCCCTGTTGGTGTAGCCGAGCTGGTGGCCGTGGAGGTAGGCCGCGGCGTGCGGGGTGTCGGGGTGGCGCAGGGCGACGGCGATCAGGTCGGGGCCGTGGTCGTCGCCGGGGCGGGGCTGGGCTCGCTCAAGGAACGGGCCGACCCGTACGGCGATGTCCTGGTGGCAGCCCGGCGTCCAGGGCTGTGGGTCGCGCATGGCGGCGAGCAGCTCGCGAAACTGGTCCACGATGGCCTGGTCCTCGGGGGAGGTGGCGCCGGGAGCGTGGCCGCAGCGAGGGAAGAGACGGCGCTTCACCGGAGAGTCCTGCCTTCCAGTTCGGTGGTGGTGTGGGTGGTGCCGGATGCCGGGAACGCGTTGTGGAGACGGTCGTCCAGGAGGCGGCCGGCGTGCTTCTTGCCGACGCGGCGCATGCGGATCACGTCCTGCGTGGCGGGTGCATCGGTCTCGTTCCAGGTGCGGCCCTGGCCGTCGATGAGGACGGTGGCTCCGCTGTTGTGCCCGTAGCTTTCGGGGGCGAACTCGCCCCACTGCTTGAAGAAGTACGGCACTTCGGCAGCGGCGCACTGGTCGCGCAGTGAGCGAGCCCAGTCGGGGTGCATGGCGCGTGCCTTGGGTCCGGACTCGCCGCCGACGATGACCCAGTCGATGCCGTGGAGCGTGCGGCAGCAGCCGCCGGCGTGGACGTAGGAGGCGGTGAGGCCGTGGCCGCGCTCGCTTCCCATGGTCCGCACGGCCTGCTTCAGGTCGACCGGACCGAGCAGCGGCTCGCAGGACAGGAAATGCACCGCGGCCGGGGTCTCCAGCAGCGCCGGTATCCGGATGTCCGCCCACCGCTGATTCTCAACCGAGACCCCCAGCCACACGTTGGGCAGCGGCTGGCCTCCGAGCATCGCGCCGGCGGCGAGCCAGTCCTGCTGGCAGCCGGTGAAGTGCTCGCGCCCCTCGTGGGCGACCTGGTGCCAGAAGGACGGGCTGGACAGCAGGGCCCGCATGCGGGCGTGCCGCTTGGTGAGGATCTGGAAGGTGTGCTGGCCGGCGATCGCCATGACGGCGAACACCTTGGCGATATACGTGTCGGGAATGTCCTGGTGGAACAGGTCGGACATGCTGTTGAGGAAGACGCGGCGCGGCTTGTTCCAGGTCAGCGGGAGCCGCAGCCGCTCGGGGCGCAGGGTGAGGTCGAAGCCGTTCTCGAAGTGGTGGCCGCTGGTGCCGCGCCACCGTTCGGCGAAGGTTTCGGCGTAGCAGTGATCACAGCCTTCGCTGATCTTGGTGCAGCCGGTGACGGGGTTCCAGGTGGCGCCGGGGGCTCCGTCCTCGGAGCGGGTCCACTCGATGGGCGTGCTGTCAGCCACGGTCGTCACCGTCCTGGACGGGGTGGGTGTAGCGCATCGGTTTCCCGAGGCTGCGGGCGTAGGCGATCTCGCGGCGGGTGCTGTCGCCGATGTAGCCGCCGGGGTTGACGATGAGGACTTCGTCGGCCAGATCGATCTTCTGCCGGTGCAGGGTGTCGAGCTGTTGCTTGAGCCGGTCGGCCTGAACGGGGTCGGCCCACAGGGAGTGGGGTTCCTTGAGGTTGCAGCCGGGTGCGAGGACGATCCGGCCGGCCGCGGTCTCATACAAGTTGGCTTCGGCGAGCTGGTCCCAGAAGCGGGTGGATCCGCACAGGGCGACGATCGTCGGCCGGGGGCCCGGGCTGTGGGTAGGCTGTCGCATCGGTGTCCCTTCGTGGACGGGTGGCAGGCTGCCGGGGCCGCGCTGAACGGCCCCGGCCGGGTGGTTGGTGAGATCAGGACGCGGTCGTCTGCGTCCGCTCGGTGGCCTGGCGGGAGGCGAGAGTGAGGCGCTGCTGCCAGGTGCGGGCGGCTTGGGTGGGCGGGATGCCGCGCAGGGCCTCGCTGTAGAGCCAGCGGTCGCGCTGATCGTCCAGGTAGTCGAAGGTGGTGGCGGTGCCGTAGGCGACAGCGGCCAGCTGCTTCCACATGTCGTCGGTGTGCTGGCTGCGGCAGGTAGCGCACATCCGCTGACCGACCACCGGATCGTGTCCGATCGCGCAGCCGTCCGTGCAGGGGTAGTCGGGCAGGCAAGGACACGCGAAGCAGCCGTCGGGCCTGGCCGGGCTCCAGCGGCGGTGTTTGGTCAGGCTGAGGTACGGGGCCGGTGCGGTGGGCCACCTGTGGCCGCAGTACAGGCAGTGGTGATATCGGCCCCATCCGGCACGGCCGGGGCCGGCGGTGAGGCTGGTCGACCAACTGGCCCGGGTGCAGGCCGGGCACGTGGACCGGGTGGTGATGTCCTCGTGGTCCAGCCATTCAACGGTGATGAGGGTGACGGCTTGGGCCGTGGGATCGTCGGGGTCGGCGTCCTCGAACTGCCAGGCGCAGTCGTCGTCCTGGCCGCCCTTAGTCACGGTGCTGTGGGTGCGCTGGGTGCCGGAGCGGGCAAGGGCGGCGAGTTCCCGGTTGGGCAGGATGCGGTATCCCCACACGTGCCGGTGGTAGGCGAGGGTGACGGCGAGGACAGCGCGGTCCGTGAGGTGCCCTAACGCCATCAGCCGGTCGTCCTCACCGAGGGCGGCGACCGGGACGCCGTACAGCGTCTCGAAGCCTTCCTCGGTGGTTCCGGCCAGCGTGACCTGCTGGCCGGGCAAGGCTTGGGTGAATCCGGTCATGGGTGATCGCTCTCCGAAATGAGTGGGACGGGCGGGGCGACGGGCGCCGCGGTGCACGGCGCGGGTGGTGCTGCGGGGCGGCCGGAGCGGCGTCGACGGCCGCCCCGCAGGCGCGGGGCCTTGGGTGCTGAGCTGGCTGATTCAGCCGTTGAGGCGGATCGGCATGAGCAGGCCCCGGAAGATGCCGGCCTGTTCCGGGGCGTGCATCAGGGCGGGCTTGTGCTGGCCGTTGAAGTTCATCTGTACGGCGGGCCCGTCGATCTGCTGGAGGGTCTTGGCCAGCAGTCCAGGGTTGAAGGCGACGGTCAGCGGTTCGCCATCGATCTCGGCGTCGACCTGGTCGCGGCCGCGGCCCTTGTCGTCGGTGCCGGCGCGGACGGTGATCTGTCCGTCGGCGATGTCGAGGACGATCGGGTCTGTCTTGTCGAGCAGCGGGGTGACGTGCTTGAGGGCGTCGGTCAGGGCCTCGGTGCCGGTCGTGACGACGGACTCGAACTCGGTGGGGAAGGGGTACTTGGGCAGGGCGCCTTCGATGATGCCGCCGGTGGCCCACCGGCCGGGGACGCTCAGCGCGAACTGCGACTCGGTGATGGTGATCTCGGCTGTGTCGGCGTCGGCGAGGACGCGGGCGGCATCCGTGACGACGTCGGCCGGAACGAGTGCGCTGCCCGCGGTCAGCGGCTTGGTCCTGCCCCTGCCCTTGGTGGTCTTGTTCGGCGTCCAGGGCAGGTCCGCGACATGGAAGCGGTACCGGTCGGTGGAGGACAGGGTCATGTCGTTGTCGTTGAGGGTGAACTGCACGGTGGTCAGGACCGGGAGGGTGTCGTCGGTGCTGGCGGCGGCCGCGACCCGGGCCCCGGCCGCCGCCAGGGTGGCTCCGTCGACGGTGCCGCTGGCGGCGGGCAACGCGGGCAGGGTCGGGTAGTCGTCCAGTGGCAGGGTGGGCAGCATGATGTGGGCGGTGCCGCAGGACAGGGCGAGGTCGTTGCCGTCCAGGGCCAGCAGGGTCTGCTTGGTCTTGGGGAACGAGCGGACGATGTCGGTGAGGACGCGTCCGGGCACCAGGAGGGTGCCGGGCTCGGACACCTCGCACTCCTCGCTGGCCCGGGCGGAGCGGTAGTAGTCGAATCCGCTCAGGGTGAGCGTGTTGTCGGCGGCCTCCAGGCGCAGGCCGGCCAGGAACGGGCGGGAGGGGACGGTCGGGACGGCACGCATCGCCCATTGGGCGGCGTCGGCGAGTTTCTCGGTGTCGATGACGAGTTTCACGGGCGGATTCCTCCGAGGGGTTCGGGTCACATCCGGTGCGAGCGTGTGGTTGGCTGCGGTCCGCGCCGGGCGGGGCGCAAGGCCCAGGGACTGGCGCGGGTCGGCGCGGAGCGCTGCGGTTATGCGGCCGTAAGGCCGTGCACGAGGCGGGCGAGGTTGCGCTGCTGGGCTTGGGGGGTGAGCAGGCGGCCGGTCGGCATGGGCCCGTTGATCTCGCGGTCCAGGCGCACGATGCGGGACGCGTTCACGCTCAACGGCTGGTGGCGGGCGGCCGCCGCGCGCTCGCGGCGGGCTTGCTCCCGTTCGGCGAGGACGCTGATCCAGTCCGGACCGAGCCGGTCGGCCAGGCGCTTGCGCAGGTCGTTGCGCTGGCCGGGGGTGGTCGCAGCCCAGATGCCGTGCCGGGTGAGGTCCTTGTTCACCAGCGCCCACTTCAGGCAGTCGGCGGCGATCGGGCAGCCGGAGCATGCCTTGCGGGCCTTGGCCAGTCGCTTGTCCGTCGCCGCGCGGTCCGCGGCCCGGTCGCCGTTGGTGAAGTCGAACATCTGCGGGGTGCGCTGGCAGCGGGTCGGGGTGGGGCTGTGCGGGAAGTCGAAGCGGGCCGCCTGGGCTGCGGTCGTGGCGGTGGTGTCGGTGCGGTTCATGACGTGACCTCCGGGAACGTCGCGGCCAGGTGGGGGAGTTGGGTCAGGACCTGCTCGAAGACGGGCAGCGGGACGCGCCACGGTCCGAGCGCGCCGCGGCAGGGCACGGGCAGCGCCAGGGCGTGGACGTCGTCGAGCTGCATGTGGAAGCAGCCAGGCTGCGCCCACGGCGAGCAGGGGCCGCCGGTGTCGGTGAGGGAGCTGTGGGAGCCGGTGATGCGGGCGACAGCAAGCACCGCGCTGAACTGCATCGGGTGGTCGCGGATCGTGCGGGCCACGAGCGGGTCGCGCAGCGCGTGCCGGTCCGTGCCGGACTCGGCACCGGCGTGCAGCAGGTACCAGCCGGCCGGCCACGCCTTCGGGCGGTTCTCGATGCGCTTGTCGCCGTGGGCGATGCACGCGGTCCAGGGCTGCTTGATGGTGATGCCGCGGATCCAGTCGGGCGCGTACAGGGTGGCGGTCATACGGCCGCTCCCGGGATGGCGGTGCCGGGGCGGCCGGCGCGGCGGCCGTTGACGGACGGCACGTCGGCGTGGGAGCGGTCGGCGAGGACCGCGGTGCCGGTGTGCTTGCCCGCGTACATGGCGGCGTCGGCGGCTCGCAGCAGCAGCGACAGGTCGGTGGTGCCGATCGTGTCGGGTGTGGCGGCGCCGATCGAGACGGTGACGTCGACCAGGCGCCCGTCGCCGATGTCGACGGGCCGGGCGAGGGCGGCGGCGAGCTGGTCCAGGCGCGGGCGGCGGTGCGCGGCGTCGATCCGTGCGGCGGCTGCGAACTCGTCTCCCCCGAGCCGGCCGACCACGCCCCGGCTGCCCGCCCACGCGGTGAGCCGGGCCGCGGTCGCGGCGAGCACGCGGTCGCCGACGGCGTGCCCGTGCGTGTCGTTGATCTGCTTGAAGTGGTCGACGTCGACCAGGACCACGGCGCTGTTGTGGCCGTGGCGGGCCAGGAGCCGCCGGGCCCGGGCGGTGTAGGCGTCGCGCCGCAGCAGCCCGGTGAGCGGATCGTGTGCCGCGCGCCGGTACAGAGTCAGAGCGTGGACGGTCCAGCCGGTCAGCGGCACGGCGGCCGCGGCGGTCACGAGTGTGCGGGTCGGCTGCCGTAAGGCAGCGAGTGCAGGCATGATGGGATCTCCTCCCGCCCGTGAGGGCGGACAAAGGGAAGAGGCGCACCCCGAGCTGTCCAGGCGTAGGGGGTGCGCCTCTTTGCTGTGTGATCTCGCGGGTGGGGCCTTCGAAGGTGTCAGTCGACAAGGTCGTCTTCGGTGAGGCCGCCGGGGCAGTGGAAGACGTTCACGCCTTCGGTTGTGACGATCACGGTGTCGACTCCGCCGTCCGTCTTCACGTCGACGACGTAGCCGTCCTGGTCGCGGGAGTTGTCGGGCATCTTCGCTCCTTGGTGTTGTTCTCGCGTGGTGGGATGGCACACCGGCCGCGCTGGCAGGGTGGCGCCCCCGGGTTCGGTGAGGTGGTGTCGGGTGCTCAGAGGGCCGCGAGCGGCCTGCCCAGCGGGGCCAGGGATCGCACGCTGCGGCAGTCCCCCAGGCTTTCGTCGTGCACGGACCGGCCGTGGGTGGGCCTCAGTTCGGCGAGGATCTCGATGAGCATGTCCTCGCTGTCGAGGACGATGTCGCTGTAGCCGGCGCCGCAGGTGCACGGCACGATCAGGGTGAGGACGTCGAAGGCGCCGTTCTCGCTGAGGCGCAGGGTGTGGTGCAGCCACAGGCCGCCGTCCAGCCAGGCCGTCGCGGCCGGCTCGAAGGAGAAGCCGTGGCAGTGCAGGGCGGGGTAGCCGGTCCAGTCCATCGCCTCCAGCACCCTGCCCAGGGTGTCGGGGTAGGCCTTGTACACGTAGTGTGCGGCCGTTGTGACGGCGTCCTCGCGCTGCTCGTCTGCCGTCGGCTGGCCGACGGCCTGCACCATGTCGAGCAGGTGGGCCAGGGGCGAGTCGGCCCCGTAGGGGCGGGTTACCGCGGTGAGGGTGTCGTGCATGTCGTGCTCCCTTCCGGTGTGCCGGGCCGGGCTGTCCGGTCCTGCGCCCGCTCCCACCCCTGGCGGTGAACACCGGGGGTGGGAGGGGACGCAGGACCGTCAGACCAGGGCGCTCGCGGCGGCCACGACCAGGAGGGCGAGGGCGGCCAGGCTCAGGTCGACCGCGAGCCGTAACTGGCCGTACTTGCGCATCGCGATGATCGACAGGACACGGATGCGGGCGGGGCGGGTATCGCCTCGCAGGCTGGCGCGGATGGCGTCCTCGTCCAGACCAGCCCAGTACGGGAAGGACGCCCGGTCCGTGATGCCGCGTGTGCGGGGGCGGACCACTAACAGCAGCAGGACGGCGGCCGCGGCGAGCGCGAGCACGGCGGCCGCGCCGAAGGCTTTCGTGACGGACGGGAGGCCGGTGTCGGCGACCGTGGCGAGTCCGGCGAGGACCGCGCCGTTGAACGCCAGCAGCAGACTGGCCTTGCCGTCGGTGCGGGCAACCTCGGTCGCCACCGCCGTGCAGGCGGCGTCCAGGTTGGCGTTCTCACTGGTGGCGGAGGGCGAGACGGTGGTCATGGCGGTACTCCAGGTCAGCGGGGCGGGCCGGTGAGGCAGCCGCCAGTACGCGGGGCGCTGTGGAAGGTCAGGCGGCCAGCCGGTGCGCGGCCGCCGCAGTGACGTAGCTGGAAGGGTCGGCCGGGGTGCCGTCGTGGCACTCAAGGCAACTGCCGAGGGTTTTCAGCGGGAGCACGTGGTGGTAGCGCCGGCCGCATTTGGGGCAGGTCTGCCGGGCGGCCATCGCCTTGTCGAGCGCGAGCTCCTTCGCGAGCGTCATCGGCAGCTTCGGCTTCGCCAGGTCGATCCGGTACAGCCAGGCGAAGCGCCTGCCGCCGCGGCACTCGATCCGGGCGACGGGACTTTGGCCGCCGGGGCGCAGTCCCATCTCCCGTAACTGACGGCGGGTCGCCAGGGCGTGCCCGGCCTGCTTCCACCGGAAGACCGGGATCGAGCCGTCGCCGGGGTCGTACAGGTCGACGTCGACCGTGTCGACGTCCTCGCGCTGTGGGGCGCCCATCATCGCCTCCAGGCGCTGGGCAGCCGTTGGGGCCGGTGCGGGTAGCGCAGGCCGGGCCGGTGCGGGCGGGGCCTGCCGATCCGGCGGCGCGGGTGGGGGATGAGCACGAGTGATCTCCTCCAGCGGTCGGTGGAAGCACTGCGCCCCCGCCGACCACAGGGGTTGGCGGGGGCGCAGTGTCGTCGTTTGGCGGTCAGGCGGTGCCGCGGGTCGTGTGTGTGCTGTGCGGGCCGGTGGTGGCGGGGGTGGTGTGTCCCGGGCGCGGGGTGTCCGGCTGCCGGGCGGGGGCGTCGCCAAGGTGGGTGCCGATGTAGTAGCCGGCCAGCAGGCCCAGGATGAGGAGCACCTTGTGTCGGTTGGCTCGCCACCAGGTGGGGGCCTGGGGTTCCGTGAGGACGCCTATGACTCTGGGGCCTTTCGCCAAGACGGGGTCTCCTTCTGTGTCAGGTGGGTGGGGCGGCCGGACAGCCTGCGTGGCTCTCGCCCACGAGCAGGGCGAGAGCCAGGCGGAACGCACGGACACCGCCGCGATGGGCGCCTGGGTGGCTCCCACGTGCTGCGGGCCCGCACCCCGGTCATGGAGTGCGGGCCCGCAGCGGCAGGTGATGGATCTAGTCGGAGGGGAGGCGCTCGCCGGTGTCGCCGTCGTAGGCGACGCCCGTCGGGGACAGCCGGACCGTCCGGGACTGCGCCCGGGCGCCTTCCTTCCATGTTTTGCCGCCGACCGCGATATGGACGGTGATGTCCGCGAGCGGGTCCGTGACCGGGAGCGAGAGCTCGGGGGTCTTGGGATACCAGCGGTCGTCACCTCGCGTGGTGTACGCGGTCCTGCCGGCGGCGTCGATGCGCAGGTACTTGGCGTTGCGGTCGAAGTACGAGCGCAGCTCGATGACGACCCGCTCCCGGTCACTGCTCCACTGGGCAATGAGATCGGTGCTGATGCCGTCGAGCTTGACGGTTGCTCCGGAGCGGCCCTTGTAGGCGGCGGCCTTCGCCTGGCGTTCCTGCTGCTTCTGGTCGTCGGCTGCGTACTGGTAGACGCCCGCGATCGTGATGCCCAGGGCGGCGATCGCGGCGACGTAGGGCCAGGTCCGCCGGCGCGGTTGCGGCTGCGGGGCGGTCTGGGGTTCGGGCGCGTACGGCTGGGGGCCGCGGTGCCATTGCGGGGAGGTACTGTCTGCGGTCTTCTCGAACCATGCGGCGTCGTCAGTGCCCATGCGGGCGACCGTAGCGCGCAGTTGCGCGGCTTGTCCGGGCTCTCCACTGAGATCGGCCACTTGTGCCCGGGTCTCCAACCAGGCAAGCGCCTGGGGGGAGTTGAGGCCGTGGGCGGTGATGTCTTCGCGCTCGTGGAGGGCGGCGAGCTGGGATGCCTCGTTGAACCGGCCTTCGAGCGCGGCCTGGAGGACCCGCTCGTGCCGGCTGAGGTCGCCGATGACGTTCGGGGGCAGGCTCTCCCAGTCCCAGGTGTCGTCGGCGGTGGTGAACGGGGCGTGCAGGTCCTCGATCGGGTCGACGACGTCGGTCTCTTCACGGCGCGATGCCGTGACCGGCTCCGCCAGGGCGGTGGTGGCCTGTTCGACGGCCAGGTCCTGCTGCACCAGCTCCTCGGTGGCGGCCTGCTGTGCTCGCCGGCGCCGCGACGACGTGTCGGTCAGTGCGATCTCGTCTTCGGTGAGGATCGTCTGGACGACGTCGACGTAGTCGGGTCCGACCTTCCACACCGCCTGGCCGGGTTCGAGGGTGGGGATGATGTCGATGAGCGACGGGGGGAGTCCCAGCAGGGCGCCGACGATCGCGGCTTCCTCCGGTCCCAGGCGGCCGACGTGGGCGATCTCGCACAGCTTGGCCAGGTCCTGCGCCTTGCCCTGCCCGAGGTCGGACAGCGTGTGCATCACCACGTCCAGCGACAGTCCGGCCTTGCGACTGTTCTTCAGCAGCCGCTGGATCAGTTCGGCGGTGGCCGGGGACAGCAGGATCTGCCAGGCCTCTTCGAGGACCAGGTGGCGGTGCACGGCGGTGGACTGGCGCAGCCACACGTGCTCAACCCAGCAGGAGATCGCGGCCATCAGCGACGGGATCGCCGGGGAGTTGCGGTCCAGCTTGCTGAAGTCGAAGGACAGGATGGGCAGGTCGGTCTCCGGCAGGCTCGCGTCCTGGCCGTCGAACAGGCCGGTCAGGGAGCCTTCGGTGTAGCGGGACAGGGCGATCGCCGCTCCCTCGCCCCAGTCGGCCAGCTTGGCGGCCGGCCACCGGCCGTCCTCCGGTGCCACCAGCGCGTCCACCAGCCCGTTCAGCGACGTCGCCTTGGGGTGGGCGAGGGCGTGCTGAAGGGCGTGGGCGGCCTGGTGGGTCAGGGCGCCCGGCTCGACAGCGGCGATCAGGGAGCGCACCAGCTGCTCGCGGACCTCGCGCGGGAACAGCTCGCTGCACGGGTTGAGGGTGAAGGAGCCGGCCTCGATAACCCGGCCCTCCAGCGAGCGGGCCAGCGGCGCCCACTCGCCGCTCGCGTCCTCGCCGAAGGAGTCGACGACGACGTACTGGTGGCCGTTGTCGAGGATCTCGCGGCGGGCCCGGGTCTTGGCTGTCGTGGACTTGCCGGAGCCAAGGCCCCCCAGCGCGAGCGAATTTGTGGAGGGCAGGATCTTGTCATCGGTCAGGACGGGGGAGAGGCGGAAGGCGCGGCCGTCCAGGAGGGAGCGGCCGATCGGGATGCCGGGAAATGTGGTGTTGGAGGCGATGAGGGGTGCGGTGATCGCGGCGTGGTTGGAGGGCAGGCGGATCACAGGATCGCCCCTTTCCGGGTGGATGCTCCGTGCGGGGTGGTCATCACGTGGGCGCGGTGCTGCTGGCCGGGCAGCCAGTCGAGGCGGATGCGGTGCCGGTCGGCGGCCAGGGAGGCCTGCCAGCGGGCGTCGGTGACGGCTTCGGGGCTGTCGCCCCACACGGTGAGGTAGCCGTCGATGTCGACGAGGGTGGCGCCCTGCACGAGGGCGCCGTGCGTGGTGCCGCTGGCGATGGCGTGGGCGTCCTGCTTGACCTTGTCGGCCGTGAACGCCTCGGAGGCCGCCTGCTGCCACTTCGCGGAGCGGCGTGAGGCCGCCACCGGCAGCGGCCGGTACAGGACGGCGAAGGAGCGCTCCGCCTGGTCGTCGAGCAGGAGCTTGCCCATGAGGTCGCCGCCGGTCTCGTCGGGCCATCCGGTGACCCGGGCGGTGGCCGCGTAGCGGCCGTCCTCGAGGCCGACCCAGCCGGGGCCGCGGTCGGCCACGGCGCGCAGCGGCTCGGGATCGAGGGGGGTGAGGGAGCCGAGGCGGGCGAACTCGCTCTCCAGGGTCGCCAGGATCCGGTCGGGCTGGCCGGCCAGCCCTTTGGGGACGTGGACGGAGAGGGTCTGGGTGTGCTCGGTGTACTCGCCGACCGCGGCGTGGTGGGTGACGTGTACCTGGACGCCCGCCTGGCGGGTCTGCCCGGCTGCGAACGTCAGCGCCTTGGAGAACGCCTCGTGGAAGGCGGTGCGCCGCTGGTCGTCCTGCATGGTGCCGTGGCCCGGGTACAGGGCCCATGTCGCCGTGGCACCGGGCTGGTCGGTCATCGAGGCGGGCACGGTGCGCTCGCGCAGGTGCCGGTAGCCGACGGTCGCCCACCGGGCCACCGAGCGCGGGCCGGGCGCGAGGTTGAGCGCGGCCGCGGCGGCGCCGACCGCGCCGAACGTCCACAGCGGGGGCGGCGAGATCATCGCGGATGCCAGGACGGCGCTCCCGACACCGGCGTTCACCCGGGTCAGCAGAGTCTCCGCCGGGCTCAGTCCGCGCTGGAGAGCAGGGATGCGGTAGCCGGGTGTCAGGGAGTACATCGGAACAACCTCCGGAAGTCTTGGGGTGTGACGCGCCGGGACCGGCCCCTTGCCTGCATTGCTGGGCAGGGGGCCGGTCCCGGCTGGACTCGTTATGGGGTGGGCCGCCGCCGACGGGGCGCCGGCGGGGGAGTGGCTGGGTTCGGGCCGCTGTTGGGCGCTGGATTGCGCTGCTGTTGGCCAGGCAGGCCGTAGGCGGCGCGCACGCGATTGCGGCGGTCGGCGTCCCGGTTCGCCTCGCTGACGGCGGACTGGGTGGTCAGCCGTCCCGGCCGCGGCTGCTGCTTCACGCCGTACGCGGCGAGCAGGACCCCGCGGTCCTGGTGCGCGGCCCGGCCGGGGGTGTCGATGATGCGACGCGGCCGGCGGGCGTTCTCCCGCTCGTAGATGTCCGGGGCGCCGGCCCGGACGACCGCGTGGGCCAGCCGGTTGTCGGTGCGCCGTTCCACAAACGTCCGGGCGCCGCGCGCGATCCGGGGTCCGAAGTACGGGATCCCGTGGAAGATCATGCGCAGCATCAGGGTGTCCGCGGCGAGCAGGAGGACGGTGTCGACCACGAGGGAGCCGTGGGCGAGGGCGACGAACGGGGAGACCAGGAGCAGGGCGAACGGGCAGAACATCAGCCCCAGCAGGCGCATCGCCCACGTCTTCACGGCCGTCGTGTCGCCCCCTCGTGCCAGCGAGGCCAGCACGAGGGGGGCCATGCACACGAACGCGAGGATGCCGAGGTTGCGGGTGAGAAAGACCAGCCCGGCGGGGGCGAGGGCGACCACCAGGGCGGAGATCAGCAGCAGCCGTGCCAGCGGCACGTCGGTGTCCGCCCCGCTCTGGATGTCTTCCACGATGACCTTGAACAGGGTCGACTCGTTGCTGTTGAACATGGCCGTGAAGGCTTCGCTCACGGCCTTGTTCAGCATCATCACCGCTCCCGGGACCGCCGCCATGCCGGCGACGGCCGCCAGGGTCCATCCGGTTGAGGCGCCCATCTGGCGCAGGCGCGGTACGCCCTGCCAGGCGGTCAGGCCGCACACGACGACCACGCACACGAAGATGGCGATGGCCAGGTGCTGACCGAGCCACAAAAACGGCTCATATAGCGCGCTGTCCGCGCTCTTCGGCGCCCACGCGTCCTTCGGCGCAATCAGCCCGTTGATCTTTTTCAGGAGGCTTTCTGCGGTCTTCTGGACGTTGTCGGCGGCCCCGTCGGTGAGGCTGTTGCCCCCGCCGGTGCCTTGGCCAGGACTGATGCCGTGGTCCTTTTCGCACAGTGCCCGCATGGGCTTGGCGACCAGGCTGCACGGGTTGTCGTCCTTGGGCTCCGATTCGCAGATCTCGTAGGCCTGGCCGGTGAGCAGGCTGCAGTTGTCCGGTTCCGCCATGCTGGATCAGCCCTTGGCCTGGGTGACGGTGCTGAAGAGGGTGTCGCCGTAGAGGGCCAGGACGACCGCGACGAACAGCGTGCCGACCGCCGTTGCCCCCTTGCGGAGGGCGCTCTGGGGGTCGTTGGGCGTGCGCATCAGCATGAGCAGCGCGATCACCGCGATGACCGCGGCGATGCCCTTGGTGACCAGGCCGGCGCCGGTCAGGCCGATCGTGTCGAAGAAGTCCTTGAAGCCGGTGGACATGTCGACGGGCTTGGCGAGGAAGACGTGCTTGTTCATGGGTCAGATCTCCTTGTGGTGCTGCGGGATGGGGCGGGCGAGGCCGTACAGGTCGGTCAGCGCGTCGAGGCGATCGAGGCGGACCTGGGTGCCGGGGCGGGGGGCGTTGAGCATGTATCCGCCGCCGACGTAAATGCCGACGTGGTGGATTCCGGCGGCAGTTTTTCCGTAGAAGACGAGATCGCCGGGGCGGGCGTCTTCCGGCTTTACCGGCTCGGAGGCCGTGTACTGCTGTGCTGCCGTGCGGGGCAGGGAGATCCCGGCCTTCGCGTAGGCGTACAGGGTGAGGCCGGAGCAGTCGAATCCGGTGATGCTCGCTCCGGACTTTCCGGCGGGTGAGCAGCAGATTCCGGTGCTGGGTCCGTTCGCGTTTCCGCCGCCCCACGAATAGGGCTTGCCGATCATCGCGTATGCGGCGTTGATTACGGTGGCGGCCTGCTGCGCAGGCGAGACGGTCCCGCCGGATTGCTGGTCGGCGAGCGCCTGAATCGATTTGACGTAATTCTGTGTCTCTTTGTACGGGGGAATGCCGCCGTATTTGCGGACGGCGCCGCTTCCCGCGTTGTAGGCGGCCAGCATGTTGGACTGCTGGTCACCGGGCACGTCTTTGACGTCTTTGGCGATCGCGCACAGGTACTTGGCCGCCGACGGGATCGCGTCGGCGGGGTCGGTGACGTCGCGTTTCCCGTCACCGTTGCCGTCTATTCCGTGCGCTTCCCATGTGGACGGCATGAATTGTGCGATGCCTTCCGCGCCGACCGGGGATCTCGCTTTCGGATTGAAGTTGGATTCCTGGGTGAGAAGCGCGGCAAGCAGGTTGGGCGTGACCGCCGGGCAGGTGTTTCCCGCCGCCTGGATCAGAGTTTTGTACTGGCTGGGCACGGACAGGCTCAGCAGTGATCCCGCGGGATCGTCGCCGACCGCTTGCAGGCACGCGGCCACGGCCACGACCGCAGTGGCGCCCACACCGATCGTGACGGCTGCAGAGGCACGCAAGGGGCTTCCTCCCTCCTTCCGGGGGTATTTGATCGTTTTCGCTGATCAGAACCGTCACCCGGCACCGCCACGGCACCGTCAGGCGACCGTCACCCGAGCGGTTTTGACCGTCACCCGGCAGGCCGGGTGACGGTGGGGTGGCGGTGACCTGGCGGTCTGTTCGGCGGTGCCGGGTGGCGGTCACGAATCGGACAAAGCGGCGGCCGTGAGATGGGCCAGGCGATAGCCCCGGACCCCCTTCGTGCCACGGTCCGCAGGGACACCGAGAAGACTGCTCAGTTGCTTCCCGCACTCCGTCGGATCGGTTTCTGTGATCCCGAGAGCCGGGGCGAGATCGGTCGTTCGCATGAACTCGACACCCGCGTCCTGCATCAGCTTGATCGCCTGCTTGAGCGGAGACGGCGGACCGGTTTCGATCACCTTCTGCTGGCGATCGTGCACTTCATCGACGATCTCCCACATGAACTCATCCGCGAAATTAAATCCCCGGATGAGCGTGGATGTCCCGTGCGCGAACAGCACGCCTTGTCCCTTGATGTCGGGATCAAGCAGTGCCGGATTGATCGGGGCGATCGTCTCGAAGTACGTGTCACCGAGGGCGACCTTCGCGGTTCCCTCCGACGCCACGTAGAGGCACAGCCGGTAAAGGAACTGGTCCCTCACCATGACCGGAATCGCATTCTGAGCTGGACGCTGAGTGAGCATCACCACGGAGATCCCGGACTCCAGGCACTTGGAGACCAGAGACCGTGACTTTTCAGCGATCCGTGCCGCGTTGTCCTTACCCGCGTTCGTCCCGTCGTGAGCGAAGAAGTCTGCCGCTTCATCGACGATGAAAAACACCGGCTTGAACTGCGGTTCTTCCTGCCGATTCCTTTTCGCCTCCTGGAGGCGCTCATACCGCCGGTCGGCACGGGCGTTCAGCGTGTCGACCATGTCTTCGTAGACGTCCGGGTTGTCGGACGCCTCGTAGCGGACGGCGACTTTCTCGAATTGCGTCAGCCCGCAGAACTTGCCGTCGAGCAGGTACAGGTCGAACTCGCCGTAGGCGATCAGCAGACAGGTGATCAGACCGTTGATCAGGGTGGTCTTGCCTGTCTGCGTCATGCCTGCGACCAGCAGCGATGCCTTGTTGAAGGTCCGCGCGCCGGTCAGTTGGCCGGTGACGTCGTGGCCGAAGGGGACCCCGGCGAACGCCTCGATCTGGTGCCGGGCGGGCGGGGTGAACGGGTGGGTGAACGGCGGTTCGTCGAGCACCAGCAGGCGTACCCGGCGCTCGTTGTCCCGGCTGCGCTCCATCTTGGTGTGCAGCCGGGTCTTGCCGAACATGCCGGCCACTTCCCCCAGGCGCCGTTCGACGTGCGCGTACGTCTTCCCCTCGGGAACGAGGAAGTCGTAGAAGACACCGATGCCGGGCAGCGGCTCGATGCGGACCTCATCCGCGCGGACGATCTCGTCTTTGCTGATCGCTCCGGCCTTGATGAGCGCCCCGGTCAACTGGGGGTGCGCCACGGCGGCCTGCGCGGCTGCCTGGTCGCCCCCGATCACCGCGGTAGCGGGCTCCTGCTTCACGGCGGTGGCGGGCTGCAACTCGCTCGCCAGCCACCGCTTGAAGCGGGTACGGAGCTGCCAGGCCGCATAGCCCAGTCCGACCAGGACTCCGACGGTCAGCACGACGGTGGCCGGCCACGACAGACCGAGCTTGTCCTTGATGGCAGCGAGGACACCGAACACGACGGCCAGGCCGCCGATCGCGCCCGCCATCTGCCCGTAGATGTCCTCGCTGACCTGGGATTTCTGGGACTTTCCGGTTCCCACATCCCCTCCTTTCGTGATCGCAGGCATGCGGGGGTTGGGGTGGCGGGGTGCGCGCCGGGTCTGCTCGCCGGGTCTGCGGACGTGCCGCTCGCCGGTTCTGCTCGCCGGGTCTGCACCCGTCGACTGCGGTGGTGCTGGGTTCCGGCAGTCGCGGCGAGGGCCAGTCCGCACAGGCGGACTGGCCCTCACTGGTGGTGCCGGACGCGCTGGTCAGACGTCCGCGTCCTCCTCTTCCTCGCTCTCGTTCTCGCTGGGGTCGTCTTCCTCCTTCGCCAGCAGCGCGCCCCATGCGCGCCGCACCCGCTCCTCACTGCCGACGAAGCCGGCCTTGCGGTAGGCCTCACCGGCCTTGCGGTAGGACGGGGGCGGGTCCTCGCGGTAGCGCAGGTGCCGCAGCACGACGTCCAACTGGGCGTCGGTCAGCGGCTCGCCGGGCTGCGGAGTCGGCACGCCCGCGACGGTCGCGAGCTGCGCGAGCGTGACGGCGTCACGGTCCGCGTCATGCCCGCCGTGCCGGTCGGCGTGCCGGTCGTTGCCGGAATCTCCCTGACCAGCGTGACGGGCACGGGCATCCGTGCCGGAGGCGTCACGACCTCCGGGCAGGGCCGGGTGATCCACGCCGGAGGCGTCACGGTCGGCCGTGACGGGCAGGGCGGGTACGGTCGGCGTCCACGTGCCGAGCTCCGGCAGCCGGATCGCCGCGACCGAGGCGGGCAGCGGCTTCTCCGCTACGGTCTTCTCGGTGGACACGGCCTGCGTGTGCAGGTCCTCGGTCATGGTCTGCTGGATCTTGAGCTGCGCCTTGCGGTACTTGGTCTCGGCTTCGGCCACCCGCTTCTCCAGCGTCGTGGCCAACTCCAGCAGCTCGATCCGGTCCGCGGCCTCGGCTTCCATTTCCTCCAGGCGGTCGGCGACCTGCTGGCGCTTGACGTCGATCCGCGTCTGGGTGTCGGCCGACACCTTGCGGCCCAACGAGGGCAGGGCGATCCACCAGGCGCCCTTGGTCGCGACGATCGCGACCGGAGTGAGGATGACGGCCAGGTCGAACTGGCCGTGGGAGGCGAGGATCAGGTCGGTGGTGGGGATGGCCGCGTTGATGGCGGTGAGGGCGAGGCCGGCGTACTGGACGCGGCGGGCGCGGGCCCGGTTGTTGCCGGAGAGGATCTCCGTGGCCTGCATGACGACCCACAGGGCGTCCAGGGCGCCCACGGTCGGCACAGCCCAGCCGCCGAACGCGGGCTCAAGAATGGTGTAGCTGACGAACATCGACAGGATGGCCACCCCGAGGGTGACGATCCCGAGGACGCCGATCACCGCACCGCGCCGGGACGGCCGCGGCCACTTGAACGGGTTGAGGTGCTTCATGCTCGACTCCTTTCTCAGGCGGTGGCCGTGCCCATCAGGCGGCCGACCTTGGTGATGTGGTTGTCCTGCTGCTCGATCAGCCTCCGCACCTGCTCCGCGAGCGGGACGTCGGTGCTGAAGGAGCTGCAGTAGCCGCTGCCGTAGACGTCGGCCGAAGCGATGTGCCAGTCCTTGGCCTCGGGGTAGCCGGCCCGGGTGAGCGCGGCGACGTGACCGAGGTCGGCATGCCGGTGCGTCTCGTGCATGCGGGCGATCTCTTCAGCCCGGTCGTCGAACGCGGCGGCCGCGGCGCGGGTGCGGTCCTGCGCGTCAACCAGACGGGAGAGCGCGGCCGGCCACTCCGTTGCGGCCTCGCCGGTGCGCAGGTAGGCGTAGGCCGACGCCAGCGCCTTCGACTCCCGCTCGTAGGCCCGCCACCGGTCCGGGGCGTCACCGACGACGGCCTTCAGGTCGGCGACGTAGGCGGCGTCCTTCCACTGCTCCGCCGCCTCTTCGTACAGGTCGTCCAGGATCTGCCCGGCACAGCGCCTCAGCCGGTGCTCGGTGGGGTTCGTGCTCTGCGGCACGAACGTCAGCTGCGGGTCGTCCCAGAACGACTGCGGACGGAACGGCTTCGGCTCGCGGCCGGTGAACGGCGCGAACTCGAAGCGCAGTCCGCTGTACGGGCCCGGCTCGATCTTGAGCAGGTAGGGCGGGAAGTGCGGCTGGAGACGGGTGATGATCGTGTCCATCTCGGTGGCCGTGAGGGTGACGGTGTGACCGAGGGCCATGGCTTCTCCTTGGCAGGGTTGGGCCGGCACGTCCGCGTTCTGCTGCGGCAGGGCGGCCGGCTCCTTGCGCGGCAGCCCGGAGTCGTCCAGGAGCGCGCGTAACGGGATGAGCTGGGACACGGAAGTCCTCCGTGATCGGACGGGGTGGGAGGCGCGGCTGCGCGGCTCCCCTGGACGCCGCCCGGACCGGCCGCCGACAGGGACGGGGCCGGGCCGGGCGGGTCAGGCAGCCGACAGACGATGCGGTCACACCAGGGCCGGCACCCTCGGGGTGGGCCGGTGCGGAGCGATGGCGCGGCCGTCGGGCAGCAGCTCGCCGGTGTCGTCGAACAGCAGGACGCCGTTACACAGCAGCGACCAGCCCTGCTCGGGGTGGTCGGCCACCACGCGGGCGGCCTCCGCGTCCGGGCTGTCGGCGGTCGGGCAGGCCGGGGTGTGCAGGCACAGGGAGCTCGGCTGACGACGGGTCGGGGTGCGCATGAAGAGACCTCCAGGCGGGTGAGGGACGGGGTGCGCGGCTGCGCGGCTCCCCTGGGCGCCGCCCGGACCGGCCGCCGACGGGGGGCGGGCCGGGCCGGGCGGGTCAGGCAGCCGACAGAGGTGGCGATGTCGGTTCGAACTCAGGTGTTGTCGACGACGCGCTCGACGACGAAGCCCTGCGGGGTGGAGTGACCGCGGACTTCCTCCAGGTCGGCGCCCGGCGTCTGCCGGTGAAAGTCGGGGTGCATCGTGACCGCGGTGTAGCCAGCCGGAGTCGTCACGCGGTGCGCGATTTCCTCGCCCGTGTTCGAGTCGCGACGGAACATCAGCCGTCCTTCCTGTTGGGAATCAAGGGAGTTGGAGCTGTCCGGCTCCCCTGGACGCCGCCCGGACCGGCCGCCGACGGGGGCGGGGCCGGGCCGGGCGGGTCAGGCAGCCGACAGAGGTGGCGATGTCGGACTGGGGCGATGGTCAGTAACCGTTGGCCTGGCAGGCGGCGCAGACGCCGCCGGGCCAGCCGTCGAACCAGCCGGAACAGACGCTGCACTGGCCGCCGTTGCGGCACAGGTGCTGGCGTAACCGTGCGAGGCGGCGCCTCATGCGAAGGCCTCGGTGCGGCGGGCGCCGGCCTCGCGGACCAGGTAGTCCGAGGTGGTCCACACGGAGCCGATCACAAACGGCTCGCCGTCGGCACGGGTGACGTCCTTGACGATCAGTGCCCACTGCGGGCTGCGGCGCCCCAGCAGGGAGCGGGCCCGTTCCGGGTCGCGGATGACGGCCAACACCTGGAAGACACCGTCGACGTTGCGGTAGATCGCCCCTACCTCGCGGGGCCCGATCTCCAGCTCCACGACCCTGCGCAGGGCCTCCGTCACCATCGAGTCGGCCACACCGGGGTGCGGTCGGGGGCCGGACGGAGTGGGCCTGTCCGGGACCCGCTCGTGCGGGATCGGGCGCCTCGGCAGGGGCTGGCGGGTGTCCGCCACAGGGGCATCAGTCATGATGGTCATGCAGGTCGTTCCTCTCACTGGGTGACCTGCGACAAGAACCCCCAGGGGCGCAATCCCTGGGGGTTCGTCGCATGCATGGCCCCGCCCGGTCCGGCGGGGAGTGCGTCCTGCGCACTCCGCCGACGACCAGCCCCGCGGTGCTGGGGTCGATCGGCGGCGGGCAGCGCAGGCGGCGAGTCAGGCCTGCTCGCCGCGCGCGGCGTCGCGGGCGTCCATCTCCTTCATGAAGTCCTCGTATTCGGCCTGGTCCATCGCCTCGTACCTCGCATTCATCTCATCCAGCTCCCGCCTGTTCTTAGCGGCCCGGGCGAGGACTTCCTCAAGCCTGTCCATCACGTCCTCCTACTCGGTGGGTTAATCGGGGTGTTGGCGTGCCGGTGCGTGAATGGCCGTACGGCCACGGCCCTGGCCGCCCCTTGAGTGCGGGACGGCCAGGGCCGTGGTCGATCGTCTCGGGTGTTTGTCAGGCGGCTGCATTCTGCGTGTACTGCTTGCCCAGTTCGGCCTGGCGCTGGTCATGCGCCTTCACGTTCTGCGGCAGCAGTGGAACTCCCCGGCCTTCCGCAGGGGCGTCGCCGGCAGGCAGTTCCGTGCGGCGGGTGTCGGCGTCGCGCGCCGCCGACGCCCACTGCGCCTTACGGACGGCCGGCACCACCTGCTTCCGCGCCTGACGCTCCTGCTCCCTGCGGGCCTCGCGGCGGGCGGGCTCCTGGGTGAGGGCCAGGACGTAGCGGCGGGCCAGGATGTCGCCGGTCGTGCAGTGTTGGCGGCCGGCGCACCGCGTGCAGGCATTGCGGTGGGCGAGGTAGGACTGGCGGGACGGCTCCAGCATGACCTCCCCCTTGATGCGGAAGACCGGCGCGGCCGGGGCCGGGAGCGGCTTGTAGAACTGCCGGGCGGCTCGCCGGTTCTCCTGCGGCATCGCGTTGCGCAGCAGCCGGTCCTGTCGGGCCTGCCAGCGCCGGACGTCAATGTCGATGACCACGGCCTGGTTGCTGCCGGGGCAAAGAACGTGCTTCTCGCCCTCCGGGACCTTGTCGGAGATGCAGTGCTCGCGGATCTTGAGGTCGGTGTTCCCCATGATCCGGCGCCAGGTCCTGCAGTCCGGGCAGGCGATCGACTTCACTTCGCCGGGACGGACGTTGAAGTCCTCCGGGGGCAGCTTGCTGAGCAGGAGCGGCTCGCGACGGTTGTTGCGCTTGGTTCGGGTACGGCCGGGACGCTTCCGGTTCGCCATCTCGGATCTCCTTCTCGCAGGTGAGGGGCGAGCGCTGCTCTCTCTGCCGCGCCAGGCCGGCCTTGCGGTCGGGTGGTTCCTGGCGGACAGACAACGCAGCAAACGCGCTGTTCACGGTCGTTCTGTGGTGCTCGATATGAAGGCGTCTCGACCGGGGGAGCGCGGGCTCAACCCCTCCGCCCCCGCCTCCGAAGAGGCGGTGACTGCCGCCGCCTCGGAAGAGACGGTGACGCCTGCTGTTTTGCACGTCCGGCCTCTTCTGTAAGGCCGGGCGACTTCTCGCGGTAATGCACACACGAGGGAACTGGTGCGGACTGGCACTCAGTCCCGCTCGCAGCCACTACAATGCAGGTCTTCTAGAAGACTGTCAAGGTCTTCTAGAATGTGGTTGACTGATGAGCCCGCACACGATGAGAGGAGTTGCCATGCCAGCTCTGGCCTCCAAGCCGCCAAAGTGGCGACAGATCGCCGATGAGATCGCGGCAAAGATCGCTAGTGGCGAATACCGCCCTGGCGACCGACTCCCTTCCGTTCAGGCCCTGGTCAGCGAGGGCAAAGGGGCCACCGCGACTGTTCATCGCGCATATCAGGCGCTGGAGGCAGAAGGGCTCGTCCGTACGACTCAGGGCGTCGGCACCATGGTCCTTGGGCCCAACGACACCCCGCCGTCGGTCTTGACTGGCGCCGCCCGCCTGGAACGGCTTCGCCGGACAGGAAGGCCTCTCGCTCCCCACGAGCAATACGTGCACTCCCGCTCCGTACTCCGATCTTGTGCGGATCCCGAGATTGCAACGCTGTTGGGAATCGATCTGTACGACGAGGTCGTGTTCCGAAGCCGGACGTTCGTCCAGGACGACAAGCCCACCATCCTGGCCCTGAATGTGATCCACATGCGGGCCTTGGTGATCTTGCCGGAGCTGCTCGACGAGGGCCCGATGTCCAAGTTCCGGCACGATCTGTACACCGAGCGCACCGGCAAAACGATCACGGCTGGTCCTGAGTTGAGTAGAGCGCGTCTCGCCACTCCCGGCGAACTCGAGGAGTTCGGCATCGACGTACCGCCGGACATGGCCGTCCCGCTCCTTGTGCTGCGCACCCTCTACTCGGATGAAGACGGTCCGTTGGAGGTCTGGGAGGACATCCTCAGGCCTGGCGTTTGGCATGGAGGTCATTCCTGACCAGGTGTGAACGACCACTGGTTTCGCCCCTTCAAACGCTTCGTTGCGTGGGGCTCATCACATCCGGTAGAGGCTTTGAGGAACATCACGAAGAGCTCGTCACTTCGGTGAACGAGTTCCTCAACGCGTTTTCAACGAGTAGGTACACACGGGTTTTCGGGGCCCGCGCCTAGGCTCCGGATCATGGTGAAGACGGAGGATCACGGGGTGGGCAAGCGCGCTGGGTGGCGCCCGGACAGGCTGCGGGAGCACCGTGAAGCTCATGGGCTGACGCTGGAGGAAGCCGGTGAGCAGCTCCGGTTGGTGGCAGAGCAGGCTGGTTTGAAGGATGTGCCGGCCGCGAATCCCCAGACATTGAGCCAGCACGAGACGGGCGAGAGTTATCCGGGTCCGCCATACCGTCGGGCGTACTGCCTGCTGTATCGGGCGACAGAGCCGTCGCTCGGGTTCCGTCCCGCTCTGCCGGGTGAAGAGACGAAGTTCGAGGTCAGTCCGCTTCCCGAGCAGCGCAATGGGCTCCATGTCATCGCCGTTGAACGTGCGCTGACCCGGATCGCGGACGGGGACGGGTTCGACAGCTATAGCTGGCAGCAACGCGTGATGGAGGCGTGGAAGCGGCGCCGTACCGGTGGTGACCCGCATCGGCCCTGCGTGGTGCTGGTGGGTGGGTATGCGGGCTCGGGTAAGACGGAGTTCGCCCGGTTCCTGACGCAGTTGACGGGTTGGCCGCTGGTGGACAAGGACCCGCTGACCCGGCCGCTGGTGGAGCCGCTGCTGACCGCGCTGGGATCGCAGGCCCACGACCGACACACGGACCTGTACCGCACGAAGGTCCGACCGGCTGAATACGCCGCGCTGATGCAGGCCGTCTACTCCCATGTGTCGTGCGGCATCTCTGCTGTAGTGACCGCACCGTTCATTGCGGAGCTCACGGACCAGCAGTGGATGGAGCGGCTGATCAATAAGTGCGCGTCGCACGGCGTCGAAGTGGCGCCGATCTGGGTTCGGTGCGACGTGGAGTCGATGCACGAGTACATCTCGCACCGTGGCGCAGCTCGGGACGCGTGGAAGTTGGAACGGTGGGAGGAGTACGTGGCCACCGTCGACGTGGATCTACGCCCGGCGGTACCCCATCTGGTGGTGGACAACAGGATGGGTGCTGCGATCTCGCTGGCAGACCAGGCCCGTCAGGCCATCGGGGCGGTGGCGTGGTGACGCAGGGGGTGATCCTGTATGGGCCGCCAGCGTCGGGGAAGGACACCGTCACCGCCGCGCTCACCGAGCTGCACGCGAAGTACGCGCAGTTCGCGCGGCTCAAGGTCGGGGCAGGCAAGTCGGCCGGCTACCGGATGGGCACAGCGGACCATCTGCACGAGCTGGAGGCCGCGGGCGACGTCGTCTACGCGAACGCGCGGTACGGCAACACGTACGCGATCGACCGTCCCGGCCTCGACGCCGCGTTCGCGGCCAGGGTGCCCGTTGTGCACCTCGGGCAGATCGACGGCATCCGAGCGTTGATCAACGGTTACCCGGCCGACTGGTCGGTGGTGCTGTTGTGGTGCCCGCGCGAGGTGACTGAGCAGCGGTCGGCGGGGCGCGGAGACAGCGACACCGCGGCGCGCCTGGCGGCGTGGGACGCCACCCGCGAGGACCTGGACGCACACCCGGGCATGGTCTGGGACCTGAGCGTGGACACCACGGCGTCGACTCCTCAGGACGCAGCACGGCTCATCGACCAACTGCTGGTGCAGCGGACGGGAGCGGCGACGGCATGAATGCGGGCTACGGCTGGGCGAGCCGGTCCAAGGCGTCGGCGAGCGTGAGCTCGCCGTCCTTGGCGTCGTTCCACCGTGCCAGCGTGGACGCAGCCGCACGCAGCATCTCCGGCGGCAGGCCAGCCGCCGCGAGTGCGTCGGCGGCTTCCGCCAGCTCCGGTCCCCAACGCCACGCGCGGGCCGCGGTCTTGGCGACATACTCCGGCTCCGCGAGGTACGAGTCGGTGCGCCGGGAGGCGACCTCGATGAGCTCCTGGTCGACGCCGTGCCCTCGTGCCATGCCGACTGCGAGCGCGACCAGCACCCGCGACGCCTTCTGGAAGCTGGCGTACGACAGTTTCAGCGCGGAAGCCTTCCCGATCTCCGCTCCCAGCGGCCTTGTCTGCACGGCCGTGCCCGCGAAAAGTGCCTCGATCCGCGCGGTCGCGGCCGCCGGACCGGACAGGTACAGCAACGGGGTTTTGCCGCCGACCGGCGGGGAGCCGATGACGCCGCCGTCCACGACGGTCGCGGTCGGTTCGAGCAGTTCGGTGATGCGAACCGCCCGCTCCGGGTTGATGGCGTTCGCCTCCACGTACACCCCGGCGAAGCGGTGCCCGGCGACGTCGCGGGCGAGCTCCTCGGCTGCGGCCGGCGGGCAGAGGCCGATGACGATGTCGCTGCGGTCCAGCAGGTCCGCCAGCGTGGCCATGGGCGTCAGGCCGAACTGTGCGGCGCGCGCTGCGGATGCGGAACTGCGGCCCGCCTCGCACCACAGGACCGCGGATGCGTTCGCCGCGGCGCAGGCGGCGACGGCGGCGCCCATGCTGCCGGGGTGGAGAATGCCGACGGTCGGCTGGTCCACGGTGCTACTCCATCTCGTTGAGCAGGATCGCGACGGCGTCGGTGACGTCATCGACGGTGTGGTGCGCGGCAGGGAGCTCCTTGGGCCAGGGGCGGCCACGCAGCCAGATGGTGCGCAGGCCCGCCTGGCGGCCGCCGCCGATGTCCGTTGCCGGGTTGTCGCCGATCATCCAGCCGCCGTCGGCGAGGGACAGACCACAGCGCATGGCGGCGAGTTCGAAGAGCCGACGATCGGGTTTGCGTATCTCGATGTCGCCGGAGACCGCAACGCCGTCGACCAGGTCGCTGAGGCCGGACGCGGTGAGCTTGGCCCGCTGAATGTCGCCGGCGCCGTTGGTGGCAATGCCGAGACTCCAACCGGCCCGCTTGAGTTCTTCCAGAGCGGCGAGAACGACGGGACGGCAGTGCACGGAGGCAGCCATGCGGTCGACGTAGGCACGCCACAGGTTGTCTGTCGACTCGTTAAGGGAGAAGACGGTGCGCAGGCGGTCAAAGTCGCTACGGTCTGCTCGGTCGGCCAGCTCGGTCAGCAGCCACTGCTCGATCTCGGGGCCGTAGCCATGCTCGTGAACGAAGCCGGCCACGGCGCGCGGGTAGGCGGCACCGCGGTCGACCAAGGTGCCGTCCAGATCGAAGAGGGCGAAACGCATGCCGTTGACCCTAGCCGGGAGGATCTTGCGGTGACACACCATCAACTCCCCCACTGTGAGTCAAGATCTATGTATAGTTTCGGTTCACGTGAGGAGAGGGGGAGCAGTGTCTGAACTACTCGATGCAGTCGATGCTCTGCTCGCGCGACCAGACGTCTTGCCGCCACCGCATGTGCGGGCGAACCTGCGCAAGGCCGCGGACCTGACGCAGGATGAGGTCGCTCAGGTTTTTGGGGTCAGTCGGGTCGCCTTCCACCGGTGGGAGACCGGTCAGGCCAAGCCGCATCGGCGACGCCTGGAGGCTTACGCCCGGCTGCTGAGCGGGTGGGCTGAGAAGCACCCTGAGGCAACTGCAGATCTTCACGACCGAGAGGCGGGCTGACTGTGCGCCGCACTGCACGCGCCCCGTAATGCGAAGAGGCCCCTGTCGCCACAACAGGAGCCTCTTCCAAGTCCGACTCATCCGAGCTACCAACTCTGAGTCGTGATCCGGTGAGGTGACCTCGCCGGGGGTGATACCCGTGGACCCGAAAGCCCGCGTGGTCACCTATACCCAGAGTATGCGCTACAGATTGCGCAACGCCACTACTCCGGGAACCTGATAGGTCACATCCACTGGTCGCGGCTCCCCTACCTGGGGAGATGACCCAGTTGCACCGACAGTTCTACCGTCCGCCGACAGCGCGGACCGTCTCCGGTATCCCAGCCACGGTGGGACCCGTCGCCGACGTCCCGGCCTGTGCTGGACTCCCTCTGCTGGAGGTGGCGTGAGCATGTCTGAGCGCCGGAAGACCTCACCAACCCGCCCCAAGGCATCGGCCGCCACGCCGGATCAGGTCGTCGAGCTGTACGGCCCCGACCATGACGGCTGGTACGACACCCGGGTCAAGGACTGGATCGCCTTGTGCGAGGACCTCAAGGACGGCGAGGTTCGCGGCTACCTGGTCCTGCGCGGACTAGTCGTAGAGAAGTTCCGCAACCACGTGCGGAAGCTGACTCTGCAACTCCTCTGCGAGCTGATTCCCAGCCCGAGCGGCGGTCCCAGCAGCCTCACACGAGTGCGAGGGATTCTGGACGGTCTGACGAAGGTCGGACTGATCACCACACCCGAGGGACAGCCGATCAAGACGTCGTCTCGGGCCAGCGCCCTGACCAAGCCGCTCCGCATTCGGATCAACGACGCCGCCCCCGCCGACTATGCGGGCTGGCGGAACGCAGAGGACAAGCTGAAGGCCTTGGGCACGGCCCTCGCTGACCTCGTGGAAGGCGAAGGCCAGGCATCTGACCAGCGTGTCTCCCAAGCGGGTCGGAAATCCGACCCGGCGGGAAGCACGGGTCGGATTTCCGACCCAGGGAGTCGGATTTCCGACCCGGCGGGTCGGATTTCCGACCCAGGGAGTCGGATTTCCGACCCGCAGACACGTGGTGACCAGCCGGAACGCGATCTTCCTCTGGTTTTTTCCTCTGGATCTACCTCTGGTCTCTCTCCTGTCGTTAGGGACGCCGCAGGCATCTGGACTGCCTCGCCGGTCGGAGAGAGAGAGATCGAAGCTCCGCATGAGGAACACACCCCCCACACCTCCGAGGCTGAACTGCCACCGCAGCGCGAAGGTTCACGCAAGAACGCAGCAGCGGGAGCCCGGATCGTGGCCGCGTACGCGGAAGCCCTGGGGCGACCTGTGCTGAATGGAACCAAGGCCAAGCTGGATCGCCAGGCTGTCGAGCTGCTGGCTCAGGGGCTGCCAGAGGCTTGGCTGTGCGACCGGGCCCGGGAGATGGCGGCCCGCGGTTGGTCCGACCTCGTTCGGCATGCGGAGATGTCCACAGCACCTGTCACCCAAACCACCACCAAGTCCCGCCGATCCGGACTGCCTGAGTGGTGCACCAAGTGCGGCCCGGGCTCTCCCGCGGCCCGCCTCAACCCGCGGTTCCGGACCCTTGGAGAAATGGGCAGCGGGGAGAAGTGCCCGGACTGTCACCCTGACCGAGTCGCCGCAGGGGCTTCACGATGAGCGATTTCCACGCCATTGATGCACTGCTCGCGTCCGCGTCGTCGGACCAGGTTCCGCTGCCGCCTGCCGAGGAACGGCGCTGGCTGCGCGAGGGACTGCACCTCTCACGCCCACAGCTCGCGCACGCCTTGGGCGTCGGCGCATCCACGGTCGGCGGCTGGGAGTCCGGGCGGGAGCCGAGCGGCGAGGTGCGGGAGAAGTACGCGTACTTCCTCGAGGGAGCCCGCACCAAGCTGGCGGCCTCCGCGGCCGCGGAAGTTTCCGCTGGCGCTTCCGGCCTGGAAGGCGCCGGGCGGGCCGATGACGCTGGCGGCGAGGTGCTGCCTGTGCCTGAGCCGTGTGTGCTGTGCGGGCAGCCGGCCCGGCACCAGGTCGAAGGGTTCCCGCAGCACCTGGACCCTGCCGAGTGCGGCACCACCGCGCCCGCACCTGAACCCGTGCGGCCGCACGAGCCGGCGCCACGGAAGGAGTCGCGGCCGCCGGCGCCCGCCGCAGGGCAGAGCCGGGCGGCGCACGGCGTCAAGGTGGTGCCGGTCGGCCGCCGGGCGCAGGCGGCCTCCGACACCCCGGACCTGATCGGCTCCACGGTCGCGGCCGCGCTCGACGAACACGCCGGCGATGTGGAGGCGGCGACCGCGGCGCTGGTCAAGCGGGCGATCCCGGACGCGATGGCGCTGCTGGACCACACCCGCAAGGGCGGCCGCTACGACGTCGTCGCCCACCCGTGGCTGCCCGACATCCTGCGCAAGCAGACCGCCCGCGGCGCCGACCAGATCTGGGAGGCCCGCCCCAAATGGACCCGCCCCCAGCTGCCTGCCGGCCGCCACGAGGTCACGGCCCTCGACATCAACGGCGCATACTTGTCCGCGCTCAAGACGCACCTGCCGCTCGGGCAGCTGGAGCACTCCACCGGCAACCATCACGACCGGCGGCGCGCCGGTGTCCACTTGATCACCCCGCCCGCCTGGGACCACGACGCCTACCTGCCGAACCCGCTCGGCAGCCGGGACGAGCCCGGCCCGCTGTGGGTGACCGAGCCGACCCTGCGCCTGCTGCTGCGCCTGTCGGGACCGAAGTACGGGCTGTGTGAGCCGCCGCAGATCCACGAGTCCTGGACGTCGGGGGCCACGGAGAGCCTGCTGGAGAAGTTCCGCATCGCTCTCAAGGACGCCCGCGACCGGGCGATCGCCGAGGACGACGAGGTGACGCTGGAGTACGTGAAGGCCATGTACTCCAAGTTCGTCTCCACGATGGGGGAGTCGAACTACAACCGGGAGCTGTACCGCGCCGACTGGATGCACCTCATCCGCTCCCAGGCCTTCGTGAACCTGTGGTGGAAGGCCCACCGCGCCTACGACGAAGGCCTCATGGTCGTTCGCGCGATGGGAACCGACGAACTGCATGTCACCGGTGACTGGCGGGCGGTGTTCCCCGAAGGCCGCGGCGTCACCGAGGTGAAGGTCAAGGACGTCTACACCGTCGGCACCGAGCAAGGTCTTGCCGGCCCGACCGAGACGTAGCCGAGTGCGCCCCGTAGACGGTGCTCAGTGCCTCGCTGAATGCCGCGCGCCCCCTGCAGGATCCTGTTCAGCGCTTCGAGGCGGGAAAGGCGCTCACAATGCCACACAGGCGATCAAGGAAGGCGAGATGCGTCAGCTCATGCCGCACCTGCACGTCGGGTCCGGTTCACACGTTGCGGCCACGGTAGGTGGTGCGGAAGACCAGCAGTGCCCAGAAACGGGGATCGGGTTCGTATGGGGGCAGAGTGAATGCGGCCCCGTACGTGCTCATGCTCTCCAGTTGCCATCCGTGGACCTCAACGCCCTCGATCGTCGCGGCCACCAAATGCTCGGGTGCCTGGTCCGGGCTGTCGGGATGGTTCAGCGGCACGCTCACGGAGAACACGCGGGCCGTCGACGTGCGCGCCTGCGCGCCGATCTCCTTCAGCCAGGCGTCCGTGCCGGCTACTTCGGTGGTCATGGCGTTCCCCTCTCCCATGTGGGGACGTGCCCCGCCGGACGGGCGCCCCAAACGCTGCACGCGCCGGTAGGTTGCCCTGCCAGGGAACGGAACGGAGGAACAGCAAGTGCCTGAGCGGAACATCGAGTTCGGCAAGTACGGCGCCCGCGGCATCAAGGGCCACGAAGCCGTCGCCCGCCAACTGGACGCCCTCGCCGGCTACATCGCCACCCCCGTCACCGCCCGGCGAGGCCTCCAAGCGCGCCTGCACTACCTCACCCGCACCCCCCACGCCCTGGCGGCTGCCCGGGCCGCCGGGCTGACCGTCACCGACCGCACCCTGCGCGCCTGGACGGCCGGCACCCGTAGCCCGTCCAGGAAGAACCTGGAGGCGATCGAGCGGGCCTACCGCACCGTGCGTCGCGAGAACGTCGCCCGCTACCTGGCCGCCCGCCTCAACCGCGACGGCCGCGGCACCCGCGTGGAAATCCACCCCCTCAACCAGTCCCAGGTCTCCCGGCCCCGCCAGCGCCCCGTGGAGTTCCGCGCGATGAACGTGCGCCGCTGGGATCGGATCGTCGCCGCCTGGGCGGCCGGCGACGACCAGGAGCTCGACGACGCCTGGGTCGACCTGGTCGTCGACCTCGGCTCCCAGTGGGGCCAGTACGAGTACGTCACCAACGTGGGGTTCGCGGCGTGAAGAGCGATCATCTGAGGCGGCACGTGCTGCGGACGGGGGGTTGCCAGCACGTCATTGTCAGACCCGGCGGGTAAGGTACCTCGGCTCACAAGCGGAGGGTCTGAGTCCGGGTGTCTTGATCAGGAGAACACCCGGCAAATCCCCTCATTCAACCAAGCGCAGATGATGTGACCTCCACCCTTTCGGGTGTGTGATGTGCGACACGTCACACCCAATTTGGGGTCCGTCAAACCGCTACCAACCTGGGGTATTACGGACGCAGGGCTCTGAATGATCAGTGCTCAACATCTGACCAGCAGTCGCATAACTCCCCCCAGTTGAGGCACGATGGGGACGTCGCCGCGCGAGAGTGTGACAGCCGCCACAAAAAGGCGGTTCCTGCTTGCCTTACGCGACGGTAACCGCATTCGGACATAAAGAAGGCCCCACCCGTCAGCCCGCGAAGCCTTGGGTGAGGCCCTCTCCAGCACACCGTCTGCAGCGCGGACCCCGACCGGTTAGGTCGGGGTCTTCCGCGTTACTGAGGCAGGAGGTCCGTCACGATGCGGTACATCGTGTAGACCGGCCCCAGCCAGCGAGCGACTCGGTAGAACCGACTCCGCCTGCTGCAGCACCGACAGTGCCCCTCTGGCAGATCTTGCACAGCCATCAGGACCGTCACCCCACTTTCCGTGAAGGCCTGCGGATTTCGCAGGTCCTCCGTGGAGGCCCACATTCTTCGTGGACTCCCGGGGAGGCACGACCGTGCATGAGCACCCGGAGTGACGGATGCGGGCACTTTACCCGAGGGGAGCAGGCTCCGCCGTACCGTCAAGTCCCGCCGCCCTGACCGGGGATGTCGTCCCTGCTTGTGCGTCGATGCACAACCTCGGGCACGCCGTGCCCGGTTGTGGTCATTGCGTGCCGCGCGACCCCGCCACGCTGGGCACACACACCCGCGGCGACGAAATCCGAAGTCCTCGCGCCCGTCCGCAAATTGGTGGTACGTCCAGCCTCGCGCGTCAGTTCCCACCCGTTGCGTGCCCAAGGTCACACAGGAAGCACGCTCTCCGGATGAACGCGCCCCCTCTTGACAGCGTTGTCGCAGGCAGACGGTCGTACTTTCGTACTCCGGGCCCTGTTCGCACGAGGTGAGGGCCAGCGACCCCATCCACCGTGCCTGCATTCCGTCGAGCGGTCCGGTCGCGCGCCAGCCACGGTGACCCGACGCGCGACCGGAAGTGCCCCTGAGCGGATGCTCAAGGGCCGTGAAACCACATCTTCACCAGAGACGGCACCCCGAAGGCGACCGAGACGAACACGCTGCCGCCCCACACGACAGCGGTCATCAGGGTGTGGGAGAGCACGTAGCCGGCAATGCCCGCGATGAGCGCGAGCGCGAGCGCCGTCAGCACGATCGCCGTCACCATCAGCTTGGCCTCAAGCGGAGTACCAGCGCGGACAGCGGGAGCCGGCATGCCGGGAGTACTTGCGGACGAGTTGGAGGGACCAGGATCCCGGGACACGGTTGTTCTCCTTGCGAGAGCGTGTGAAGAAGGGGCCGGCGCCTGTCGTGGCGCTGTCCGCGTGGGTTGATCGCCTCGCGGTCGGCGTCCCCTCAGCACCGCTCGCGCGGCTCCCGGGGCCGTATCCACGGTAGAGGCATTTCGCATCGCTGTTCCCCCTGCTCGGTTCTGCAGGGCCATCACCAGGCCCTTGGTATAGGTGCGCTGTCGAGTCGGTTAGCCCTCGCAGCACGGCAAGGGCCCGGACCATCTGGTCCGGGCCCTGCATGCTCAGTGGTGGAAGACCTGTAATTTCTCCGCACCCGCCACACTTGCGTCGGTGGTGGGCAGCGCCTTCCTAACTTGTGTCTGTCGAGTCGGTTAGCTGATCCACATGACGCTCACTGACCGGCCCTCTGAGACGGTGCCGTGTGAGCGGCCTGGGTCCCGACCATCTGCCTTACACGCGGGTTATGTCGTAATCCAGCGCGGATGTGAGGTGCGAGCATGGTGTGGCTCTTGACGGCCCTCTGGGAGCGGGCACATGGTGGCGCATCGCACCACATTCGTCCCAAGAGGGGGCTGTCATGTCGTTCGAGTGGCGTTACGTCGTCCGTCCCGACGGTTCCTTCTGGCGCACGCCCAACGTTGACGGGGCCCTGGACTCGGTGACCGATGAGCAGCTCCAGGGCATGTGGCCTTTGGTGGACCAGCATCGCGGGGACAGAGAACCGGTGTCGTGCTCGCGGTGCGGCCGCGAGGTGGTGCTGCACTGGAGGGCGCCCGCACCGGGGGTGATGCTGGAGCTGTGCGAGCACTGCGACAGCGGCCGCCCGGCCGCGGCCGACCTGATCCGCTGGAAACGCGATCCCGCCCGGCGCGCGGTCGACCTGCCCCTGCTCTTCGCGATGTGGGAGACGGAGACCATGGAAGCCATGGGCTGGGTCTTCCACCCACCTCAGGCCTGATCCGTCAGCCTCCTACGGTGTGAAGACGTTGACCACCGAGGCGCCGTCACCAGCCATGCGGATCTGCGCATGCTGAGGGCCCCGGAGGAACGGCCCCGGGGCCCCGAATCGGGGACGCACACCGTCCAACGACGATGGGATCCCGCCGTCACGCGGGTGCCGACTGCGGCACCTCCACGCGTCAGCGATCTTCCGGGCCAGCACCGCGAGGTGCCGCGCCTGCGGACAGCGCGGTCGTGACACCTCGCTCGCCCGGTCGGGTGAGTCCGCGCAGGTTGCGGCGGGATTCGGGTGTGAGTCAGGACGGGATGGCGACTCGGCTGGGGAGGGGTTGGGGTGACAGCCTCTCGGGTTCTTCGCCGCCAGGGGCGGCGAAGAACCCCACCCCCTCATGTGATCTTCGCTCCGCTGGGAGCGTCTCACTGTCCCGCCCGGGCAGGTGTACTGGAGACCCTGCCCCCGTATGGAGACTGGTGATGACGACGTCCCGCGCCCAGCGACCGACCGACGGCGATGACGCGGTGGCGCGTCTTGTGCGGGAGAACGCCCAGTTGCGGCACGCCGTCGACTCCCACGCACTTATCGACCAGGCCATCGGTGTCCTCACCGCCACTCACCGGATTCCGCCGGCGGCCGGGTTCGAGGTGCTGCGCGAGGTCTCCCAGCACACCAACATCAAACTGCATAAGGTCGCGGAAACAGTGATCGGCTGGGCTCTGGGGAACGCGCTGTGCGAGCCGGTGCGGCAGGAGCTGGACGCCGCCGTGCAGCGCAGCCAAGCAGACACCCCGGACGGACCGGGACCGGCAGAGGGCAGGTCAGGCGTGTAGGGCTTGCTCGACGCTGGGGTAGCAGGCGATGACGGCATCGACACCGACCAGCGCGAGCACCCGCACGACGAACGGGTGGGCACTCGCGATCCGCACCCACCCCTGCTTCTGGCTCACCTGCCGGTGGCAGGCGATGAACGTGTTGATGCCACTGGAGTCCATGAAGGGCACTCCACTGAGGTCCACGACGATCCGCCAGGGCGCTGGCACACCGTCCTCGAACTGCAGAGCCTCGTGGAAGACCTCGCGCACGTCGTGATCGATCTCGCCGCGCACGGTCACCACCCGGACCCCGTCGACCACGGCATGCTCGACGGAGAGCCTTTTGGGCTGGTCCGCGTTCTCGATGTCGGCCACGTCTCCTCGACAGTGTTCGGCGGTGCCCGCGGTTCGGGGTGCGTGGCGAGTCTGCCCCACCGCTTGGGCCGGATACACCCGGGCGGCCGTACCGGACCGACACCCTTGCAGCATGCACGGATGACCGACGGGTACTGGCTCGTGAACGGGGAGCGAGGCGAGGCCAGTGGGATCCCATACCAGCGGCGACGGCCGCACCGAACAGGATGTCACCCTGCGCGCCGGCTACGCCCTGGAAGCGGACGACTCATGCATCGCCGACGCCCGTCACCACGCCGCCGCGTTCCTCGACCAGGCCCGCGCCGGCCATCGCGTGCCGGTGTCCTCCCGCGTAAGGGATCTCACCCAGCTCGTCGTCAGTGAGCTGGTCACCAACGCCCGCAAGTACGCCCCGGGCCCTGTTCTGATGGAGCTGCGCGTCACGGCTCGCGCGGTGGAGATCGTGGTGTGGGACAGCGAGCCCACGGTGCCGGCGGCCCGGGCGGCGGATCCCGGCAGGATCGGGCAGCACGGACTGGAGATCGTCAAGGCCGTCACCGAGAGCCTGTTCATTGAGCAGGAACCGGTCGGTAAACGCATCACCGCCCGCATCGCCCTGTCCGAACACCCAGCAGCCTGAGAGCCGACCGCAGCCGAACGTGACAGCCAGCCGGGGGCACAAAGGCACGCGGCCCGTTCACTGCGGGGTGAACGGGCCCGCCGTGAGAGCACCGTCCTCGGTCACCCGGACGTGGTCCCGCTACGGGATCAGAGAAGACCGACGGCGGTCCCGGCGTCAGGCCCTGCCACTGGGCTCATAGCGCAAGCTGCTTGGGGCGGGACAGACCCGCCCCAAGCAAGGCAAAGCGGCCTCTGATGCCTACAACCCGATACGCTCGGCGATGATCTTCATGATGCTCTGCGCAAGGCCGACCTTGAGATCGTCGCTGAGTCCGGGGATGGGGGCAGAGGGCATCGATTCCAGCATGAAGTTCACGTAGTTCGTGGAGTCGAAGTAGTGCTTTCCAGGCTGGTCTGCGGCCTGTGCCGTGCCGCACACGGTGAGGGCGGCGCCGGCGAGAATGACAGTGACAAGTGCCCGTTTCATGCTGTTCATGCCTTATGAACAGTCTTGAGCTGATCTTGGTTACGCATGATCCTCATGAGAGTCCTCCCTGATCCATACCGGACTCAACGAGCACGCGGCCCGTTCACTGCGGGGTGAACGGGCCCGCCGTGAGAGCGCCGTCCTCGGTCAGCCGGACGTGTTCGGCGAGTTGGGCGAGGATCTGCTCCGGTGTCAGGCCGGTGCGGGCGGCGATGGCGCGTAGCCGGCGGCTCGCATCAGCGGGCAGCCACACGTGCGCCTGCAACTCGTCACGCGCGTCCTGGCGTTCCTTCTGCCACGCGGCCTGACGGGCGAGAGCGCCGTCGCGCGCGGTGTCCCGCTTCTGCGCCCACTCACTGCCCTTCACGTCCTGTTCCGGGGCGTAGACCGGCCAGCCTTCCTGCTCCATCAGCGCGGCCACGCGCCGCCACTCCGTGTGCCGGGCCGTCCACACCGCAGCGAGCCGCTCCGGATCCTCCCTCAGCCCGTCCAGCCCGGACAGGGACGCCGCGGACGTGCGCAGTTGCTCTCGTGTCTCCTGCTCCCGCCGCGCGGCTTCCGCGACCTTCGACGCGACCTGCCCCTGGTCCAGTCCCTCGCCCTGGCGCCGTACCGCGGCCCGGGCCACGTCCTCAGGACTCCACATCACGCCCCGCCCTCCACGACAGCCCACTCCAGTCCGAGTTCGGCCAGTGCGGCGCGTCGCTCCGCGGACATCGTCCCGACCCGGCGCCGGGCGTTATCGAGCCATGCCCCCAGCTTGACCGCGACCTCCTGACCGCCACCGTCTGTGGTGATCGTCTCGACGTGCTTGCGTGCGGGGCGCAGGTGTCCTTCGCGGGCGTGGAACTGGCGGGCGGCGGCGAGGTTCATCGCCCACCGTTCATCCTGCGACCGCCGTACCGGCACCACCGGCACACCCTGGTTCTCGGGGTGCACTCCGAGTGACTCCAGCAGGTACTGCTGTGCCGGCAGCAGCCGGTCCCAACCGGCCACCTGCCCGGCGACCCACACGGCGAGGTCCTCGCCCTGGACGACGACGTCCCCCGGCCCGGCCGGGAGCTGTCCGCCCGCCTTCACATGCGCGAGCAGGAGCCGGTACGAGCGCTGCCATCCGATCTCCCACTCCGGGGCCCACCCGGGGTCGATCTCGTTCAACGCCTCCATACGCGACTCTGAGAGCTCCCCGGCATACGAGACGCCCTCTTCCCCGTTCGCGCGGCGCACGGCGTTCTCACGGGCCTTCTTAGCGGCCGTCCGGGCATTCTTCAGGAACACCCCCAGCGGGTAGCCGTCCCAGACCACACCGGCGCCCGGCAGGCAGTGCCCGTGAATGGCCGCGTAGTCGCGGGCGACGGCGAGGCCGGCCTCCCACGCGGAGGCGTGCACGGACCACACCATGCCCAGGTTGCCCAGCTCGGTGACGCGCTTGGCCTCCAGCGCCCCGGCCGCGTAGTACCGGCGCTGGTCCGCCAGCCACACCCCCAGCGGATGGCCCCCGAGGGCTCCCCAGTCCTCCGGGGTCTCATACGTGTACGGGACGCGCAGCTCGGTGTTGCCGGTCTCGCGCAGCCACCGGGTGGCCGCCTCGATGCCACGCCGCCAGTAGGCGCCCTCGGGATCGATGACGCGCAGCCGCACGAACTGGGTCAGCGCGGCCGGGTCGCGTTCCTCGGTGAACCGCAGCACCCCCGCGGCTGCAGCCCCCACCGGCGGCACCAGATCCTGCTCCTGGCCGTCACCATCCAGGACGCCGACACCGTCCTCACCGCCATGGTCGTCGGACGGCCGGCGGCTGTTGCGCAGACGAGGATCGGCGAGGGCTTCGATGGTGTCCGCATCGTGCGCCCGCAGAGCTCCCAAGATCTTCGACAACACGTCATAGGCGTTGGACGTGAGCAGTTCATTGGGGTCCTCGTCCGGTCCGAGGAATACCGGAACGATCAACGTTGCTAGTTTCCCCTGCCCGGGATGCAGCCGAAGCGCCCGACCTACCATTTGCACGATATCAACCATCGAGCCGCGCGCATCCGCGAAAAGGACCGCGTCGCATTCTGCGGTATCTACACCTTCACCCAAAACGCGAACCGACGAAAGCACCCGCAATTCCGCTCGCACATCCCGGCCATCATAACCAGGTCCTCCGAGGAAATCGGAAGCGAACTCATCGAGCACCTGGCGGCGATGCGCGGGAGCGTGCTCACCGTAGAGCCAGTCCGCCCACACCCGATCAGCAGGCGGGTACATGTCCGGGTCGTCCTCAGCAAGCCGGCCCGCAGTCACCGGCACCGCGGCCGCCATCGCTTCGGCCTCCCCCACCCGGCTGTGAAACGACAACACCCGACGAAACCGCTCCGTCACGGCCGCACGCATCAGCCCAGCCTGCACCGCCGCCAACCGCGCCCCACGCACCGCATCCGAGCCGGAGTCCTCACTCGTCATCGCGGCATACAACTCCGGATCACGGATATCCAGGCACAGCACCTGATACGGCGCAACAATCCCCCGAGCCACCCCCTCCGACAGCGTCAGCCTGTACGCCACCGGCCCGAACACCGGCGACCCATCCTCCATCGACGCCACCAACCGCGGCCGCTCACCCCCGGCCCCGGCCTCCCACACCCGCGGCGTCGCCGTCATGTACAACCGCCGCTCCGCAGGCAACTGCGCCTGGTCGTGGACGGCCGCCCACGGCTTCATTCCATCGCCACTGGTCCTGTGGGCCTCATCAATGATCATCAGGCTCCACACCCCCAGCCCAGCAGCGTGCGCCCGTTGAAGGATGCGCAGCCCCACCGAGGCGTAGGTCGCGAAGACCGTCACGGTCTCCAGCCCCTCCAGCCACGACACCAACTCGTCGGGGTCGGTCGTGCAGGGCAGACCCTGGCTCTCCTCCGCCCGCAACGAGCAGACCCCGATCATCGCCCCCGACCGGCCCGCCCGACGCCAGGCGCCGGCCATCTGCGTCAGCAGATCCAGCGTCGGGACCACCACCAACACCCGACGCGCCGAAAGGCGGCGCGCGGACTCCGCGCCAATGAGGCTTTTCCCGGAGCCGGTTGCAGCGATAACCTGCGTCCGCAGGCCCTCGGGCGGCATATGCCCACCCGGCGGCGTGCCGAGAATGCGGACGACATTATCGACAGCCTCAGCCTGATGCGGCCTCAATTCCATGCCAGTCACAAGACCCCACATTATCCGGTGTATTCAGAGGAAATCCAGCTTCAACCCAGATTTCATCCGGTTCCAAAAATGACGCCCCACTCACGCCAACTTTTCCAGCGAAGAGGTACTCTGCCATCATCCCAGACTCAAGCCGCCTATGAGAGTGACGCACGAGACTTCTTCGGAAGTGACCGAAAGCGGTCAAGGGCGGCCGGAACCTGATGGAGTCGGAGTTGACGGGACGTCAAACTCGCGTCAGGCGGAAGCCGGTGACGCACCGCCGCACGCTCTTCCTGTTGCCGCCGCTTTCCTGACGCCCCCGGAGGGGGGCGTCAGGTCCCGTACTGGACTGCGGAGCAGGCCGGTACGGGACGGCCCGGGCCGGAGGCCGGGCCCCCGGATCACGGAGTGATCCGGTAGGCGGAACGGAGTTCCGCCGCTATTCCGGCGAAGCCGGAATCCGCCGCGTAGCGGCGGCGCGTCGTGTCTGCGGAGCAGACCGCGCG
>NZ_JBIVSV010000024.1:0-61030 GCF_044756385.1 Streptomyces sp. NPDC091972 | reverse complement strand
GTGCGCTCGTCCTCGCGCAGGGCGGAGTCGGCGGCGAGACGCGCCGCTTCTCCCTGGAGGACCTCGATCTCCTTCCGAGTCAGTAGAGACTGCTCCGTGTGGTAGAGCACCCACCGCTTGAAGGGGCTGGCCGATCATCCCCCTGACACCGCATCACTCCACGTGGCAGGGTCGGCTGCGATCACGAACGGCTGAGATACGGGGGCCTCCTTGGACACGCGGATGCGGAACGGTCTGGTCGGCGTCTCGAAGGAGACGTACACCGCCTCGCTGGGCGAAGGGGTCGTGCCGCGCCCGCTCATGATGCAGCTGGGGCGCGGCGAGCTGGTCCGCCCGCTCAAGGTCGGCACACACTCGCCGGGATCGCGGAGCTCGCGAACATCGCCGCCGCGGCTGGCACGGACGAGGTCGTCCTCGCGTTGGAGACGCACGATGTCGCCACCGCCTGCGAGCTGCCGATCGTCGGGGTCCGGCACCGTGCCTGAACATGTTGCTCACCACCCGCGCCGGGGACGTCCTGCATCAGTTCCCCTACACCGAGCGGCTCCTGTCCCGCAGCCCCGACGGCTGGGCATCGGTCGCCCCGGACTGGAGGCCGGCACCCGCGCCGCAGCCCGGCGGCGCGCTGGTGCCGCCGGTCCAGGCTGCGGTGAACTACTCCTTCACTCCGATCGAGCTGGACCACCCCGACCCGTTCGGCGTCACCGTCGTGCTCATGGAAGAGGACGGCTACCGGGTGCGCCTGAGCGAAGCGTTCGACCGCTGACCCGGCACGGAGAGGAGAGGAGAGGAGGAGTTCGTGCCCCGCAGTCTCGACGACGATGCGTCCCGCTGTATGAGAGACGCTGAGGAAGTGCTCAGTGCCGAACAACGGCGAGCCGCAGCCGAGGATCAGTCCAAGCTGCGCGAGCTCCGCATCGTCGGGAAGCGGATGGAACGGAATGTTGCGCGGCGAAGGCGGAGGCTCCGTGTGATGTTTCTTGCGCTGGCCGTCGCAAGCGTTGCCTTTGTGACGGGCTTGGTGTGGATCGTGCTGTCTTGGGGCCCTTCCTCCAGGATTCTCCGGGTCGACATCATCTGCGGCACCGTGCAGCTGATCGTCGTCGCGGTCGACGGGGGCAGGCCAAGGCTGTGCCGGGGGTGCGGTGGGCCGTTGATGCCGTCGGCGAAGTCCACACTTATCGGCCCCGAAGGATTCGGCCCTCCGAAGTCCCGAAGTACCAGTGCCGCTCAGCCGCGGCAGGAGGCAGGGTGTCAGCTGCAAGATCAGACAGCGCCCCGGCCCGCCGAGGCAATCCAGCCGAGATCGCCGCATCGGCAGGCCGCACCCGGGCCAGCACATCCGTGCACGGTTACCGCGAGTCGCGGCTGCTCTGGCCGCCGCCGCTCGTTTCTGCAACCGCGCCCCATAAGGCCGGGAAAGCATCTGTCACGGTGACGAGAACGTCGGGACGGTCACGACACAGTCGTCGAATGTGGCTTGTTCTGCAGTCGGCATACAGTCGCGTCAGCGGTCACCTTCGTTCGGAGTCCGTTCGCGCCTGCGCGAAGCCGCGGCGCCCCAGGACCGCACAGCCCCATGGTGCCGCCGGCTCCGCCCCTGGAACGAAGTAGATCTGTGCTCTTCAGTCTATTGGCACGTCATACCAGTAGACCCAACCTGCCGTGGCCGCATGACGCGGTGCAACCCTTTCATGCGCAGATCCGACTGGTTCCTTCGTTATCTGGTGCTCGCACGCGCTAATTCAGACGTGAATTGATCATTCCTCGAACATCAACCCGGGTGTGTCAGTGGCCCCTTGTACGGTCACGGCTGTGGTTTCCGAACCCATGAGCCCCAGAACCTTCGGTGGGGTGTGGAAAGGGGGGCCTCGCGATGAGCGATGCTCAGTACGCCCTCGGGCGGAAAGTGATCAGTGCAGCGTTGCGTGCCGGGGTGGCCTGGACCCGGCGGCTGGAAGAACCGCGGGCCTGGCATGAGATCTCCTGTATGCACGGCGTCATCCTGGGCCACCTTCCTCTGGGGACCGGCCCAGAGACACCTGCCGGCCTGGTCGCCAACCTGACGCATCCGCTGCGTTCTTGGATCCCTCTGGACTGGCCCTCCCTGCCTGCTGAAATGGGGGACTTGGTCATTCTGGAGGACGGACACGACCAGCAGCCCGTGCAGTTGACCGAGGATGCCTTTGAAGTCGGCTGCTCCTACCTCGAGGTGCTCTTCGACCCCGCGACCGGTGGCCTGGACGGCGGGCGGGATTGGCTGCCGACTTGGTCGTGGCAGACGTCGGAGCAGACCGAGCACGCCGTCTACCGGCAGTTGGCCAACGGCAGCCAGGCGCAGTACGTAGCCGGCCGACTGATGCTGGTGGAGGTTCCCACCGGTACCGAGGACAGCATTCTCGAGGAGTACACGCGGCGGGGCGGGGCGCGCATGCAGGTCTACCGACCGCTGCCAGCAGAGCGCAGCTGTGTGCGAGGGGGTGCGGTGTGGTGGTGGCCGTGCCCGGTGTGTGCCTACCCGATGCGGCTCACGGGTGAATTGCTGCGCTGCGACTTCCTACCGCACCAGCGCAAGGCTCGCGTGCTGCTGCGGCCGGGGCGGCGCCCCGGTGATCCGCCCGAGGTGGTGAACGGGCCCCCGGGACTGACTGCGCGCCGCGGTGAGGGCGTGCTGTGCCTGGACTGGCCGGTGTGGCGTCATCTGACGGTGCCGGGGCTGACCGAGGTGGAGCTGATGCGGTGGCTGGAGCGCAAGGGGCTGGAGGTGGAGCGCTGGGGTGAGATGGACTCCTGGGATGTCGGAGTGACATTGCCGGACGGGCGGTGCCTGGTCGATGTCAAGGATGTCGCCAACGAGCAGAGCATCATCGACCGGCCTCCTCGGGCGAAGACGATCGTGGTGCCGTCGTACCGGTCGGAGCAGGTCAAGCCGCTGCGTGCGGCGCTGGAGCCGGACGGGTATGCGGTGCACACGGTGGCCTCGTTCAAACGCTTGGTCAGCGCTCAGGTACAGCGGGGGGCGGCATGAGCAGCACGGCCGGCAGCCGGAATGCCGCGGTGGCGCTGGTGGTCCGGGCCGCCGTCTTGTTGGCGGCCCGGCTGTTTCCCAACCGGGCCCCGCAGGAAGAGTCGGCGTGGCGGCAGGTGACTCGTCTAGATGACGCTCACTTTCTGCTGTCCGGGCATCTGCCGTGGTGGGAGCAGTGGCCGGCGCTGTCCGAGGCCGACCGGCTGCGGGTGGCACGGTTGCTGCGCAGGCGTCCCGCCTCGCTGGCGCACCGCAGTGTCTTTTGTGAGGAGGCCACCCGGGTGGCGGCGGCCGGCGCCGGTGCGGAGTTCGCTGCGGCCGACGAGGACGGGCTAGTCGTGGTGATGCCCGCGGCCGACTCGGGCGTGCGCATCGACGATCTCCTGACGGAGATCGACGACCATGTAGCGCACACAGCCCGCACCCGGCGGCGGCAGCCGGCCGCACCCGGGCGCTACTTCTCCGAACTGCGGATCAACGACCCGCTGAGCCCCTCGCGCCGAGCCGTCGGTATCCACTACGACCTGCGCATTGGCCGGCCCGGCAAGACGTCAGCCGCAGTCTTGCAGGACAGCACAGACCTCGACGATCTGCGGATCCCGCTCAGTGACCTGGAACAGCTGGCCGAGCGGCTCGATGCCGCCTACGAGGAGCAACACCGGGTGAAGGCCGTCGCAGACCTGCGACAGCATCTGCGCCATGCGGACGGCTCGGTCCTGGGCGAGGAGTTCCATGCGCGGGCAGGGGATACCCGTGTGTTGCACGCGCCCACCGGGCTGGGAAAGAACATCGCCTCGGAGCTGATCGCGCTGTGGTGTGCCCGGCGGGGTCTGACGGCCGCTGTGGTGGTCCCGCAGAACGCGCAGGTGATGCAGGCGGTGGCACGGCTGCGCCGGGACGCGAAAACCCTGCGCCGGACGGACAAGGAACAAGACGGCGGCCGGATGCCGGTGGTGGTGCCGCTGATTTCCACCCGCGGCATGCAAAAGCTCGCCGAGGACACAGCGGGCAGCGTGCACGATGATGCCGAGCACCGCGAGTGGGTGTTCGGGGAGATGTCCTATGGCTGCGCCCTGACCGCGCACGCCACGCCGGAGTCGCGGGGCGTGGAGCTGTGGGATCCCGGCAACGAACCGTGCGACCAGCTCAAGGACTCTTCCGGCAAGACACGGTGCTGTCCGTGGCGTGCCACCTGCGGGAAGTTTCGTCACCACCGTGCCGCACTGGACGCGGACATTCTCGTCACCAACCACACCAACTTCCTCATCGGGCGGGTCCACGTTCCACTGGACGACCGCGGTGTGGAGCGCCGGGATGTGACGGTGGAGGAACTGCTGCTGCGCCGGGCGCATGTGGTGATGATGGATGAGGTCGACGCGCTGCAGGCCAAGGCGTTCGATGAGGGCGCCAAGAGCGTCCTGCTGGCCCGGTACGGGTCGCCCAGCAGCCCGGTACGCGAGTTGGAGGAGCAGTTCAGCCGCCACTGTCTGCGGCTGAGCCGCGAGGTCGAGGAGTATCTGCATCCCAAGATCAAGCGGTTGTCGTGGCTGGCCGAGACGTATGTGTCGCACCTGGCGCGGGGCGCCATCACCCCGGACCGGGAACGGCGCAGACTGGTGGTGCCGCGGCGGTGGGATGCACTGCTGGCGCACCGGATCTTCAAACTGAAATCCGGGGACAGGCCCAGCGAAGCGCACATGCGCACCGTGAACCAGCTGTTCAGCAAGACCGGTGAGCTGGCGGCGGGCGACGAGGTTAAGGGGCTGGAGGAACTGCGGGCCGTCCTGTCGTCGCTGACCGACTTGTCGGACGATGACAGTTTGAGCGCCGAAACCCTCGCCGAACTCGCCGACCGGTTCAGGAAGGTCACCGCAGATCCCGCCCCGCAGGACACTTCCGACGCCTCGCCGAAGGACACGACGCAGGATGCCCCGCCGGAAGACGTGACCGATCTCGTCCAGTACGCGGCACGGCGGGCCTTCCTGGAGAAGAGCCGCGAGATCCTGCGGCAGATCGTGGGCGTGGCTCCGGCCCTGCAAGGGGCGGGGATGACGGCCTCCAACGAACTGGCGGAGGTGTTGTCGTCGCATGTGCCGTGGAGGGCTGCGCCCTACGGGCCGCTGGGACGGCCGCTGTTTGCGTTCAGCGAGCACTTCAACGACCAGGACCTGGCAGCAACCACCCTTACTCTCAAGAGCTTCGTGGGTGACCCGCACAGTCACATCAGCCATCTGGGCGACGTCACGGCGCTGGCCCACGGCGGCCGGCGGCGTGTGGTGATCGGCCTGTCGGCGACCGCGCACATGCCGCGCGCGCCGCGGCATCATCTCCTTACGCTGCCGTCGTGGTACGTGCCGGACGACGTCAACGGCAGTCTCAGCGCCGTGCTGGACAAGGTGCAGCACGAGGACGGGCAATGGGCACGGATCTCGGGACTGCGAGGACAGCGGCGCGAAGACGCGTACGGCCAGATGGGTGCGGCCTTGTGGCCGCGGCTGGACGCGGAGCTGGCGGAGGTGGCCGCTGATCCGGCGCGGGCGCACCGGGCGCACGTGCTGGTGGCGTTCGAGGCCTACAACGCTGGCCCGCTGCTGGCCCAGGGGATGATCTCGGCCGGTGCACCGTCCGGGGAGATCTGCGTGGCGGTGCGCCCGCAGGAGATGGCGCGCTATGAGAAGCACCCCCCGGGCTGGGTGCCCGTTCCAGCGGACCGACTGGAGCAGTTCCCCTTCCATGTCGGTCACGGACGGTGCCGGTTCCTGCTGGCGCCGATGGCTCGGGTCGAGCGGGGCCTGAACATCGTCGATCAGGGCGGGCGGTCCCTGCTGCACGTGGCCTGTCTGGTGGTGCGGCCGGTGCTGGTGATGGAAGAGCCGGCCGTGCTGCTGGCCATGGTCAACTCACTGGCCTACCGTGACGCGCCTGCGCCCGGCGCTGAGCCGGCCGCGGCCCTTGAGCAGCTGAGGCTGTCCGCCGGGCGCACGTTCGAGGAGATCCGGCGCGGCTCGCACTATTTCAAGGACCTCGGCGAGGACGTGAAGACCGCGATCGTGGCGGAGATCCTCACCCGTCTGATCCAGCTCGGTGGCCGTACCCGCCGTGGCGGAGACCATGGCAGCCTGCATCTGGCAGACGCCGCGTTCACCGAGACCGCGACCGACTCCACCCTCCCCCACCTCCTGTCCACGTTGCGCACGGAGTGGCAGCGGCGAGATGAGTGGGAGCTCATCGACCGGATCTACCGCTCCACCCTCGATGTCCTTCTGAGCCTGGCCGACCATGACCTTCCCGGGGAGACGCCGTGAGCCGCTCTGCCAAGAGCCCCAGTGCGCTGACCACTCTGTCGTTCGCGCTGACCGGCGAACTGATGGGCGAGGTGTATGTGTATCCGCTGCCCGAGGATTTCAGCCAGGCCTGGGCACGGCTGCCCAAGCTGCGTTCGCTCGACGCGCAGCGCCCGACCGCCTCGCTTGCGACGGCGGCCCGCGCGGTCACGGGACGGCGGCTGGTGTTCACCGACCCGGAACGCCCGCCGCTGACCGGGCCGTGGACCAGGCGGGCTCTGATCGTCACCTCGGAGCCCCTCGACTTCACGGTGTGGCGGCGGCTGGTCCGGGAATGGGAGGGCCGGCTGACTGGCTGGGAGGGCCAGGACACGCTCAGCCAGTACCTCCTCGACGAGGCAGGTGGCCCCTACCCGCTGGAGGAGGTATTGCACCGCGACCGTGAAGGCCGCATCACGGGACCGAACTGGGCTTTTCGGGTGGCGAGTTGGCGTCTGGCCCATCTCCTGCGCCGCGAGCCGTGGGAGGTCGACACGCTGGCCGAGCCGCTCGCGCTGGTCCTGGAATCGGAAGGCGACCTGCTGACGTGGGCGCAGCCGATGGAGCGGGAGGCGAGCTGGATCGACGCAGCCACGGGGGAGCGGCGCCGCCGTGTGGGGCACGCCATGGACCGCATCCACATCGACGTCGACCCTGCTCCCGGGGGCCGGACGCTGGTCGCACATCTGGAGGCGCGCACCGCGCGGATCGCGACCGGCTGGTACGGGGTCAAGAACGCGCACGTGTGCCATCCCGCCAACCCCGACATCGTGCTCAAGGCGCCGGTGCACCTGCGCTGGGCAAAGGACGAGCACGGCCAATGGACGCTGAAGTCGGCGCAGTACAAGGGGGCGACCGCGCAGATTGTCGAGGCTTGCGGGATCGCGCCGCTGCCCGACCCGTTCGCGGTCGACTTTGACAAGCCCGGGCCGGTGCGGGGCATCCACACCACCGCCGTGCACCCGATCGGCAAGGGGGCCGGCTCCCGGCTGAGGCGCCGGCTGGAGGAGCACGCCAGCCGCATGCTGGACGCCACTCCCCTGACCTACACCGGCAGCGGCGTCAGGGTGCCCCGCCTGTCGCCCGAACCGTCTCCGGTGGTGGCCCCGGACAAGATTCTTCCCGCCGTGGTGGCAGCCGGCTTTCAAGCCCTGCGGATTGTGGCCCTGTATGAAACCGGGGCGTGGAAGGAACGCGTCTTGGCCCAGCTGGCCCGCGACTTCGCCCAGCCGGACGTGGAGGCGCTCAAGGACGGGCACACCATCGCGCTGGCACCGGGCCTGCAGCTGATGACGGTGCGGGTGCCGGAACTCGTGCGGCACGGCCCGCACAACCGGGCCCCGGTCCTCAACGGTCTATCCATGCTGAGGCCCTGCGATCCGGGCGAGCTGGTCGCCGCCCTGGTCGAGACCTCCCTGCCGGCCCGTGGTGAGGCGGATGCCAAGGCGGCGCTCAAGCCGCTGTTCGCTGCCCGCGATCTCCCGTCGCAGTTTCTGACCATGGCCTCGCTCGGCGACCTCTACCAGCCCAATCTCGCCGAAAAGATCGCCCGCTCCCGCGCGGCCAAAAACGGCCAGGAGCCGCCGCCCGTCACGCGCAAGGAAGACGCCGCAGCACAGATCGCCACCGGCGGTCTGCTGACGGACTGCGGCGTCATCGACGACCGGCTGGCGGCCGCCGCCTGCCACCCCCTGGCCCGGGACACCGCACTGGACCGGCGGGCCTGGCTGGTGGGCCTGTGGACCCGGCTGCACCGTTTCCCGCGCATCCGCGGCCGCGCCACCGCTTCCCCGGTCCTGGCCGTCACCCTGGTCGCGCTGAAGGCCTCGCACCACCCGGACGAGAGGTACTGGCCGGCCCTGATGTACAGCAGCCAGCGGTGGCTGCCCCTCGCGGTCGGTCGCACCCGCCACCATGCCGGACCGATCGGCCTGCCCGGCCATCATCTACGCGACGAGACCGGCGGCCCGACGCGGGTACGCGATCATGTGGAGCAGGCTTTGGCGCAGCTGCCCGGCGACCTCGGTGTGGTGGTCTTCACCGAGCAGCACCGGGACCTGTGGCCGGGCCTGGCCAACCCCACCCTAGGCGACGGGCTACTGCCCGGGCTGACGCTGGCCGCCCGCGGCCGGGACGTTGCCGTTGTCCGCGTCACGCACGGCAGCCGCACCCCACGCCCCACCCACCGCGCCGGCGGCAGCAGCAAACGCCCCGGCGACGCCGACAAGGCGGCCATGCCTGAGAAGATCCTGTACGTCTCGGACCACGGTGGGGTCAACTCCTGGCTGTTCGCAGCAGAGACACGGCAGCACAAGGGCGGGCAGCGCACCGGCACCGACTACACCCGGCGCACCCTGCCGGATGCCTCACAGGGCAAGCTCGGCACCGACTTCCACGCCATCACCCGCACCGAGTACACCATCGCCCGGGCCGGCGCCTGGCAGGAGGAGCGGCTGGTCGGGCTCGCGGCCCGCCTCTCCCAGCAATCCGCCAGCTGGAGCGGCCGCACCCTGTTGCCGCTGCCGCTCCACCTGGCCCGCAACGCGGACGAGAAGCATCCGCAGTTCGTGGCCGCAGCCGAAGACGAAGAAGGGGAGCAGTCCTGACAGTCGGGACGGCGAGATCGCACAGGCACTCCGGCCAGGCGGTTTCGCTACTCTCGTCGACGCGGCATGGCGGTCATGGCATTGGTAGAGCAGCAAGTAACGCATGTTCATCGAGAAACGGTCTTGAGCTGGAGAACACGGTGGTGACCGCCGACGCCCTGCACACGCAGCACGACCACGGGGCCTATTTGACCAGTCGCAGCGCGCACTACGTGGCCGTCAATAGAAGAACCATCCGGGCTTGTATGTCCAGGTCAGGAAGCTGCCCTGGCGGGACATCCCGCTCGGGCACCGCACTCACGACCGCGCCCACCACCGCGAGGAGATCCGCCAGCTCAAGGTCGCCGCGTTCAGCCACCTGGACTACCCCGGCGCCCGCCAGGCGATCCAAGTCGTACGGTGGCGACGCGACTTGAGCACCGGGAAGCTGACCATCGAGCGCGTCTACCTGATCACCAGCCTGAGCGTCTTCGAGGCCACCTGCACCGAACTCGCTACCTGGATCAGAGGCCAATGGGGTATCGAGAACCTCTTGCACCACGTGCGGGACCGCACGTTCCGCGAGGACGACTCCAAAGTCCGCACCGCCACTTTGCCCCGCGCCATGGCTTCCCTGCGCAACCTCGCCATCAGCGTCTTCCGCCAGGACGGTCAGACCAACATCGCCGCCGCCCTTCGCCACACCGGCCGCGACTACCACCGGCCTCTACGAGCCCTCGGTCTCACGTGACGAACCCGGACAAACCTCGATCATGCAATGACCCTGATGCCAGCGCGGACATCAGGCGCGAAAGCCCGTGCCGCAGTGGCCGAGGCGACGCGCCCACGGTCGGCCGGCAAAGGGGCGACGTCGCTGCCGAACTTCGACTGACGCGTCGGGCAACGGGATAGTTGCCCGACGCAGTCTCTCATTTCGGCGCTGCGCCCTTCTGGTCACGGCTAGCGAGGAAATCAAGCAATTCCGCAAAGAGGCGCGTTACAACCTGGTCCTCAACCGCTTTGGATACATCCTCCACACACCGAATCTCATTCGGCGCAACTCCCAGTTTGGCCACTAGGAGCGCCCAGTAAAGATTGCTTCCACCACCCAGGCGCGCCGCGAGATGTGCGGAGAACCCGTTCAATAGTTCTCCTCTGGTGGCCGCGTTGCATCCGTTCACGAACGCCACAAACTCCCGGTAGCCTCCGTCGAGCCCGTATGCATTCGGACGTTTTTGCACGTCCATCAGCAGTCGACCAAAATCCATTTCACACCTTACGGAACATAGGGGCTTGGCGTCATTTGCAAGTACTCACTGTACTCCCAATGACTCAAGTAGTCATCCATTGCTTCTCCATGACGACCTGTCCACGCATCATAGACTCTTCCGTCCCTGACCACGACGTCGTGATGGCCCCAATAGGTGTCCTGACCACGATATTTCCCGAGCTGCGGCGCCCCTTCTGAATCTGTTATTCGCATTCGATCGCCGCCGATTTTCGATTGGATCTCGACTGCTACGTCTTCGCACCCATTACTTCCGCAGATGTTTGAGGGTTTGGATGGCTTCCAGTCGGCACCCAAATCGCCCGTCTTCGATGCTGGTGCAGACTTAGGCGATGATGCGCCAGACTCTGAGCGGGCCTCCGAGAGTGCCTTGTTGAGGCCGTTGTCGATGCGGTTGATGCCATCCGCGCCGCCCATCGCGCCAGCGCCAACCAAGGTCAGGCCCCCCGCGGCTACGGGCGCTCCGACGACGCAGCCGCCGACGGTTGTGCAGATGAGGGCTCCGCCCAGGAACGTTTGTCCGCCGTAGTTCATCAGGTAGATGCTGCCGACGGTCTCGAAAGCTCCCACCCAGACGTCGGGCTGGCTGAGGATAGCGGTGCCGTAGTTGATGGTTGTGTCTACGGCGCCGGAGAGCCAGTTGAGGAACCCGCCTCCACCGTCTCCGTCACCGCCCCCGCTGGTGGTCGTCGTGCTCGTGATGTAGCCGGTGTTGCTGGTGTAGGCGGTGCCGGTGTTCCATCCGGGGGCTACTCCGCCACCAGTTGGCTTGCCGTTCTTGGAGAGGGTGCCGTCTCCGTGGGTGACGACGTTGTTGCCGCAGCCGACGTCGAAGCCGTCGCCGCAGGCGAGTCCTTCGCCGGTGGGGTCGGAGAAGGTGGCGGGGTTGTTGGCGCTGTAGGTGTAGCCGTTGAGGGTCTGGGGTTTGTCGGTTTCCAGGAGTGGGTCGACGCTGATGAATCGGGCGAGGAAGGGGTCGTATTCGCGGGCGCCGATGTGGGTGAGGCCGGAGGAGGTGTCAGCGCTTTTGCCAAGGAACCGCTTGTCGTCGGGCCAGGTTCCGGTGCCGCCGGCGCGGGAGGCGCCGAAGGGGGTGGTGTAGCGCTTGGTGACGGTCTGGGTGGTGGCGTCCAGGGCGAGGCTGGAGGTGCCGTGGTGGTCTGCGGCGAGGTAGGAGAGGGTTGAGGTGCCGGTCTTGTTGTTGCGGACGGCGATGGTGGTGGAGCCGGCTGAGTAGTAGCGCTGGGCCCAGTACTTGGTGGTGGAGGTGCTGGTGTCGAGGTGGACCTCGGTGGCGCCGAGGTAGAGGACTGTCTCGCCGGCGGTGTTGCGGCGGATGAGGAGGTTTCCGTCGGCGTCGTAGATGTAGCCGGTGGTGCTGCTGCCTTCGACGAGTTGGTTCAGGCGGCTTTCGTTGTCCCAGATCAGGGTCTGGGAGGTGGTGCCGTCGAGGCGGGTGGTGGTGTTGCCGGTGGCGTCGTAGGCGTAGGTGGGGGTGACGCCGGTGCAGGTGCTGCCGGTGGTGGTGGCGGCGAGCTGGTGTGGCTTGGTGGTGCTGTAGCAGTAGGTTTTTGTGGTCGTGGCGCTGGTGGTGTGGGCGGTTTCGGTCTTGCGCAGGCCGGAGTCGGTGTAGGTGTAGGAGGTCCAGTAGGGGCTGGCGCCGCCGAGGTTGGCGGTGGTGCGCGTGCTGGTGGAGCAGTCTGCGGTGGATGGGGTCCAGGCGTTGGTCAGGCGGCGGTAGCCGTCGTAGGTGAAGCACTGGTTGTCGGCGGCGCTGGTGCCGCCGAGGGTGGTGGGATCAGTGATCGCGGTGACGTTGCCGGCGTCGTCGTAGGTGTAGTTGAGGTCCTGGAGCTGGTAGTTGTGGGTCTGGTCGGTGACCGCGGATTCGGTCAGCCGGTCGGTGCCCTCCTGGTACTTGTTGGTGATGTATGCCTTTTTGGTGCCGGAGGCGGAGGAGGTGCCGAGGGTGAGCTGTTGGGCCTGGCCGAGAGCGGAGTAGCTGGCGCCGAGGAGATAGCCGGTGGTGCCTGTGACGGCGGTGGGCAGGCCAAGTGCGTTGTAGTCGGTGTTGATGGTTTCGGCGCTGAGGCCGCCGGCGGCGGGCTCGGAGGTGTACTGCTGGGTGCCGTCGATGTTGTAGTACGTCGAGAAGGTCAGCGTTGAGGACGGTAGCGCGCCGGACTTGACCAGGGCGTCGCCGGCGGGCAGGACCACCTGTGTGGTGGTGGCGCGGTAGAGGTCGTCGTAGGCCGTGACCTGCTTGGTGTAGGCACTGCCACTCGCGGTGGCTCCGCCGACGTATCGGGTGGAGGAGTCCGGCTGGCCCTTGGCCAGGGTGTCGTAGGTGTAGTGGGTGAGCTTGTTCGCGTCGACCTGTTCTTCCAGGGTGGAGGTGAGGTCGGCGGTGGAGGCGGCACTCCAGGTGTCGGTGGTGCGGCCGAGGACGTCGTAGGCGTAGATGGTGACGCGGCCGGCGCCGTCCTTGGTCCAGGAGGTCTGGTCGAGGTTGTTGTAGCCGGTGGTGGCGGTGCCCGTGTCAGGGTCTGTGGCGGAGGTCTGCCGGCCGAAGAGGTCGTAGGTGTAGGTCCACTTGCTGTCGGGGCCGGTGATCGTGGCTTGCTTGCCGTCGCGGGTGTAGGTGTATGCGGTGGAGGTGTAGGCGGCGCCGACGGTGGCCCCGTAGCTGGTGTCGGCCGGGGAGGTGCTGGCGTACTCGCGGCGCTCCACCGTGCGCCCTTGGGCGTCGGTGATGGTGCGCACGGCGGAGCCGCCGGTGGTGGCGGTGGTGGCGGTGGAGTCACCGGTGTAGCTGCTGGTGGTGGACCATTTCTGGACGCCGTAGATGAGCAGGGTGTTGGTTGTGGGGCGTCCGGCGCCGTCGAAGACGGTCTCGGTCTGCTTGGGCGCTTCGCCGTATTCCGCCCGGGTGTAGGTGCCCGACGGGGTTGCGGTGGAGTCGAAGATGTCGGCGTACGTCTCGTAGGCCAGGCCCCGGCTGTCGTAGCGGGTGTCTGTCAGCAACCGTCCCCCGACCGGCGTCGGCGACTGCGTCTGCAGGGTCCGCAGCAGTGAGTCGTAGACGGTGTAGGCGGTGTTGTAGGTGCTGCCGTCGGCCTTGAGCGTCGAGGTGGATGTCCAGGACGGCGCGTTGTTGGAGACGGAGTAGGCGTAGGTGTAGTTGGCGCTCTGTCCCAGCGACCGGGAGCGGTTAGGCAGCCAGGTGGCGGTTTTGCGGCCGAGGGCGTCGTAGGTGCTCTCGGTGATCTTGTTGTTGGCGTCGTAGACCTTGGTGGGCGTGCCCCGCGCGTAGTCGGCGTAGGTGTAGACGTTCTGCGCCTTGGGGTTGGTGACCTTGGTCTTGGTCAGGGGTCCGGTGGCGGTGGGGGTGTAGACCGTGGTGGTGGTGTTGCTGCCGGCGTCCGTCGAGGTGGTGACGCGGCCGAGGGTGTCGTACGTCAGTTTGGAGAGCGTCTGCCACGAGGTCGGGGCCCGTTCGCCGCTGGTGGCGGTGGCGGGGTAGGCGGAGGCGCGCCCGGTCCAGGTGATCAGGCCCTTGGTGGGGGTCTGGGAGGGGCTCCAGGTGGTGGCGGTGGTGGTGTCGTAGACGGTGGCGGTGTCGGACAGGATGTCGCCGCGCGTGGCGGAGGTGGTGGGCAGCGACAGGGAGGTTTCGGTGACCGAGCAGGGCTGGCCGACCGTGCGGGTGCGTGAGGTGAGGGAGTTGATGCCCAGGGTGTCGTTGCGGGCGTACCAGGTGCGGGTGCAGGTCTCGTCGCCGGTGACGGCGGTGTCGCCTTCGTTGGAGACCTTGGTGGGCATGCCGTAGCCGTCGAAGGCGGTGGAGGTGACGCTGGTGCGCCACTTGGATGCGGCGGTGAGGTAGGTGTAGGTGGAGGTCTTGGCGGTGCGGACGTAGTACGCCTCGATGTCGGCGTACGACTTGTGCTGGGTGGCCGTCTTCTGCAGCCAGGGATCGTTGACGGTGACCGTCACGGGGGTGGAGCCGTCGTAGGTGATCTGCTGGCGCAGTTGTCCGGCGTAGGGGTCGCTGTCGGTCTGGTCGGCGACGTCCAGGCCGGTGAAGTCGATGCCGGCGACGGATGCGGTCCGGGTGGTGCCGTCTTTTTGCTTGTCGCCATTCATGCCCTGCAGGTAGAGCGACACCGTCTTGGACTGGGTGCCGCCGGAGGCGCCGACGGTTTCGGTCACCTTGCCGTAGCCGCGCCAGATGGACCAGGTGCGCTCGTCGGCGGGAGTCATCGGGTCGTCGTTGTAGTGCCAGGCCGGGTCGGCGTAGCTGTAGGCGTGTTCGACGGCGAGGTTTTTGCCGGCAGGGTCCGAGGAGAGGACCGCGGTGACGCGGTATTTGTGGAACCAGTCGATGGACGACTCGGCGGCGCCGTTGATGTGCCAGTAGGTCGGGTAGCAGCTTTTGGTGTCGTGGTCCTCGGCGGCCGGCATGTTGGAGCCGCGTACGCATTCCGGGTCGGACAGGGTCACCGTGGTGATCGCGCCGGTTTCGGAGGTGATGATCTCGATGCGCGGGCGGGACAGGGGGAGGATGTCGTCGGAGTTGGAGTCGACTCGGTTGATGCGCATCTGGTAGCCGAAGGTCACCGGGTCCAGCGCGATGTCGGTGCCGTTCTTGCCGGTGTGCTTAATGGACTTCAGAACCAGCGTCTGGTCGGAGGTGTCCCCGATGTCGCCGCCGTCCAGGAACGTCTGGGTGAGCGTCCAGGAGTCGACGGCGGTGAACGCGCTGGTTGCGGCCGACCATGCCCAGGTGTCGATGCCGGTCAGGCGCTTACGGGTGAAGAACGACGGACTTTGGGCATCGCAGGTGGCGTCCTGCTTGCACAGGGAGTCGTAGGGGACGTCCGGCCAGTTGTCGGCGGTGGCATCCGTCAGTGAGGTGCAGTCGGCTGCGGTGCAGCGCTCGTCGTAGGAGAAGGTGACCTTGTCCGAGGTGACCCCGGTGAACAGGGTGTCCTTGTTCTGCCCGTAGAGGATCTTGGAGAGGTAGCCGCCGCGGGTGTAGGCGGTGGTGGCGGTCGTGGCGCCGTTTTTGGCGTAGTAGTTGGTCTCGGCGGTGTACCAGTAGGTCATCGCGTTGCCGAGGGGGTCGACGACATAGTCGAGGTTCCAGCGCCAGGCCTGGGTGAGGGAGCGTCCGGAGAAGGAGCTGCCCTGGTCGTAGCCGGGCTCGCCCGAGTCGTCGCCGAACACCGGGACGGTCCATACCGAGTTGGTGCGCTCGGTGTCGGCTCCGCTGAGTTTGTTGAGGCCGAAGACGTACTTCGTGCCGTCGCCCGTGATCACCGTCCAGTACTCACCGTCGTTGTCGCCGTTGTCGGCGCCGGTGGAGTGGGTGACGGTGGAGGCGTCGTCGTCTTTCAGCCGCCATTTGCCGTCGGTGTCGTCCTTGACCAGCTCGCTGGACTTGCCGTTGAGGACCAGGGAAGCGTTGTCGTACTTCCAGCACTGGTCGTACTTGTCGTCCTGGCCGTCGTCGTCGCAGGCGCCGTAGGAACGGTCGATGTAGGAGGACGTGAGGTCAAAACCTTCGCCGACCTGCGTGGACTGGTTGTTCGTGGACGCCGTCTTGCCGTCCGAGCTGCCGGAGTTGTACGACAGCGACAGTGACGGGGCGGGGCCTGCTGCGGCCGGCGGCGTGCTCAGCGGATACGACCAGGTGAACGCACCGGAGGAGCCGCCGGCTTCCCAGGTCGAGGACGACGACAGGGGCGAGGCGGTGTAGTTGCCGGCGCCCGAGGCGGACTCTCCGGCGGCCGCGGTCACGGCCAGGACGGTGGCCGAGGAGGTGGTGGTGGCCGATGTCCGAGAAGCGCTCTGCACACGGGTGGCCGGCGTGGTCGAGGGGGAGGCGAGGCTCACCTCGGCGGAGACGGACTGGTCGGAGATGTCATTGTGCGAGTCGAGCGGGGTCTGGGCCCGGCAGGCCGCCTTCTGCGGCGTGGTGAGGGCGCATGCGGGGAGCCGGACCAGGCGCAGACGGCTGGACCAGCCGCCGCCGTAGGCGGACGCGAACGCCGAGTAGTCCACGCTCACCTCAGCCTTGCCGGGATCGGCGGCGACGGTGAGGAGCACCCCCTTGATACCGGCGGCTGTGGCGTCCTGGTGGCTCAGGACGCGAATGCGCGCCTCATTGGAGGCGGTGTTCTTGGCGCCGGAGCGGGTGATTGTCACCGGCAGTCCGCCGGCGGTGAGGTCGGCCTTCCCGCCCTTCTTGAGTGGAGCGCTGTCCTCGGCTGCCCTGGGCCAGGATGCTTTTTGTTCCGCGGCTGCCCGCTTGGCCTGGGCGGCGTTGGCCTTCTTGGCCTTCGCGGCCGCGGCGCGGGCTTTCGTGGCCCCGAGCCCGCTCACCTCCCGGACCTTGCTCACACGCTGCTTGGTCACGGCAGGCTTGCCCAGTCCACCGGTGGTTGCGGCAGCCGCAACGGGTGTCAGCGCCGGCACAGTCAGAGCCATGGACAGGACCACCACAAGTGGCGCCCATCTGGCTGGTGTTCGGGTACGCACGAAACCCCCAAGTGAAGTAGACCGGGAAAGTCCGAGAGCGCGGCAGGCGTGATGGCGGCACGGGCGGCGACCCGTGTGATGGGTGACGGAACGGACGAGGAGCAGGGTGGGCGGCGGTGGGTGCCGCCGCCCGGCCCGTGCTGCGGTGGTGTGGTGCTGGGGTCAGTCCCCGACGGTGCTGGCGATCTGATCCTGGCTGGCCATCGCACCGGCCCACACCCGGATGTCGGTGACGGAGCCGGGCAGGTAGTGGCCCCAGGCGGAGTTCGCGAAGCCCTTGCCGACGGCGAAGTCCCCGGATCCGATGACGGCTGTGTAGGCGGTGTCGGATCCGTTCTGGTTGAGCCCCAGGTAGAGACTGACGGTGCCGGACTGGGCGTCGTACACCCCGGTCAGGCGGACCGGGCTGCCCAGCATGGCCGCCGCGTCAGAGGTGACGCCGGTGAAGCTGCCGTCAGCGTTGAGGCGTCCGAAATGCCAGAGGCCGACCGGAATCGTCTTGTCTGTCTCCGGGTCGATGTCGGTGTTCTTCAGCTCGTACCAGAAACCCCAGGCGGACCCGTCGGCGCTGGGCTGGCCGATCACCTGCGCGGTGTAGCCGATGCCCTTGGCCACCAGCGCGTCAGGGTCCAGCTGCACGGCGGTGGTCGCGGTGAACGAACCGGTCTCGTCCACCAGCGGACCGGAGGCCGTGGCCGCGTCGTCGGCGCCGTGAAGCACGATCCCTTCACCGTCCAGTGAGGCGCCACCGGAAAGGGTGAGGGGGCGGCCGTAGCCGGAGTCGGTGTCCGCGAGCGTGGTCCCGGCGGCATCGACCGGGTTCCAGGCAGCCACCAGCTCGGCTCCCGCGTAGTTATTGGAGGTTTTCAGCCGTGCATCCGTGGAGAGTAGCTCGTCGGTGAGCTTGACCTGCCAGGCCCGCACCTCGTCGATCTGCCCGCCGAAGTAGTCGGCGGGCGATCCGGCCGTGTAGAGAGTGCGGCCGATCAGGAAACTGCCGTTGGCGGCCGTGGGCTGCCCGGTGTCCAGCGCGACCGGGGTGCCTTGGGGCTTGCCGTTGACGTACAGCTGGATGGTCTTGGCAGTCGAGTCGTAGACGCCGGCCAGGTGGGTCCAGACGCCGAACGGGACCGAGGTCTGGTTGGCGTAGGAGCGGACGATGTGCGAGGCCCCGGCGGCGTCCCGCCAGTGCCAGTTGAAGATCCACCCCTTGTAGGAGGTGGAGTAGTACAGCGCGAAGCCCGATGCGGTGGCATCGCTGCTCACCTGCGACACGACAGCGTAGTTGTGCGCCGGAGCCGAGGCGATGCGGGCCCAGGCCGAGACCGTGTAGGAGGCCCGCGTCTCCAGCACCGGGCCGGAGGTCGCGGCATAGCCCGCGGAACCGTCCAGGGCCAGCCCGGTGTCATTCACCGGGGTGGTGAGGTCGTTGCCGGTGGCGTCCTTGGTGATGAACCCGCGCCGGCCGTGTCCGTCCCGGGACGCGCCCGAGGCGGAAAGGGCGGCGTTGTCCTGGTCGGTCGTCACCGTCGTCGAGGTATCGACTGCGGCACCGCTGGCTTCGTCGAAGTGCCACTGCCCGACCGGACCGGGCCCCTCGGCGACCACGAAATCGATGGCGTTCTGCGCGCCCCAACTGATGGTGTCCTTGGCGCGTACATAGATGGTGTACGTGCCGGGCGCGCTCGGGACGATGTCCTTGGTCACGGTCGCACCGGGAAGCGGAGCAGACCAGGAGACGTCCGTGGACAGCCGGTACATATAGGCGGTGTTGGTGTCCCCGGCGTACGGGGTGAAGGTGAAGGTCGCCTTGACCCCCGGCCCGCCTCCGGGCGCGCAGGCGTTGGCCGTGCACCGGGAATAGGGGCTGGCCACCGCGATACCGGGGGCCTTCGGGCGAGATGAGTCGACCTTGAAGTAGCACCAGTCGCCCGTAGCGGCGTTGGACGGTGAGGACAGATGGCTGTTGTAGTCGTTGTAGTAGGAGCGGGTCCATGTCCGGTATCGGTACAGCGTGCCATCCGTCAGCGTCGGAGTGTCGGCGTACAACTGGGTGTTGTCGGCGGCGTGACCACTGGTGGGCCGCTCCATCTCGGCGACCGCCTGCGACCAGGAGTTGCTGCTGGCGGTGTACTTGTCGACGTCGAAGGCGGCACGCAGCAGGGCGTCTGCCTCACCCCCCTTGGCGGTCTGCACGGTCGCCGTCAGCCGGGCGTTGGGGGTCGAGACGATCAACGGATCGCTCTGGTCGGTCTCACACTGGACACCGTCGCCGGTGACCAGGCCGATGGTGGTGGGCTTGGCGGGAATGCCGACGAAGTCCACGTCCAGGGTCGCGTCGTCGTCGAACCGCTTCCAGCCGTTGGGGTCGGACTCGTCGTGTGCCTTCAGCATCAAAGTGAGACGGGAGATGTCACCGGCCGCGAACTTCTTCACGGTCGAAGTGAGGTTCTCGTTGGGCTCGGTTGCACTGTCGTTGAACTCGATCGCCTTGTCCGGCTGACTCGGGTCGCAGGCCGAACCCCGGCCCGCCGAGACGTACCGGTCGACCATCAGATCCCAGTTCGCCGTCGGCCCCGGCCACTTGGTGGACGAGGAGATGTTCCCGGTGCGCGTCAGATCCACCCACGAGGGCTCGCACGACATCGAAAACCGCTCCGTGACCCGGAACGTGACATCTAGCACCTCCTTGCCCGCCAACTGGCTCGGCGAGAACTCGAAGTACATGCGGTTCCTGTAGCCCGAACCGCAATAGTAGGCGTAACCGCCGGTCACATAGGTGCCGCAGTAGCCGACACCCTTACCGTCGTCACCGCCGGAGAAGTTGTAGAACGTATCCCCGTCGGACGACAACAGCGTGCGCTCCGACTCACCCCACGACACATCCGGGTCGATGTACAGCGGGTACACCGTGTCCGCACCGGTCAGCAGGTCCGCATCCGGTACCACCGTCACCGAATCCTTGTCCGCCGACACCGGCAGCATCACTGACACGTCGCCGTCACCCGGGCCTTCCGCGGGGTCTGCCGACTTCTCACCGGACCCGTCATCCTCGGACGCTGCCACCTCGTTCACCGAGGCAAGGCTGAACGAAGCCTGCGACGCGCTCGCCGGCGAGGTAGCCGCCGCGTCCCCTGCGGAGTCCCACATCTGCGCGGACGGCGCACGAAAGACCGTGTTTCCGTTGGCATCCACGGCAGAAAGGTTTCCGCCCTCGTCACGGACGGTCAGGCCCTTGGTCTTCAAGGAGAAATCGAGCTTTTTCAACGCCGGATTGGCCGCTGCCGTCGCATTCTTGACCACCAGGACCTGCCGGATGCCCTCAGCAGTGGCCGTCATCCGCAGATCCACACCCGGCAGCACGTCCCCATACACGGCGGACGCACCGTCCAGCACCGGCGGCGGAAGCACCCCGGGCCACCCCAAAGACAACGATGTCCCGCTGTCGGCCAGCGTCACCAGATCGGCACCATCACCGCCGCCGGACAGGGCGATGTCCAGGACCGCGGCCTTTGGCCCGATCGACCCGTCGGCTCGCCGCTCCAGGGTCGCATCCGGCGCAGCCCACGAACCGTCACCGAGCCTTGCCCGCACCGGGACGGCCGACTGCACCAGCTTGAAGGTCAAGCCGTCAGGATTGGCATATGTCGTCGAGTACTCCGTGCGCTGCCCCACAACCTCGACCCGCTCACCCGACTCGGCGGCCTTCGCCGAGGCTGCCTGAGCCTCCGGCGTCGCATCCGCCTGGGCCTGCGGCGCCGACCCCGCCACAACGGGCAGCCCGGCCAGCAACACCGTCACCACCGCGCTCGCCAGGAACCGTCCCCCGGTTCGCCGGCCCCGTCTACCGTGTTTGCTGTGCACCGCATGCGCACAGGCATGACGGCGCGACACACGCCACCCCATAGCCCCCACCCCACCCTTAACGGATCTTTACAAGTTGAAGATCTAAGTTCACTCGCTGCAGCAAGTCAACACTTCTGGGTGACCAAAATTGGCAGGGTCAGATCAGGACTGAATCGAATCACCCCCCCTCTCACAGCAAACCCACAGCAAAAGCAGGGGACTCCACGCCACAACTCCGCCCGCCACTGAAACGACACCCCCAACCATCAAGCTGAGTCCAGAGCGCTCCCGCACGACCCCGTCCCGCCGCCTCAACGACCCCTATCTCGGCGCCAAACCGCATGACTCCGACTTCAGACACTCACACACGAAGCCACGACCATTCGCGATCGCAATTCCCGATGCTCCGGACCGCGTGCGCGTGAGCCTTGCATCCCGACAGGTCCAATCACGATGCGAATTCGAGGCCGCCGTCACTCACTGGCCACCCGTCGTCCCCGCCCGCTCGCGCTCTGCCAGGGAAGGTTCGCCGAGCACGGGTCAATGGATGCCGAGACGACTTCCGACGCTGGGAGTGGGGCCCGTATGATCTCGAGTCCAGACCGTGGAGGTCGAAGGACGACGACAGAAGAGCCGCGGATACGCATCGGCGACGATGACGTGTGGCTGGAGCTGGCTCGAATCCGTGCAAACAGAGCCAGGTTGGCGCACCCTGGCAGGTTTCCTCTGGTCCGCCGGATGATGCAGTCGGGTTGCTCACCTCACCGCTGCGGCATCCCATCCCAGCGACCGGAAGCGGATGTGCGCAGCCGGTGTGACCGTGATGGAGCGACCGGTGTACTGGATGGTCGAGAAGGTCGTGTTGTGGTGAACGATGACTTCAGCGGCCGACGGTGCAGCACCAGGCGGTCGTTCAGACGTGGTGTGTCCGTCTGCAACCAGTACGAGGTCGTATCAACGCGAGAGCGCGCTGCGGCTGGTTGAGTCGACGCAGTACTCGGTGGCGAACCCGGTGACGATCAGACAGCGCACGGCTCGCTCGTCCAGTAGCTCCCCAAGCCCGGTATCGAGGAGGAGTCAGTGCTGTCCTTGTCGAGTACGACATCGCCGGGTCGGGGCGCCACCGCCGGATGGATCTCGTTCAGGCCAGCGGGCACGTCAGACAGCCGTTGTCGCAGATAGATGGGCCGCACGCCAGCGGAGCGAGCCTGCTCGGCAAGGTTGGCGACCCTGCGCAGACATGCCTCGACGTCATGGGCATCGGTCAACAAGGCACTCTGCATGTCGATGATGAGCAGTGCTGTGTCCGGCATCCCGCGAGACTATCTGGCTCGCCGACACTTCGGACGTCCGACCAGCGATCCCCCCGTCATCAAAGCGAAGAGACCCACGTCCTTCGTTTGGATCATCGTGGGGAGCAAACCTGAGACGTAGGGTGGCTTGGGTGTTCACTCCCGAGCGTCGCACGCAGACGCGAACTGCCCTGATCAAGCGCGCCCGACAGGACCCGAGGATCAGTGGCGGGGCCGTAACGGGGTCGTTCGCACGAGGTGAGGAAGATCGCTGGTCCGACATCGATCTGTTCTTCGCTGTCGCCCCGTGGTCACGAACCCCGCCTGCCCGAATCAAGCGCTCACCTCGTACCCTCCGCGCATGACTGATGATCCGTTCCAATGCCGCTGCGTTCTCTGCCATGACTACGGTGACCGGGACGAAGCAGACCGCGTTGACCTGACGATCATCGAGAAGGTGCAGCAGCACGGATGGCACGTCGTGATGGTTCCCGAAGACGAGATTGGTCCTGGATTCGCCTACACGATCGGGCTGTCGCACACGCACGGCGCGCCTGAGCTCGCCATGTTCGGACTCGATATCCACGCCATGCACCGCATGCTCAACAGGCTCGGAGAGAAGTCCGCCGCGAGGGCTGTACTGGCTGACGGCCAGAGGCATCCTGACGTTGTCGACGGTCACCAAGTCGTGCTCAGGCAGGTGGATCTCCGCTGGTACCGAACCTTCTTCGGGCGGGCCATCCGGTTCTACCGGAGGCCTCCATTTCCCGTGTTGCAAGTTGCATGGCCCGACATGGAAGGCCGCTTCCCTTGGGAAGAACAGGCCGAGGAGAGATATCAAGAGTCGCAGCCTCAGTTGTGGCTGCCACCGGGTGAACACCCCGTCGGGATCTGGACTACCGAACTCTGATCCCGAAAGTGCCGGCCAGCGACAGAGCAACACCGCCGTGGGGAGCTACTGGAGCAAGATCATCTTGTGGGGCAGTTCGAATTCGGCTCAACCATAGAGCTGCCTCTTGATCTTCTTGATGCGATTCACGGCGCCCTCGATCCGCGGCCCCGGTACGGGGAGAGGAGTAGCCGCATCTTCATCACGCGCTGCCGGGTGCGACCGGAGTAGATGCCGTCCGCCGTCCTCCATCGCATCGAGTGCCCGGGACCAAGTCGCGCACGCCTCTACGACGTTGCCTGCGGATAACTGGGTGGCCCCCAGGTAGCCGAGCGTCACGGCGTGCGTCCGCTTGAAGGCCGCCCCGCGGGTGCGGACGCTGCGCCCGAACTGGCCGACCGCACCCTTCTCGTCCTTGAGGTCGCGCAGGGCACAGGCCGTCTCATGTGCCAGAGACGCCTCACCGAAGAAGAAGGTGCGGTCCGGTTCCCTGATGCCGTCGTGCGCGCTGCGTAGATCGTCTTCGGCGCACAGCAGCATCTTGGCCGCCGCCTGGCCCTGCCCGGTCGCGGCGAGGCACCGGGCGAGCGGTCCCGTGATCTACTCGATCCGCGAGTATCGCGGCCGCAAGGGCGAACTGAAGGGCTTCGGCTGGCGCGACTTCCGCGACCTGATCGTCCGCGCTCGCAATCAGCTCGGCGGCCCGATCGTCCTGGTCCGGGACAACCTCCGCCAGCACCTGACCGCCGGCATGCGTGCGTTCATCGAGACGAACGCCGAGTGGCTCACCGTGTTCCACGTGCCCGCCTACGCCTCGGACCTCAACCCACAGGAGGGAATCTGGCTGGGCAAACGGGAGATCGGCAACCTCGCCGCCGAAGACCTCACCCAGATCACCCGAGCCGTGAAACGTCGGCTCAAGAGGATCCATTACCGTCCAGAACTCGTCGACGGCTGCCTCGCAACCGCCGGCCCGAGCCTTGAGGACTGAGGTGACTCATTACCCAGTTCGCATAGTCGCCCATCGCCACGTCATCACACAAGGTCTCCCACAACCCGTTGTCTGCGAATGCGGTGGCATCGAGAGTAGCGAGGAGCTGACGAAGCTCGTCCGCCACCTCCTGCCTCCTGTCCTCCTCGTCTTCCTCGTAGAAAAGGAAAGCGGGCGATGGTGCCCGCGGCGCACTGGTGGAACGCCTCGACGTCCCTGTTCACATGCCAGGCCGTCGCGGACCCGATCTTGGGAATCTGCACGACGCGACGCGAAGCCACATCGACGCCGAGTCGACCGAACAGGCCGCTGGCCAAAAGACGACCGACCCGCTCTCACCGATCCCGTCCAGGAGCGTTGCCTCAGTCAGCGGTTGGTACTCATAACCGATCAGCCCTGCTGGGACACCGACTTCCCGCAAATAGGCGGCGATCTCGGGCAGGCACACCTGGTGAGCAGCCGATACGGACCACGGCGTACTGGAGCAACGGCAACGGCGGGAAGTCTCGGATCACGCAACCATCATCCTCGTGCTCCGGCCACACCGGGAAGGCGTGAGCTGGCCCCTGCCACCCTGCAGCGGGCCCCGACATCACTCAATCAAGTTCGGTAGTATCCGACTCGCGGCGTCACATCGCGGTTCGCATCGGATGGCAACACCTCTCCTTCAGCCGCCGGTGGACACCGGAGCCGCACCGCGCAGCGGAAGGTTGGCGATCACCCGGAATCCGCCGTCGTCCCGCAGTCCGGCCTCGACACTTCCGCCGAGTCCGGCGGCGCGCTCCCGCATGCCGACCAACCCGTTGCCGTCGCCGGTCATCGCGCCCGGCACTGCCGGGCCGTCGTCGTCGATGCGTAGCCGTAGCGCGTCGGGGCCGTAGTCGACGACCACCCGTGCCGTGCGGGAGGCGGAATGCCGAACGACGTTGGTGAGCGCCTCCTGCACGATCCGGAAGGCGGCGAGATCCGTGCTTGCAGGCAACGTCCTGCGGCGGCCCTCGTGGCGGACTTCGACGTTGAGGCCAGCGTCGGCGAAGTGCTCGGTGAGCTCGCCCAGCCGGTCCAGTCCGGGAGCGGGCGCGCGGGGTGCACCGCCGGGGGCGCGAAGGGCTTCGAGCACCCGGCCGACCTCGCCGAGGGCCTCCTTGCTGGCGGCTTTGATCGTGGTGAGCGCCTCGCGGGCCTTCTCTGGATGCTGGTCAAGGAGGACGAGTCCGACACCGGCCTGCACGTTGATCACGGAGATACTATGCGCGAGGACGTCGTGCAGCTCGCGGGCCATTCGCATCCGCTCCTCGTCAGCGCGGCGCTGCCGGGCGGCCTTGCGCTCGGCCCCTGCCTGCGCCCACTGCTCCCTGCGGGTGCGGCCGAGCTCGCCGCCAGCGGTGACAGCCGCGATCAACGCGGCGAGGAACAATTCCTGTCCCCAGTTGGCGATCCCGTCATCCGCAGGCGGCAGCCAGCGGTACAGCCAGTGCCCGATCAGCACCTGCCCGCCCCACAAAACCCCCAGGGACCACCAAACGACGCGCCGTTCCCCCGCGGTGACGGCGGCGAAGGCAGCAACGACGACGAGGATGAAGATCGGCCCGTACGCGTAGCCCAGCGCCAAATAGATGAGCATCGCCGCGCTGGTGCCGACGACCGCGATCCGCGGCCTGCGGTGCCGGAGCAGCAGCAGGACAACCGCGCTTAGAACGAGGACGTACGTCAGCCAGATGGCTCGCTCCCGCTCGGGCTGGTTGCCCGACGCCCCGGCGGTTCCGACGGCGACAAACACGGCGATTACCAGCGTCGACGGCCACGGAATGCGGTCCGTAGCTCCTTCGAGCCAGTGCCGCATCGGCCACGGTGGCTCGGCCGGGCCAGACCACCGCCCGTCCTGCGGCACTCGGCAGGAATTGCGCTTCTCCCATGAGGGCCCTGGACTTGTCATGTCAGCCACGCTAGACGGCCGGGCCGCTGGTTGCGTCCGCCTGCTGCCGTCATCCTGCGTACTCCCTCTGGAGTACTTGCGCTCGACGAACTGTGCAGTCACCTCGTCCCAGGTAGTCCGCGGGCATCCGGCCAGTTCCCGCTGCACACACCTCGCCGGCCGCTCGGCGCGCGGAAGGCTTCGACACGTATGTCCTTCTCCGATTTGCAACGGAGCCACTGGAGCGGATGCCCCTGGTGCCTTGGCCCCTTCGTGGCCGCGTCCTGGTTCCGTCGTTGGCCCATGCCCTGACGGAGGAAGTTCTGGTGGCGCCACTTCGAGCGTTGCTCTACCTCTCGGCCACCTTGACCGACGAACTCGCCGTCGCGTACAGCAGCGCCTTCATTGGCACGTGCCCCGAAGGCCGACGCCCGCCGGGACCTATGAGCACCCGTGCCCAGAGCCACCCGCTACGCACTCCGAAGGGCGTCCAGCACCCTCTCGGGCGACACCGCGATGACACTGATGTCACCGATCGCCCGCGGCTCGATCATGGGTGCGACAATCTCATGGACGGGCAAAGAGAGGGTCCCTCGTCTGGGGCGATTCTGTGCATACGTGCCTCGTGCTATATCCGGCAGCGAAGACTCCCCCTGCGTCACCGTCTTGAGCAGTACTTACCAGAGCTGATCCGCCCACCAATATGGCAACTCGGCCAAAGTCGCGTCTGGTGTGAGATGGGTTCGCACGAGGCAGGCCGGGAGGGGCCGTACTGCCGTCCCCTCGCTTCTGGAACGCTGAGCCACACGACCGGCAATCGAACGTTTACGAATGTTCCACATGTCGCATTTGCCGCCCGCGTGCCGCCGCAATGTCACGGGCCGCTCGGTAAGAGATATATCTGTGTGTCACACTCTCCCTCCATCGACTGTGGACCAGGAAAGGGGTTGTGTGCGTCGTGTCAGAGAGCACTTCCACCGTTGAGCTGACCTCGCAATACACCGCTCAGGTTGGTGCCGATCTTGAGCGTAATTCCCAGGAGCAAGCGCAGATCAACGAGCAGATCGAGTCTTTGCGGAAGCAGTTGGAGGTTCTGCAGCGCGACGAAGTGGTACTGGTCAACATCCAGCAGGCTATCAGTGCAGCCACAGACACCACCAAGGTGACTCCGTCATCGCAGACACAGACGGTGCCGCCCGCGCGGAAGGAGGCGGCGAAGAAGGAAGCCGGTGGTCCGCCGTCGGGCGGCTCAGCGCGGGTTGGCAGGAACACGCCCAAGTTCCGCGGTGCTGTGGACAAGAAGGCATCAGCCGGCGGAGCGGGCAAGACCAAGGCGACGCAAAAGGCATCGACCCTGATCGGCCTCGTCCGCGATCACCTCTCCAAGCAGAGCACGCCGCTCTCGGCGACGGAGATCGCTGCCACCCTCGATGAGGCTTACCCTCAGCGCAGTATCAAGGTGCCCGTCGTGCGTGTCACTTTGGAGAGCCTGGTCGCCAAGAACGAGATTCAGCGCATCAAGCAGGGCAGGTCGGTGTTCTACGCCCGCGCTGAGGCGGCGGTGCAGTTGGCCTCGGAATCGGCCGACGAGTCGGCCCCAGTCAGCGCCTGATCCCATATGAGCGCCTGTTCAGGAGTGGGCGGGCCAGCCGGGAGTGCCCTGGGTGGGCCGTGTCGTGACGCCGAAGGGCGTGCTGCTAGGCGCATGGTTGCAGCCGTTTCAACTAGGCCTCCTCGGACCTGGTGGTGCAGGCGGTGCTCGCCAACCAGGGAGTGTCCTTGGTCCGGGGGTCTTTGGGAAAGGTTGGGCTTCAGCCCCGAGACTGTCTGGCGCGGGTGCTAATGCTCAAACGGCGGCTCACCTGCTCAATGAGCCAGCCTCACGATGCAGGACACCGTGTGCGGACGGATGACGCCGCAAGGTGCGTGGTCACCTTCCAGCGGCCCTAACGGCTGTAGCCCCGACCAGCGACGGGGCTGGTACGGGGCTACAGCAGTGAGCAACTCGCGTGTTACTGATCTCTCCGGGTTGTTGTCGGGTGGTGAGTGAGGGTGAGTCTGGTTCCGGCGAGGCAGCCATCGATCAGGTCGGGCTGGAGCTGGATATGACGTAAGCCCCGGCGGAGGGTGCGTTCGAGGTGATCGTCGTCGGCGAAGGCGACATTGGCCAGTGGGCCGCGCCGTAACAGGGACCGGACGCCCTCCACCGGGTTCAAGTCTGGCGCGTAGGGGGGGAGTTGCACGATGGTGAGCCAGTCGTGTGCGTCCGCATACTCGCGCATCCCGGCAGCCCGGTGGGTGTTGAGATTGTGCCCCGGTACCTGCGATGCGGGGCGCGGCCGGTAGATGAGCCGGGATGCCTCGCCCGGCTGGTAGCAGCACATGGCGGCGATCCACCAGCGACGTCAGGAACGGCCTCGGACCCGCACGACGGGCGTGTGCCCACGCCGGCCCCAGGTGCGGGCCTGCGGGGGTGTCATCGAGAACCCGGCCTCGTCCTCACAGACGACGAAGGCCCCCAGTGCCGCGGCAGTCATTTCACCTGCAGCCACACGTCCTTCTTCCACAGTTCGACTGCGTGCTCGTCGCGTTCCAGCGCGCGGCGGGCCGGAGCCTGCCAGACCAGCCGTGCCGGTGCGGCAGCCGCCACACCGCCGCCATCGAGCAGTCGTTCTCAAACCTGACGGCGATCACCGCTCGGATCAGCGCCCCGGTCCACCGCTGGTCCTCCCAGCCGTACTCGGCGGGCCCCAGGGCCCACTCCGTCTCCAACTCGGCGAACTGGCCGTCAGACAGTTTGGGCAGCTTCGCAGGTCCCGTGGAGATGGGGGCTTCCCTCCCGCCCACCCGCCAGGCACGCCGCCAGCGTTCCACCGACCGCCCACTCACCCGCAGATCCCTCGCGATCACTGCGGTTTTCTCCCCGCGCGTGAACCGCTCGCCGGCCTCATACCGGATGTGCTCGCGAAGCTCTCGCCGCTCGACGGTCAACCCGCCGCCCTGCGCGTAGCGCATACAACCGGCCTACCGCGGGGATCAGTTCCCGACAACAACCCGAAGAGATCAGTAGTCCGGATCGTGCCCTGAGAGCGTCGGCATCCGAAACATCCGCTGCGCGCGGCTGACCATCTGGTGCGGAGGGCACCAGCAGGCATCGCGACCGTTGCTCAATAACATATGACATGCCCGTCCGGCGGCCTCTGGCTGCCGGACGCGCACGGTCTCAATCGAGCTGCGTCAATCGCCCCGTGGAATGTCGGAGTCGGGGTTTTGATCGCCGACGGAACCACCCTGTGGTGGAGGCTGGTTTCCCGGCTCTGAGGCTCCCCCCTGGCCTGACGGCCCTCGTTCACCGCTCGGCGTTTGGCCCTGCTGCATCATGTCTGGAGGTGGTCCGCTCGGGCGGCCCATGGTGACCAGGTCCGTGCCTGCCAACCCCCAACCGAGCCCCACAAGAGCGGTGAGGCTAAGGGCGGCTACCCACTTTTTGGCGCGGCGGCGAATGGGGTCGACAGGAGGTTCGGCGATGGCCCACCCGCTGAACGGCTGCTGATGCGCGGCAATGGCGGCCGTTGCCACGCTTGAGCCTGGGGGTTTGGGACTTGCCGGCGAGCGTCGGTGCGCTGCGTTGGAGCGAAACGGGGGTGATTTGGACACGGTGGCTGCCTCTCACGTGATGGTGCAGGGGGTTGGTGCGCTGGATTGGTTCGGCGCGCTATCCCGGGAAGCCACCGCCGAAGCCCTCGGGACGTTCTCCGGTCGGCATGTCCCCGGGCGGGCCCTCTCCAGGCGGCATGTCCCCGGGCGGGCCCTCTCCAGGCGGCAGGTCGCCGGGCGGCTGTTCGCCTGGAGGCATTTCCCCTGGCCTTTCTATCTGGCCAGCGCCGGGAGGGCCGCCTCGCTCGGGGCCGGTGCCCGTGTGTGGTTTGGAGGCGAGCAGCCCTGCTGTGGCCACCACGGTCGCCACGGTGGTGATGATCATGCGGCGTACGTATCGGTTTCTCATCCGTGGCTCACAGGGTGAAGGACTCATGGTGGATGTTGCGGGCGGGTACTCCGGCTCGTCGTAGACCGTCCCAGGCGGCGGCCATCATGCCGGGCGGGCCACAGAGGTACACATCGTGCTCGGCCAGGTCGTCCACCTGGGCCCGAAGGGCCTCTGCCGTGAGAGGCGATGGCTTGGACGTGCCGGGGGTATCGATGATGCACCGGAAACTGTGGCTGCGAGTGTCTGCGACTGCCTCCAACTCGGAACGCAGAACGAGGTCCGCTTCACTGCGCGCCAGGTAGATCATGGTCAGATCGCCGGGGACGGCCGGCAGCGTTTCGAACAGGGTGCGCAGCGGTGTGATGCCGACACCTCCGGCGAGCAGGAGCACCTTCTGGCGCTGCCGTCGCGCCGCGGTAAGCGCGCCGTAGGGACCCTCCGCCCACACGCGTGTTCCCGGCTTTACGTTGGCCAGCTTGGCGCTGTGGTCGCCGGACTCCTTGACGGTGATGCGTAGGAGGTCGGGGGCGGGTGCGCCGGAGAGGGAGTAGGGGTTGGCACTGAGCCGCATTCCCTTGCTCAGAAAGCGCCAGCGGAAGAACTGGCCCGGCTGTGGTGCCAGTCCGTGCAAGTGGGAGCCGCGCATGAGGACGGAGTATGCGCCGGGAGCTTCTACTGTTACGGACTCGACGCGGAGGCGGTGGCGTAGGTTGAGGCGGATCGGCGTGAAGATGCGGAAGTACATCACAGCGCCGGCTGCGCCCAGGTAGAGGACGAACCAGCAGGCGCGCGCGAAGGTGGTGCTGAAGGAGGTGCCGAGGGCCAGTTGGTGGGCGAAGGTCAAGAAGAGCGCAACGTAGGTCGTCAGGTGCAGGAAGTACCAGACTTCATAGGGGATGCGCCGACGCACCAGACCGGCGGAAACGATACCGACGATCAGCAGCAGTGCTCCGCCGATGGCTGCGGGGAGCAGATAGGGGAATCGGATGATCATCTGCCATGTGAGGGGGAGAACCGGTGTCCCCCGCTCCATGGCACTGCCCCAGAACTCGAAGACGACGTGGAAGACCAGCAGGATGATCGTGTAGCGGCCTGCGCTGGCGTGCCATTTCGCTACCCGGTCGCTGCCGACAGCGTGCTCTAGGTAGGGGATGCGCGCCATCAGCAGGACCAGGAGGGCGCAGGTGTAGCCGGCGACCATGCCGAAGATGTCCCCGGCACCGATGATCCATCCAGCCAGGCCGATCACGGCGTGGGACGTGAACCACCACAGCGCCAGGACAGCCACGAGGCCAGTCCACAGGACTGTCTGTATGACCGTGTCGGGGTGAATCCGGCGCGTGGGGGGCTCGGGGCTGGCTTTGGGTCCTGTTCGCGCGCTGATTCCGTCGTGAACTGCGGACATGGGTAGAGCCTCCGTTTCGATCCGTGAGGAGGTGCCCACTGTGCCGAGGTCTTTTCTGCGTTTTTTCTGAGATCACGGCGGTTGGAGTTGTGGCGGGGCGGCGTCTCATCTTCATTTAAGAATCGGAAGGTAGAGCATGGCTGTATGGACGTTTCCGCCAGCTCTCATCAGCGCCGTGACCTTCGTACGCCGCACAGCTCGGGAGGGTTGTTGATCAGGTCCGACGGCTCCGCGGTGCGCGTGCTGGTCGTCGATGATTCGCCCGATCTGACGGAGGTGTTGTGCTCTGCGCTGGTCAAGGAGGGTTTCCGGGTGGAGAGCGCCGCCAATGGTGCTGCGGCCGAAGCGATCGCCCGGATGTTCCGCCCTGATGCAGTGGTGCTGGACATCATGTTGCCGGATTTCGACGGCCTGACCGTTTTGGAGCGGGTTCGGGAATTTCTGCCTGAAGTGTGTGTGCTGTTCCTCACCGCCCGCGACGCAGTGGAAGATCGGATCGCTGGGCTTGCCGCGGGTGGTGACGACTACGTGACCAAGCCGTTCAGTCTCGCTGAGGTGGTGATGCGGCTGCGCGGTCTCTTGCGCCGTGCTGGCATGGCCCGCCAACGCAGCGACACGGCGCTGTTGACGGTCGGTGATTTGGTGCTGGACGAGGAGGCGTATGAGGTCTCCCGCGGCGGTGTACCAATCCACCTGACACCGACCGAGTTCGAGCTGCTTCGCTTTCTCATGCGCAACCCTCGCCAAGTGTTCAGCCGCAGTCAGCTGCTGCAGCAGGTGTGGGACTACGACTACGGCGGCAGTGCGCACGTCGTCGAGCTTTACATCTCCTATCTCCGCAGGAAGATCGACTCGGACCGCTCGCCGATGATCCGCACCGTACGCGGGGCCGGTTACGCGCTGGATCCTTCACCTGCGAAGCGAGGGCGAGTGTGATGAAGAAGCCTTGGGAGAAGGACGGGCGGACCGGGCACCGGCGTCTGACAGGACGTCCAGCGATGAGCTGGCCGATGAGCTTGCGCGCAAGACTCACCTGCGGTCTGCTGGTGCTGCTCGCCGTGTGCTGTGCGGTAGTCGGTCTGACGGCTGCCATCGCCTTGCGGAGCGTGCTGACAGATCGGCTGGACGAGCAGTTGACCCAGGCGACGGACCGACTGCCGGCCAGCCTGGGAACCTCTCAGCGCAACCGGCTCGACGGCGACAGCGGGGACACCCGCGGCCAGATGCAAGGCACGCTCGGCGTGCTGCTGCAGGACGGCTCGCTGCTTGACTCGGCGGTGGTTGATGCGGGCGAGAGCACCACCGCACAGATGAACGCTGAAGACGTCGCAACTCTTGCTGCGCTACCGCACGATGGGCAGGCACACAGCGTGAGACTCAGCAATGTAGGCGACTACCGCGTAGTGTCGGTTAAGGGTGACGCGGGCAAGACACTCATCACCGGCCTTCCTCTGGCTCCCGTGGATGACGCGGTGTGGCAACTGGAAATGGTGTGCGCTGCTGTCTTCGGTGCGGCTCTGCTGGCCACCGGACTCGTCGGCGTCCTGTGGATCAGGTGGTCGTTGAAGCCTTTGCAGGAGGTGGCAGCGGTCGCGACGGAGATCACTCGGCTACCGCTGACGTCCGGGGAGGTTCGGTTGCCCCCTCTGGCGTCCGAGACCGACCGCCGTACCGAGGTCGGTGTGGTCGGAGCGGCCCTCAATCGCATGGTCGGCCATGTGGAGCGCGCCTTGGCGCAGCGTCAGCGCAGTGCCGAGCAACTACGCAGGTTCGCCGCGGATGCCAGCCACGAACTTCGCACTCCGTTGGCCACCATCCGCGGGTACGCGGAGCTTTCACTCGGGGAGACGGAGCCAGTTCCTGTGAGCGTGCTGCGCGCCCTGCAGCGTATCGAGGTGACGTCTGCCCGAATGGGCGAGCTGGTGGACGAGATGCTGCTTCTCGCCCGTCTCGACGCCGGACGGCCTTTGGCCAGCGAAGACGTCGACCTTTCGCTGGTGGCCTTGGAGGCCATCGAGGATGCGCGGGCGGCGGGACCCGATCACGACTGGCAGTTGGATCTACCCGATGTGCCGGTCATGATTATTGGGGATCCGCAGAGGCTTCGGCAGGTGATCGATAACCTGTTGGCAAACGCGAGACTGCACACCCCCGCAGGAACCCGGGTAACCCTTGCCCTACGGCGGGATAGGCAGACCGACGCACAGCTCACCGGCGGTCAAGGTGGCGACGACGGCTGGGTCCGGTTCAGTGTGGGTGATAACGGCCCCGGCGTGCCGCGGGAGTTGCAGGCGGGCTTGTTCGACCGGTTCGTACGCGGGGACGGGCTGGACGAGAGCAAGCAGGCGGGGGCTGGCCTGGGGCTGTCCATCGTCACCGCAGTGACCGAGGCTCACGGCGGCTTGGTGCAGATGACGAGCAGGCCGGGTGCGACCGAGTTCGCGGTCCTGCTGCCGGAGCGCGGTGTTCCCGAGATTGCCAATACTGACCGTTTGTGATTTGGAACTGGTTGGTTTATAAGGAGAGTATGGGCACCACGCAGACGACGGCATCCGGACCCGGCCGCCCCCGGGAGTTCGAGATCGAAAACGCGGTCCGCGACGCCATGAGGGTGTTCCAGGACCGGGGCTACGCCGATACCTCCCTGTCCGACTTGATGGAGGGGACGGGGCTGAGCCGAGGCAGCCTCTATAAGGCATTCGTCAGCAAGCAGGGTTTGTTCCTGGCGGCGCTCGACCGGTACACCACCCAGAACATCGAGGCACTGCGTGCCAATCTGGCGAGCGCGCCAGGCAAGGTGGGCATCCGCACTGCACTCCTGGAGGTCGCGCGCGCCTCGTCGCTCGAGATGGGGCGTATCGGCTGCCTGCTGGTGAACTCCACCACCGAGCTGGCATCCAAGGATCCTGAGGTGCGCGAGCGAGTCGTCAACACCTTCACCCGGCTGGAAGGGCTACTGAGCGACGCCGTCAGGGTCGGCCAGGCCGCCGACGAAATCGACGACGCGCAGGACCCGGCAGATATAGCGCGGTTCCTGTTGTGCACCGTGGAGGGGATGGGCGTGCTGGGCAAGACGGGCCGCACTCAGGAGGAGATGGCCCTGATCGTCGACGTCGCCCTGCGGGCACTGTAACGCCCACATCGGCATCCGCTGCCCCTGCTGCAGCCCTCCGGACCGTTAGCGCCTTGCCAATTGGAACCAGTCGGTCTAGATTTACGGCCGACGCCCCCAAGGCAGCTTGGATCCACCAGTCGCAGCTTCAGACGCGCACACCTCAATGTCGAGCGTTCGCCACAGGCATACCTGCATTAGGAACTCATTGGTTCCTAATGCATGGCTCAGGAGGAGGCTGAGATGACAGAAACCGCAGAAGCCACCGCGACACCAGGTCTCGACGGGACACAGCTTCAGTACCGGCGTCGATGGGCGGGGTTAGCGGTCCTGTTGGCCGGAACGATCCTGTCTCCCGTCGACTTTTTCATCGTCAACGTGGCGCTGCCGTCAATCAGCGAGGACCTGGCCGCCGGTCCCACTCCCACCCAGTTGATCGTCGCCGCCTACTCGTCGGCATATGCAGTCCTGCTGATAACAGGCGGCCGGCTGGGCGACCTCTTCGGTCGGCGTCGCATTTTCCTCATAGGCCTGAGCGGATTTGGGCTCGCCTCCGCCCTGTCCGGGACAGCGTGGTCCGCGGACGTGCTCGTGGGAGCACGCACTCTCCAGGGCGCCTTCGCGGCCGTACTGATGCCGCAGGCCCTGGCAGCCATACGCACGATGTTCCCTGAGCGTGAACGACCCAAGGCGCTGGGCGTGTATGGCATGACGTTCGGAGCGGGATCGGTGATTGGGCAACTGATGGGCGGGGTGCTGATCGCCGTGGATCCGTGGGGTCTGGGATGGCGCAGTGTCTTCCTGGTGAACCTGCCGATCGTCCTGGTTGTAGCGCCGCTGGCCAGGGTGTTGCTGCCGGAGAACCGGCCCCCACGGGCCTCGACGGCCGACCCTGCAGGGGTGATCATGCTAGCCATCGCGCTGGGAGCACTCGTCGTGCCGCTCACGGTGGGCCCCGAGCAGAACTGGCCGTGGTGGACGGTGGTCCTCCCGATTTGCTGCCCGCCGCTGCTCGTTCTGTTCTGGCATCAGGAACACCGCCTGCTGCAGCGGGGCGCGGACCCTGTGGTGCCGCCGCCGCTCCTTCGAATACCAGGGCTCGTCCGTGCTTTGACCGCCGCACTGTTCTTTAACGCCTTCGCCTCCCTGTTCCTGGTGTTTTCCGTCTACCAGCAGGCGGGACGCTCGTCCGGCCCGCTGTCTGCAGGCCTGGCCATCGTTCCGCTCGGCATCGGTTTCGTCAGCAGCCCGCTCGCTCTCGCACGGCTGACTGAGCGCCTGGGCGACCGCGTGGTCGTACTGGGCACGGCCCTGGTCACCACCGGATTGCTTGGGACTGCCTGCGCCTCACTCAGCAGTAGCCCATGGCCCCTTGCTGCCGCCCTCCTGGTCACAGGAGCGGGGCAGGGGCTCACCTTGCCGGCGCTGGCCCGCCTGGTCATCGAGCGGGTCCGCGGGCGGTGGGCCGGCATGGCCTCCGGGCTGGTCAACTCAGCTTTGCAGATCGGCGGATCACTTGCGGTGGCGCTGGTCGGCTCCCTCTTCTACGCAGTCCTGGGCGTGCATCCGCGCCCCGACGACGCCCAGAGAGCTTTCTTCTGGGCGACCACCACCATCGCTCTGTGCACCGCGGTTGCGGCCTGGCTCGTCAACGGGCTTGCCGCCTCCGCGCAAACATCCTCAGAGGAGTCGTAAATGCGGATCCTGCATGTCCAGGCATCTCCCCGCACAGGGAGGTCCGCCTCCCTCGAGGTGGCCAGCGCCTTCCTTGATGCGTGGGCGAGCCGCGATCCGGACGTCGTCGTGGACACGCTCGATGTATGGAACACCCCGCTGCCAGAGCTCGACGGCCCAGCGCTGGAAGCGAAGTACGCCGGGATCTCGGGCCGCTCCCGCACGCCCGAGCAGGAGGAGACCTGGCAGGCGATCGGCCTGTTGGCGGACCGCTTGAAGCAAGCCGAACTGCTCATATTCAGCGTTCCCATGTGGAACTTCGGCATCCCCTACCGGCTCAAGCACTTGATCGACGCGATCTCACAGAAGGACATGCTCTTCGCCTTCGACGGATCCTCCATCTCCGGCCACCTCAGCGGTCGGAGCGCCGTCATCATCTCGGCGCGAGGCAGCAGTTTCGGAGAGGAATTCGCGTCCGCCGAGTACGACTTCCAGCAACGCTACCTGCGGGCCTGGTTGCACATGCTTGGCCTCACCAACGTGCACACCGTGGAGGTTGAAAAGACCTTCCAGGGAGGTGAAGTCGACGCGGCCTCCCGCAGTGCCGCCCGCCAGCGGGTCCGCGCCCTCGCCCTCACCCTTGTGGCCCAGTCTCTGGGCAGCCGCCCCTCCCCCACACTTCTCGCCTGACGCCATCAGAGAAAGACCAGACAATCATGAAAATGCAAACCCTCGGGGCCAGCGGCCCGCTCGTCTCCGCACTGGGTCTCGGCTGCATGGGGATGAGCTGGGCCTATGAGCCCAACACCGACCGCGCAGCCATGCTCGACCTCCTGCGTGAGGCCGTTGACCGCGGCATCACCCTCTTCGACACTGCAGAAGTCTACGGCCCGCATATCAACTAGAAACTTGTCGGCGAGGCACTCGAGTGCGTCCGCGACCAGGTATTCATCGCCACGAAGTTCGGCTTCACAGTCGACCCGGACGGCGGCCCGCAGCCCGTCGGCCTGGACAGCCGACCCGAGCACATCAAAGCCGTCGCAGATGCCTCGCTTACGAGACTCCGAACTGACCGCATCGACCTGTTCTACCAGCACCGCGTCGATCCTTCGGTACCGATCGAGGAGGTCGCCGGCGCTGTAGGGGAGCTGGTGCAGGCCGGCAAGGTGAAGTACTTCGGACTGTCCGAGGCCTCGGCCGGCACGATCCGCCGCGCCCATGCGACGCACACGGTCACCGCGGTGCAGAGCGAGTATTCCCTGTGGTCTCGCGACCCCGAGCAGGAAGTCCTTCCCCTGTGCGAGGAGCTGGGCATCGGCTTCGTCGCTTACAGCCCCCCGGGCCGCGGATTCCTGGCGGGAGCCATCCGCCCCGACACCGTCTTCGCACCCACCGATCTGCGCAACGGCCACCCACGCTTCGCCCCCAAGTCGTGTCAACAGAACCTGGCACTGCTCAAGTCCTTGGAGGGCGTCGCCACGGCATGGAATGTCACCCCCGCGCAGATGGCACTCGCCTGGCTGCTGCAGCGGCGACCCCAGATCGTGCCGATCCCAGGCACGCGGCGCAGTTCCCGACTGCAGGAAAACCTCGCGGCATCTGACATCGACCTCTCCACACAGGATCTGGAGAGGATAGAGACCGCGCTCGCCAGTGTGAAAATCTCCGCGCGGCGGTATGGAGACAGCGAGATGGACCTGCTGAACAGGTAATGCGCCGGAAGGCGTCAGCCGGTGCGATCCGTACTGCTCGGCCCTATGGATGCGACGCCCGCAGGAGCGCTGTCAGGGTCACGTGAAGCCAGGCGCGATAATCCGCGACGCTCCAGCCTCGACCGAGGGTCAAACGAGTGAAGGCATCCGGCGCCGTGATCGTCCAGCAGGCGTCCGCCAGCCGATCGACGTTCACATCGGCGCTCAGCAGGCCTTCTCCAGCGAGATGACGCAGGAAAGCGGACACACCCACGAGGCGCTCGTGTTCGACGGTCTCCAGCAGTTCGTGAGCGGCACTGCCAGCCTGGGCCAAGAGGCCGGCAAGGGGGGCGAGTCGCTCGTGGTAGGTGCTGACGAAGTCGACCCAGAGTTGCAGCTTGGCGCTCAGTCCCTGCGCACCGAGGACTGCTTGCAGAGCAGGACGCTCAGCCATAGTCATGGGTTGATCGTCGCCAGCAAGGGTCACATCCCATAGGGCCTTCATCAGGCCGGGCTTGCCGCCGAACGCCTTATAGACGGTCTCGGTGGAAACGCCCGCCAGGCTTGCGACGGCCTTGACAGTGGTGGCCTGGTATCCGTTGCTGGTCAGCAGGTCGCGAAAAGCCGCCAGCACGGCTGTGCGGTTGCGCTCAGCCGCGGCTTGGCGGGCACTGGAGTCGTAGGTGCGACGGGCCGGTCCGGTCGTAGGCATACGCGTCCCCCAAAAATTTGTTACAGTTGACTGTATCGAATCGTTGTTGCATCTCACCCTACGGTTTTCAGGAGACACCCATGGGCCACACCGAACCCCACCCCACCAATGCCCCCGCCGACCCCACAGCAGTGCCTGGTGTCATCCGACTGGGCAGCCGCGCTGTCAACTGGTATCTCATCGAGAGTCCAGACGGGATCACGCTCGTCGACGCGGGACTGCCCGCCCAGCTTGGGCAACTGACCGACGCCCTGGCACGCTCCGGCCGCACCCTCGGTGATGTGCACAGTGTGTTGATCACTCACGCCCACCCGGATCACACAGGCGTTCTGGGCGACCTCGCCAAGGCGGGAGTGAAGATCTGGGCCCACGAACAGGAAAAGGCCGTCCTTGCCGACGGCCCGCGAAGCGCGATGCGCACTGCCGCTCCCGAGCGCTCCTTCCTGCCGTACCTCATTCGCCGTCCGGCGGCGGTAGGTACATTCGTGGCCATGGCCCGCCAGGGCGCGTTCGGGGCGCGCACTGTGACAGACGTGCAGGCCTTCGCCGAAGGGCAACGCCTGGACGGTGTTCCCGGACGGCCACAGGTGCTGGCCTTGCCCGGCCACACTCCGGGCAGCAGCGGGTTCTTCTTCCCTGACCTGAAGGTGTTCTTCAGTGGCGACGCCCTGGTCACACGCGATGACCTCACCGGCCATGTCGGACCGGGCCTCGTCTGTCGAGGGTTCACACACGACAGCAGCGCCGCTACGAATTCCCTCGACCGCATCGCCGCCCTGCCTCAGGACACGGTCCTGCTGCCGGGGCATGGAGAAGCTTTCACGGGCGGCCCCGCTGTAGCAGCCGATATGGCTCGTGAGTTCGGCGTTCACTGAGGGCGTTCAGCACTGCCTTTCCAGGGAGATGTCGCTGCATGTCCAGCGAAGGCTGCCGTCGGGGGGATCGTCGGCGCGACCGGCCAAGGCGTGGACGCCTCCGAGCCGGAGCCGGTTCGTCGGCTGCCCGGGAAAAGCGCTCGCTGTGCAGGCGGTTGACCGGTGGCCGGGTTCTTTCATCTCCTCCCACTCATAGAAGTGGTCGGCGGGCAGTAGCGGCATCCCGGCGGCAGAGTGATCTTCCGCCCAAACAACCAAAAGATCATTTACAGGTGTCCGCGCAGACTGACAGGCCCGGCCACTCGCCTCCACCTGCGCGCCCTCGGAGACAGAGGGTTCACCCCGGTCCTGAAACGCCGGAGTCGACTGCAAGGCGTGGGAGGAGTCCGGCGAAGGGGTCGCGTGGCTCGCATCGATTGCGGCCGAGCCATGCGCCCTGGCGCATCGTGACCCACTCGACCGAGGCGCGCGGTAAGCCAAGCGGGTCACGATGGAGGCAACAGCATTCCTGTTTCGCTCAGTTGAGGACCCACAGTCCTCCCTCACCAGCACGGGAGTCCTGCCTATTGCGCCCCGGCTCGCGCCAGGTCCGCCTCGCGACCGGTTGCGGGTCCGAAAGGGCGCCATCGACGTTGCTCAGGCAGGGAGTTCGGTGATGCTGAGGGCGAAGTCCAAGTTGCCCACCCCGTGGTTGGCGAGGCCCACCGTGAGCACGCCTGCCCCTTCCAGCCAGTGCGCCATTCTCAGGCTACCGACGTCCAGCGGGCGCATTCCGAGACTCCTGATGAACGCCTCCACGCTTGCCTTCGCCTGCGCACTGTCGCCGGCGATGAAGACGTCGGGCCGCCCCCTCTCCAGGACATGGCGGAAGACGGTGTTGAACGCCTTCACCACGCCGGCACTGGCCGGGGCCGCCTTGGCGACCTCCTGCGCGTTCGAGGTCTCCTCGCGGTGGGCGAGCCCGTCGAACGTCGAGTTGAAGGGATTGCTGATGTCGACTACGACCTTGCCCGCGAGAGCGTCCCCGTACTGGGCCACGGCCGGCACGACCCCGCTGTACAAGAGGGCCATGATGACGATGTCGCCGGCCGGGGCGGTGCTCCATTCTCCGGTCGTGGCACCGTCGCCGAGAGCCTTGGCCAGGTCAGCGGCCTTTACCTGATCGCGGCCCATGACCTCGACGGTGTTGCCGCCCGCCAGTGCCCGCGTGCCGATGGTGCGGGCCATGTTGCCGGTACCGATGATGCTGATGTTGCTCATGGGTTGTCCTGCCCTGGGGGTGGGTTGTTCGGTTCAGATGGCGGTGGTGCCGCCGTCTGCGACCAGTTCCATGCCGTTGACGTAGCTGGAGTCGTCGGAGGCGAGGAAGAGGGCTGCGGTGGCGATTTCGTCGGGTCGGCCCATCTGGCCGCGGGGGATGAGGGACTCGAACTGTCGCTTGGTGGCTTCGTCGAAGAGTTCTTCCTGCTTGGCGGTGGCGACCTGGCCGGGGGTGAGGACGTTGACGCGGATGCGGCGGTCCTTGAGCTCGTTGAGCCAGATGCGAGCCCAGGCCTGCTGGACGGCCTTGCTGCCGGCGTACACGCTCCATCCGGGGAAGGCGCCGAGGGAGGCGTTGGAGCCGGTCATGAGGATGGAGCCACCGTCGTTGAAGAGCGGAAGGGCCTTTTGGACGGTGAACAGGGTGCCGCGGGCATTCAGCCCGAACCAGGTGTCGAACTGCGCCTCGGTGATCTCGCCGAGCAAGGCGGGCTCGCCGCCGCCGGCGCTGGCCCACAGCACGTCGATGCTGCCCTTCTCCCGCTTGACGGTGTCATAGAGGCGGTCCAGGTCGTCCAGGTCGGCGGCGTCACCCTGGACGCCGGTGATGTTGCGGCCGATCTGCCTCACGGCCTCGTCCAGGGCGTCCTGGCGGCGGCCCGTGATGAAGACGTGCGCTCCTTCGTCGACGAACAGCTTCGCGCCGGCCAGTGCCATGCCGGTGGTGCCGCCGGTGATGACCGCTACCTTGCCGTCGAGCTTTCCCATAAGTCGCTTCCTTGGGTCGGTGGTGCCGTGCGCACCTGGAACGACAGTGTTATGTACACCGCCTTGTGTACGTAAACGTACGGGGCGGGCGGCCGGGAGGCAAGCTATGTACACCGGTCGTTACCCAACCGAGGTAGCATGGAGCCATGACGGAGTTGGAGAAGGGCCCCACGGGCCGCCGCCGCGGCCGGGGCGCCCGCGAGCGCATCCTCAGCGCGTCCCAGCAGTTGTTCCGCGAGCAGGGCATCAACCGCACCGGCATGGACCAGCTCTGCGCGGCGGCCGAGGTGTCCAAGCGAACGGCCTACCAGCACTTCACCGGCAAGGATGAACTCGTCGCCGAGTACCTGCGCCGGTTCGACCCCTCCGTTCTGTCCGGCGTGTTCGACCGCACCGACCTCACGCCCCGCGAACGGCTTCTCGCCGCCTTCGACGTCCCCCCCACCACTCCCCTGTGCCCCTACATCGGTGCCGCCGTCGAGCTCCACGACCCCCAGCACCCCGCATCCCAGTACGCACGCGAGTACAAGAAAGCCGTCGCCGCACGGCTCGCCGACACCGCCCGAGAAGCCGGCGCCGCCGACCCTGAGCAACTCGGCGAACAGCTCGCGCTGCTCCTCGACGGCGCCGCTGCCCGCACTCGGGTCCTCAACGCCGACGCCTTCCCCACCGCCGCCGCCATCGCCACCGTCCTCATCGACAACGCCGTCCCCGCCCCAGCTGGCGATGACCGGCGACGGGAGGAAGCGTCAAGCTGACGTGGCACTACACGGCCAGGCTGGACGCGCTGCCGGTCGCGCGGCCGCACCCGCTGATATGCGACACCATCTGCCCGGCACTAGCAGTGCTTCGTTACGTCGGGTGATCTTGCCTGGTAGTGGGAATTTTGCTCGGTATGAGGTTGGGGAGGTGGAACCACTCCGGGGTGAATTATCGAAGTTCGTTGCCGATGTGTTCGCGTTGATGCCGCGGCGGTGGTGGGTGGCGCGTTACCTGTGGGGTTTGCTGTGGGCGCTAGGTCAATGCGGGGGCCAGGTCGTAGCGGCTGACGGCAACGTATGTTTCCGGCGTCGCCGCTTCGAGGAGACTCTCGTCGCCCTCCAAGTCGAGTTCCGGCTCCTGGGAACGACGAAGAAGGTCGCTCCAGTCCCTCGCTGCACCTCGCTCGTAGGCGTCGCGGAGCAGAGCGCGCATTCGTGGGCGGGCTTCCTCTTGCTGTTCGCGGAAGGTGCGCCGCTGGGTGAGTAGCTGTTCTTCCAGGGCTTCGTCGCTGAGTTCCAGGTCGGCGGGCGGCTGGTCCTCGGCGCGCAGCCCCGGGGTGCGCCGGGCGATGGCGAGGTCTTCCTCGTGGAGGCGCTCACAGGCGGCGAACAGCTTCCGGGACATGCCGAGGTGGACCTCCGTGCCGGGAATACGGCAGCTCAGGAAGTCGTCGAGGCCCATGGAACGGATTCCGGCACGCAGGGTGCGCTGGTCCAAGCGCGGAGCTTGCCCGCGCCGTCGATGTTCAGCAGGGGGCGCCAGGAGGTCGGGGCCGTTCCGACGGGCGTGTCCTGGAAGCCCAGCAGCACGGCCGACGGGGTGGCGGTACGGAACCACATTTCGGCGGACATGTCCGTGGCACCTGCGAAGATCGAGCCGGGGATCTGAACGGTGGCACCACCGGTGAGCTTGACGGCACGGTTGTCGCCCGCGCCGAACACACCGCTCTGGTCAAGCTTTGAGGCGTTGCCCGCGTCAGGCCGGAAGGTGGCGGTGAGGCCGCTGCCGCCGATCTCGCTGGCCAGCGCGGTGCCCTGGGCCTCGCCGAGCCGCCAGTAGCCGGCGGGCGCATCGGCAACGACACCTTCCAGAGACTGCCGTTTTCATCGGTGTGCTGCGACAGGCGCCCGTTCACCGGGTCGTATCCGGCGGTGGCGTGAACACGGCCGGACGGCAGGATGACCTTGGTGATCTGTCCGATCGCGGTGCGCGAGACGTAGTGCTCCGTGATGGTCGCCGGGTCCAGGGTGTGGTCGAAGAAGGCGACTTCGTCCATCTGCCCGGTGAAGCGGTACTCGCCTTCGGCCAGGCCCCACCAGCCTGAGCTCCCGTAACCGGCGCCCAGGTAGGCGTAGTCACGGGACTGTTCGGTCACAACGCCGTTCAGGGAGCCGACCTTCGACCCGTCCAGGTAGAGGGTCTGGGTGTTTGCCGCGGCGGTGAGCACTGCGTGATGCCAGGAGCCGTCAGTCACCACCTGGGAGGACACGATGGGCGTGGCGCCTCCGGCGGTGTAGAACTCGCCGCGCAGTTTGCCCGCGCCGTCGATGTTCAGCACCGGCCGCCAGGAGGTGGGCTTCTCGCCCAGCTCGGCGTTCTGGAAACCGACCAGGACACCCGAGGGCGTGCTGGTCTGGAACCACAGCTCGATCGTCGGGGACGCGCCGCCGTCTTGAGGGTGTCCGTGGACAGCTCAACCACCGAGTCCGTGCCATCGAAGCCGACCGCCGTGTCAGTGCTACCAGCGATCGCCGCGTCAGCACCGAGCAGGAGTGTCGCGGTGAACGGCGTCGTTCAGGCCGGTGCGCGAGACCGCTTCGCTGGCAGCCGCCGAGCCCTCGCTCTCGCCCAGCCGCCGTAGGAGGTGGGCGCCGAGTCGAGTACGCCGCTGCGGTAGACCGAGCCGTCGGCGTACGCGTACACGGTGCACTTGGTGGCCGAAGCTGGCGGGCAGACGGAGATGAGGCGGTCGCCGGAGTAGGCGTACTTCCAGGTCAGGCCGGGCGTGTTGGCGTTCACCGCGCTGGTGGTCACGGTGGCGACGTGCCTGCCGGACCAGGTGAAGGACAAGGAGCGGCCCGACATCACATCGGTGACCTTGCGCAGTTCGCCGCCGTCCTCGGACTCGTGGGTGAGTTGCTGGACGCGGCCCGCGCTGTCCTTGATCGGCGCTGAAGGCGGCCAGGCGTTCGCGGCTGCGCAGCAGGTCGGCGAGGTAGGACTGCAGGTCGGGTAGATGGGAGACGTCGGTGCGGAAATGGCCGCAGCCCACGCAGCGGAAACGGACGGGGCAGTCGTGGCCGCCGGCGGCGACGTTGGACGGCTCGGCGCACAAACCGTAGGGATCGGCGACCTCGCCGACTGCCCGGCGTGCGTGCTCGGAGTTCAGGACGAGCTGGGCCTGGCGCCGCACCGGCGGCCGCGCCGGTCGAACTGCATGGCCATGACCCGCTCGACTGCCTCCCACCTTCGTTGCTGACCCACTAATGGTGACGTCGGGTATTGGAACTGCCGGAATGCCTCTGGGGCGAGGGTCCTCTGAAGTGGATCGAGCCCGCTGGCGGGCGAGCCGTGGTAGGCAGGGTTGGTGATCAGCCGACTTCCTCTCGACGAGCAACTTGAGTCCCTGCGCGCGGTGCTGTCGCGCAACGATGTGCTGACGGAGGTGCTGGCTCGGACTGCGACGTTGGATCTGCCTGGGTGGTATGTGACGGCAGGGTGCTTGTTCCAGACCGTGTGGAACGTAGTCACGGACAGGCCGCCGATCAGCGGCATCAGGCTCCACGGTCTCCTTCAGCGGCTCAACCCGCCACCCCGCGTCGGTCACCTTCGGGTCGTCGTGGTCGTGAGATTCCGTCCGCCCATACGGCAATGCTGACGAAGTTGCAGGCCAGTGCGGTCAGCACGTGCGAACACGGGTCTTGTTCAGGCCACGGTAGCGTGAGCGGCGCGGTCCGCAGCGCCGCATGTTCCGGGAGAGGTTGCCTTCGATGCTGGTCCGGGCCGCGCCAGGAGTGAGACATAGGTTTCGTCTCCGGCACTGGCACGCCGACGGCCTGGACCTGGTCGACGACACCCATCGGAGACGATCGAGGACTGGTACAACAGCCCGGGCCCCGGAGCTCCTCACCAACACCGACAAGATTCAGCGCCGTGAACTGGCGCCGCGGGCCACCGTCCCCCTCGAACAACTCAACTACGTTAAGGATGCGGCTATCTCGAACACTGCCTCGGCTGCCTGGACAACCGCGCGCTACTAGCCCTGGCCTAGCACACCCGCATCCCGAAACAGGAAGATTACCACCCCGTGAGCGAACGACACCTGACCCCCGGAGGCCGTGGCTTCCTCATGGTCAACGCCCACCCGCAAGGCGCCGCCGCCACCGTCGACCGGCTCTGGCAGCAACTCCCGCAGCAGGACGCCACCGAGGGCAAGCGTCCGGTCGTGGTGGTCGTCGGCTTCAGCGCTGGCTACGGCTTGGCCGCGACACTCGCTGCAGCCCGCCGCGGCGCGGTCGGCGTCGGCGTCGCCTACGAGGCCACCGAACGGCCGCGCCGCACCGCCTCCGCCGGCTGGTACCGCGCCGCCCGCACCGCCGAACTCACCAACGGCTGGACCTTCCTCAACACCGACGCCTTTGCCGACACCGCCAAGGCCGACGTCGTCAAGGAACTGACGCAGCGCCACGGCAAGGTCGACCACTTGATCTACAGCATCGCCGCCCCACGCCGCACCGACCCAGCCACCGGCCAGGTCCACCACTCCGTCATCCAGCCCCTCGGCCAGGCCTACACCGCCAAGACCTTGGAGTTCACCGACAACGTCCCCGCCATCGGCAGCTCCACCCTGCAACCCGCCACCGACGCCGAACACGAGGCCACCGTCAAGGTCATGGGCGGCGAGGACTGGCACCTCTGGATCGACGCCCTAGCCCAGGCCGATCTCCTCGCCGACGGCTTCACCACCACCGCGCTCACCTACGTCGGCTCCGACCTGACTGCCGCCATCTACCGTAACGGCACCATCGGTGCCGCCAAGGAACACCTCGAAGCCACTGCCCACCACCTTGGGACTCAACTCGCCGACCGCGGCGGGCGCGCCTTCACCGCCGTCGCCGGAGCCGCCGTCACACAGGCCTCCACCGCCATCCCCAGTATTGCCCTCTACACCAGCCTGCTCCACTACGTCCTCGGCGACCACGGCTTCCACACCACTGCCCAGCAGATGCACGCTCTGTGGCTTCAACTCGACGCGAACGACCCCTCCTCCTTGACGACACCGGCCGCATTCGCCTCGATGGCTGGGAACTCGACACCACCGTACAGAGCCGGGTCCGCACCCTGTGGGACCAGATCACCACCGACAACGTCACCGATTACGCCGACACTGACTGGTTCCGCAGACAAGTCGGCCAGCTCTACGGCTGGAGCGTCCCTGGCATCGACTACGACACCCCCAGCCAGACCACCGTCCCCTGGCCCTCACCGACCGCATAGCGTTACGGAGCACCTCTGCCACCAGCGCGGATGACCCAGCGTGACCTGAACGACGTCATCGGCGCCTTCGCAGAGGCCGCCGAGCGCATCGGCTTCGACGGTGTCGAATTGCACGGCGCCCACGGCTGCCTCCTCGACCAGTTCCTGCGGGCAGGGACGAACCGCCGTACCGACGCCTACGGCGGCGACCCCGTGTCCCGTACGAAGTTCGCGGGCCGAGATCGTGACCGCGGTGCGCGAGAACGTCCAGCCCGACTTTCCGGTGATCTTTCGCTACTCGCAGTGGAAGCAGGGAGCTTACACCGCGAGGCTCGCCGAGATCCCGGAGGAGCTGGAGGCGATCCTGGCCCCGCTCGCTGCGGCCGGCGTCGATGCCTTCCACGCCTCCACCCGCCGCTACTGGCTACCGGAGTTCGAGGGCTCGGACTTGAACCTGGCTGGCTGGACCACCAAGAAGCTAACCGGCAGGCCCACCATCACCGTCCGCTCGGTCGGGCTCGACGGCGACTTCATCCGCGCGTTCGCCGGCGAGGGGGCCCCGGTCCGGGGCATCGACAACCTCCTCGACCGTCTTGAAGGCGACGAGTTCGACCTAGTCTCCGTCGGCCGCGCCCTGCTCCAGGACCCGGAGTGGGCAGCGAAGGTCCTGGGGGGCCGGTTCGAGGAACTGAAGCCGTACGACGCGGCGGCGCTGAAAGGGCTGAGCTAACGAGTTGGTGCGTGATAGCGGGTGAGGCGTCGTTCCTAGCCGGTGGCATGATCCGGGTGTGGCGATCACGATCAATCGGGTGGTGCTGGCGCATCAACCGCTCACGGGGCTCTCTCGGCGTCATCTCGCCTTTCTGGTCGAGGAGTTGGCGGTGCCGTGGCAGGCCGGCGTCGAGGGCCGCTGTCATGCTGCGCGAGTTGGTGCCAGGAAGCGGGTCGCAGGTGCTGGCGCCCGTCACCAGTTGGTGTTCGTCGACCGGCTGGTGGCCACGCTGATCCATATGCGGCACGACCTGCCGCACTCGGTGCTGGGCTGCTGTTCGGTGTTGACCGTTCCACCGTCACCCGGGCGATCGGAGAGGTGCGCACGCTCCTGGCGGAGCGGGGGTGCGCGGTTCCCCGACCGTCCCGGCCTGCGGCTTCGGACTCCGACGGATGTGTTTGCCTACGCCCAGGCCGAAGGCGTCGAGCTGCGTTTGGATGCCACCGAAATCCAGGTCCGCGGGCCACCGGCCAGCCGCGGCGGACGCCGTGCCTTCGTCTCGGGCAAGAAGTAGCAGAACACGATGAAGGCCACCGTGATCGCCGACGATCAAGGCCGCACGTTATGGACCGATGCCCTGCGACCTGGGCGTATGCACGACGCCACGGCCGCCCGCAACGAGTGCATCGCCGTCTGCTTCCGGCACTTCCCCGACGTCGAGGTCCTCTTGGACGACGGCTACCTGGGCTTGAGCCGCGACCACCGTGGTCAAGCGATCACACCGCCCAGAAAACCGCGGCCGGGAGCACTGCCCGGCAGAGTCGAACAGTGGGAACGCGACCGACACCGGCACTCGTCCGACCGCATCACCGTCGAACACGCCCTTGCCGATCACAAACGCTGGAAGCAACTGACCCGCTGGACACACCGGCGAGATGTTTTGCCCGACAACTACCGCGCCATCGCCAGCCTCGTCTCCGACCGCACCGCCAACGTCTGAAAACCGGCCACGGCCAGGCCGAACACACCTCACCCGCTATCGCGCACCAACTCGTTACTGGTCCACGACGGGACTCGGTGGCGGCAGTGGGCTTCTTACCTTCTGAGGTAAGCCCGGTTGCCGATCGGTCAACCTCAGCCACGCCGCGTCTTGGCGTGTGCGAGCCTGGGGAAGTCCGTCCGGTCTCGTAGGACGCGGTGGGTGAGGGCAGTAAGTGTGCATCGGGCTTCGCCGACCCTAGCCCGATGCACACGTGTGTTGGTCGGTCGTTTCAGCCGACGGGGTCACCGACCAGAGGATGACGTGCAGCGAAAGAACGCGCGTCAGCAGGGGTGTCATGGTGGCCGGGGCGGGAGTCGAACTCCAGTCCTATCAGCCCGTCGTACGCGACATCTCGCAGAGCCGCCACGACGCGGGCGAAATCCAGATCTCCTGTCCCTGGGCACGAGCGACCGGGGGTGTCGGCGAACTGAACGTGGCGGAGGGACTTGGCGTATCGCTCTATCGCCTGAACTGGGTCCTGTCCCATCCGGGCAATGTGGTAGACGTCGAGAAGCAACCCGGTGTTGTGGGTACCCCTCTGGTGTGTGCGGTGCACAATGTCGGCTGCCATACCCAGGTCGGTCAGTAGGTATCCGGGGTTGTCCAGCGGGTTGAGGGCCTCCACGAGGACAGTTATGCCATGGCTGTGAGCCTGGCGGGCTGCGAAGAGCAGGTTGTCGAAGGCTGTCTGATGCTGTTCGTCCTCGGACATGTCGGGCAGGCGATTGCCGTAGGGGAGGTTGAGTAGGTGACAGCCGACCTCGGAAGCAAATTGCACCGCTGCCAGGATGCTCGACTGGCAGGCCCGCTGCCGACGAGGATCGCTGAGGATGCCCCGCTCGCCTGACGCGTAGTCGCCCGCGTCGATGTTCATGCAGACGAGCCGCGTTCCAGCGTTCGTCAGCGCTGTACGCAGTTCCTCGGTCTGTGATGGGGAAGGATGCTCCGTGGGGAACGGCCACCAGGTTTCCACCAGTGAGAAGCCGGCAGCCGCGGCGGCGACTATGCGCGGTGCCAGCGGCTGCCCCCGCAAGGGGGGCAGCGAAATGTTCAGCGCGTAGCGGTCGCCTGCGGCGGTGGTCACAGTCCTTCCCCGGCCAGCGTTCGACGCAGCGCTTCGGCGAGGAGCGTGGTGTGGTCACCTGGCTGCGCATCCCCGTGCATCCAGGCCACATGGCCGTCCGGGCGTACGAGGACTGCTCCGCCTGGCGAGATGCCGTAGAGCCGATCGAATTCGGCCGGGTCCACATCGCATGCGGCGCTGGGCACTCGCAGTGCATGGAGGGGCAGGTGCAGGTGGGTGCCGATGCTTGCGGCGGCTTCCTGCCAGGGGTCTCCGACCAGCCCGTAGAGCAGGGTGAAGCGGCCGTCGAGGAGATCGAGGAGGGAGCGCTCGCCTGGGGAGCCCAGCCACAGGTGCGGTGCGCGTCTGCCCACGGCGGCGCTGAACGGGTTCGCTTCGTCTACGGTCTCCGTGCCGCCGGCCAGGGCGCCCTCGGTGTAGCGGAAGGCAAGGTCCCGTTCGATGGCGGCGAGGTGGGCGCGCTGGCGCTCGATGGGGTCACCGGCGGGTGCCTTGGTGATGATGCGCTCCCAGACAGCATCGAACCGCTGGGCGTTTTCCTTGCTCCATTGAGCGTTCGACTGCGCGACGGGGCGGCGTTCGCTCTCGTAGGTGTCCAGCAGTTCCCGTGGAGCCACGCCCTTGAGGACCAGGGCGATCTTCCAGACCAGGTTGTGCGCGTCCTGGACCCCGGTGTTGAGGCCGAAGCCGCCGGTGGGCGGGAAGACATGGGCTGCGTCTCCGGCGAGGAAGACGGAGCCGGCTCGATAGCGCGCGGCCACGCGGGCCTCTACTGCATAGGTGGCGGCACTCATGATCTCGGCGCGGCAAGGTCGACCGACGGCGGCTTCGATGAGGCCCTGGGCCTGGGTCTCGGTGAGCAGGCCCGGGTGTCCGCTGTCCTTGCTGCGCATCCGGAAGGTAAGCCAGCGTGTGTGGCCGTCCACTGGAGCCACGGTGACGAATCCACCGTCCTCTGCGGCCGTCAGGAATTGGATGGCGCTACGGTCGCCCATGACGTCGGAGATGTCGCCGTGCCAGTAGACGCTCTGCCAGTAACCGACGGTTTCCCCTTCCATGGGGATGTCGAGCGCGGCTCGGAGGGGGCTGGCTGCGCCGTCGCAGGCGATGACGTACTGCGCAGTGACAGCGTGCTGGTCCCCGCCGTTGGTGGGCTCTAGGAGGGCACGGACCTGGTTGCCTTCCTGGGTGAGGCTGTGGACCGTGGTGCCGAAGTGAGCTTCGACGCCGGGAGCGGCGGCGACCCGCTCTCGCAGGATGCGTTCCAGGGAGTCCTGCGGGATGCGGCAGGAGCCGACCGGTCCCAGGGTGGTGTCTTCCGGGCCTGGCGGTGTGCGACCGAATTCTTCGCCACTCAGTGAGTCGCAGTAGACGAAGCCGTGCTTTGGGGTGTGGGTGGCCTGGGCTCGGATCTCCTTCTCCAGGCCGAAGAAGCGGAACAGTTCCATGCCCCGGTCGCGGACGCCCCGGGCTTTGGGGTGGGCGAAAGGCTGGGGGAATTTCTCGACCAACATGCATGGGATGCCGTGTTGGGAGGCGAGCAGAGCGGCGCTGAGGCCGACGGGGCCGCCTCCGACGATCAGAAGTTGGGTGTCACTCACTGTGCAGCTCCGGTCGCGTCGGCGATCGGGGTCTCCATGACGCCCAGACCGGTGATTTCCATACGGACCACGTCGCCCTCGAAGAGGAAGGTGGGCGGGTTCTGGAAGGCTCCGCAGCCGGTGGTGGTGCCGGTGTAGATGATGTCACCGGGCGAGAGTTCCAGCACGTTGCTGAAGTCGGAGATGAGGCCCGGGATGTCGACGATCATCTCGGAGCTCCAGCCGTCCTGGCGCAGCTCGCCGTTGACCCAGCAGCGCAGCTGCAGGTTGTGGGGGTCGGGGATCTCGTCCTTGGTCACCAGCCAGGGCCCGAAGGGCGCGCCGGTGGGAATGCCCTTGGCACGGGTGATCTGGGAGTACAGGGGGCTCAGCTCGATGTCCTTGAAGGCCATGTCGCGTGCAGTGACATCGTTGCCGATCATGTAGCCGGCGACGTGGTCGTAGGCGTTTTCGCGGGTGATGCGATGTCCGCCCCGTCCGATGACGACTGCGATCTCTGTCTCGTAGTCGAGCTGTTCGGTCTCCCGAGGGCGTACCAGGGCGTCGTTCGGGCCGATCACCGTGTTGGAGGGCTTGAAGATCAGCAAGGGCTCGGAGGGGGAAGGAGCGTTCTTCTTCCCGGAAGCCTCATCGACGTGGGACTGGTAGTTGCCGCCCGCGACGATGATTTTCTCGGGCTTCGGGACGGGCGGTCCCAGACGGACGGATCCGAGTGCGACGGTCTCGCGGGGGTCCTTCGCCGCTTCCTCGATGATCGGCTGAAGGTAGGGGAGGAAAGCGAGGATGGCGTTGGTGTCCAGCGTGGGCAGGCCTGCCCGTGCGAGGACCGGAGGCAGGGGCAGGATGGTCTGTTCGTCGCCCAGCAGGACGCCGGGCTGCTCGCTGCGGGGAGGTCCGAAACTGACAATCTTCACGGCTCTTCTCCTCTGGTCAGTGGTCGGTGGGTCGGGTGGCCACAGGCGGCTCGGCCGTGGCGGTCAGGAAGTCGAAGTCGCAGCCTTCGGGTGCCTGGGTGATGTGGCGGCGGTAGAGGGCGGCGTAGCCGCGTCGGGGGGCGGGTGCTGCAGTCGCGGGAGTGCGGCGGCGTAGTTCTTCGGCGTCGACGTCGAGATCCAGGCGGCCCTCGACGGCGTCGAGAACGATGGGGTCGCCGTTCCGGACGAGGGCGAGGGGGCCGCCCTCTGCTGATTCAGGTGCGACGTGCAGTACGACGGTTCCGGTGGCAGTGCCGCTCATGCGCGCGTCGGAGACGCGCACCATGTCGGTGACTCCTTGGTGCAGCAGTGCTCTGGGAATGGGAAGCTGTCCCACTTCGGGCATACCGGGTCCGCCTACGGGTCCGGCTCCTCGCAGGACCAGGACAGAGTCCTTGGTGATGCCTAGGGCGGGGTCGTCGATGCGGGCGTTGAGGTCGGCGACTCCGTCGAAGACGACGGCGGGTCCTCGGTGCTGCCAGAGGCGGGGGTCGGCTGCGGAGCGTTTGAGGACTGCTCCGGCCGGGGCGAGGCTGCCATGGAGCATGGCCAGTCCTCCGGCGGCAAAGACAGGGTCCGCTGCGGATCGAAGCGCGGGATGCTTCTGAGATGTCACTGAGCCGAGCACCTGGGACCACGTCTGCCCTGTGCCGGCCAGGGCGTCGGTATGGAGCATCGGCTGCAGTTCGTTCAGGACGGCGGGGAGTCCGCCAGCCTCATGGAGGTCCTCGAGAAGGTGCGGTCCGGAGGGGCGCACCTGGGCCAGGACGGGAGTTGACTGGCTCAGCTCTGCCATGACGTGCAGACCCAGTCGGTGGCCGATCCTGCCGGCGATGGCCTCCAGGTGGATGACCGCGTTGGTGGAGCCGCTGACGGCGCACAGCATGCGGAAGGCGTTCTCCAGGGCTGCGGGGGTGACGAAATCCGTGGGGGTCTGTCCGCTGCGGGTCAGTTCTACGGCTCGTCGACCGGTGTCCTCGGCGAGGGCGGCTCGGGCGCCACTGGTCGCGGGCAGAAGGCTGGAGCCGGGCAAGGACATGCCGAGCGTTTCGGCGATCATGGCCATGGTGACGGCGGTGCCCAGAACGTTGCAGGTTCCTACGCCGGGCACGAGGCTGCCTTCGATGGCCTGCCATTCGTCGTCGTCGAGTTCGCCGGCGCGACGGCGGTCGGAGAGGGTCCACAGATCGTCGATGGTGAGGGCCTCACCGTGCAGGCGGCCGGTGGCGCGGGGGCCTGCAGTGACCATGATGGCGGGTTTGCCTGCGCTGATCGCCCCCATGAGCTGAGCTGGGACGGTCTTGTCGCATCCGCCGAGCAGCACCACCCCGTCGATGGGCGAGGCGGCGATCATCTCCTCGACGTCGATGGCCATGAGGTTGCGCAAATAGAGGGTGCTGGGACGAATGAAGGGCTCGGCCAGGGAGATAGTCGGGAATTCCAGTGGGAAGCCCCCGGCGGCGATGACGCCCTGCTTTACGGACTGGGCGAGGTCGCGCAGGCCCGCGTTGCAAGGATTCAGTTCGCTGTAGGAGTTGCAGATGCCGATGACCGGTCGGCGGCGCAGCGCTGCGGAGCTGTGTCCGGCTCCGCGCATGAAGGCTCGGTGGATGAAGCCGTCCCGGTCAGAAGAGGAAAACACATCCCCGTTGCCTTGTTTGGTGTCGTTTTGCGACATCAGTACGCCTCCGCCGGTGAAGATGGTGTGGGTGCGAGGGGCTCGTGGTCATAGATCCGCGCGAGCTGCGCAATGTCCTGGGCGCCGGCACCGGCGGCTGTCAGCAGGGCAAAGGCGTCGCGTGCCGCGGGGAAGACCCGCAGTGACAGGTCGTGGGCCGAGGCGAGGTCGGCGACGGCGTCTTGGACCGCAGCGAGGCCGCCGATGGTCGCCCCGGAGGGGGTCGCGTCGGGTGTCAGGGCTGCTGGCAGGCAGTAATCCAGCATGGCACTTGCCGCCCATCCCGACATCAGCACGGTCTTGGCGACGTCGGCGGGAATGTGCAGGCGCTCGATCATGGTCGCTGCTTCGGCAGCTGCGGCGACATGCACGGTGACGAGCAACTGATTGACGAGCTTGAGCTCCAGTCCCCGGCCGATGGGGCCGACGTGAACGACGTCACGGCAGTAAGTCGCCAGCAGGTCTCGTGCGGCCGCTATGTGCTCTCTCCCGCCGCCCGCCATGCACGTCAGCTGCCCTGTGACAGCGGCCTGGGGACCTCCGGTGACGGGCGCATCGATGAGGTTCGCGCCGCGGCTGGCCAAACGGTCGGCGATCTCGCGGGCCACGCGGGGCGCGATCGTGGCGTGCTCGATTACCAGCTGTCCGCTGCGGACCGCCTGGATGATGCCGCGCTCCCCCAGATAGATTTCACGAGCCGCCTTCTCATCCAGGAGGCAGCCGACGATCACATCGCTTCCCTCCGCGAGCTGGGCTGGACTGTCGGCGAGCTCTGCTCCGGCCTCTAGAAGCGCCGCCACCTTCGCCGGCGTTCGGGCGTAGACAATCAGCGAGTGGCCGGCGTCCTGAAGTCGCCTGGCCATCGGCAGCCCCATGACCCCGGCTCCGACGAAGCCAACCCTGGGCATCAGGCTCACAACCACTCCTTCGCTGGGGTCGCAGGGCAGGTCGCGACTGAATCGTGCGATGTGGCGCGGGCCACGGATGCGCCTTCTGGCATGCCACGAAGATCTTAGAGTATTAATGAGATGTCAATAGTGTCTTACAGATATATTTCTGTTGGCATGTTTGACCGGCTCTGCCCTGCCACAGAGCGGCGCGGCATGGACTCGTCTACGAGTGGGTCCATGCCGCGTCTTGGGTCATCGACGCACGTCGACGAATGCTTCCACCATCGCAGTGGCCACTTCGGACAGGTGATCCGCCATAAGAGCACGCGCACCGTCAGCATCACGGCGGTGTACGGCCTCGACGATGTCACGATGAGCCGACAGCTCAATCCGAGATGTGATGTGCGGTTCGACCCGGGGCATGAGGTGGTGCAGGCGGCGGACTTCGTCCAGTTGCCGACCGAGTACCGTCATCACTCGCCGATTGCCCGCCAACACGGCAAGTTCAAGGTGGAAGTGACGGGCCGCCTGCAGTGACGGCCCCACGCCCACGCCTGCATCCGCCTGGTCTGAACACAGCGCAACCAGCCGCTCCAGAGCGGCCTCCGAGGCTTGCGCGGCCGCCCTCGCTGCCAGGTCAGGCTCGATCATGTGCCGGATCTCGAAGATCTCGCGGATGTCGTCCAGATGGACCGGTCGCACCAGGTATCCCTTGCGGGGGATGACCGCCACCCATTCATCCTGCACGAGCAGGCGCAGCGCCTCCCGCACAGGCGTTTTGGAGACTCCGTAGCGTTGCGCCAGTTCCGCTTCGATCAGCGCGTCACCGGGGCCGCACCGCACCTCAAGGATGTCTTCCTTGAGCTGCTCGTAGACCTGGTCCGTGAGTGAGAGCGGCCGCGTGGCGAGGCTCGCGTGCGGATGAACCGCCTTGATGATCTCTCGAGGTCGTTCCGTCATACACCCACAATAAAGATATTGGAAAAATACCACTGCAAGACTTACGGGATCCTACGGTAACCCGCACCGGTTGCCGCTCTGGCGCGTCCGCCCTACGGTCGAAGCGGACGATCACCCCACACCCCCTCCCCCTCCCCCTCCCGCCGTTCAAGGAGCCAGCCACCATGCGGTTTGACATCCGTCCGGTCGGAAGTGAAACTGAATTCAGTTTCACTCATGGAGGTAGCAGTGACGGAGATGACGGCCAAGGGAAGGCGCTCCGCCCAGGACCTGAAGGCCGCAGCCCTGCGGGTGATCGCCCGCCAGGGCTACCTGGCGACAAAGATCACCGACATCACCGCAGAGGCAGGCAAATCGGCCGGCGTGTTCTACCGGTACTTCGCGGACAAGGACGACCTGATGCGCTCGGTCGCGGAGGACTTCGCCACCGCCCTGCACGATCGCGTCAGCACAGAACTCGGGCACCGTCACAAGCTGCACGACGAACGCCACATCGAGCAGCACGTGCGCGCCTACTGGGACATCTACCGGACCTTCCAAGGTCAGATGATCGGCATTTACCAGGCGTCGCTGATGAGTACCGAGTTCTCTGAACATTGGAAGCATCTGCAAGAGCGCCATGTAGCCACCTGGTCAGCCCACATGGCCGAAGCCCGGCATCTGACAGCGGCCGACGAGGACTGCACCCGCACCGCCCACGCCCTGGTCTGCATGCTTGAGCACTACTGCCGCACTACCGTGCCGACTCTCGAAGCAGGCGACGACGAGGTGCACATCAAGACCCTCACCCGTCTCGCCGCGCACGGAATCTTGCACACCGACGCTTCCCACGAGTGAACCCAACCACCTGTCGAGTACCACCCCTGAGAGGACTCCATGGAGTTCACCCCACTCACCCATCTGATCGAAACCCAGTCGATACCCACCTCGGGAGCCCGGGCCGTGGAGCCGTTCGAAGTGGACGGCATGCGCCTGCTGGCGATTCCGCAACTGGCCTACGACATTCCCGGAAGCCAGATCGACATGAACGGCGGAGACAGCGACACCGACCTGCTGCTCCTGCGCCGCGGAGACAAGGAGTACGAGCCCTTCCAGCGCATCCCCGCGCCCGGCGGCGAGGACGCGGAGTTCTTCCGCATCGGCGAACGCGCCTTCCTCGCCGTCGCGAGCATCAGGCGCGGCAAGGGGCCCTACGAGTACGCCACCGACTCCCACGTTCTGGAGTGGAACGGCGAGACGTTCCTCCCCTTCCAGGCCTTCCAAGGATTCGCGGCCAAGCAGTGGAAGCACTTCTCCATTGGCGAGCAGCACTTCCTTGCCCTGGCCCAGGGCGTCGTCGTGCCCGGCCATGAGGAGGACAACCGGCCCTCGCAGATTTACCACTGGGACGGCGAACGTTTCACTCACCTGCAGGACGTCGACTCCAAGTGGGGCTACAACTGGCACGCTTTCGACCTCGACGGCCATCATTTCCTGGCCTACGCCGACCACGTGCGGCCGTCGGTGTTGTACCGCTGGAACGGCGAACGATTCGAACCGCACCAAGATCTTGCCGACCGCCACGGTCGCGCCTTCGCCCACTTCAGCATCGAGGGCACGACCTACCTGCTCGTTGCCCGGCTCCAGAGCCAGTCGCAGGTGCTGCGATGGAACGGCGAGAGGTTCGTCGTCCACCAGACCCTGCCCGGCCCTGGTGCTCGCGAGTTCGCGGTGGCCCACGGCAAGGACGGCACCGTATACGTCGTGCGCGTCAACTTCGTCCTGGGGACGCCCGCCGACCCCACCACGGCACTCAACTCCGCCATCTATCAGTGGCAGGACGATCGGCTCACCCTCGTCGAGACCTTCGCCACCACTGGTGCCACGGACGTGGCAACCATCCCCGACGGCCAAGAGCTCCTGCTTGCCGTGTCCAACAGCCTCACCGCGGACATCCGCTTCGCCAGCTGCACCGTGCTGTACCGCTTCACCCGCTGACCAGCCCCCACTGCCCAGGATCGGAAGTCGCCACCATGGCACCTGCCTATGAAAGCCCCGAACTCGTCGAGCTGTTCACCACCTACACAGCCGGCCCCACCAGCATTGGTTCCCGTCTGACCACCACGGCCGCCGAACACCTCGCCGATGCCCCGCTCATCGTCGCCACCAGCGCCGACTTCGCTCTCTATCCCGGCAAGGGCCAGATGCCGTCGGTTGAGGGCTTCCGCTTCTCCACCCGCGGGTTCAAGGAGCTGGCCGGCATCTCCCACCTCGGACCCGCCGTAGCCACCCTGGTCCAACTGCGTGAGAAGTACGACTCCGGCGTATGGAGGCTGGAAGCCGAACGTCTGCTGCGCGAAGTGGAACGCAGCCGGCGCGCCAACAGCACCGCCCTGTGGCGCGACACCATCGCCGTGGAGGCCTACCGAGGCCGTGAACAGGCCATCGCTGAGATGGCCGACTACGCCTTCGCCCTCACCTCCCGCTACCTGCGCGCCGGCTTGGCGGACGAAGTCCAGTTCAATTCCTCCACGCTGCGCAGCGAATTTCTGACCGTCGGCGAGGCGGAGGGCCACGGCACCATCAATCAGATGATGATCGCCACGTTCTTCCTCACCGGCATGGACATCTCCTACCGCATCCTGCGCTGGTTCCGGGCGCAGGAGATCGACTGGCAGCGGGCGATGGTGGTGATCGCAGGCAAGCAGGGACGACCCACCTCGGGCGTGACCTGGAACACTTCCAGTGTCGCCACCATGATCCTGGGTGCCTCCGGCTACAGCCTCCCCCTGGAACACCTCTTCATGGCCCCCCACGCCCCGACGTTCGCCACCCCGCAAGACGGCGACCTGTCTGAGGTCATCGCCCTGGAACAGCCCCTGCGCCGCATCTGGTCCAACACCCGCGCCACTGTCGAATTGGGCGACCTCATGTTCCCGGGCCTGCCCCGGTACGCCCCGGGCCGCCTGGACACCCCCGACGTCGACGATCTGTCCGTCAGCGAGATCAGCGAAATGCCCGTCATCCACAGCCCCGACGACTGGCGGTCCATGACCACGCGCCTGCGCATGGTCCTCGAAGACCCCCGCCAACTGCTCTCCGGTTGCGTGACCGACTATGCGGTCACCCAACTGGTTGCCGCCGACACCGACCCCACCAAGGTCACTGTTCCCGGGCTGGACGGCGTGACCTACCCCGGCATCCCGTAACCGCGACGGCGCGGCGGCCCGCGTGCCGCGTTCGCCCCCTCACATCAGGAGCACACCACCTCCATGGCCCCACTCACCTTCGACGACGCACGCTTCCTTGACGTGGAAAACGGCAAGGTCGCCTACTACGAGACCGGCAGCGGCAACCACACAATCGTGTGGGTCCACGGCCTCCCTCTGGACTCCAGGTCCTGGGAAGCCCAGCGCAAGCACTTCGACCCCCGCTACCGCAACATCTTCCTGGACCTGCGCGGATACGGCGCCTCCGACAAACTGCCTCCCAAGCCATCCGGCGGCATCACCTCGCTGTACACCGCTGACCTCGCAGCGCTCATCACCCACCTGCGTCTCGACAAGCCCACCGTGGTGGGCTTCGCCTCCGCCGGCCATGTGGCCTTGCGCTTCGCTGCCCAACATCCCGATCTACTCGGTCGCCTCGCAGTCATCAACGGCTCCCCCCGCTTTCGACGAGGCGAGGGCTGGCCATACGGGTTTGACGAGGCGGGCATCGCGCACTTCACCCATGCCGCTCGGGACAACGGCATCAAGGGCCTCACTGACGCTGTCCTGCAGCCCAAGGTCGTCTTCGCCGACGTGACTCCCGAGCGGGCCGCTGAACTCGATGCATGCTTCCGGGAGATGAGCTACAACGCCGGCGTCGAAACGCTGCTGGGATTCTTCAACGACATCTCTCTCGACGACGACAGGTCGCTCATGCCCGCGATCAAGGTCCCGACGCTGCTGATGTCCAGCACCATCGGCCAGGAAGTCCCCTCGGGAGTCTCGCTGTACCTGCGTACGAACATCGAGAAGGCCCGTCTCGCCGAACTGCCGGGCACAGATCACTTCGCTTTCGCCACACGACCCGAGCTGGTGAACTCGCTGATCGACACGTTCCTTACAGCGTAGGGAACTCATCTGTGGGGCCGCGGTTCGCACCGAACCGCGGCCTCACAGATATATCTGTAACATTCTATTGACATCTTTTAAATGTCTCGTAACTATTTATTAAAGCGCGTTGTAGCGAGATCAATAACCCGCCAACCGCCGGAAAGATCCAAAACCCCGCGAAGCCAGCCACACCCCGGCGGCCCCCCGCAGCACCGACCGGAACATCACCAGCCCGCTGCATGAAAGCCATCCATCCAAGCCAGCCAAGGGATTCCCCCTCTTCCCTTACGGCGGGAGGTACGTCAAATGAGCACCATGCAGACAACGGCGGCTGACCAGCTCGGCCACGCAAGCGCCCGACCGGACATGTTCTCGTACGAGCTCGCAAGCTCATCTGCCAGCGTGCCGACATGCCGACGCATCGTGCGCGCGGCCGCAGAGCAGTGGGCTCTATCCGCAGATACCGCATACGCCCTCATGGTCATCGTGAGCGAACTGGCCACGAACGTGTGCCTGCACAGCGGCAGTCCTGACATGCAGCTCGCACTACGCAACGGATCACAGTCGGTCGAAGTCGAAGTCGCAGATCGCGGCCAATGGAAGGCTCCCCAGAACGAGCGCCTCGCGAAAACAGCAACGAGCGGCAGGGGTCTGGACATCACGCACGCCTACGCCGAGGGATTCGCACTGCACCGCAGCCCGTCCGGCACGCGCGCCGTCGCCCGCGTGGGCAAGCAGGCGGCTGCAGCGGCGTGAACGCCGCAGGCTGACCGGAGACCGGGTGGGACCTGACCCCGCGGCGTCCGCCTCCCCCGCCCCGGTCCGTGTTGACTTGCATCAGCGGTACAACCTCGCCTCACGCAGCCGGGACGACTTGCTCGGGTCGATGACAACGGTCCCTACCAGCCTGAGTCACAGCCATCAGCTCGTGCCGGATTGGAGATCGGCATCAGAGGCCCCGTGCGCCTTCACCGCGTCGTCTGACTGCGGCAGACACGTGCTGATGGGGGCCTTTGAAACGGCTCCGTCCGCAGTTCCGTGAATAGGCGTACTGCCCAGTTGGTGGGGTGCCTTACTCTGTCAGCAGGCTCGCTAAGTGACGGATCACGGCATTGAGTTCCCAGTCTCCCGACTTCATGTTGTGCCAGCGGTCCTCGCCCTTGCGAGTACGTCCTGGCCGCGTGATGTCAGACTGCGGCCGCAGGAGTTCGAGGACTTGGACTACTTGGTCACCGTTCTGTTCGACGACTTGGCCCTCGAGGAGTATCGGAACGGAAATTAGCGGAAGCCGCTGACGTAGTACGGCGTTACCGGGCGGCCTCCGCCGTCGCCATACACGGGCCCGGGCGTTCGCCAGGCTGGAGGGCGGCGAAGTCGGCATGCGCCGCCTCGACGGCTTCGGGGTACGCCTCGCGCTTGGCGCGCTCGGCGAGCGCCCGGTAGATGCTGGCGACGGACGGGTTCTGTCCCTTGCGCACTGGTCTATCCGCTCATCCAGGGCGGCGCACATGGCTGGCCAGGCTGGTCCTGGGCCATGCTCGCCGCCGGCGGCGCGGTGCTGGCGGGCTTCGCCGCACATCAACGGCG
>NZ_JBIVSV010000023.1:0-61732 GCF_044756385.1 Streptomyces sp. NPDC091972 | reverse complement strand
CCTACACACCTACAACCACCACCGCTGCCACACCGCACTCGGCGGCCACCCACCGATCAGCCGCGTGAACAACGCTGCGGGCCAATACACCTAGGGCCTGTCCGACAATTCCCGTCCTAGGGCCGGAGGGTGACGAGGCTCGGCCCGTTGAAGGGCGCGTGGCACGTCACCGTCGCGGGCGTCCGCAGCCCGTCCTCCTCCGCGAACAGCTTCCGCACGGCGTCGACCGACACCTCCCCGCTCACCACGGGCGCCACCCGGTCGTACAACTCCCGGGCGTGCGGCGGCAACGGCGTCCTCGGCTCCCCCTCGCCCCACACATCCCACAGCAGCGTCTCCACCTTGTTGAGCGCGGCGAGGTCGAGCCGTATGTTCCCGGCCACGAAGCGCTCCCCGAAGAACGGCCCCTCCGCCGGCGGATGCAACCCGAAGGTCTCCTGGTCCGCCAGCTGCGCGTCGGCCAGCAGCCAGCCCCGTCCCTCGTCCCGGTACTCGGTGACCACGTGGTCGCCGTGGAAGCCGGCCGGCCCGAAGTAGTCGGCGAACCCGGACCTCAGCCGGGCCGGGACGCCGGCATGGCGCAGCAACGAGACGTGCAGCAGCGCGAAGTCGCGGCAGGTCCCGACGAACCGGTCGCCGGGTTCGCGCCGCACGGTCAGCGGGGCGTCGTTGCGGTCCACGACGATGCGCAGGACGGCGGGATCGCGCGGCAGCCCGTCGTAGAGCCGGACGAGGTCGCCCGGGTCGGACCGGTGCACCTCACCGTGTCAAATGTCCAGGAGGCGGTCGTACGGTCGGGGGCGGCTCTCACGGGGCGCTGCCCAGGGTTTCCAGCAGATGCTCGAACCGGGCCCGCCACGCGCGCTCCGTCTCGCCCTCGCCCTCGTACTCGTGCGTGAAGCGCAGGACCGCCCCGTCGTCCCCGTCCCGCTCCAGATGGAAGCGGACCCGGCCGCCCCGCTCCAGCGTGTACTCGGCGACCCGGTCCACGTCCCACGCGGTGACCTGCCCCTCCCCGAGGCCCGGCAGCACGACCGCGCCGCCGAGCCGGGGTTCGAGCGCCTCCACCCCGGTCCACCAGGCGGCGAGCCCCTCCGCGCTGGCCACCGCCGGCCAGACCGTCTCCATCGGCGCCGGCAGACGCACCAGGAAGTGCAGCACGCGGGTGCTGCCGTGGGTCTGGCTGCTGCCGTGTTCGACGGAACCGGTCATGCCTCCAGGGTCACCCGGAGCCCCGCGTTCCGCACGTGGTCAGACGCCGGCGTACGAGTGCTTGCCGGAGACGAAGATGTTGACGCCGTAGTAGTTGAACAGCCAGCAGCCGAAGGCGAGCATCGCCAGGTAGGCGGCCTTGCGGCCCTTCCAGCCGGCCGTGGCGCGGGCGTGCAGGTAGCCGGCGTAGGCGACCCAGGTGATGAACGACCAGGTCTCCTTGGGGTCCCAGCCCCAGTAGCGGCCCCACGCGTCGCCCGCCCAGATCGCGCCCGCGATGATCGTGAACGTCCACAGCGGGAAGACGGCCGCGTTGACGCGGTAGGCGAACTTGTCGAGGCTCGCGGAGGCCGGCAGCCGGTCGAGGACGGAGTTCGCGAACCGGCCGGGGGTGCCACCGGTCGCGATCTTGTTCTCGTAGCTGTCCTTGAAGAGGTACAGGATCGTGGCGACCGCGCCGACGTAGAACACCGCGCCGCAGAAGATCGCGGTGGAGACGTGGATGTACAACCAGTACGAGTGGAGGGCGGGAACCAACTGGTCGCTGGCGGTGTACAAGACGGTGACGGCGAGACCGAGATCGAGGAGGACCGTGGTGACCAGGAACAGCCCGAGCCAGCGCACGTTCTTCTTCAGGGCCAGCAGCCCCAGGTACACGGCGACGGCCACCGTGGAGAAGGTGATGTTGAACTCGTACATGTTGCCCCAGGGCGCCCGCTCCACCGAGGCCGCGCGGGCGATCACGCCGCCGAGCTCGACGAGGAAGGCGAGCACCGTCAGGGAGATGGCGATACGCCCGTAGAGGTCGCCCTGCTCGTCCCCGCCGTGCGCCCCGGGCCCGTCGGGCACGTCCCGCGCCCCGGCCGCCGACCGCACCACGACCTGCGGCCGCTCCAGTACGGCGGTGCTGCCGCCCTGGTTGACGGTGACGGCGGGCGCCTTGGATGTGGCCTTCGTGCCGGCGGTGAGCGCGGCGGCGGTGCGGCCGACCTTGCTGCGGCTGCCGAAGAGCCATTCGGCGATGTACGCGAAGAAGGCCAGCGTGTAGACGGCCATGGAGGAGTAGATCAGCGTGTTGCTGATGTTGGCGAGGTGCTCGTTGGTGGCGGTGGCGAGAGTCACTTCTCAGGCCTTTCGGCAGGGATGACTTGAGGATCGTCGTTCGGCTGCGGGTCGGTGGGGGCTTGTCGCGCAGTTCCCCGCGCCCCTGAGTGGGTCGACTCGGCCGGTGTTTGCTCGTACAGCACTCCCGCCAGCTCGCCCAGTTCCTCCGGCAGCTTCGCGGACTCGCTGCGGCCGAGGCCGGCCATCTCCACGACCGTCACGCCGTCCTCGCCGCGCACCGCCCGCACCCACACCCGGCGGCGCTGGATGAACAGGGACGCGGCGAGGCCGAAGATCGCGGTGAGGGCGCCGCCGAGGGCCCAGCCACTGGCGGGCTGCTGGACGACCTGGAAGTTCGCCCACTGCTTGGTGCCCTCGTAGGTGACCGAGCCGGCGCCGTTCGGGAGCTGCATGGTCTCGCCGGGCTTCAGGTTCTCCCTGAGCTCCTGGCCCTTGGCGTCCTTGAAGTCCTTCACATGCGACTTGTCGAGCTGGTACACGCTCTGCGGGATGCCCGAGTCGACACCGAGGTCGCCGTGGTACGGCGTGAGGTTGAGCACCGGGTTGAGCAGCGCGGGGAAGGTCGAGGCGGTCTCGCTGCCCTTGGTGTAGGTCGGCAGGAAGAAGGCCGAGATCCCGAGCTGCTCGCTGACGCCCTTGGCGTTGCGGTAACCGTCGAGGACCTTGATCACACCGGTGGAGGTGACGTTGGAGTCCAGCGGCAGCAGGGCGACCGCGTCGTGGAAGACGACGTTGCCCTTGCCGTCCCGCACGGTGATGAGGGGGGCGTAGCCGTGGGCGGTGAGGTAGACCTTCGCGTCGCCGATCTCCAGCGGCTCGTTGACCTTGACGAGGGTCTTGCGGTCCTTGCCGTAGGCGCCCTCGCTGTAGGTGATGGCCGCCTGGTAGAGACGCGGGGTGCCCTTGTTGGGGCCGGTGGTCTCGTAGGTGCCGGTGAACTTGTCCAGGGTGAAGCTGAGCGGCACCAGGTCGCCGGTGTCGAAGAGGTTCCCGGACTTGAAGTCGTCGTACTGGGTGAGGGTGTTGGAGAAGCCGTCGCCCTCGACGACCAGCTTGTTGCCCTCGGACTTGAAGAGCTGGCCCCAGGCGAAGGCGGTCAGCATCACGATCAGCGCGATGTGGAAGGCGAGGTTGCCGACCTCGCGGAGGTAGCCCTTCTCACCGGCGACGTTGTCACCGGCGAGGTGGGCGCGGAAGCGCCGCTTCTTCAGCAGGGTGAGCGCGGCCTCGCGGACCTGCTCGGGCTCGGCCCCGGTGCGCCAGGTGGTGTAGGCGGGCAGCCGGGTCAGCCGCTTGGGCGCGCCCGGCGGGCGGCTGCGCAGCTGCCCCACGAACTGCCAGGTGCGGGGCACGATGCAGCCGATGAGGGAGACGAACAGCAGGATGTAGATCGCGGAGAACCACACCGAGCTGTAGACGTGGAAGAGGCCCAGCTTGTCGTAGACGTCCCCGAGGGTGGGGTTCTTCTTGACGAAGTCGGCGACCTTGGTGGCGTCGGTCCCGGTCTGCGGGATGAGCGAGCCGGGGATCGCGCCGAGCGCCACCAGCAGGAGCAGCAGCAGCGCGACCCGCATGGAGGTCAGCTGGCGCCAGAACCAGCGGGCCCAGCCGATCACCCCGAGCGACGGCAGGTTCGGCGCGGACTCGGCGGGCGCGGTGGACAGCTGGGAGCCGGCGGCGCCGAGGTCCTGGTCGCCGACGGGGGCGTCGGGGGTGTCGGGTGCGGTCTTGCTCATGGATCAGATCCCCACAGTGAAGCCGGCGGACCAGGACTGGACGTCCTGCACGAGGCGGTCCCACGCGCCGGTCAGCAGCAGCAGCCCGGTCACGATCATCATGGTGCCGCCGATGCGCATGACCCATACGTAGTGGCGCTTGACCCAGCCGAAGGCGCCGAGCGCCTTGCGGAAGGCGACCGCGGCGAGCACGAAGGGCACCCCGAGGCCGAGGCAGTAGGCGACGGTCAGTATGGCACCGCGGCCCGCGCTGCCCTGCTGGGAGGACAGGGCGATCACCGAGGCGAGGGTCGGGCCGATGCAGGGGGTCCAGCCGATGCCGAACAGCGCGCCGAGCAGCGGGGCGCCGACCAGGCCCATAGTGGGCTTGTTGTGGAAGCGGAACTCCCGCTGGGTCATCCAGGGCATCAGGCCCATGAAGAAGACGCCCATGAGGATCATGAGGACGCCCAGCACCTTGGACAGCACGCCCTGGTTCTCCTGGAGCGTCTGGCCGAAGTAGCCGAACAGCGCCCCGCTGGAGACGAACACCGCGGTGAAGCCGAGCACGAACAGGGAGGCGCCCGCGACCATCCGGCCGCGCCGGGCCTCGGCCAGATCGGTGCCGGTGACGCCTGTCACGTACGACAGATAGCCGGGGACCAGCGGCAGGACGCACGGGGAGAAGAAGGAGACGAGGCCGCCGAGGACCGCGATGGGCAGGGCGAGGAGCAGGGCGCCGTTGAGGACGGTGCCGTTGTAGCCCGTCTCGGCGGCGAGCGTGGCGACTGCGCTCACGTCACTTCTCCGCGAGGACCGGGTCGATCATCTTGCGCAGCTTGCCCTCGCTGAGCGCGGCCAGTGAGCGGGCGGCGATCTTCCCGTCCCGGTCGATGACCAGCGTGGAGGGCACGGCCTGCGGGTTGAGGGTGCCCTTGGCGAAGCGGAGCATCAGCTTGCCGGTCGGGTCGTACAGGCTGGGGAAGGTGATGCCCATGTCCTTCTCGAAGGCGCGGGCGTTCTGGATGCTGGTGTCGCGGGTGTTGACGCCGACGAACTGCACGCCCTTGCCCTTGAGCTGCTTGTAGACCGCTTCCAGGTTGGGTGCCTCGGCCCGGCAGGGGGCGCACCAGGAGCCCCACATGTTCAGGACGACGACCTTGCCCTTGTAGTCGGCGACGTCGAGCTGTCCCCCGTCGACGGTCTTGCCGGACAGGTCGGGGGCGGCGCCCCGGTCCCCCTGCTCGGCCGTGGAGATGCCGTCCGCGCCCATGATGAAGTTGGTGTCGCCGCCTCCGCCCGAGGTGCCGCCCGAGCCGCACCCGGACAGGGTCAGCGCCGCGGCTGCGGCACCCGCGCTGAGCAGGGCGGTGCGGATTCGGGAGCGACTACGACTGGCGGCACTCATGTGAAAAGTTTCGCATGCCCGTTCCGGGGATCTTGGGCACCCCCCTTGCGGGCGGAAACCCGCATTTCAGGCAGCGTTCGAGGAGGAGGAAGAGGAGGGTGTCGAGGGTGCCTTGAGGAACGTGTTCCAGCCACCCGCCGGCTTCTGGCCGACGTCGAGCGTGCGCAGCTTGGCGAGCACCTCCGGCTTCTGCACGTCCATCCAGTCGACGAACTGCCGGAAGGAGACCATGCGGACGTCGGCGCCCTTCTCCTTCTCCCGCGCGATGTGCTTGAGGGCCTGCTCCACGGCGTCCATGTAGATGCCGCCGTTCCAGTGCTCGAAGTGGTTGCCGACGAAGAAGGGGGCGCGGTTGGTCTCGTAGGCCCGCTGGAAGCCGGCGATGTAGGCCCCGGCGGACTGCTCACGCCAGGCCGGGTAGTTGTGGGCCGGCGCGTTGGTCGAGTTGATCGACTGGTTGGCGAGCATGTTGTAGTCCATGGACAGGACCTCGAAGCCGTGACCGGGGAACGGTATCTGCTGAAGCGGCAGGTCCCATATGCCGTTCTTCTTCCCGGGCCAGACCTGGCGGCCGCCGGGCGAGGAGGCGTCGTAGCGCCAGCCGAGCTCGCGGGCGGTGGGCAGCAGGTTGTCCTGGCCCAGCAGACAGGGGGTGCGGCCGCCGACGAGTTCCTTGTCGTAGTCGAAGGGCAGCGCGGGCAGGTCGGTCCAGCCGGTGTTGGTGCGCCACTCCTTGACGAAAGCTTTCGCCTGCTGGATCTCGCTCTTCCACTGTTGGGGCGTCCAGTTGCCGACGGTGCCGTAGCCGGAGCAGAAGTGGCCGTTGAAGTGGGTGCCGATCTCGTGCCCCTCGAGCCAGGCCCGGCGGATGTTGGTCAGGGTCGCCTTGACGTGCTCGTCGGTGAGGTAGCCGATGTCCGAGGCACCGCGGGGGTTGTTCGGGGGGTCGTAGAGCCGCTTCTTCGACTCGGGCAGCAGATACAGCCCGGAGAGGAAGAAGGTCATGTGCGCGTCGTGCTTCCTGGCGAGGTCGAGGAAGCGCGGGAAGAGGCCGTTGCCGACCTCGCCGGCGCCGTCCCAGGAGAAGACGACGAACTGCGGCGGGGTCTGGCCGGGCTCCAGCGGCACCGGCTTGCCGGGCTGGTGGGGCTGCTTGCCGGTGAAGGAGGTGGAACCGTCGCCGATGGGGCGCACGGTGACCGGCTTCTTGGTGGGCGAGGCGCTGGGGGCCGAGGTGTGGGTCACGCCGTCCGACCCGGTGGGGGTCCCGCACCCCGAGAGCCCCACGGCGGCCGCGGCACCCGCGCCGAGCCCGAGTGCTCCCCTTCGGCTGACAGTGCGCATGCTTCCCCGATTCGTCACGTTCTCCGGTGGTCACCCAGTCAGAGGACGTGAGGAGGGGGAAGGTTCCGGCGATATGTGCGGATCCGGTAACAGGGACGCGCCCCGCAAGGGGTGCGGGGCGCGGACAGGTGCGGCTCCGCCGCGCGGGCGCGACCAGCCACGACGGCGCCGCAGCTCCCCGCGGCCCTCCTGCCCGGTCCCCCGCGGAGCGCTACGCCCCGAACGCCTTGCTCTTGCCCTTCACCGGCTTGGCCCCGGCACGGAGATGCACGGGCACCAGGTCGATCGCGGGCTCGGAGTACCCCACGGACACGATCCGGTCGCCCTGGTACGTGAAGGACGTGAGGGAGGCCAGCGTGCACTGCCGCTTGCGCGGGTCGTGCCACAGCCGCCGCTTCTCGACGTAGGACCGCACGATCCAGATCGGCAGCTGATGGCTGACCAGGACGGCCTCGTGCCCGCGCGCCCGGTCCCTGGCCGCGTCCAGCGCGCCCTTCATCCGGACGACCTGGTCGATGTACGGCTCGCCCCAGGACGGCTTGAAGGGATTGACGAGGTGCTTCCAGTTCTCCGGGTTCTTCAGCGCACCGTCGCCGACGCCGAAGGTCTTGCCCTGAAAGACGTTCTCCGCCTCGATGAGCCGCTCGTCGGTCGCGAGGTCGAGGCCGTGCGCCTTGGCGATCGGCGTGGCCGTCTCCTGCGCCCGCTCCAGCGGGGAGGCGCAGACATAGGTGACGTCCCGGGGGGCGAGGTGCTCGGCGACCCGGTCGGCCATCTGCCGGCCGAGCTCGGAGAGGTGGTAGCCCGCGAGACGGCCGTAGAGGACCCCGTCGGGGTTGGCGACCTCGCCGTGCCGCATCAGGTGGACGACGGTGATGTCGCTGTTGCTGGGGGTGCTCATGCTGCCGTGGCCTCCGCCGCCGCTCGGGCCGCCGCCGGGAGGGCGTCGGCGATGCGCTGAACCGCCTGGTCGTCGTGGGCCGTGGAGACGAACCACGACTCGAAGGAGGACGGCGGCAGGTAGACGCCGTTCTCCAGGAGGGAGTGGAAGAACGCGGTGAACCGGAAGGACTCCTGCGCCTTGGCGTCCTCGTAGTCGCGCACCGGCCGGTCGGTGAAGAACACCGAGAACATGTTGGAGGCGGTCTGCACGGTGTGCGCGACGCCCTCCTTGCCGAGCGCCTCGGAGACCAGCGAGCGGATCTGCTCGGAGACGGCGTCGACCTTGGCGTAGGCCGCGTCGTCGAGCAGCCGCAACTGGGCGAGGCCGGCGGCGGTGGCGACCGGGTTCCCGGAGAGGGTGCCGGCCTGGTAGACGGGTCCGGCGGGGGCGAGGTGGGCCATGACGTCGGCGCGACCGCCGAAGGCGGCGGCCGGGAACCCGCCGCCCATGACCTTCCCGAAGGTCATGAGGTCGGGGCGGACCCCGTCGATGCCGTACCAGCCGCTCCGGCTGGTACGGAACCCGGTCATGACCTCGTCGGAGATGTAGAGGGCGCCGTTCTGCGCGCAGGCGTCCTTCAGCCCCTGGTTGAAGCCGGGCAACGGCGGCACGACCCCCATGTTGCCGGGCGAGGCCTCGGTGATCACACAGGCGATCTCGCCGGGGTGCCGGTGGAAGGCCTCGTGAACGGCCTCGAGGTCGTTGTACGGCAGCACGATCGTGTCGCCGGCCTGGGCGCCGGTGACGCCGGGGGTGTCGGGCAGCGCGAAGGTGGCGACACCGGAACCGGCCGCGGCGAGCAGCGAGTCGACGTGACCGTGGTAACACCCGGCGAACTTGATGACCTTGGTGCGGCGGGTGAAGCCGCGGGCGAGCCGGATCGCCGACATGGTGGCCTCGGTCCCGCTGGAGACGAGCCGCACCTGGTCGACGGGCTCGACCCGGGCGACGATCTCCTCGGCGAGCGCGACCTCGCCCTCGCCGGGGGTACCGAAGGAGGTGCCCTTCGCCACCGCTTCCTGGACGGCGGCGATGACCTCGGGATGCGCGTGCCCGAGGATCATGGGGCCCCAGGAGCAGACGAGGTCGACGTACTCCCGCCCGTCGGCGTCGGTCAGGTAGGGCCCGGTGCCGGACACCATGAAGCGGGGGGTGCCGCCCACGGCACGGAAGGCGCGGACCGGGGAGTTCACGCCGCCGGGCGTGACGGCGGACGCGCGGTCGAACAGGGCCTGCGAGACAGGCGCCTCGTATGAATAGGGCAATTCACTCATATCCTGCGACTACTCCGACCTTCTCCGGTTTGTTCGGCTTTCTCGACTCCGTTGCCGGTGACTACCTCAGGGTAGGCCAGCCCTCGCAACCCCCCGGCGCCCCGCGATCTGCGAAACTGGATGCAGATACACACAGCTCACGGAGACGATGGCGCGCAGTCGTGTGTTCAGGGGCTGCGAAGATCCTGCGGACAGGTGTTTCAACGCACGTTTCGGCGGGCGGCCGTGGGGGAGGTCACTGACACGATGATCGGGTTGCGCGGCGGGGCCTGCGCGTCCTAGAAAAGCAGTCGGGTGGAGATATGCATCGCGGTGGCGGACTGGGCGAGGGGACTGACGACCTGGGTCCTCGACGTGCCCGGCGGGGAAGGCACCGGCGCGAGGCGGAGGAAGCGGCCGAGACACGTCAGGGACGCGGTGCTCCGGGCACCCCGGATGAGTCGGAACGCGACGAGCGACGTATCGAACGTCGTATCGATCCGTTGAGGGCGGGAAGCAGGAATGGTGGTCGGGTGGGGGTGACGTACAAGTACTTCGGCGCGCCCGACGGCGCGACCGCGGCCCGGGTCCCGATCTCGATGCGCCCCGAGGAACTCGGCGGCGACGAGCTCGGGATGAACGGCATGTTCACCAAGATCAAGCCGGAGACCATGGCGGCCATGGTCCTCACCGGCATCGAGGGCGTCCCCCTGCACAAGGTCCCCCCGCTCGAACTGGTCGTCCTGCACCCCGACTACGCGGTGGTCAAGCTCCCCATGACGGTCGTGGACCCGCTGCGCGGCATAGGCGAGGAAGCGGTCGGCGCGGCGGCGTTCATCTGGTCGACGGTCCCGGACCGGGGCGGCCCGCGGGACGCGTTCAACGTCTACCAACTGCTGCACGAATGGCAGGACTTCAGCCACCGGTTGCATGAGGCGGGGCATCAGCCGTATTGCCTCGTGTGGCCGTGACCTGGGGTTTCGGTGGTTTCGGGCGGGGTCTTCGGGCCTCGCCCTTTTTGGTGCGGTCGTCTTCCGCTCCCCGCCTCGGGTTCCCAGCGGCGCTCTAACACTGGCCTCAGGTTGGCCGGGGACAATGAGCCGCAAAAACATCGACGGGAAGGGGGCGGGCCGGGCGTGCGGATCATGATCGCGGATGACGAGGCGGCCATCCGGGACTCCCTGGAGCGGGTGCTCCAGGTCGAGGGCTACGACACCAGCACCGTCTCCAACGGTCTCGCCGTGCTCGACGGGGTCGGCGCGGCCGGCGGGGACACGCTGGATCTGCTGATCCTCGACGTGATGATGCCCCGCCTCGGCGGGTTGGAGACCTGCCGGCGGTTGCGGGCCGCGGGCCGGGATCTGCCGGTGCTGATGCTGACCGCCCGCGACCAGGTCTCCGACCGGGTCGCGGGGCTGGACGCGGGCGCCGACGACTACCTGCCCAAGCCGTTCGCCACCGAGGAGTTGCTGGCCCGGGTGCGGGCCCTGCTGCGCCGGCGCACGCCGGCCGACGAGGAATCGCAGATCCTGTCGTTCGCCGACGTCCGGCTCGATCCCGACAGGTTCGAGGCGTGGCGGGGCGGGCGGTCGCTGCACCTGACCCGGACCGAGTTCTCCCTCCTCCAGGTCCTCGTGCGCAACGCGACCCGGGTCGTGACCCGTGAGGCGCTGTTCGAGGCGATCTGGGGCTGGGGCATGAGCTCCACCGCCAACAACCTCCAGGTGTACGTGAGCTACCTGCGCCGCAAGATGGAGGCCGAGGGCGAGCCGCGCTTGATCTACACGCTGCGCGGCCTGGGATACACGTTGCGGGAGACCCCTCCGTGATCAGGCCCGCCGGACGGGAACCGCGCCGGCTGACCCGGTGGTGGCGCCGGCGGTCCCTGCGGACCAGGCTGACGGTGATCGCGGCGACGGCCATCGCGGTCAGCGTGTTCGTGGCCTTCCAGGTGGCCAGCGAGCTACTGGACCGGGAGCTGCGGAACACCGCCGAGGAGCAGCTGCGCGCCGACTCCCGCGTCCTGGCGGCGGACGCGGAACGCGCCGGTCCGGCACACCTCCGGCTGCCGCCGTATCCCGGATCGGGTCGGCTGGTGCGGGTCGTCCTGCCCGACGGCTCGACCCGGACGCCGGCCGGCCAACCCTCGCTGCCCCCGGTCAGCGAGCACGCCGAGCGCGTGGCGCGGGGCGCGTCGGCCGACCTGATGGAGTCGAACGACAGCGACGAGGACGGCTACCTCGTCTACACGCTGCGGGCGGGCGACGGCGCGGTCCAGGTGGCCCACGTCGTCGACGACAGCCCGATCAACCGGTTCGGGGCGGGCATGCTGCTGATCGGGCTGCTCTGCGTGGTCGGCGGTGCCCTTGTCGGGCGGACCGTGGCACGGGCCGGGCTGGCACCGATCGACCGGCTGACCGCCGCCGCGGTACGGGTCGCGGACACCCGGGATCTCGACGCCGACATCCCGGACGAGGGCGGCGGGGAGATCCGGCGGCTGATCCGGTCCATCAACGACATGCTCGCCGCGCTCCGCGACTCCCGGCGGGCCCAGCGGCTGCTCGCCGAGGACGCCGCCCACGAGCTCAAGACCCCGCTCACCAGCCTGCGCCTCAACGCCGAGCTGCTGATCCGGCTCGATCGGCGCGGCACCCTGGACAGCGCGCTGCCGGCGGAGAGCCGGACCCGGCTGCTCAGGGATCTCGGCGCCCAGGTGGACGAGTTGAGCACCCTCGTCGCCGAGCTGACCGACCTGGCGCGCGGTGACGTCAGCGACGAGAGCACCGAGGTGCTCGACCTCGCCGACGTGGTGGTGGCCGCCGCGGCCCGGGCACGTTCCCGCGTGCCCGACGTCGAGATCGCGCTCGACGTGACCTCGGTGTGGGTGAGCGGGCGTCCCGCCGCGCTCGAGCGGGCGGTGCTCAACCTCATCGACAACGCCGGCAAGTGGTCCCCCGGGGACCAGCCGGTCCAGGTCCGGCTCCGTGCCGAGGGCACGTCGGCGGTGCTCGAGGTCGACGACGCCGGGCCGGGCATCGACGCGGCCGACGTACCGCGGGTGTTCGACCGGTTCTACCGTGCCGACAGCGCCCGGGCGTTGCCGGGGTCCGGTCTGGGGCTGTCGATCGTGCAGCGGGTCGTCGACGCCCACGGCGGCCGGACCGCCGTCGCCCGCTCCGCTCGCGGTGGCGCCCTGCTTCGGATCGACCTCCCGGCCGCGGCCCCGCCCACCCCGATCGCCCGCCCCACCACCGGGGAGGACCCCGCGGGGTAAGGCACAGCGGCCTTCGGCCATGGCCCGCCCGGCCACCGCCGGGGACGACCCCACAGGGTGCCGACCCACCCGGCGACTCGGCGCAGGACAGAGGACGGCGGACTTCGGCCATGGCCCCGCGCGGCCCAACGCCAGGACAGGGCCCCACGGGATGCCGCCCCACCCGGCGCCGGTCAAGCAGGACAAGGAACAGCAGCCCCCGGACATGCCCCCGCTCGGCCCTGGCGCCGGACCATAGGGCGGGGTCCGCCGGATCCGTGAAACAAACCGGGACGGGCCTCGGCCCGTCCCGGATCTCGTCCGTGCCGCCGCGCTCACCGTTGCAGCGCGGCCTCCTCGTCGGCGGTGAGCGGCTGTTGACCGGCCGGCAGCTCAGCCGCCGGCCGGGACAGCCGGCTCGGCCACCACATCCGGCGGCCGATCAGCAGGGTGAGGGCGGGCACCAGGACCGACCGCACCAGCAGGGCGTCGAGCAGCACGCCGAAGGCCACCAGGAACCCGACCTCGATCAGCATCACCAGCGGAAGTGTGGCGAGGACCGCGAACGTGGCCGCCAGGACCAGTCCGGCCGAGGTGATGACGCCACCGGTGGCGGAGAGGGCTTTGAGCATGCCGTCCGCCGTGCCGAGTCGCACGGTCTCCTCCCGGGCCCGGCTGGCCAGGAAGATGTTGTAGTCGACGCCGAGCGCCACCAGGAACAGGAACGCCAGCAGCGGCACCGAGTAGTCGATCCCCTCGAACCCGAGGACCGTGTCGAAGACGAACACGCTGCCGCCGAAGGCCGCGGCGAACGAGACGATCACCGTGGCCATCAGGACCAGCGGGGCCACGACCGCGCGCAGCAGCAGCCCGAGGACGATCAGGACGACGACGAGCACCAGCGGGATCACCAGCTTCTCGTCGCGCTCGGTGGTCACCTCGGTGTCCATGTTCTCCGCACTCGGCCCGCCGACGATCGCCTCCGCCCCGCGCACCGCGTGCACGGCGGTGCGCACCCGCTTGATCGTGTCGTACTCCGCGGCGGTGTCCGGCGCGTCCTTCGGGAACACCGAGATGTTGGCCCAGCCCCCGCTGGTCTGCTCCGGGACGGCCAGGGCCACCCCGCGGGTGTCCTTGACGACGTCGAGCACCCGCTCCTGATGCGCCGGCCGCGTGAAGACCGTCATCGGCTGGCCGCCGAGCTCGGGGAAGTGCTGGCGGAGAACGGCGAACCCGGTGACCGACTCAGGCGCGGACAGGAACTGGTCCTGCTCCCGCAGGGCACCGGTGTTGCCCGCCAGCCCGAGGGCGAGCACGCCGAGAACTCCGACCGAGCCGAGCGCCGCCACCCACCGGCGGCGGCTCAGGGCGGCGCCGAGCCGTCCCCACAGCCCCGGCTTCGCCTCCACGGCCGTGCTGAACCGCGGGACGGCCGGCCAGAAGATCCGCCTGCCGAGCACCACGAGCACCGCCGGGAACAGCGTCAGCATGGCCACCAGCGCGCACAGGATGCCGGCCGCACCGATCGGGCCCAGCCCGCTGGTGCTGTTCAGGTCCGCGACGAGCAGGCAGAGCAGGCCGGCGACCACGGTGGCCGCGGACGCGACGACGGCAGGTGCCGCGCCGCGCAGGGCGTGGACCATCGCGACCCGGACGTTCTCGTGGTGGTGCAGTGCCTCCCGGTACCGGGCGATGAGCAACAGCGCGTAGTCCGTGCCGACACCGAACACCAGGATCGTCAGCAGCGCCGAGTTCTGGTCGTTGACCACGATGCCGAAGCCCTTGACGAGCAGGTAGACGGTCCCCATCGCGGTCAGTGCGGCCGCGCCGACGGCCAGCAGCGGGATGATCCACAGCACCGGGCTGCGGTAGGTGAGGATGAGCAAGAGCGTGACGACGACGATGGTGGTGAGGAGGACCTGCACGTCGATGCCGTCGAAGACGGCTTCCATGTCGCCGTCGATCGCGCCCGGGCCGGTCACGTCGAGTTCCAGGCCGGAGGGGCGGTCCTTCGCGGCGTCACGCAACGGGCCGACCACTTCCTCCGGTGGGCCGTAGGCCGTGCTCACGTCGAGGGTGAACATCATCGCCTCGCGGTCGCTGGAGGGGCTCACCGGTGAGCCCTCGTCGTCCTCGCCGGCCGCCGCCGTCCCCTTCGGGGGGTACCGCTTGGCCAAGGTGCTGTAGTGGCGCTCGACCGTCGCGCGGTCGGCGTCGGTCATGCCGCCGGCACGGTGGTACACGAAGACGAACGTGTTGTCGTCACCGCCGGGGAGACGGTCGTCCAGCACCGCCGCCTTGGTGGACTCGGCACCGGCCGGCAGGGTGTCCACGGCGCTGTCGGTGGTGACCGAGCTGAGCTTTCCGCTCAGCGGCACCATGCCCACCGCCAGCACCAGCCACAGGCCGATCACCAACCACGGCACCCACCGGCCTGCCAACCGACCGGCCGGCGCTTGTCCGGGCGGCGCTGCGTCGACTGCCATCACTAGCCTCCTGCATACGGGTCACATCGCTTGTCTGGATGCCGACTTCCTAGCGAGCGAACCTGAGGCGACTGTTAATGCGGTGCTCAGACCGGTCGGCCGAGCCATGGCGAAAGGGCGGGGTCCCGGGACCCCGCCCTTCTTGTCCGCGCAGGCGTGTCAGGCCGCCTTGCGGTCCCTCTCCGCGTGGGCCCGGATGATGTCCGCGTAGCGGTACCCGGTGCCCTTGATCGTGCGCCGCTGGGTCTCGTAGTCGACGTGGACCAGGCCGAAGCGCTTGTCGTAGCCGTAGGCCCACTCGAAGTTGTCCAGCAGGGACCAGGCGAAGTAGCCGGCCAGCGGGGCGCCCTTGCGGGCGGCGGACGCGCAGGCGGCCAGGTGGTCGACGAGGTACTGCTGGCGTTCCGGGTCGTCGACCGTCCCGTCGGGGCGTACGACGTCGGGGTAGGCGGAGCCGTTCTCGGTGACGTAGATCTTGCGGGCGCCGTACTCGTCGGTGAGGCGGAGCAGGAGGGTCTCGATGCCGGACGCGTCGATCTCCCAGTCCATCCCGGTGCGCGGGACGCCGGGGCGGGCGACCTGGCGGGCCCGGGGCGCCGGTCCGGTGGGGTCGTCGGCCACGGTGACCGGCATGTAGTAGTTGAGGCCGATCCAGTCCAGCGGGGTGGCGATCACCGCGAGGTCGCCGTCCCGCTCCGGGAGGTCGACGCCGTAGACCTCGCGCATGTCCGCCGGGAAGCCGCGGCCGTGGACCGGGTCGAGCCACCAGCGGTTGGTGTGGCCGTCCATGCGGCGGGCGGCGGCGAGGTCCTCCGGGCTGTCGCCGGCCGCGTGCACGGTGGAGAGGTTGGTGACGAGGCCGACCTGGGCGGACGGGGAGGCGGCGCGGATCGCCTGGGCGGCCAGGCCGTGACCGAGGAGCAGGTGGTAGGAGGCGCGGACGGCGGCCGTGAGGTCGGTCAGACCCGGGGCCATCTTCCCTTCCAGGTGGCCGATCCAGGCCGAGCACAGGGGTTCGTTGAGGGTGGTCCAGTGCTCGACCCGGTCCCCGAGCCGCTCGGCCACGACCGAGGCGTACGCGGCGAAGTGCTCGGCGGTCTCCCGCGCGGGCCAGCCGCCGCGGTCCTGGAGGACCTGGGGCAGGTCCCAGTGGTAGAGGGTGACGGACGGGGTGATGCCGGCGGCCAGCAGGGCGTCGATCAACTGGTCGTAGAAGTCGAGGCCCTTGGGGTTGACCGGGCCGTCGCCGCCGGGCAGCACGCGCGGCCAGGCGACGGACAGCCGGTAGGCGTTGGTGCCGAGCCGGCGCATGAGGTCGATGTCCTCGCGCCAGCGGTGGTAGTGGTCGCAGGCGACGTCGCCGGTGTCGCCGCCGGCGACCTTGCCGGGGGTGTGCGAGAAGGTGTCCCAGATCGACGGCGAGCGGCCGTCCTCCGACACGGCTCCCTCGATCTGGTAGGCCGCCGTGGCCGTGCCCCACAGGAAGTCGTGCGGGAGTGCGGCGAGGTCGATGCTCACGAAAGTCCTTTCAAGATCGGTCACTTGACGGCGCCCGCCGTCAGCCCGGCGACGAGATAGCGCTGGAGCAGCAGGAAGCCGGCGACCACGGGGACGCTGACGACCAGCGAGGCGGCCATGATCTGGTTCCAGTACACGTTGTTGAGCGTGGAGTAGCCCTGGAGTCCGACGGCGAGGGTGCGGGTGGTGTCGTTGGTCATGACGGAGGCGAAGAGCACCTCGCCCCAGGCGGTCATGAAGGCGTAGACGGCGACCGCGACGATCCCGGGGATCGCGGCCGGGACCACGACCCGGAAGAGCGCGCCGAACGGCCCGCAGCCGTCCACCAGCGCGGCCTCGTCCAGATCGCGCGGCACCGAGTCGAAGTACCCGATCAGCATCCAGATCGAGAACGGCAGGGAGAAGGTCAGGTACGTCAGGATCAGCCCGCCGCGCGAGCCGAACAGGGCGATGCCGGTGGCGTTGCCGATGTTGACGTAGATCAGGAAGAGGGGCAGCAGGAAGAGGATGCCCGGGAACATCTGCGTGGAGAGCACGGTGACCGTGAAGACGCGCTTGCCGCGGAACTCGTAGCGGCTGACGGCGTACGCGGCGAACACCGCGATCACCACCGAGCAGACGGTCGCCGCGCCCGCCACCACCAGCGAGTTCACGAAGTAGCGCGCGAGCGGGATGGTGGACCAGATGTCGATGTACGGCCGGATGGTCACCTCGCTCGGCAGCCAGTGGAACTGACCCGTGACGTCGGCGAGCGGCTTCAGCGAGCTGGAGACCATGACGTACACCGGCAGCAGGACGAAGCCGGTGAGCAGGGTGAGGAAGATCCGCCGGGACCAGAAGAACGAACGCGGCGGTGCCATCGGCGAGTTGGTGCTAGCCATGGGCCGGCTTCCTTCCCCGGGAGGTCAGCAGGAGGTACACGCCCGTCACCACGAGCAGGAACAGCAGCAGGAGCACGGACATGGCGGAGCCGGTGCCGAAGTTCCAGGTGACGAAGGACGCCTGGTAGATGTGGACCGAGATGAGGTCCGCAGCTTCCGGGGCCGACTTGCCGAACAGCACGAACGGCGTGTTGAAGTCGTTGAACGTCCACAGGAACAGCACCAGCAGCAGCACCTGGTTGACGGGCCGCAGGGACGGCAGCGTGATCCGGCGGATCTGCTGCCACATCCCGGCGCCGTCCAGGGCGGCCGCCTCGTACAGCTCGCCGGGGATGTTCTGGAGTCCGGCCATGACGATGAGGAAGGCGAACGGCCAGCCCTTCCACACCGAGACGGTCAGCAGGGCCCAGAAGCTGTTGTCGCCGATCAGCCAGAAGGACGGCTTGTCGGTGAGGTGGAGCTGGTCGTGCAGGACGTGGTTCACCAGGCCGTTGTCGTGCTGGAACATGAACACCCAGGTGATGACGGCCGCGTAGACCGGCAGGGCGTACGGGATGAGGAACAGCGCCCGCAGCAGGCCCCGGCCGCGGAAGTTGTCCTGGAGGTAGACGGCCGCCGCCGTGCCGATCAGCCAGCACAGGCCGACCGACAGCAGCGTGAACGCCACGGTGACGAGGAACGAGTGCAGCAGCGCCTCGCCGACCGGGGCGTCGAAGTCCACCGACACCTTGTAGTTGTCGAGGCCGGACCAGGGCGCGGTGCCCCAGTCGCGGATGTAGAACTGGGTGAGCTCCTTGAAGCTCATCACGATGCCGATCACCATCGGCACCAGGTGGACGAGGAGTTCGAGGAGCAGGGCCGGCAGCAGGAGCAGGTACGGCAGCCCGATGCGGCGGATCCTTCCGGGGCGGCGGCGGGGATTCGGATGCGCCGCCCCGGAAGGGGTCTCGCCCACGGCGGCCTCTGCGGGCGCGGTGGTGGTCATCGTGCTCACTTCGTCGGCATCTGCTGCTGGGCCTTCTCCAGTGCCGCCTTCACCGACTCGGTGGTGACCGCGCGTCCGGCGGCCGCGTCGGCGAACAGTTCCTTGACGGCGGTTCCCACGGCCGTCTCGAACTGCGACTCGTCGGCGACCTGCGGCAGGGCGGCGGCGCTGGTGGCCAGGGTGTCCTTGAGGACCTTGTTGGGGCCCGTGCTGAACGTGCTGTCCTCCTGCACGGTCTTGACCGGCGGGATGGAGCTGTAGGCGGTGTTGAGGATCTTCTGCTCGGCGTCGCTGGTCATGAACTTCACGAACTTCTTGGCACCGTCGATGTTGTCGGTGTTCTTGAAGACGGCCAGGTTGATGCCCATGACGGCCGAGTTGACCTGGGTGCCGGCGCCGGGGGTGCCGGACTGCACGGGCACGGGCGCGATGCCGTACTTGTCCTCGCTCATGCCCTGGGACTTGAGGTTGGCGGAGGCGGACTGCCACAGCAGCATGGCCTGGTTGCCCTTGGCGAAGTCGCTGACCGACTGGTTCTGGGCGTACTCGGCGTCGCCGGTCGGGATGACCTTGTCCTTGGCCATCAGGTCGACGTACTGCTTGACCGCGGCCACCACGTTGTCGTTGGTGAAGTCGGGCTTGCCGTCGGGGGTGAAGAACTCGCCGCCGTGCTGCTTGGCGAAGACGAAGACGTGGTGGATGTTCTCGGAGAGGTTCGCGCCCTCGGCGCCGAGCGCGGACTTGCCCTTGGCCTGGATCTTCTTGCCGTCGGCGACCAGTTCGTCCCAGGTGGCCGGGGGCTTGGTGATGCCGGCGTCGGCGAAGATCTCCTTGTTGTAGTAGAGGGCGTAGGACATCGAGTAGAGCGGGACCGCGGCCGGGTCCTTGCCCTCGGCGCCGGTGGAGCCGAGCGCGGAGTCGACGAAGCGGTCCTTGCCGCCGATCGCGGCGAAGTTCTTCGCGTCCCAGGGCAGCAGCGCGCCGGTGGCCTGGAGGGAGGCGCTCCAGGTGTTGCCGATGTTGAGGACGTCGGGGCCCTGCCCGGAGGTGGTCGCGGTGAGGATCCGGTTGAGCAGGTCGGACCAGGGCACGACCTCGACCTTGACCTTGATGCCGGTCTGCTTCTCGAACTTGTCGAGCTCGGGCTGGAGCACCTTCTTGTCGACCTCGATGCTGGCGCCCTGGTTGGAGGCCCAGTAGGTCAGGGTCTTCGGCGAGTCGTTGGACCCGCCGCTCGTCGACGAGCCGCCGCCACAGGCGGTCACGAGAGTCATGAGGGAAACGGTGACCGCACCGGCGGCCGCGGCTCGGGTTCTGCGCATGGCTCTGGTGTCCCTTCCAGGGAACCCCGGTGCGTTCGCTTCTCGAACACCACCCCGGAGTTAATTTATGGCGTGATTTAAGACGCGAAGGAAAGTCGCGTCAAGAGTCGGCGCGAGGGTATCTTGCAGGTCGAGGCGGCGTCGGAAGGGAACCACATGGCGGGTCGGAGCGGGCGGACGGTGCGTGACCTGCGACGGGGCAACCGAACCGCCGTACTGCAACGGTTGTATTTCGACGGCCCCATGAGCCGCTACGAACTGGCCCCCGCCACCGGCCTGAGCGGCGGCTCGATCAGCAACGTGGTCGCCGAACTCGTCGAGGACGGTCTGGTCGAGGAGGCCGGCACCGTCGAGTCCGACGGCGGCCGCCCCCGCACCCTGCTGCGCGTCGCCCCCGCCGGCGGCCACATGATCGGCGTCGACGTCGGCGAGACCCGCGTCCGCGTCGAGCTCTTCGACCTCGCCCTCACCGAACTCGCCCGCACCGAACGGCCCCTGGAGCACCACGGCTACGACGTCGAGGCCGTCGTCGGCCACATCCGCGACGGCATCACCGAGGTCCTCGCCGACACGGACGTCGCCCCGGAACAGCTCCTGGGCGTCGGCATCGGGGTCCCCGGCATCGTGGCCCGCACCCCGGGCGAGGGCGCGGTGGTGCACGGCCAGACGATCGGCTGGGACACCGTGCCGCTGGAGTCCCTGCTGCGTTCGGCCTGTGAACTCCCCGGCTCGGTGCCGTACTTCATCGACAACGGCGCCCGCACCCTGGGCCAGGCCGAACTGTGGTTCGGGGCCGGCCGGGGCTCCCGGAACGCGGTCGTCGTCCTGTTCGGCTCGGGCATCGGCGCCTGTCTCGTCACCGAGGAGGTGGAGTACGGCCGCGCCCTGGAGTGGGGCCACGTGACCGTGCGGGTCCGGGGGCGCCGCTGCCGCTGCGGCGCCCTGGGCTGCCTGGAGGCGTACGCGGGTGCGGGGGCGCTCGTCGACCGCTGGCGGGAGGCGGGCGGTCACCCGCCGGAGGGCGCCGACGAGGAGACCGCGCTGGCGGCGCTGCTCGCCGCCGCCCACCCGGAGGGGGACGCCGAGGCCGAGCCGGTGGCCGTCGCCGTCCTGGAGGAGACCGCCGAGTACGTCGGCGCCGGCCTGTCCGACCTGGTCAACCTCTTCCAGCCCGAGCGCATCCTCATCGGCGGCTGGGCGGGCCTCCAGCTCGGCCGCCACTTCCTGCCCGCCGTACGCCGGTACGCCGACGCGTACGCCCTGCGCCACCCCGCCGAACGCGTCTCCATCGACGTCGGCCGGCTGGGCCCGGACGCGGTCACGGTCGGCGCGGCGAGTCTTCCCCTCGCCGACTTCTTCGCCCAGGGCGGCCGAAGGCCCACCCCCTACCGCGAACACGAGGGCGCGAACGGCTGACCCGCGCCGGAAGACGGACGCCACCGTCCCCCACGGGGCCGCCCCGGTCAGACCACCGGGTCGAGGAACGTCAGCACGGAGGCGTCCTCCTCGATCAGCGGAGCGAGCGCGGCGTGAACGGGCCGCAGTACGGGGTCTCCCTCCGCCGCAACGGCCCTGCCCACCCCGCCGACCGCCGGTGACCTCGTACGACCGTCTGCCGCACGGTCAGGGGGCGGTCGTACCCTTGCCCCCGTGGAGGACGACGACATCCTGGACATTGCGGAGGGGCCACAGCCGCGCCCGCAGTCGCTCATGCTCACCTTCTTCGGCAACCACGTCCTGGAGGAGGGGGACCTGGGCGTCTACTCGGGCAGCATCATCGACGTCCTGGGCCGCGTCGGCGTCGGCGAGCAGGCGGTGCGCTCCACCCTCACCCGCATGGTCAACCGCGGTCTGCTCCAGCGGCAGCGCGAGGGCCGCAAGATGTTCTTCGGCCTGACCCCGCAGGCCACCCGGGTCCTGATCGACGGCCGCACCCGCATCTGGGAGCAGGGCGCCGTCAACGACGACTGGGACGGCTCCTGGACCCTGCTCGGCTTCTCCCTGCCCGACTCCTGGAAACGCCAGCGCCACGACCTGCGCTCCCGGCTGACCTGGTCCGGATTCGGAGCCCTGTACAGCGGCCTGTGGATCGCGCCGGGCCACGTGGACGTCTCCGAGGCGGTCACCGACCTCGGACTCACCGCCCACGTCAAGATCTTCCACGCCCGGGCCGCCGAGATCACCGACATCGAGCAGATGATCCGCGACACCTGGGACCTGGAGTCCATCGCCGCCCGCTACGTCACCTTCGACAAGCGCTGGAGCGCCCACCTCGGCAACGGCACCGACGACGACCCGATCGGCATCCGCCTGCGCCTGGTCAGCGACTGGCTCCGCACCATCCGCACGGATCCGCGGCTCCCGGCCCGCCACCTGCCCCCGGCCTGGCCGGCCCGCACCGCCCAGGAAACCTTCCGCCGGGTCGCGGAACAGACCCACCCGGCACTGGCGGCGGCACGCACGGCACTGGAGACGACACCTCTGTGCCGACAGCCCTCGTAGGGGCGCCTCCAAGGGGTACGTCTGTGTCGAAGGGCGGCTGCCGGTGCGTCGTGGCCCGTCGCGCAGTTCCCCGCGCCCCTGGGGAGCTGCACTTCCCGGCGTCGCTATGGGCTCTCAGGGGCGCGGGGAACTGCGCACACGCCCGCCGACGCCGCGTCCTACCCCCCGCCCCCCACCGTGAACCCGATCACCGTGCCGCCGCCGTCCCGCGGGTGCGCGAACGGCGCTCCCCCGTGCGACAGCGCCACCTCGCGCACGATCGACAGGCCCAGCCCCGACCCCGGCAGCGAGCGCGCGTCCGCCGCCCGGTAGAAGCGGTCGAAGACCCGCACGAGGTCGGCGTCCGCGATCCCGGGCCCCCGGTCCAGCACCTCCACCCGCACGGGCCCGGACGGCGTGAACCCCGACACCGAGATCTCGATCGGACCGCTGCCGTCGCGGTCGAACTTCGCCGCGTTCTCGACCAGGTTCGACAGGGCCCGCTGGAGCATCCCCGGCCGCCCGTCCGTCACCGTCGACCCCTGCGCGTGCACCACGATCCGGCGCCCGGTCCGCCGCCGGGCCAGCCCCGCCACCTCCTCCGCGACATCCGCGAGATCCACCCGCTGCGGCGGCTCGTTGTCCGACTGGCCCGCCGCGAGGTCGACCAGCTCGTTGACCAGGTCGGTCAACTCCCGTGCCTCCTGGGTGAGATCGGCGACCAGGTCCTCGCGGGTGGCGGGCGGCAGCTCGTCGATCCGCCGCAGCAGGGAGATGTTCGTGCGCAACGACGTCAGCGGTGTCCGCAGCTCGTGCCCCGCGTCCTGCACCAGCCGCCGCTGGTCCTCCTCCGACTGCGCGAGCCGCCCCAGCATCCGGTCGAAGGCCCGGCCCAGGCGCCCCACCTCGTCGTATCCGGTGACCGGCACCTCGATCCCGAGCCGCCGGGTCCGGGCCACGTCCTCCGCGGCGGACGTGAGGATCACCAGCCGCCGGGTGATCCGCCGGGCCAGCCACCACCCGAAAAGACCGGCGCCCACCACGACCGCCGCCATGAGCAGGAACGTCCGCTGCTGGAGCGCCCGCAGCAGGTCCTCGGTGTCACTGAACTCCTGGGCCACCTGCACGGCGCCCCGCCCGTCGCCCAGCGAGACGGTGGCGATCCGGTACACGTCGCTGCCGACCGAGACCTCCCTGTGCAGGACCATCCGACCGGCCGCGTCCGCCGCCGCGACCCGCCGGTCCCCGGCGACCACCGGCAGCCCGGGCCGCCCGGGATCGGCGACCGCCCCGGTCGGCCCCAGCACCTGCACATCCGTACGGGCGGGCCGCACGAGGTCATGCCCCGGCGCCGAGGACGAGAAGTCCTCCGGCGCCATCCGGTGCTGGCTCACCTCGTCCCGCAGATCCTGCACGACCTGGTCGAACACCGACTCCTGGTCCACCCGCACGAGCCGGGCGGCGGCGCTGTAGGACAGCACCCCGACGAGCACGGTCACGGCGGCCGTCACCGCGGCGAAGGACACCGCGAACGTGGCCCGCAGGGACAGCAGCCGGGGCCGCGGCCGGGCCCACAGCCGGGCCAGCCGCCCCACTCAGTCCTCCCGGAGCACGTAACCCACGCCACGCACCGTGTGGATGAGCTGCGGCGCACCGGGCTCGTCGAGCTTGCGGCGCAGGTAGCCGACGTAGACGGCGAGGTTCTTGGAGCCGGGCCCGAAGTCGTAGCCCCAGATGCGGTCGTAGATGGTCGAGTGGTCCAGCACGATGCCCGCGTTCCGCACGAGCAGCTCCAGCAGCTCGAACTCGGTGCGGGTCAGCTCCAGCTCGCGCGTGCCCCGCCAGGCCCGCCGCGCCTGGATGTCCATGCGCAGCCCGGCCGCCTCGATCCGCCCGTCGGGCAGCTCGGGTGCGGCGGCCCGGGGAGCGGCGCCGGCCGGGGCCATCCCGTCGGGGCTGGTCCGCCGCAGCAGGGCCCGCAGCCGGGCGAAGACCTCCTCGACGTCGAAGGGCTTGACCACGTAGTCGTCGGCGCCCGCGTCCAGGCCGGCGATCCGGTCCTGGGTCTCCACGAGCGCCGTCAGCATGAGGATCGGGGTGCGGTCGCCCTCGGCGCGCAGCACCCGGCAGACCTGGAGTCCGTCGATCCCGGGCATCATCACGTCGAGGACGAGCACGTCCGGCGGCGTCCGGTGGGCCTGCGCCAGCGCCTCGACCCCGTCGGCGACCGCGGTGACCTGGTAGCCCTCCAGGATCAGGGCGCGCTCCAGGGCGTGACGGATGGCACGGTCGTCTTCAGCGAGCAGCACATTCTGGGGCACACCCTCAGTGTGCCGTGCCCACCGAGTCGTACGACGTGATGAGCTGCTCACCGCACGCCCTTCTTACTGCCCTCTCACCCCGTGGGACGCAGCGCGGCGAGCTGTTCCTCGAAGGGCACCACGGCCGAGAACGCGTCGGCCCCGGTGGCGCGCGGTGCCGGGGCGGCCGACAGGCCCGTCATCAGCGCGGCCAGTTGCCCCGCCGCCCGGTCGATCCGCCCGTCCAGTCCCTCGGCGCCCCAGTCCTCCGAGGCGGCGTACACCCCGGTCGGCACGACGACGGCCTTCAGGTAGGCGAACAGCGGCCGCAGCGCGTGCTCCAGCACCAGGGAGTGCCGGGCCGTGCCGCCGGTCGCCGCGACCAGCACCGGCTTGCCCTCCAGCACGCCGGGCTCCAGCACGTCGAAGAACGACTTGAACAGTCCGCTGTACGACGCCGAGAACACCGGCGTGACGACGATCAGTCCGTCGGCGGCGGCCACCGCCTCCTGCGCGGCGGCCAGGGCCCGTCCGGGGAAGCCGTTGGTGAAGTTCTGCGCGATCTCCACGGCGAGCTCCCGCAACTCCACGACCTGCGTGTCCACCGCGGCCGCCCGCCCCACGGCGGCGGCCAGCCGGTCTCCCAGCAGCCGGGTGGACGACGGGACGCTCAGCCCCGCGGACACGACGACGAGCTTCATGCGACGACCTCCTTGTTCCGCTCCGCGGCCAGCAGGGACGCGTGGGTGGGAGCCTCCGGCACCTCCGCCGGGCGGCCTGCGGCGAACTCCTTGCGCAGCACGGGCACGACCTCCTCGCCGAGCATGTCGATCTGTTCCAGGACGGTCTTCAGGGGCAGTCCTGCGTGGTCCACGAGGAAGAGCTGGCGCTGGTAGTCGCCGGCGTACTCGCGGAACTTCAGCGTCTTCTCGATGACCTGCTCCGGGGAGCCGACAGTCAGCGGGGTCTGCTCGGTGAAGTCCTCCAGGGACGGGCCGTGGCCGTACACGGGCGCGTTGTCGAAGTAGGGCCGGAACTCCTTCACCGCGTCCTGGGAGTTGCGGCGCATGAACACCTGGCCGCCCAGGCCGACGATGGCCTGCTCGGGGGTGCCGTGCCCGTAGTGGGCGTAGCGGGTGCGGTACAGCTCGACCATCCGCTGGGTGTGGTCGGCCGGCCAGAAGATGTTGTTGTGGAAGAACCCGTCGCCGTAGTAGGCGGCCTGCTCGGCGATCTCCGGCGAGCGGATGGAGCCGTGCCACACGAACGGCGCGACTCCGTCCAGCGGCCGGGGCGTGGACGTGAAGCCCTGGAGCGGGGTGCGGAACTTCCCCTCCCAGTTCACGACGTCCTCGCGCCACAGGCGGCGCAGCAGGGCGTAGTTCTCGATGGCGAGGTTGATGCCCTCGCGGATGTCCTTGCCGAACCAGGGGTAGACCGGGCCGGTGTTGCCGCGGCCCATCATCAGGTCCACCCGGCCGTCGGCCAGGTGCTGGAGCATCGCGAAGTCCTCGGCGATCTTCACCGGGTCGTTCGTGGTGATCAGCGTGGTCGACGTCGAGAGGATGAGCTTCTCCGTCTGCGCCGCGATGTAGCCGAGCATGGTCGTCGGGGACGATGGCACGAACGGCGGGTTGTGGTGCTCACCGGTCGCGAAGACGTCGAGTCCGACCTCCTCGGCCTTCAGCGCGATCGCGACCATGGCCTTGATCCGCTCGCGCTCGGTCGGCGTACGGCCGGTCGTCGGGTCCGGCGTGACATCGCCGACGCTGAAGATCCCGAACTGCATGGTCGCTCATCCTCCAGGTTGTTGACGGTTCAACTATAACCGCGTACCCGGAGAACGAGACCCCGCCCCCGCCTATTCCCGCCGGGAGTACCGGACGACGACGCCCCCGGCGGTGCCCCTCCCGCGCGTCAGAAGTAGTACTCGTCCCCGCTGTCCAGCACCAGCACCCGCTGCCGGTCGTTCTCCCGGTTGCGGTCCACCGTGCCCCCGTTCCACACCGTGTCGATCTCCAGCAGCACCTCCGACGGTGCCCCCCGCAACCGCACCCGCATCTCGACCCGCTCCCCCACCCCGTCCGCCGCCAGCGCCCCCACCCCGCACAGCACGACCCGCTCCTCCGACCGCGCACACCCCCGCGGCAACGTCTGTTCGTTCACGAGCGGCTCGGACCACCGCAGCCGTACGGTCGCGTCCGGCACCGCGGAAGGACCGTGATTGCGCGGCGTGAACCGCACGTCCACCCGCCCGCCCGACATGGCCGCGGCCCCGTGATACGCCAGATCCGCCTCCGGCCCGCCGACGGCGGCCGCCGTACCCCCGCCCACCAGCGCCACCAACACCGCACCCCACACCGCAAGCACCCGCATGCCACCCACTCCTCGCTCCAGCCGCCCGAACCGCCGCGGTCGCAGGGATGTATCCCACGTACGGCCAACGGCAGGCGCCCTCCATCAGGTGACGCGGGCCCCGGCGGACCGGCGTGCGAAGCTGCCCCCATGCTCGTAGCCCGCTCCGCCGCCCTCTTCGTCGTGGCCGCCCTCTTCGAGATCGGCGGCGCCTGGCTGGTCTGGCAGGGCGTACGGGAGCACCGCGGCTGGATGTGGACCGCGGGCGGGGTCCTCGCCCTCGGGGCCTACGGCTTCGTCGCCACCTTCCAGCCCGACGCCCACTTCGGCCGCATCCTCGCCGCGTACGGCGGCGTCTTCGTGGCCGGCTCGCTCCTGTGGGGCATGACGGCCGACGGCTACCGCCCCGACCGCTGGGACATCGCGGGCGCGCTGATCTGCCTCGCGGGCATGGCGCTGATCATGTACGCGCCGCGCGACTGAGCGCCGCCCGCGGGAATCCCCGCCGGGCAGCGGTCCCAGCCGCCCCGGACACTCCCTCTCGCCCGTGGGTCTCCCCCTCGTCGGGGGCCACGGCGACCGACTCTCCGCGTACAGCTCCACCGGCCCGCCATCCGGACCGCCCGGAGCCCCGGACCACGGCCGACCTATCCTGGCGGGAGCCCGTACCCACGCCCGCCCGAGGAGCAGCCCATGGCATCCGCCGCCCCGTCCCCCGCGTCCCGGATCGCGATCGTCACCGGCGCGAGCAGCGGAATCGGCGCGGCGACGGCACGGCAGCTCGCCGCGGCCGGCTACCGCGTCGTCCTGACCGCCCGCCGCAAGGACCGCATCGAGGCGCTCGCCGAGGAGATCAACGCGGCCGGGCACCAGGCCACCGCCTACCAGCTGGACGTGACCGACCGCGCGGCCGTCGACGAGTTCGCCACGGCCTTCAAGACGGTCGGCGTCCTCGTCAACAACGCCGGCGGAGCCCTCGGCGCCGACCCCGTCGCCACCGGCGACCCCGCCGACTGGCGCACGATGTACGAGACCAACGTCATCGGCACCCTGAACCTCACCCAGGCGCTGCTCCCCAAGCTCGACGCGAGCGGCGACGGCACGGTCGTCGTCGTCTCCTCCACGGCCGGCCACGGTACCTACGAGGGCGGCGCGGGCTACGTCGCCGCCAAGCACGGCGCCCACGTCCTCGCCGAGACCCTGCGTCTGGAGATCGTCGGCCGCCCGGTCCGCGTGATCGAGATCGCGCCCGGCATGGTCAAGACCGACGAGTTCGCCCTGACCCGCTTCGGCGGCGACCAGGAGAAGGCGGAGAAGGTGTACCAGGGCGTCGCCGAACCCCTCACCGCGGACGACGTCGCCGAGACCATCACCTGGGCGGTCACCCGCCCCAGCCACGTCAACGTCGACCTCCTGGTCCTGCGCCCCCGCGCCCAGGCCTCCAACACGAAGGTCCACCGCGACCTGTGACCCCCGACCGCAAGGACCCCCACGACGAACGCCACATGTGGTGGTGGCTCGCCTACTTCCTCTTCGGCATCCACATCGTGGCGTTCGTCATGATCTACGCCGTGACGCACGCACCGAGGTGAGCGCGGCTCAGCCCTTCACGCACACGACCTGCTTCAGCTTCGCCACGACCTCCACCAGGTCCCGCTGCTGGTCGATGACCTGGTCGATCGACTTGTAGGCACCCGGGATCTCGTCCACCACGCCGGAGTCCTTGCGGCACTCCACGCCCCGCGTCTGCTCCTCCAGGTCCCGGGTCGAGAACCGCCGCTTGGCCGCGTTGCGGCTCATGCGCCGACCGGCGCCGTGCGAGGCCGAGTTGAAGGCCTTCTCGTTGCCGAGACCCTTCACGATGTACGACCCCGTCCCCATGGAGCCCGGGATGATGCCGTACTCGCCGGAACCGGCCCGGATCGCGCCCTTGCGGGTCACGAGCAGGTCCATCCCGTCGTAGCGCTCCTCGGCCACGTAGTTGTGGTGTGCGCTGATCTCCGGCTCGAAGGTCGGCTTCGCCTTCTTGAACTCCTTGCGGACCACGTCCTTGAGGAGCGCCATCATGATCGTGCGGTTGTACCGGGCGTACTCCTGCGCCCAGAACAGGTCGTTGCGGTATGCCGCCATCTGCGGGGTCTCCGCGATGAAGACGGCCAGGTCGCGGTCGACCAGCCCCTGGTTGTGCGGGAGCTTCTGGGCCACGCCGATGTGATGCTCGGCGAGCTCCTTGCCGATGTTCCGGGACCCGGAGTGCAGCATCAGCCAGACAGAACCGGTCGTATCCGTGCACACTTCGACAAAGTGGTTTCCGGAGCCGAGCGTTCCCATCTGCTTCCCAGCGCGCTCATGACGGAACTTGACCGCATCCGCCACCCCGTCGAACCGCCCCCAGAAGTCCTCCCACCCCGCGGTGGCGAACCCGTGCATCCGCCCCGGGTCGACGGGATCGTCATGCATCCCGCGTCCCACCGGAATCGCCTGCTCGATCTTCGACCGCAGGCGGGACAGGTCACCGGGGAGGTCGTTCGCCGTCAGGGACGTCCTCACCGCCGACATGCCGCAGCCGATGTCCACGCCCACCGCCGCCGGGCACACCGCGCCCTGCATGGCGATGACCGAGCCGACCGTCGCCCCCTTGCCGTAGTGCACGTCCGGCATCACGGCGAGGCCCTTGATCCACGGCAGGGTCGCGACGTTGCGCAGCTGCTGGAGGGCCACGTCCTCGACCGTCGCCGGGTCGGTCCACATACGGATCGGGACCTTGGCGCCCGGCATCTCCACGTACGACATATCGTCCTCATTCCCCCGGAAAAACAACAGAAGTCTCGAATCGCAAAACCGGCGCCAAGGTCGACGTAAGGGATGACGGACCGGCGTTCACGGCAGTGCGTGCGATACACATTGTCTGCCGGGGACGCCCCCGTGCGGCAACCGAATAACCTGCGGGGACACTGAGATCCCCACGAGCCGGAGACATCCCGAGAGGAGCCCCACCGTGCAGCGGAAGGCCTACGTACCCGGCGTCGCCGCCCTCCTCGCGGCGCTGCTGGCCGGCTGCACCGGCAGCTCCGGTGGCGACGGCACGACGGACGACGCGAACCCCGGTGACGCGGGCACCGCCTCCGTCGCCGCCCAGCCCGGCAAGTACCGCACCCTCCCCGAGCCCTGCGGTGTCGTCGGCCAGAGCACCCTCGACACGCTCCTGCCCGGCATCCAGCAGATCGCCGACGCGGACCGGCGCGCCAGGGCCTACGAGGGCGAGGCCACGCTCACCTACGACACGGACCGCAAGGTCGGCTGCCGTTGGAAGGTGGAGGCCACGGACGCCACCGAGTACCTGTCGGTCGATTTCGAGCGGGTGGTGTCGTACGACAACGCGGTCAGCGACGACACCCAGGCGCAGCAGCTCTTCGCGCTGGCCGAGGAGAAGGCCGACCTGCCGGCGGCGACGGCGAGCGCGACCTCGGACGTGGCGGAGAGCGGCACCGCCAGTCCCACGGGTTCCCCGACGGCCACCCCGAGCGGTTCCGCGAGCGCGAGCGGTTCGGCCTCCGCCACTCCGTCCGATCTCCAGCCCCGCCTCCTGGACGATCTGGGCGACGAGGCGTTCCTGGACGACGTGTTGGGCGGCTCGGGTTCGACGGCCCAGCAGCGCAAGGTGACTGTGGCGTTCCGCACGTCCAACGTGATCGTGACCATCGAGTACGAGGAGCAGCCGACGACGCTCGGCGTGACCCCGGACAGCAAGGAAATGCAGGACAACGCCCGGAAACTGGCCTCGCAGCTGGCTGGTTCGCTGTCCGGCTGAGCGCTCTCCACACACCCCTCACCCGTGCGCACAAAGCCTTCGATGCCGGCCCGCACTCCGTCCTCACCGCGTACCGTGGCCCCTCGGACCCGATCCGACGGCAGGAACCACAAGCGTCATGAGTGAAGGAACCATGCAGCGACGAGCAGAGCGTGACCAGGGTGTTCAGCAAGCGAAGCGTCTTCACCGCGTCCTTGTCTGCGCGGCCGCAGTCCCGGTGATGCTGATCGCCGCCGGCTGCTCCTCCGACTCCGGCTCCGGTGGCGACAGCGCGAGCAGCGGCTCGGACAGCGGCAAGGGTGCGGACAGCGGTGCGTCCGCGTCCGCGAGTGCGGCGCCCACGGTGCAGGCGGCGGCGTACAAGTCGCTTCCCGAGTCGTGCGGGGTGCTGTCGTCGAAGACGCTGAAGTCCTTGGTCCCGGAGGCCGCGAAGGCCGGCAAGAAGGGCACGTCGGAGGCGGGTACGCGCGGCAGTTGCTCGTGGAGCAGCCTCGACAACAACGGCGTGAAGGGCTCTCAGTTCCGCTGGCTGAACGTCTCGCTGCTGCGGTTCGAGTCGGACACCTCGCGCGGTACGGGTGAGGCGCAGGCGCAGAAGTACTACGCGCAGCAGATCCAGGACGCGCAGTCGGTGGCGGGTGCGAAGAACGCCAAGTCGCAGGCGGTGTCCGGGACGGGTGACGCGGCGACGCTGGTGCGGTACGACCTGAAGAAGAAGGAAGGCGCCTTCAAGCAGCAGACGGTGGTCACGCGCGTGGAGAACGTCGTCGTCACCGTCGACTACAACGGCGCGGGTCTGGCCGGTGACAAGGCGCCGAGCGCGGACACGCTCGCGAAGCTCGCGGAGAAGGCCGCCAAGGAGGCGGTGGCCGCGGTGTCGGCGGCGAACGGCGAGGGTACGGCGAACCCGGCCCCGTCGGCGTCGGGTTCGAAGGCCCCGTCGAAGTCGGCGTCCCCGTCCCCGTCGGCGTCGAAGTCGGCCACGAAGTCGGCATCTCCGTCCAAGTCGGCCGCGAAGTCGGGCTGAAGAAGGACTGACGGCCTGTACCGGCCATCCGTGCGCAGCACACATGTGCCACTCTGTTGCGCGCAACAACACGTACAGGGAGGGGAGTACGGGTGGCCGCGCCCATGCAGTTGACTCGAATGCACCGCGTGCTCATCGGCGTGGTCGTGTTCGGCGCCGTGATCATCGCCGGCATCGGCTTCGCGGGGTCGTACGCGGCCGTCCGTGAACTCGCCATCCAGAAGGGCTTCGGGAACTTCAGCTATGTGTTCCCGATCGGCATCGACGCGGGTATCTGTGTCCTGCTGGCCCTGGACCTGCTCCTGACCTGGATCCGCATCCCGTTCCCGCTGCTGCGGCAGACGGCGTGGCTGCTGACGGCCGCCACGATCGCCTTCAACGGCGCGGCGGCCTGGCCGGATCCGCTGGGTGTGGGCATGCACGCGGTGATCCCGGTCCTGTTCGTGGTGGCGGTGGAGGCCGCCCGGCACGCGATCGGCCGGATCGCGGACATCACGGCGGACAAGCACATGGAGGGGGTCCGCCTCACCCGCTGGCTGCTGTCGCCGATCCCCACGTTCCTGCTGTGGCGCCGGATGAAGCTGTGGGAGCTGCGCTCCTACGAGCAGGTCATCAAGCTGGAGCAGGAGCGTCTCGTCTACCGTGCCCGGCTGCACTCCCGCTTCGGCCGGGCCTGGCGCCGCAAGGCCCCGGTGGAGTCCCTGATGCCGCTCCGGCTGGCGCGGTACGGGGTTCCGCTGGCGGAGACGGCTCCGGCGGGCCTGGCGGCGGCGGGCATCGAGCCGGTCCTGCTCCCGCCGGCGCCCGAGGCGGTCGCGGGCAGTGGTGCGGCCGGGCCGGCCCCGGCCCCGGCCCCGCAGCGGGCGGCCGCCCCCGGCGAGCAGCGCCTGGAGCTGGACGCCAACCCGCAGGCGCAGCAGGCGGCCCCGGAACCGGAGCCTGACCTGAGCCCCTGGTTCGAGGCGCCCCAGCAGATCGAGTACCAGGGCGGCTACAACCCGAACTACGACCCGGCCGAGCAGTACGAGCGCTGGTACGAGGAACAGATCGAGGCCGAGCAGTACGAGTTGCAGCAGATCCAGTACGAGGAGCCGCCCCGGGAGCCCTCGATGGAGGAGACGGGCAGCTTTCCCATCCCGGTGACGAACGGCCGTACCCGGGAGCTGGGCGAGGGCGGCGGGACCCCGGAGCCGACGGAGGAGGACTTCTACCAGGTCTTCAAGAAGTCGATAGACGGCAGCTATCCCTCCCCCGGCCAGCTCAGGGGGGACGTGGAGGCCACGTACGGCATCGTGCTCCCGCAGCGCGAGGCCGAGCGCATGGTCAACCGCTTCACGAACCGTCACACGGCGGAGCTCCAGGAAGACCACATCGCCTAGCGGACGTCGCACACAGAAGGGGCCCTCGCCGTAATGCCGGTGGCGAGGGCCCCTTCTGCGTTTCCCGGTGTCTACTCCCCGAGCAGTGCCCGGACCCGCTCCTGTCCGACGGCCAGCAGCAGCGTGGGCAGCCGGGGCCCGGTGTCGCGGGAGACCAGCAGCCGGTACAGCAGGGCGAAGAACGTCCGCTGGGCGGTCTTGATCTCGGCGGGCAGTTCCTTGGGGGTGGCGTCCGCGGAGAACCCGGCCTGCACCTTGGGCACGCCGTACACGAGGTGGGTGAGCCCGTCGAGCGACCAGTGCGAGGCGAGCCCGTCGAGCAGGAGGCGCAGGGACTGCTGGGAGGCCTCGTCGAGGGACTTCAGCAGCTCGGCGTCGGGCTCGTCGCGCACGATGGTCCGCTGGTCGGCGGGCACGTGGGTGTTGATCCAGGCCTCGGCCTTGTCGTACCGGGGCCGGGCCTCGTCCAGGGCCGACAGCGGGTTGTCGGGGTCCAGTTCGCTGAGGATGCGCAGCGCCTGGTCCTCGTGCCCGGCGGTGATGTCGGCGACGGAGGCGAGCGTGCGGTACGGCAGCACGCGCGCGGTCCTGGGCAGTTCGCCGGCGGCCGTGCGCACCGCGCGGGAGTGCGCGGCGACGTCGGCGGGCAGCGCGGTGCCGTCGGCGACCTTGGCGTCCAGCTTGTCCCACTCGTCGTAGAGCCGCTGGATCTCCTGGTCGAAGGCGATCTTGAAGGACTGGTTGGGCTTGCGGCGGGCGTAGAGCCAGCGCAGGATCTGCGGCTCCATGATCTTCAGCGCGTCGCCCGGTGTGGGCACCCCGCCCCGCGACGACGACATCTTCGCCATCCCGGAGATGCCGACGAAGGCGTACATGGGTCCGATGGGCTGCTTGCCGCCGAAGATCCCGACGATCTGCCCGCCGACCTGGAAGGAGGAGCCGGGGGACGAGTGGTCGACGCCGCTGGGCTCGAAGACGACGCCCTCGTACGCCCAGCGCATCGGCCAGTCGACCTTCCAGACGAGCTTGCCGCGGTTGAACTCGTTCAGCCGGACGGTCTCGGCGAACCCGCAGGCGTTGCAGGTGTACGACAGCTCGGTGGTGGCGTCGTCGTAGGAGGTGACGGTGGTGAGGTCCTTCTCGCAGTTGCCGCAGTAGGGCTTGTACGGGAAGTACCCGGCGGATCCGGAGGACCCGTCGTCCTCGGCAGCCGCGCCGGAGCCCTCGGCGGCCTCGACCTCGGCCTCGTCCAGGGGCTTCTGCTGCTTCTTGGCCGGGGCCTTCTTGGTCCGGTACTGGTCGAGGATCGCGTCGATGTCCGCGCGGTGCGCCATGGCGTGCAGGATCTGCTCGCGGTAGACGCCGGAGGTGTACTGCGCGGTCTGGCTGATCCCGTCGAACTCGACACCGAGCTCGGCGAGCGCGTCGACCATGGCGGCCTTGAAGTGCTCGGCCCAGTTCGGGAACGCGGACCCCTTGGGCGCGGGCACGGAGGTCAGCGGCTTGCCGATGTGCTCGGCCCACGACTCGTCGATCCCGGCGACACCGGCCGGCACCTTGCGGTAGCGGTCGTAGTCGTCCCAGGAGATGAGGTGCCGCACCTGGTGTCCGCGGCGCCGGATCTCGTCGGCGACGAGGTGCGGGGTCATGACCTCGCGCAGGTTCCCGAGGTGGATCGGTCCCGAGGGGGACAGTCCGGACGCGACGACGACCGGTTTGCCCGGGGCCCGACGCTCCGACTCCTCGATGACCTCATCCGCGAAACGGGAGACCCAGTCGGTGGTCTCGGTGCTCTGAGCCACGATCGGCACGTCCTTCTTTCTGAACGGGTGACGCTCCATTGTCACAGACCCGGGTGCGGCCGGAAAAACCGCTTTACCCCCCATGGGATACTGGCGGTGTCCATCGATCCTCACCAGGAGAACGGCACCCCTCCTTATGGCCTCGGTCACGTCCCTCAGCGACTCCGTCCAGCAGCGTCTCGCTGCGGCCCTCTCGGCCGCCGTGCCGGACGCCGACTCCGCGGACCCGCTGCTGCGACGTAGCGACCGGGCGGACTTCCAGGCGAACGGCATCCTGGCGCTCGCCAAGAGGACGAAGGCCAACCCGCGGGACCTCGCGGCCCAGGTGGTCGCCCGGGTCGAGTCGGGCGACCTGCTGAGGGACATCGAGGTCTCCGGCCCCGGCTTCCTGAACATCACGCTCACCGACCGGGCGATCACCGAGAACCTGGCCGCCCGGTACGCCGACGAGACCGGCCGCCTCGGTGTGCCGCTCGCCGCCGACCCGGGCATCACGGTCGTCGACTACGCCCAGCCGAACGTGGCGAAGGAGATGCACGTCGGCCACCTGCGGTCCGCGGTGATCGGCGACGCGCTGCGCGCGATGCTCGACTTCACGGGCGAGAAGACGATCGGCCGGCATCACATCGGCGACTGGGGCACGCAGTTCGGCATGCTCATCCAGTACCTGATGGAGCACCCCGGCGAGCTGGCCCCGGCGTCGGAGGTCGACGGCGAGCAGGCCATGTCGAACCTGAACCGGGTGTACAAGGCGTCGCGCGTGGTCTTCGACTCCGACGACGAGTTCAAGGAGCGGGCGCGCAAGCGGGTCGTCGCCCTGCAGTCCGGCGACAAGGAGACCCTCGACCTCTGGCAGCAGTTCGTGGACGAGTCGAAGGTCTACTTCTACTCGGTCTTCGAGAAGCTGGACATGGAGATCCGCGAGGACGAGATCGTCGGCGAGTCGGCGTACAACGAGGGCATGCCCGAGACGGCCCGCCTCCTGGAGGAGATGGGCGTCGCGGTGCGCTCCGAGGGCGCGCTGGTCGTCTTCTTCGACGAGATCCGCGGCAAGGACGACCAGCCGGTGCCGCTGATCGTGCAGAAGGCGGACGGCGGCTTCGGCTACGCGGCGAGCGACCTGACGGCGATCAGGAACCGCGTCACCGACCTGCACGCCACGTCCCTCCTGTACGTGGTGGACGTCCGCCAGTCCCTGCACTTCAAGATGGTCTTCGAGACGGCCCGCCGGGCGGGCTGGCTGTCCGACGAGGTCACCGCGCACAACATGGGCTACGGCACCGTGCTGGGCGCGGACGGCAAGCCGTTCAAGACGCGTGAGGGCGAGACGGTCCGGCTGGAGGACCTGCTGGACGAGGCGGTGCAGCGGGCCGCCGAGGTCGTACGGGAGAAGGCGCAGGACCTCACCGAGGAGGAGATCCAGGAGCGGGCGGCTCAGGTGGGCATCGGCGCGGTGAAGTACGCCGACCTGTCCACGTCCCCGAACCGGGACTACAAGTTCGACCTGGACCAGATGGTCTCGCTGAACGGCGACACGTCCGTGTACCTCCAGTACGCGTACGCCCGTATCCAGTCGATCCTGCGCAAGGCGGGAGACGTCCGGCCGGCCGCCCACCCGGAGCTCGAACTGGCGGACGCGGAGCGGGCGTTGGGCCTGCACCTGGACTCGTTCGGCAGCACGGTCTTCGAGGCGGCGGCGGAGTACGCCCCGCACAAGCTGGCGGCGTACCTCTACCAGCTGGCGTCCCTGTACACGTCGTTCTACGACAAGTGCCCCGTCCTGAAGGCCGAATCGCAGGCCCAGGTGGAGAACCGCCTCTTCCTCTGCGACCTGACCGCCCGCACCCTCCACCAGGGCATGGCCCTGCTCGGCATCAGGACGCCCGAGAAGCTCTGACCGCGGGGGGCGTTGTCAGTGGCTGCCCCTACAGTCACTGACATGGCGACTCTTCCCAACCCGCTGCCCGCCCTGGCGGCAGACCCGAGCGGTCGTTCGCTCGGACTCGGGCTCCCCCTCGGGAGACTGATCGACGAGACGGACGACGGTCCGTGGCACGAGCCGTTGCTGTGGCACGCCGAGTACGCGGCGTCGTCCGGGGCCTGGACCGCGCTGGGTGCTCGGGCGGCGCGCACCGGTCTGCTGCCGGTGCTGATAGAGGTCGGCGGCAGCCAGGGCGGGCCCGGCGAGTGGGAGTTGATGCCCGGTCAGATGTCGTACCCCGGCGACCACGACCCGGAGGAACTCCTCGCGGAGTACTGGGAGTACGCGATCGGCGAGCCCGACGAGCTTGACGCGGCCATCGCCCCGTACGCCGAGGCGTGGCCCGGCCTCGCCCCGGCCCCCGAGTCACTCCCCGCCGACCCCGACACCCGTGCCGCCGAGACCGCCGACGCGCTCCTCGACGAGGGTTCGTGGTTCAAGGAGCCGCGCCTCGCCCTGGTCCCGGCCCGCCGCAGCGCCGACATCCCGGCGGCCATCGGCTGGACGGGCCCGCTGAACTACGAGCAGGACGTGGCCCGTCTCTGCGCGGTCCTGCGTTCCTGGGAGGACCGCTTCGGCATACGCGTGCTCGCGCTCGGCTTCGACCGCTTGGTCCTGTCCGTCGCCGCCCCGCCCACGACCGGGGGCGAGGCGGAGGCCGTCGCCGCCGAGCACTTCGCGTTCTGCCCCGACAACATCACGCAGGGGGACCACGAGACCCTGCGCGAGTACGCCGAGCACGCGGTGCGGGGGCAGCGGGTCTGGTCCTTCTGGTGGGACTGACCGGCGTCAGCCGGGCGGCAGCAGCCGCAGCCCTTCCGGCGCCCTGACGCCGAACTCCTCCTCCAGCAGCAGCCGCACCTCCGCCTCATCGGTCAGCTCCCGCTTGCGTACCGTGCCGTCGGCGCGGGTCTCGGTGAGGAGGCTGCCGTGCAGGAGGAGATGGCGCTCGGGGGTGACGCCCTGGACGTAGATCCGCTGGGTGAAGGGGGAGCGCGGGTTGGTCCCGATGTGCCAGTTGATGACCTCGAAGTCGGGTTCCTCGAAGGGCTCCAGGGTGAAGGCGTACTGGTCCGTCCAGCCCTCCTGGTGGGCCTGGAGCACCCACAGGTCCAGCGGCCCCCTGTGCGGCACCCGCGTCAGCCGGTGGCGGCGGCCGGCGTCCTGGAACTCGGTGTCCGGCCTCAGCGGCACCGGTTCCAGCAGCGCCCCGATCGCCCCGAACCCGACGTCGGCGAGATACGGCTGCGGGTCGTCGGGGATCTCCACGAGCAGCAGCATGTGGGTGCGCGGCCGGCTCTCGACGCTGTCCGCGCCGAGGACGACACGGGCCGCCAGCCGAGTCACCCGGAAGCCGAGCGCCTCCAGGGCGAGCAGGAAGAGCGTGTTGTGCTCGTAGCAGTACCCCCCGCGCCGGCCGCGCACCAGCTTCGCCATCAGGTCGCCGGGATCGAGGGAGGGGGCGCTGCGGCCCAGGGCGTCGAGGTTCTCGAAGGGGATGCCCCGCATGTGCGCCAGATGCAGTCCGGCGAGCGTCGCCAGGTCGGCCCGCCGCTCCCCCTGCCACCCGATCCGCGCCAGATACTCGTCCAGGTCGAACCCCGGGCTCCGCACCATCTCATCGGCCATGCCGACACCGTAGGCACAGGGCCCCGCCCCCGTCCGCGGTCCGGAGCCGTACCGCGCCTGCCACCTTCGCCCTAGGCCACCACCGCCGGCGCCGCCTGGGCGCCCTCGACCCGGTCCCGCGCCGCGCGGAACGCCTCCCCCAGCCGCCGCAGCCCCTCCTCGATCTCCTGCGGCGTCTGCGTCACGAAGCAGAGCCGCAGGGTCGAGCGGTCGGGCTCACCTGCGTGGAAGGGCGCTCCCGGGACGTAGGCCACCTCGCGGGTCACGACCTGCGGCAGCAGCGCGGTGGTGTCGTAGGCCGAGGGGAGCCGCGCCCAGAGGAACATGCCGCCCTCGGGCCGCGTCCAGACCGACCCCTCGGGCAGGGCCGCCGGCAGCCCCGCGAGCATGGCGTCCCGCCGCTCCCCGTAGACCCGCGCGACGCGCCGCACGTGCGCGTCGAGGTCCCGGTCCGCCAGGTACCGCGCGGCGGCGAGCTGGTTGACGGTCGGGGTGTGCAGGTCGGCGGCCTGCTTGGCGACCGCGCAGGCCCGGCGCAGCTCGCCGGGAGCGCGCAGCCAGCCCAGCCGCAGCCCGGGGGCCATGACCTTGGAGAAGGAGCCGAGCAGCACGGTCCGGTCGCGGGCCTCCTCGTGGGCGGCGATCCACGGCACCCGCTCGCCCTCGAAGCGGAGTTCGCCGTACGGGTCGTCCTCGACGATCCACAGTCCGCGCCGCGCGGCCACGGACGCCACGGCGGCCCGGCGTCCCGCGGACATGGTCCGCCCGGTGGGGTTCTGGAAGGTGGGCACGGTGTAGAGCAGCTTGGGCCGTTCCCGCACGACCAGTTCCTCCAGGGCGACGGGGTCGGGGCCCTCGTCGTCCCCCGGCACGGCCACGACCCGGGCGCCCGCGAACCCGAAGGCCTGGAGAGCGGCCAGATAGCAGGGGCTCTCGACGAGGACCGTGTCCCCGGGCTCGATCAGCGCGGTGGCGAGCAGCGACAGGGCCTGCTGCGAGCCGGTGGTGACGAGGACGTCGTCGGCGTCGGTGGCGAGCCCGCGCGCCGACATCCGCTCCGCCAGGGCGGTCCGCAGCACGGGCTCGCCCTCGGTGGTCGAGTACTGGAGCGCCCGCTCGGGCGTCTCGGCGAGCACCGCCCGGTAGGCCTGGGCGATGCCCTCGGCGTCGAACAGTTCGGGCGCCGGCAGGCCGCCCGCGAAGTTGATGACCTCGGGGCGGGCGGTGACGGCGAGGATGTCCCGCACCGGCGACCCGCCGACCGCCCGGGCCCGGGCGGCGAGCGGCGGCACGGAAGCGAATGTGGGCACCGTCATGGCGCGGCTCCTTCGACTTGCTGTCTGCTGACTGCCGCCCGCTGACCGCGACGGCCGGTGCAGCGCAGCCTAAGGAACTGAGTGCCGCCTACAAGCACCTTTCCGCGATACGGACGCCGGGCACCCGCTCACGCCTTGGTGCCGGTGGCCCCGTAGACGTTGATGTCGTCGTCCGTGACGTCGTTGATGTCGCGGTAGCGGATCTTCTCGATGTCGTCGAGGGAGTCGAAGTCCTCCCCGTCGATGGCGGGCGGCGCGGGCGCGGGAGCGGGGTGCCACAGATGTGCGGGCACCACGCCGGGCTCGTCCAGGGTGAGCCCCGGCACCTCGGTGAAGAAGCGCTCCACCTGTGCCTTGGACCGGAAGACGAAGGTGAACCCGCGCTCGGTGTAGGTCCGTTGGACCGCGCGGGCGGGCTCCGGGTGCATCTCGTCGGTCAGGTGGCTGAGCACGACCCTGCTGCCCGCCGGGAGGGCCGCCACGAGTTCCCGCACGATCGGAAGGGCCTCGTCGTCCTCGACGAAGTGCAGGATCGCGACCAGGCACAGCGCGATCGGCTGGTCGAAGTCCAGCGTCCTGGCGGCCTGTTCGAGGATCTGCGCGGGACTCCTGAAGTCGGCGTCGATGTAGTCCGTGCGCCCCTCGGGCCCGCTCGTGAGCAGCGCGCGGGCGTGCGCCAGCACCACCGGGTCGTTGTCGACGTAGACGACCCGTGCGTCGGGCCGGATCCGCTGGGCGATCTGGTGGACGTTCTCCGCGGTGGGCAGCCCGGTGCCGATGTCGAGGAACTGCCGGATCCCGTGCTGCTCGGTCAGCCGGAGGACGGCCCGGCGCATGAAGTCGCGGTTGTGGCGCACGTCGAGGTAGCCGCGGGGGTTGGCGGCGAGCGCGGCTGCGGCGGCCTCGCGGTCGGCGGGGTAGTTGTCCTTGCCGCCGAGGAAGACGTCGTAGACGCGGGCCGGATGTGCCTTGGTGGTGTCGATCCTCTTGGCCAGTTCGGCCGGGTCATGGCTCAGCGCGTCACCGGACATGGCGTCTCCCCTGGGAATGTGTCGGTCCTTCGACGGACAACCACCGCGTTGGTCAAGAACCTAACTCCCGGGGCGACTTGATGGTGCCCGGGACGCCGGATGCTCCGTCCCGCGTCCCGCGCGGAGGACTTGGGAAACCACGTCCCCGCAGGTCGGCGTGGTGGCCCGAGCAGGCCCGTCCCGAATCCCCGGTCAGGGTCTGGCGAATGCCCCGGCTCCCCCGCAGCCTGATCCCATGCCCAGCCGACCCCCCACCCCCCGCAGGCTCACCGCGACCGCCCTCCTCGTCCTCCTCGCCCTCACCACTGCGACGGGCTGCAAGGACGGCCAGGGCGTGCGCGACGAGGGTCCGGCCGCCGACCGGGCGGCCGCCGTCACCGCCGGGGAAAACCAGAAGGCCGCCCGGGACTGACCGGGCGGCCTCGCAGCAGATCTACGGCATCACACGTGCGCCGGGGCGAAGCCCTTCGGGTTGGGGCCGTACTTGTTCTCGCCCGGCTCACCGTCGAGGCAGGTGAAGACGAAGAGGGTGATGCCACCGACCAGCGGAACCAGACCGAACAGGACCCACCAGCCGCTGCGGCCGGTGTCGTGCAGGCGGCGCACGAGGACGGCGAGGCTGGGGAGCAGGACGGCGACGTAGAAGACGATCGGGATCCACGCCTGCTTGGCCACGACACCGATGACGGCCAGCACGATGTAGATGATCGCGACGAACAGGGTGTACATCCAGTATTCCTTGCGGCGCGCGCGGCCGCTGAACACGGCGTACTTCTTCAGCACATCGAGGAAGTAGTTCATGGTGGTGTCCCCCAGGGATCGACGTTCGGACCATTCCGAATGGATCAGGCCAGGCGCAGAAGATATGAAGGATGTCGAGAACTCGTCAATTCGACGGATGTAAGCGGTTCATCAAGTCGCGCACCTGTCAGAGTCCGACAAATCCACCACCCGTGAGGGCGGATTCCGGACAGACCGCCAGAAGATCACCGCGCCGATCAGGGGCCGTTGTCGGACGTTGGCCGGAACGAGCTCCGCCCGTGTCCGGACCGAGCTCGAACCGTAGCCGCGACACGCCGCCCGGCGGCTTCGTCAGCCGAGCTTCTGCGCCACCTCGGTGGCCCAGTAGGTGAGGATGTTCCGCGCCCCGGCACGCTTGATGCCGGTCAGCGTCTCCAGGATCGCCCGGTCCCGGTCGATCCAGCCCTTCTCGGCGGCGGCCTCGATCATCGAGTACTCACCGGAGATCTGGTAGGCGGCGACGGGCACGTCGACGGCGTCCGCGACCCGCGCCAGGATGTCGAGGTAGGGGCCGGCCGGCTTGACCATCACCATGTCGGCGCCCTCCTCCAGGTCGAGGGCGAGCTCCCGCAGCGCCTCGCGCGCGTTCGCGGGGTCCTGCTGATAGGTCTTGCGGTCCCCCTGCAACGAGGACGCGACGGCCTCCCGGAACGGCCCGTAGAAGGCCGACGCGTACTTGGCCGTGTAGGCGAGGATGGCGACGTCCTCCCGCCCGATCTGATCGAGGGCGTCCCTTACGACCCCGATCTGGCCGTCCATCATCCCGCTGGGCCCCACGACATGGGCGCCCGCGTCGGCCTGGACCTGGGCCATCTCGGCGTACCGCTCCAGGGTCGCGTCGTTGTCGACCCGTCCCTCGGCGTCCAGCACCCCGCAGTGCCCGTGGTCGGTGGTCTCGTCGAGGCACAGGTCGGACATCACGAGCAGTTCGTCGCCGACCTCGGCCCGCACGTCCCGGATGGCGACCTGAAGAATCCCGTCCGGATCGGTCCCCGGCGTGCCGACAGCGTCCTTCTTCGACTCCTCCGGCACCCCGAAGAGCATGATCCCGGACACGCCGGCCGCCACGGCCTCCGCGGCCGCCTTCTTCAGACTGTCCCGCGTGTGCTGCACGACCCCGGGCATCGCCGAGATCGGCACGGGCTCGCTCGCCCCTTCCAGCACGAACGCCGGAAGGATGAAGTCGGCGGGGTGCAGGCGGGTCTCGGCGACCATGCGGCGCATGACGGGGTTGGTCCGCAGCCGACGGGGCCGGGTACCGGGAAAGGATCCGTACGTCGTCATGTCCCTACGCTACGCCCGCCCCGAGACCCCCTTTGCCGACGCGACGTCGGACGGCCCGCTGCGCTGGGCCGGGGCGGGGCGCCTACGAGGGTGCCGTGCAACGCCGCCGGGCGCCTGCGGGCACGCGGTGACCGGCCGCGCAGTTCCCCGCGCCCCTGGGGGTTGCGGTCACCCGCGCCACCACGGACCGTTCGCCACGACGGACCCGGGCGGGCTGCCGCAGGCATCAGGGGCGCGGGGAACTGCGCGAGCACCCCCCACCAGACCCGCAGCCATCCACCCCCGCACGCCACCGCACCCCCCCAGGGGCGCGGGGAACTGCGCGATCAACCCCCACCAGACCCGCAGCCATCCACCCCCACATGCGCCGCCCCACCCCCAGGTCCAAGCTGAAAGAACAAAGGCAGGAGGACCCCATGGCTGCCACCCACCACACCCCCGCCGCCCACCCCACCCTCGACAACATCCACGGCCCGGTGATCCACCCCGGCGAACCCGATTACGCCGAAGAAGTCACCGGCTTCAACCTGGCCGCCCTGCACACCCCCGACGTGGTCGTCGGCGCCACCCGCGCCGAGGACATCGTCACCGCCCTGCGCTGGGCCTCGGCCACCCACACCCCCGTCACCGTGCAGGCCACCGGCCACGGCGCCAACTTCCCCATAGAGAACGGCCTGTTGATCAACACCGCCCGCATGAACGGCGTACGCGTCGACGAGGACACCCGCACCGCGACGATCGAGGCCGGCGCCAAGTGGCGGGACGTCCTGGCCGCCGCCACCCCCCACGGCCTGGCCACCCTCAACGGCTCCTCCACCGACGCCGGCGTCGTCGGCTACACCCTCGGCGGCGGTCTCCCGGTCCTCGGCCGGACCTACGGCTACGCCGCGGACAAGGTCCGCTCCTTCGAGGTCGCCACCCCCGACGGAACGCTCCACCACACCGACCCCGACACTGAACCCGACCTCTTCTGGGCCCTGCGCGGCGGCAAGGGCAACGTGGGCGTGGTGACCTCGCTGGTCACCGAGCTCCTCCCGCTGCCCCGCGTCCTCGGCGGCGGCATCTACTGCGCGGGCGAGGACGCCGAGGCCCTGCTGACCACCTGGGCGCCCTGGACCCAGGACGTCCCGCCGGAGATGAACAGCACCTTCAGCATCCTGCGCCTGCCGCCCTTCCCGGAGATCCCCGAACCCTTCCGGGGCGGCTTCTGGGCCAGGGTCTGCCTCGCCTGGACCGGCGACCCGTCAGCGGGCCAGGACCTGCTCGCCCCGCTCCGCGCGGCCGCACCGGTCGTGATCGACACGGTGGAGGAGATGGACTACGCGGCGGTGGACCGCATCTATCTGGACCCCCAGGACCCGCTGCCGGCCCGCGAGTCCTGCACGCTGCTGCGCGAGCTGACACCGCAGGCGATCGACACGTTCCTGGACCAGGTGGGCCCGGCGGCCGGCGTCGCGGACTTCCCTCTGCTGATGGTGGAGATCCGCCACATGGGCGCGGCGCTCTCCCGCCCCGCCGCCGTGGCGGACGCGGTCTGCGCCCGGGACGCCGAGTACCTCCTGGAGGCGGTGGGCGTCCTGGCCGCACCGCCCATGGCCGAGGCGGTCGAACGCGCCACGACCGCCCTCAACACCTCGATGGCCGCGTACGGCACCGGCCGCACCATGGTCAACCTGCACGGCACCCCGGGCGACGAGAGGGACCGCGCCCGGGCCTGGACCCCCGAGGTCTACGACCGTCTGCGCCGCACGAAGTCGGCGTACGACCCGGAGAACCTCCTGCGCTACGGCCACACGGTGACCCCGGCGGCCTGAACCGGGCCGCCGCGGCCACCGGAACGGAACCGTCAGGTCGTCGACCGCCGCCGCCTGGCCCCCGGCCGCCGCTCGCTCGGCCGCGTCACGGGATCGCCGGCCTCGACCGCCGCCGCCCGCCGCTTCAGCCCGAAGTCGGCGAGAGCCTCGGCCAGCTTGTGCACGGACGGCTCGGGAGCCATCACGTCCACCCGCAGCCCGTGCTCCTCGGCCGTCTTGGCCGTGGCGGGACCGATACAGGCGATCACGGTGACGTTGTGCGGCTTCCCGGCGATGCCGACGAGGTTGCGCACGGTGGAGGACGACGTGAAGAGCACGGCGTCGAACCCGCCCCCCTTGATCGCCTCCCGGGTCTCCGCGGGCGGCGGCGAGGCGCGCACGGTCCGGTAGGCGGTGACGTCGTCGACCTCCCACCCGAGCTCGATGAGCCCGGCGACCAGCGTCTCGGTGGCGATGTCGGCGCGCGGCAGGAACACCCGGTCGATCGGGTCGAAGACGGGGTCGTACGGCGGCCAGTCCTCGAGCAGGCCCGCGGCCGACTGCTCACCGCTCGGCACCAGGTCCGGCTTCACGCCGAAGGCGATCAGCGCCTTGGCGGTCTGCTCGCCCACCGCCGCGACCTTGATCCCGGCGAAGGCCCGGGCGTCGAGCCCGTACTCCTCGAACTTCTCCCGTACGGCCTTGACGGCGTTGACCGAGGTGAACGCGATCCACTCGTAGCGCCCGGTGACAAGCCCCTTGACCGCGCGCTCCATCTGCTGGGGCGTCCGCGGCGGCTCGACCGCGATGGTCGGCACCTCGTGCGGCACGGCCCCGTAGGACCTGAGCTGGTCGGAGAGCGAGGCCGCCTGCTCCTTCGTGCGCGGCACGAGAACCTTCCAGCCGAACAGCGGCTTGTTCTCGAACCACGAGAGCTGGTCGCGCTGCGCGGCGGCCGAGCGCTCACCGACCACGACTATCACCGGCCGCCCGCCCTCGGGCGAGGGCAGCACCTTGGCCTGCTTGAGCGTCTGGGCGATGGTGCCCAGGGTGGCCGTCCAGGTCCGCTGGCGCGTGGTCGTACCGGCGACGGTGACGGTCATCGGGGTGTCGGGCTTGCGCCCGGCCGCGACCAGCTCACCGGCGGCGGCGCCCACGGAGTCCAGGGTCGTCGACACGACCACGGTCCCGTCCGACACCCCCACCTCCGTCCAGCACCGGTCGGAGGCCGTGCGCGCGTCCACGAACCGCACGTCCGCGCCCTGCGCGTCCCGCAGCGGAACACCGGCGTAGGCGGGCACGCCGACGGCCGCGGCCACACCGGGCACGACCTCGAAGGGCACGCCCGCGCGGGCGCAGGCCAGCATCTCCTCGGCGGCGTACGCGTCGAGCCCGGGGTCCCCGGACACCGCACGCACGACCCGCCTGCCGCCCCGCGCGGCCTCCATGACAAGATGTGCCGCATCCCGTACAGCGGGGACTGGAGCGGTTGTTGACGTGCCGTCAACGACTGTCAGTTGGGGTGCGCCCGTGCCCGGACCCGGAGCCGAGGGCAACTCGGTGTCCGTGTCCACGACGGCGACGCCCGACCGAGCGTGGACGCGTACGACGTCGAGCACCTCGTGCCCGGCGACGAGGACGTCCGCGTTCGTGAGCGCCTCGACGGCGCGCAGGGTCAGCAGTCCCGGATCTCCGGGTCCGGCACCGAGGAAGGTGACGTGCCCGTGTTCGGGACCGACGGGAAGGGTGGTGGGGCTCACTGTGCTCGCTCCCCCATCAGACCGGCCGCGCCCTGGGCAAGCATGTCGGCCGCGAGTTCACGGCCGAGCGCCATTGCCTGGTCGTGCGACTCGGGCACGGGACCGGTGGTGGACAACTGCACCATGCGCGAGCCGTCGGTGGTGCCGACGACGCCCCGCAGGCGCATTTCCTTGACAATCTGCCCGTCGGCCAGAAGGTCGGCCAGCGCGCCCACGGGGGCGGAGCAGCCGGCCTCCAGGGCGGCGAGCAGTGACCGCTCGGCGGTCACGGCGACCCGCGTGAACGGGTCGTCGAGCTCGCCGAGCGCCGCGATCAGGTCCGCGTTGTCCGCGGTGCACTCGATCGCGAGTGCTCCCTGGCCGGGAGCGGGCAAAACCGTGTCGACCGAGAGGAAATCGGTCACTTCGTCGATACGGCCGATGCGTTGCAGCCCAGCGGCTGCCAGCACGACCGCGTCCAGCTCACCTTCGCGCACGAACCGCATCCGGGTGTCGATGTTCCCCCGGATCGCAACCGTCTCGATATCAAGTCCGTGCGCACGGGCGTACGCGTTCAGCTGCGCGGTGCGCCGGGGCGAACCGGTACCGATGCGGGCACCCCGGGGCAGGTCGGTGAGCTTCAGGGCGTCCCGGGCGACGATGACGTCCCGCGGGTCCTCGCGCTCGGGGAGCGCGGCCAGCGCAAGCTCGTCCGGCTGCCCGGTCGGCAGGTCCTTCAGCGAGTGCACCGCGAAGTCGACCTCGCCCTTGAGCAGGGCTTCGCGCAGCGCGGTCACGAACACACCCGTGCCGCCGATCTGCGCGAGCGCCTCCCTGGACACATCGCCGTACGTGGTGATCTCGACGAGCTCGACGGGCCGTCCGGTCACCTGGCTCACGGCTTCCGCCACCCGCCCGGACTGGGCCATGGCGAGTCTGCTCCGCCTGGTCCCCAGCCGTAGCGCCTTGGTACTCATGACGAGCCTCGGTCTTTCTCATCGGTGGTGCTGTCCTCGGCGCGGGAGACGGCGGCCACCGTCTCGGGGTCGAGGTCGAACAGGGTCCGCAGCGCGTCCGCGTACCCGGCACCGCCGGGCTCGGCCGCGAGCTGCTTGACCCGTACGGTCGGCGCGTGCAGCAGCTTGTCGACCACGCGCCGCACGGTCTGCGTGATCTCCCCGCGCTGCTTGTCGTCCAGGCCGGGCAGCCGCCCGTCGAGCCGCGCGATCTCGCTCGCGACGACATCGGCGGCCATGGTCCGCAGCGCGACGACGGTGGGCGTGATGTGCGCGGCCCTGAGCGCCGCCCCGAAGGCGGCCACCTCGTCCGCGACGATACGACGGACCTGGTCGACGTCGGCCGCCATCGGAGCGTCCGCCGACGCCTCCGCGAGGGACTCGATGTCTACGAGACGGACCCCGGCCAGCCGGTGCACGGCGGCGTCGATGTCCCGGGGCATGGCGAGGTCGAGCAGGAAGAGCGAGGGGGTCGGCCGGGGGATCTCGGCGACGGGCTCGGGCCTGCGCCGCTCGGGCACCCGCCCGATGGCGGCGGCGGTGGCGGCGAGCGCGGCGATGACGTCGGCCTCCGCGACGGGATCGACCAGCGCGACGGCCCCCTGCGGCCGGGGCGCGTTGTCCACCCACGCGGCATGCTGCTCCAGCTCGGAAGCGGCCATCCCGGCGACGGCGGCCTCACCGAGCACGGAGAAACCGGGGGTGGCTTGTACGGGGGCCAAATCCAGGGGGCAGTTTTCTTCCGTCCCATGGTCCGCGGGCAGTCGTGCCGCTCGGGCGGCTCCCGACCCACGGAAGGACGGCACCCCGTCAGTGCCGGGCTGCGTGTCCAACCCCCGCCCGGCAGCAACAGCCTCAGCAGTCAGAACAAGCCCCGTCGCCCCCGTACAGGACACCACGACATCGGCACGTGTCAGCTCGTCCGACACCGAGTCCATCGGTACCGCACGGGCAACCACGTCCCCGGCGTCGTTGAGGATCTCCGCGAGCCGCTCGGCCCGCTCGGCGGTCCGGTTGGCGATCACGATCTCCGCGACACCCACCCGCGCCAGCGTCGCCGCGGCCAGCGAGGACATCGACCCGGCCCCGATGACCAGCGCCTTCTTGCCCCGCGCCCAGTCCGGCACGTCCGCACCGAGCGCGAGCTGCTCCAGTCCGAACGTCACCAGCGACTGCCCGGCCCGGTCGATCCCGGTCTCGGAGTGCGCCCGCTTGCCGACCCGCAGCGCCTGCTGGAAGAGGTCGTTCAGCAGCCGCCCGGCGGTGTGCAGCTCCTGCGCCCGGGCGAGGGAGTCCTTGATCTGCCCGAGGATCTGTCCCTCTCCCACGACCATGGAGTCGAGCCCGCAGGCCACGGAGAAGAGGTGGTGGACGGCGCGGTCCTCGTAGTGCACGTAGAGATAGGGAGTGAGCTCGTCGAGCCCCACCCCGCTGTGCTGGGCGAGCAGCGTCGACAGCTCGGCGACGCCCGCGTGGAACTTGTCCACGTCGGCGTACAGCTCGATCCGGTTGCAGGTCGCGAGGACCGCGGCCTCGGTGGCCGGCTCCGCGGCGACCGTGTCCTGGAGCAACTTCATCTGCGCATCGGCATGCAGCGCCGCCCGCTCCAGCACGCTGACCGGAGCGCTGCGGTGGCTCAGCCCGACGACGAGGAGACTCATGCCGGCATCACGGCGGGTACGTCCCCGTCGGGTCCCTTGTCGGCGGCGGCGGAACCGTCGCGGCCTGCGGCGACCGGTCCGGCGCCGTCGGACGCGGCGGCCTCCTCACCGGCCTTGCGCTGCTCGTGGAAGGCGAGGATCTGCAGCTCGATGGAGAGGTCGACCTTGCGCACGTCGACGCCGTCCGGCACGGACAGCACGGTCGGCGCGAAGTTCAGGATGGAGGTGACCCCGGCGGCCACGAGCCGGTCGCAGACGGGCTGGGCGGCACCGGCGGGGGTGGCGATGACACCGATGGACACGCCGTTGTCCTCGATGATCTTTTCCAGGTCGTCCGAGTGCTGCACGGGAATGCCCGCCACGGGCTTTCCGGCCATTGCGGGATCGGCGTCGATCAGCGCGGCGACCCTGAAGCCACGGGACGCGAAGCCGCCGTAGTTGGCGAGAGCGGCACCGAGGTTGCCGATTCCGACGATCACAACCGGCCAGTCCTGGGTCAGGCCGAGTTCGCGGGAGATCTGGTAGACGAGATACTCGACGTCGTAGCCCACACCGCGGGTTCCGTAGGAGCCCAGGTAGGAGAAGTCCTTGCGCAGCTTCGCGGAGTTGACCCCCGCCGCGGCCGCGAGCTCCTCGGAGGAGACCGTGGGCACCGAGCGCTCCGACAGTGCGGTCAGCGCGCGGAGGTACAGCGGAAGCCGGGCGACGGTGGCCTCGGGAATCCCTCGGCTACGGGTCGCCGGTCGGTGAGTTCGGCCAGTTGCCACGGTGCTCCTGCGGGTAGAGCGGGGCTGTAGGCGGCCACACGTCCCCGGACCGCCCCGTCGATAGCAGGCTATGTCTTTGTGAACGCGTGCACAAAGATGGTGTCCGATTTGCCCGGCCAACGTGACCGGGGTCACGCGCGTCTCTCTCGGAGGCAAAACCGCACACTTCCCTCATCAATCCCGCCCCCAAGACCACTTCGCCATCGATCCTAAGCGACCGACCGGCCCGGCCGGACTAGTCCGTCAGTGCCTTGCGGAGGCGTTGCTCGTCCACCCGCCAGAAGGTGTGCTGCTCGCCGTCGACGAGCACGACGGGGATCTGTTCCCAGTACTGGTCGTGGAGTTGAGGATCCTGCTCGATGTCCTTGCGCTCCCAGGGAACCCCGAGATCTCCACACACCTTCTCGATCACGAACTGTGCGTCATCGCACAGATGGCACCCGGGCTTGCGGATCAGTGTGACGAGCCGGTCCTCGGGGGCCACGGCCTGCTTTCGGCGGAAGATGGGACTCATACAGGCCATTGTCCCGCGCGTCGGAGCGGGCCGGACCGCCTGCTTAACGGCACAGTCCCGGAGTGTTCACACCCTCCAAACCTCTCGACTCCGGAACCACCGAACAAACTGGCTATGCTCACGCCATGGCCGCTCTCGGATGGCTCACTCCTCGTAGGCGCTCCGCCACGGCGCGAAGCGTGTTGGCAGGCGAGGCCTCGGCGGAGGCAGCGCGCAAGTCCTCCCAGGAGGTCGCGGAGACCCCTGGTGCGGGACCGGAGTCGCAGTTCCCGGTCCTGGGCGACGAGAAGGCCGCCGCCTTCTTCGACCTGGACAACACGGTGATGCAGGGCGCGTCCCTCTTCCACTTCGGCCGCGGCCTGTACAAACGGAAGTTCTTCGAGACCCGCGATCTGGCCCGTTTCGCCTGGCAGCAGGCCTGGTTCCGGCTGGCCGGCTCCGAGGACCCCGAACACATGCAGGAGGCCCGGGACTCGGCGCTCTCCATCGTCAAGGGCCACCGCGTCGCAGAGCTCCAGTCGATCGGCGAGGAGATCTACGACGAGTACATGGCCGAGCGCATCTGGCCGGGCACGCGCGCACTTGCACAGGCGCACCTGGACGCCGGCCAGAAGGTGTGGCTGGTCACGGCGGCCCCCGTGGAGATCGCCCAGGTGATCGCCCGCCGCCTCGGCCTCACCGGCGCGCTGGGCACGGTGGCGGAGTCGGTGGACGGCGTCTACACCGGCAGGCTGGTCGGCGAGCCCCTGCACGGCCCCGCGAAGGCGGAGGCGGTCCGGGCCCTGGCGGCGGCCGAGGGCCTCGACCTGTCGCGCTGCGCGGCCTACAGCGACAGCCACAACGACATCCCGATGCTCTCGCTGGTGGGCCACCCCTACGCGATCAACCCGGACACCAAGCTCCGCAAGCACGCCCGTCAACTGGACTGGCGGCTGCGCGACTACCGCACCGGCCGCAAGGCGGCGAAGGTCGGCATCCCGGCGGCCGCGGGTGTGGGAGCGGTGGCGGGCGGCACGGCGGCGGCGATCGCCCTGCACAAGCGCCGCCGGTAACCGGGCGAACACACCAATCCACGGGTTTTATACGCGTAACTCCGTGTGCAGGCACATTGGCTGCACACGGCCACAACACGCCCTCTTCCCTGACAGAGTGCGACCGTTTTCGATCAACAACCGGTCACTCTGTGGCACTTGAACGGCTCTCAATCGGTTACAGAAGCGACGTAATCGATGAATAGAGCAACTGGGTGTAGCAGCGCCTGCACTAAGCGTTATTCTCCTCAGACGCAATCCGGTACCCCTCCGTCGCTACGACGGGTGAACGGTCCCGCACTGCACGTGATGGAAGCTCTGCCTCTGGGAGTCCCGTGTACCCACACGTCGGGGTTGACGCCTCGGGCCTGGCTACGCTGCGCGCAACGGTCCTCGACCTGTTGCGCGGCTTCGTCCCCACCGCGTACGCCGTCCCCGCCCTCGCCGTAGCCGCGGCACCGATCGGCCCGTGCTACGCACTGGCCGACGGCTCCGCGGCCGTCGGCAGACGAGGGCGTTCGACCGGTGCCGCGCCGGCCCGCCGTCCGGCCGCGGACAGCGACAGCGCCCGCATGATGGACCTGGTCGAACGCGCCCAGGCCGGCGAGGCCGACGCCTTCGGCCGCCTGTACGACCAGTACAGCGACACGGTGTACCGGTACATCTACTACCGAGTGGGAGGCAAGGCCACCGCCGAGGACCTGACGAGCGAGACGTTCCTGCGCGCGCTCAGAAGGATCGGCACCTTCACCTGGCAGGGCCGCGACTTCGGCGCCTGGCTGGTCACCATCGCGCGCAACCTCGTCGCCGACCACTTCAAGTCGAGCCGGTTCCGGCTGGAGGTCACCACCGGCGAGATGCTCGACGCCAACGAGGTCGAGCGCTCGCCCGAGGACTCCGTCCTGGAGTCCCTCTCCAACGCCGCGCTGCTGGACGCCGTCCGCCGACTGAACCCGCAGCAGCAGGAGTGCGTGACCCTCCGCTTCCTCCAGGGCCTCTCGGTCGCCGAGACCGCCCGGGTGATGGGCAAGAACGAGGGCGCCATCAAGACCCTCCAGTACCGGGCCGTCCGCACCCTGGCCCGGCTCCTCCCGGACGACGCCCGCTGAGAGCGCACACCGGGTAATCATCAACTCGCTCTCGGTGAAAGTCCGTTGACTCCCCGATCCGATCATCCGCAGTCCGTAACCCAAGTGCCGCGCCACTCGTTGTGCGGGATGCAGGCTCCCTGTGGTCACCCCCCGACCGGCTCCGATCACCCGATCGTGGGCTTGTGCTCTGGGTGTGCAACCCTCAGGACCCCCTGGGGAGTCGACCGTCATGACGAGAGGAGGTGCCGCCAGTGATCGCGAACGTATCGGCGCACCGGCGGGCGAACGCCTTCGCCCAGGCCCTGGAGGAGCTGTCCGACCGGGAACCGGCGGCCGAGCAGTCCGAAGGACAGGCGTCGGCCGCCGAGGAACACCCCGATCCGGGCCGTCTTCTGGCCCTCGCGGAGTGTCTCGAAGAGCTGCCCAGGCCTGAGCTGGACCCCGAGGTCAAGGTGGTCCAGCGAGCCCAGCTCGTGGCCGCGATGGAGGCCATGCTGCTGGAGGGCGACGGGGCGGAACCCGCGGTCCCCGAGCAGCGCTCCCATCGGGCCAAGGGCACCCACCGGGCGAGTCCGCTCGGAAAGCTGCGCCCGCGTTCCCGGCTCACCAAGGGCCTGGCCGCGGGCGGTCTGAGCGTCGGCGTCGCCGCCGGAGCCTTCGGCGGGGTGGCCGCGGCCAGTTCGGACGCCCTGCCGGGGGACTCGCTGTACGGCCTCAAACGCGGCATCGAGGACTTCAAGCTCACCTACCTGTCCGACGGGGACGACGAGCGCGGTGTCGCCTACCTCGACCAGGCCTCCACCCGGCTGAACGAGGCCCGGCGCCTGATGGAGCGCGGCCGGGGCGGCCACCTCGACCACGAGTCCCTGGGCGAGATCCGCCGTGCCCTGTCCGGCATGCAGCACGACGCCTCCGAGGGCCACCGGCTGCTGCACGCGGCGTACGAGCGCGACCCGAACTCGCTGGGCCCCATCCAGGCCCTCGCCGGCTTCTCGCGCTCGCACCGCGAGGCCTGGGGCGCGCTCCGCGACCGGCTGCCCGTCCAGCTCGGCGACGTCAGCGACCAGGTGTCCGAGGTCTTCGACGCCATAGACGAAGAGGTCGCACCGCTCCAGTCCCTGCTCCCCGAGCCCCCGGCCCAGGGCGGCGGCACGGGCGGTCAACGGCAGGACGGCTCCGGCTCGGCGTCCTCGGACACCTCCACCGGCTCCGGCCGCTCGACGGACCCCGGCACCGGCGGCTCCGCCGAGAAGCGCGGCGACAGCAGCCCCAGCAAGTCCGCCCCCTCCGGCAGCGAGGACGACGGACTGCTCGGCGGCGACACCGGCGGCCTCCTCGACCCGCCGAAGGACACCGGCACCACCACACCGACGTCCCCGGCCCCCTCGGCCGACCCGGACGTCACCCTCCCGCCCCTCCTCCCGGGCCTCCTCCCGGGCCTGGGCATCCAGGGCGAGGACGCGAACTAGCCCTTCGAGTACGACGGTGGGGGCGCCCTTCCTGTGAAGGGCGCCCCCACCGTCGTACGAGAGGACAGACAGCCTCAGAAGAACACCGACCTGCGCTGCACCAGCAGCTTGTACAGCGTGTGCTGGATCTGTTCCCGCACCTGGTCGGTCAGGTTGAACATCAGCATCGGGTCCTCGGCGGCCTCCGGCGGGTAGCCGTCCGTGGGGATCGGCTCGCCGAACTGGATCGTCCACTTGGTGGGCAGGGGGACGGCGCCCAGCGGTCCCAGCCAGGGGAACGTCGGCGTCAGCGGGAAGTACGGGAAGCCCAGCAGACGCGCGAGGGTCTTCGCGTTGCCGATCATCGGGTAGATCTCCTCCGCTCCCACGATCGAGCACGGGATGATCGGGGTGCGTTGCCGCAGGGCCGTCGAGACGAAACCGCCCCGGCCGAAGCGCTGGAGCTTGTAGCGCTCGCTGAAGGGCTTGCCGATGCCCTTGAAGCCCTCCGGCATCACACCGACCAGCTCGCCCTGCCCGAGCAGCCGTTCGGCGTCCTCCGCGCAGGCCAGGGTGTGGCCGAGCTTGCGGGCGAGTTCGTTGACCACCGGCAGCATGAACACCAGGTCCGCCGCCAGCAGCCGCAGATGCCGGTTCGCGGGGTGGTGGTCGTGGACGGCGACCTGCATCATCAGACCGTCCAACGGCAGCGTCCCGGAGTGGTTGGCGACGATCAGCGCGCCGCCCTCCGCCGGGATGTTCTCGACGCCCTTCACCTCGACCCGGAAGTACTTCTCGTACACCGGCCGCAGCAGGGACATCAGGACCTGGTCGGTGAGTTCCTCGTCGTAGCCGAAGTCGTCGACCTCGTAGTCCCCGGTGAGCCGGCGGCGCAGGAAGCTGAGGCCCCCGGCGATCCGCCGCTCCAGGCCGCCCTCGTCGTGCGCCTGCGGCGGCTGTTCCTCACGCGTCACGGGATCATCATCCTGCGCGAAAGCCCCGCTGGGCAGGGGCTGGACCTCACGGACCAGCGCGGGCTCGGAGCCCTTGCGTCGACTCCCCGCGCTCCGGCGCCGCGCCGGCCGCTGTACGGCGCCTGCGCGGGACCGGTCGTCGTCGAACGGAATGACCTTGGCGTCCGCCATCGTTGATGCGCTCCTCAGTTGGCGCTCTGCGTCGGGGGGTTGCCGCCGCCCGCCAGGGGCAGCGCGGCGATCCGGTCGACGGCCCCCGCGAGGGCCTCCGGCGGCAGCAGCCCGGGACCCTGGCTGCGCGCGAAGTCCGCGAAGGTCTCCGCCGTCGTGTACTTCGGCCGGAATCCGAGCGTCTCGCGCATCTGGACCGTCGACACGACCCGGCCGTGGGTGAGCAGCCGGATCTGCTCGGGCGAGAAGTCCGTCATCCCCAGCGTACGGACCAGCGAGCCGGCCCAGGTGACGGCCGGCAGCAGCAGGGGCACGGTGGGCCGCCCGAGCCGCCGGGAACACTGCGACAGCAGCAGCACCCCGTCGCCCGCGATGTTGAAGGTGCCGCTGTTGAGCGTGCCCCGCTCGGGCTCGTGCGAGGCGATCCTGAGCACGTCGATCACGTCGTCCTCGTGCACGAACTGGAGCCGCGGATCGTACCCGAGCACGGTCGGCAGCACCGGCAGCGCGAAGTACGAGGCGAGCGGGGTGTCCGCCGTGGGTCCCAGGATGTTGGCGAACCTGAGCACGCACACGGCCACGTCGGGCCGCCGCCGCGCGAATCCCCGCACGTACCCCTCGACCTCGACCGTGTCCTTGGCGAAGCCGCCGGAGGGCAGGGACTTGGGCGGGGTGGTCTCGGTGAACACGGCGGGGTCGCGGGGCGCGGAGCCGTACACGTTGGTGCTGGACTTCACCACGAGCCGCTGCACGTTCGGCGACTTCTGGCAGGCACCGAGGAGCTGCATGGTGCCGATGACGTTGGTCTCCTTGACCGTGGTCCGGCTCCCGCTGCCGAGCGCCATCGCCGTCACATCCAGGTGGACGACCGTGTCGGCGGCCGTCTCGGCCAGCACCCGGGCGATGCCGGGCTGCCGGATGTCCGCCTGGATGAAGTCGGCCCCGCCCAGGTGGTGCTCCGGCGACACCGCGTCCACGGCGATCACCCGGTCCACCTGGGGGTCACGCTGTATGCGCCGGACGAACCGGCCGCCCAGCTGTCGGGCCACTCCGGTGACGAGCACGACCTTTCCCAAGATCCGCGCCTTCCTTCCAGCCGTAGTCCAGCCCTGACAGGACCCGTGTACAGCCCCGGTCCTGTGCCGCGTTCCCCGTGTCCCGCCAACTTAGCGGTTCGATGTCGCCCTGTGATGACCGCCCACTGCGCGAGGTGACGACATCCGGCCCGAACGCACCCCATGACACGCGTGTGGCCCCCCACCGATATCAGGTGGGGGGCCACAACCACGCTTACGCGGCGTCGCTTACTTCTTGTTGCGACGCTGAACGCGCGTGCGCTTGAGCAGCTTGCGGTGCTTCTTCTTGGCCATCCGCTTGCGCCGCTTCTTGATAACAGAGCCCACGACTACCCTCGCTCACTTCTCATCACTCGGTGCTGGGCGCCATGGGCCCATACGACCTACGAGGGGCTAGCCTACCCGCCCGAGCGCTGAGGTCGTAATCGAGGTGAACCGGGGAGATCCGGCAGGGGTCCACGAGTGCCCTGAGGCCCCTTGGAACCTCCCCGAGTCCGGTCGTCGTCAGGCCGTCTCCACCCCCACATAGCTCTCGCGGAGGTACTCGTGAACCGCGTTCTCGGGGACACGGAAGGACCGTCCCACCCTGATCGCGGGCAGATGACCGCTGTGCACCAACCGGTACACGGTCATCTTCGACACTCGCATCACCGAGGCGACCTCCGCCACGGTAAGGAACTGAACCTCACTCAGAGGCCTCTGTTCAGCAGCCATGACACACCTGAACCTTCCGCACTCGACGGCCACCGGCTTCCCCTTCCGGTGACTCTTCGTCGCTGCGTGCTCACTCCCCAATGTAGGGGCGGGTGATGCAAGTGGGGAAGAGGTGCACCCATCGGCGGCCTACTGTGACAGACACGCTCGATTGAGTACGTAGCGGGTCAGCGGCCGGTAGTAATCAGACCGCACAGCGTCATCAAGTGGAACGACCACGGACACGGCCCCCTCCGCCTCCCCCACGAAGAGCGCGGGGTCGTCCGTATCCGCCAGCCCAATGGCCTCACACCCGAGCTGACCTGCCCCGCAGACCCATCCGTGGTCCCCGATCACGAGCTCGGGAAGCGGCCCGCCGCTCTCCGCCGCGGCCGCCAGGGCAGTACGAACCGGGAGCGGCGAATGCGTGTGTGCGCCGGTCTCACCACCGGAGCTCTCCGCGGCCGGTTCCCGCACGAGCGCGACTCCTCGTACGTACTCAAGGTTGTACGTACGTAGACCGAACCGGGTCGTTATGTCGACACAGCGACCATGCGCAGGGGTGAGGACGGTACATCCCGCCGCCGAGAGGGCGTCCGCGAGGGCGGCGTAGAAACCGAGCAGTCGGTGCGGGTGGCCGGTGCCCAGGAGCACGGCCCCGCTGCGCTGGGAAACTGCCGCGAGCCGCTCCGCGAAGGCGTCCAGCGCGACGAGCGTCCGTTCAGGATCGATCACGTCATGGCCAGTTGTACACCTCGGATCGCCCGAAACTCCGCACTTGTCAGCCATGAGACCGATCAGATCCCGCTCACTCCAGGACCATTCAGGGTCAATCCCGATCAGCACTCTGGGGTCCCGGGCCGCGAACAACCGATAGCTCCGCAGACTCTCCTCCCGCGAGGTGGCCACGGGCCCGGCTAGACGAGCGGCCAGCAGATGGGCGCGGAGAGCGCCGGTGCTCAACACGAGGGTGATGGTGGCGGACGGGGAGTGAGGAAGGCGGGGGAACGGAAAAACACCGCACAGTCGGAGTAACGCAGGCGCGCGGGGCTGCGTCGACATGCGGCTCCGCCGCGTGAGCGCTACCGGCCACGACGCACCCGCACCCGCAGCCGCCTCACGACCTCACGACCTCACCCGGCAGCCGGCAGCCGGCAGCGCACTACTAGGCCAACAACCCCCGCAACGGAAACACCGCCCGCCGCGTGGCCAGCACCGCCTGATCCAGCCGGTCCGCGGGGTCGTACCCCGCCTCCCACTCCGCGTAGGACACCGGCCACCGCCCGTCCGTCATCCGCGCCGGCGCCAACTGCCGGGTCCGCGCGAACACCTCCTGCCGCCACCCCTCAGGGATCATCGCTTCTGGCTCGACAGGCCGCCCCGCGGCGATCGCCACCAGATGCGTCCAGGACCGGGGCACGACATCCACCACGGCATATCCCCCGCCGCCGAGCGCGATCCACCGCCCCCCGGCGTACTCGTGCGCCAGCTCGTGGCAGGCGACCTGCACCGCCCGCTGCGCGTCCAGCGAGACGGCGAGATGGGCCAGCGGATCCTCGAAGTGCGTGTCGGCCCCGTGCTGCGTCACCAGCACATCCGGCCGGAAGTCGGCGATGAGCTCCGGGACCACCGCGTGGAACGCCCGCAGCCACCCGGCGTCCCCCGTCCCCGCCGGCAGGGCCACGTTCACCGCGCTGCCCTCGGCCGCGTCCGCCCCCGTCTCCTCCGGCCACCCGGTCTGCGGAAACAAAGTCCTGGGGTGCTCGTGCAAGGAGATCGTCAGTACCCGCGGATCCTCCCAGAACGCCGCCTGCACCCCGTCCCCGTGATGGACGTCCACGTCCACATAGGCGACCCGCGAAGCCCCCAGCTCCAGCAGCCGCGCGATGGCGAGCGAGGCGTCGTTGTAGATGCAGAACCCCGAGGCACCGCCGGGCATCGCGTGGTGCAGCCCGCCCGCGAAGTTCACCGCGTGCAGCGCCTCACCCCGCCACACGGCCTCGGCCGCCCCCACCGACTGCCCGGCGATCAGCGCGGACACCTCGTGCATCCGCTCGAAGGCCGGGTCGTCCATGGTCCCCAGCCCGTACGACTGGTCGGCCGCATCCGGGTCCACGGAAGCCGCCTTCACGGCCTCGACGTAGTCCTCCCGGTGCACGAGCCGCAGGGTCGACTCGCCCGCCGCCTTCGCGGCCACGACCTCCACGTCCCGGTCCAGCCCGAAGGCGTCCACCAGTCGCCGGGTCAGATCGAGCCGGACCGGATCCATCGGATGGTCCGGGCCGAAGTCATAGCCCGTTACTGCCTCGTCCCACATCAGCTGTGCGCGGCCGCTCATGCCCGCCACCGTATCGGTCCGGTTGAGCCGCGAACGACTTGGCGTACACCAGCGTCACCAGCACCAACACCATCGGCACGAGCATGGCCCCGCGATAGCTCCACGCGTCCCCCAGGGCCCCCACCAACGGCGAACCCACAAGAAACCCCACGTAGTTGAAGACATTGAGCCGCGCCACCGCCGCGTCCGACGCCCCCGGGAACAACCGCCCGGCCGCCGCGAAGGTCTGCGGCACCAGCACACACAGCCCCATCCCCAGCAGCGTGAACCCGAGCATCCCCACCCACGGCCCGGGCGCCACGGCCACCACCGCGAACCCCCCGGCCGCCACCAGCGCCCCCAGCCGTACGACCGCCGCCGCCCCGAACCGCCGCACCCCGAAGTCCCCGACGGCCCGCCCCAGCAGGGTCGTCACCATGTAGACGTTGTACGGCACGGTCGCCAGCTGCTCACTGCTCCCGAGCACGTCCTGGAGGTACTTCGCACTCCAGTTGGAGACGGTGGAGTCCCCGATGTAGGCGAAGGTCATCACCAGGCAGAGCGGCAGCAACAGCTTGAAGACGACCCCGTCCCCGCCCTCGGCCTTCTCCTCGACGGCGGCCCCGTCCCCGTCGACGTACCAGCGGCTCCCCACCAGGCACAGCGGCACCAGCACCGCCACGACCGGCAGATAAGACACGAACAACGCGAGATGCCAGTGCGCCCCGACCCAGGCGAGCGAGGCCCCGACGATCCCGCCGAGGCTGAAGACGGCATGGAAGCTGAGCATGATGCTGCGCCCGTACGCCCGTTGGAGGCTCACCCCGAGCATGTTCATGGACGCGTCGAGCATGCCGACGGCGAGCCCAAAGGCGGCGAGCGAGACCCCCAGTTCGAGCGTCGACTCCCCGGCTCCCACACCGAGCAGCGCCAGGAGCACCACGGGCTGGGCGAACCGCAGCAGCCGACTGGGGCGTATCCGCTTCACCAGATGCTCGGTCGAGACGCTCCCGACCCCGGCGAGGATCGGGACGGCGGCCAGGAAGGCGGGCAGCAGCGCGTCGGAGACCCCGTACCGGTCCTGGATCGCGGGGATCCGCGTCACCAGCAGAGCAAAGGCGGCGCCCTGCGCGAAGAAGCTGAACGCCAGTGAGGCCCTGCCGCGCCGCAGCACATCTGTCATGGCGGCGAGCGTAGGGCCCCGGCGTACTCGTGGGTAGATCCAGCCAAAGATGAATTTCCCTCAGCTTTATCGGGCGAGCGCGACCTCGGGCCGCGCGGGAGCGCAGGTCCTCGTCTCGGCGATCAGCATCCGGGCCATGGGCCCGGCCCCGACGGCCCCGCTGACCAGGAACGCCACCGCCATCGACACGACCATGACCACGGACCCGAGCCACACCATCGTGTCGACCGGCAGCGTGTACGCCCCCACGACCCGCAGCACACACTCCGTCAGCAGGACGACGCCCCACACCACGGAGAACCGCCGCTCGGCCCGGCGGAAGTCCGCCGACCCGCCCTGGAGCCGCGTCCAGGCCTCCTCCCGCTCGGACAGCCCCTTCACCAGCCAGGGCTTCATGCCGGCGGTCATCATCGGCTTCCCGAGGGCGACGGACACGAGGATGCCGATGCCGACGACACTGCTGACCCCGCTGTCCTTGGCGAGCATCAGCCGCGGGTCACCCGCGACGAAGCTGAGCAGCACCCCGGCGATGTTGACCAGGAGGATCAGGGCGGCCAGTCCGTTGACGGTCCGCTCCTTCACCACACTCCAGCCGGTCCGCACGGCCGGGACGACACTGCTGAGGCCGAGTGCCGTCAACGTGCTCGTCCCGAGCCCGTCCTTCAGCAGGTAGTACGCCCCGATCGGCACAGCCACGTCCACGATCAGAGGAGCCAGGTTCGCGCGCTTCGAGTTCGTCTTCGTCGTCATGCCCTCAGCTTCTCGCCCGGGCCTGGTCCCCCGACAGAAACGATCGTCCGGACCTCGGCATGACAAATGTCAGACGAGCAGGTCCACCAACTCACCCATGTCGGAGAAGAGTTGGGTGGCCCCGGCCAGCTTCGCCGCGGGCGTCATCGCGGTGAACCCGAACACGTCCATCCCCGCCGCGTTGGCCGCCTGCACTCCCAGGGGACTGTCCTCCACGACCACGCACCGGCGAGGCTCGACCCCCATCCGCTCGGCCGCGTACAGGAACAGATCCGGCGCCGGCTTCCCCCGCCCCACATCCTCCGAGCTGAAGATCCGCCCGTCCTCGAACCACCGGTCGAGACCGGCCGCCCGATGCCCCACCCGAATCCGCGCATGACTCCCGGAGGACGCGACACAGTACGGCACCCCGTCCGCGGCCAACTTCTCGAGTACGCCGGTGATCCCGGCCACCGCCTTCAACTCCCGTTCGAACGCGGCGAAGACCCTCGCGTGGAAGACGTCGTCGAAGTCGGCCGGCAACTTCTGTCCGGTCCGCTCCAGGACGAGCTCATGGATCCGGTGCATGGCGGAGCCCATGTAGTCCCGGATGGAGTCCTCGTAGGAGGTCGGGTGCCCCAGCTCCGTCAGATAGGCGGCGAGATGCCGGTTGGAGATGGGCTCGCTGTCGACGAGCACACCGTCATTGTCGAAGATCACGAGGTCACAGCGCATGCCATTGACCCTAAACGCAGAAAACCCCCATGCCGAATGGCACGGGGGTTTCCTCACAAATTGTTCGGCGGTGTCCTACTCTCCCACAGGGTCCCCCCTGCAGTACCATCGGCGCTGTAAGGCTTAGCTTCCGGGTTCGGAATGTAACCGGG
>NZ_JBIVSV010000022.1:1699-83023 GCF_044756385.1 Streptomyces sp. NPDC091972 | reverse complement strand
CAACAACACACCGATCAAACCGACCGACCGCTCCAACCGCACAGCAACCCGATCACCCCGACCCACCCCACACGCCGACAAATACGCCGCCACCCGATCCGACAGCCGATCCAACTCCCCATACGACACCCGCCGCTCACCCTCGACCACAGCCACCGCATCCGGCGCCGACACCACCCGAGCCCGAAACAACGCCAACACCGAGACCGGCGCTGCCACCGACGTGCCGTTCATGACTCCCCTTTCGACGGACGACCTGTGCTCGGGCTGCTGGTGCTGATCAGAGGGCCCCGTCACCGTGCATCCGCGGGCCGCCCATACCGCCCGGCGTTCCACCACCCATACCTCCGGGCATTCCGCCGCCCATTGCGCCGCCGCGTGTGCGGATCTTCGGGCCGGCCGGGCCCCGGGTCGGGTCCTGTTCGCGGTGGCCGTTGCTGCGGGGCGGGGGCAGCGTCTCGGACTTGCTGAACTGGGTGTCGTGGAGGTGGGTGTAGAGACCTCCGGCGGCCAGGAGTTCGTCGTGCGTGCCGCGTTCCCGGATCCGGCCGTCCTCGACGACGAGGATCTGGTCGGCCTCGCGGACGGTGGACAGCCGGTGTGCGATCACCAAGGAGGTGCGGTTGCTCAGGGCCGTCTTCAGTGCGCGTTGGACGGCGGCCTCCGAGTCGGAGTCCAGGTGGGCGGTGGCCTCGTCGAGCACGACGATCGCCGGTGCCTTCAGCAGGAGCCGGGCGACGGCCAGTCGCTGCTTCTCGCCGCCGGAGAGCCGGAAACCGCGGTCTCCGACGACCGTGTCGAGCCCGTCGGGCAGGGAGCGGATCAGGTCCCAGATGCGGGCCTGCTCGCACGCCTCGATCAGTTCCTCCTCGGAGGCCTCGGGGCGCGCGTAGGCGAGGTTGGCGCGGATGGTGTCGTGGAAGAGGTACGCGTCCTGGGCGACGACACCGACGGTGGCGCGCAGCGAGTCGAAGGTGAGGTCGCGGACGTCCTTGCCGTCGATGCGGACGGTGCCCGCGGTCACGTCGTACAGGCGGGACACCAGATGGGTGATGGTGGTCTTGCCGGCGCCGGAAGGGCCGACGAGTGCGGTGAGCGTGCCGGGTGCGACGCTGAAGTCCAGTCCGTGCAGGACCTCCGGCGCCGGCCTGCCGCGCTCGTCGTCGGGGCCCGGACGGCTCTCCAGGGAGGCGAGGGAGACCGCGTCGGGGCGGGGGTAGGCGAACGACACCTGCTCGAAGCGGATTTCGGGTGCCCGGTCGTCGCTGGGCGCCGGCAGCGCAATGGCGTCGGGGCGTTCCTGGATGAGCGGCTTGATGTCGAGCAGTTCGAAGATCCGGTCGAAACTGACCATCACCGTCAGGGCGTTGGCCTGCATGCTGGAGAGCTGGGTGATGGGGCCGAACAGCCGGCCCAGCAAGGTGGCGAGTGCCACCAGGGTGCCGAGGCCGATCACCTCGTCGAGGACGAGCCCGCCGCCGACGCCGTACACGAGGGCGGTGGTGAGCGCGGTGATCAATGCCATGAGAATGAACGCAAGACGGCTGAAGACGGTCAGCCGTACGCCGACGTCGCGGACCTGTTCCGCTTCGTCCTGGTACTTCGCCAGTTCCTCCGCCGGGCGGCCGAACAGCTTGGCGAGCATGGCACCTTGGACGTTGAAACGCTCGTGAATCGTTCCGCTCAGGTTGGCGTGCAATTCCATCTGCTTGCGGGAATGCACCTGAAGCCGGCGGCCGATGGCAAGCCAGGGCAGGAAGAACACCGGCAGCAGGACGAGGGCTATGAGGGTGACGAGCCAGGAGAGATAGAACATCTCCGCGAGAACCAGCGCCACGGTGACCGCACCGGTCGCCGACTGGAGCAGGGTGGTGAATGCCTGCTGGGCCATGACGACATCAGTGTTGAGCCGACTGGAGAGGGCACCGGTCTGGGTGCGGGTGAAGAAGGCCAGGGGCATGCGCTGCACATGGCTGAACGCCTTGACCCGCAGGTCGTAGCTGACTCCCTGACCGATACGGCCGGTCAGGGCGCTTTGCGCGAGCTGGGTCACGGAGCCGCACACGGCGAGCGCGGCCACGATGAGCGCGAGGACGACCACGACCCGGGCGTCGTCCTTCATGATTCCGCTGTCGACGATCTCCTTCAACAGCAGTGGAGTCGCGACGATGACGAGGGAATCGAGGAGGGTCACCAGAATGAGGGCGAGCACCGTTCTGCGATGTGCTGCGACAAAGGCGAGTACCCGCCGCGGTGTTCCCGGCCGGATCTTGGAGGGCTCCGATTCCTCGCCGCCCTTCATCATCACTCCACCGGGGGTCTGAGTGACCAGCATGTCGACGGGGACCTCCTGCTGTAGGCATTCGGGGAAACCGCGGCTGTGAAAGGGCGGGGACTCTCTCGGACACATTCCGGTCCCGTGTTCCGAGAGGCGACGATACCTGTCTGAATTTTGGCCAACGACGTGATGTGGTCCGGTTTTCAGGCAGCGGGACGAATGCACTGGATAAACGTGGGCATGACAGAAATCCGAGAGTTCCGCCGCACTTGGACGCACCGCGCGCGCATCATGTACGCGGGTGTCGTGGACGTACGCCGGACAGCACGGCGGGATGCCGTTCCGGCCGCCGGCGTCATGCAATGCCGTCGGCCGGAAGGCTTCCGTTCACCGGAGAGGATCAGCGTCACCGGCGTCCAACCGCTCACTTCGCACAGTTGGACGAGGCAGCTGGGCAGGCCGGCGAATTCACACGGTCGGACAGGCCGACGTATCGGTCGGAGAGGCCGCCGCTTCGTTGCCCTGGGCGATGTTCTTTTCCACCCGGGCGGCGACCTCTTCCCAGATGTGGGCGCACTCGCGGGCGAGATGGGCCACCGTGCCACCCCAGTAAGGGGGGACGGTGTCGATGATGCCCTCCCACTCGTCCGGCGGGAGCATGTGCACGCTGAGCAGCCGCAGCAACTGGCGCCCGGTCTCGTTGAGCCGCAGGGCGGGGTCCGCCTTGAGCCTATTCACCGCCGACAGCCCTTCGGTGAAGGAGGATCCGGCCGCGGCGTCGTGCCGGTCCTCACCGTGATCGGACTGCCGTACGACCTTCAGCAACTCCTCACGGGGACGGGACCTGACACCACGCGGCCGCGGAGAGAGCAGCGGCTCCTCGCCCCGACTGAGGCGGTTGCGTACGTCCCGTGCGGTCTCCGGCGAGATGCCGGCGGCGCGGGCGATCTGGCGCAGCGACAGGTTCGGGTTCTCGGTGATGAGCTGCCCCGCCCGCCTGCGTCCTTCAGCGATGTCGACGGGCCGCACCCGCCCGTCCCTGCCGATCCTTGCGACGCCCTCTCCCGGGGCATCGACCGTGGCCGACCGGCGCACGTCGGCGACCGTGCCGGGGGCGATGCCCGTCACGGAGGCGATCTTCCGGTCCGACCACTGCGGATGGGTGGCGATGATCCGCGCGGCGGCCCGTTTGCGGTCCGGCAGCGACAGTGGCAGTCCGTGCCGCACGTTCGACTCGACGGCGAGGACGAAGGCGTCCGCCTCGGTACCGTCGTAGAAGGACACCGCGATGGAGCTGAGGCCGCGCAGTTGGGCGGCGCGCAGCCGGTGCAGTCCGTCGAGCACCCGCATCGTCGCGCGGTGCACGATGATGGGCGGCAGTGGAACATCCAGTTCCGCCAGCGCCATCACATGGTCCGGGTCCTCGCCCGCGTTTCTCGGTGAGCCCTCCGTCGATAATGATCGAATGTCAACGTCGATGATCCTGTCATCCGTACTCCCCCGTCGCACCACAACTCCGTTCGGTCGATCAACGCCTTCCTCACGCGTCGCAACTTCGGGCGACGCACCTCGGCACACGCCGATTCCGTTGCCACTGGTCGATCAATCGGCGCTCGTCACAAGTGACCGGGGTGGCTTTCACCAACATCACCCGCTCTTTGGTGGCGACCGGGTCCTCGGTGTCGGCACTGTCCGGCCGCGTCACCACTGCATCGCCGCAGTCAGGTCCCGAGTCACATCGGTTCGTGGAACCTGTGGAGTCCGCTCCAGCGAGGAGCCGCACCGTGACACACTCGCTTTTCGAACGAGTCTCCAGGCGAACAAGAGTCCTTTTTCCCTGACGGGAACACTCTAACAGCAGGGCGCAGTCCAAAAGACAGGCCGTATCGCGCCGCCCGTCATTTCTGACGGGTCGCCAATTCCGATGAACGCGCTGGTACGCGGCGACCTGGAAGCCGGAATGGCTCATTCTCCCTTAACGGTGGCCATTCCTTGCCCATTCACCCACCGCCCGACCGCTCGGTCGGGAACGGGACGCAACTCGGCACTATAAAGCGGCGAACGCGCGCTGCACACGGAAGGTCCGAAGCTGAATTGCCCTCCCCCTGCGGACCATGATCCGGACACGCAGACCGACAGCCGGTCAAACGCCTTTTGCTCGGAGCCTGCGTGGCGAAGTGCCACCTCTGGCGCCCGATGTTCTCATCGGCGGGGTTGCACCGAGGTAACAACCGCAGGGCCTGGGCTGTCGCGGCCGCATCGCCCGCCACGGGGCAGCGCCGAGCGCCGGACACTCGTCATGGCCAACGCCCTCAGCCGCTCCGCAGGCGTTCCGCCCCGGTAACCCTGTCCGCGCTCTACTGAGCAGCGGATCGCGACGACCCCCCACTCCGACCCGGGAGGTTCTCCATGGGCAACGCACCCCGTCTCTGTGCCGCATGCGGCGTCGAGTTCGTCCCGGCGGCCCGCCGCCGCGGATGCAACGGCCCGCCGTTCTGCACCGCCGCGTGCCGGGCGGTCTGGGAGCGGACACACCGCACCCAGAGTGTTCCTGGACCGCCCCCGGTGGAAACGGTGCCGCTGCTCGAGGCGGTCGAGGCAGTTCAGTCGCCGGACTCGGCCGCCGCGGCGCCGCTGCCGCCGCTGCCGCCGCTTGGCACGCAGCACTCATGTCCTCAGTGCGGCCACGAGTTCACCGTCGTCAACTTCGTGCTGCCCGGCCTGGATTCGACGGGTGACACGAACGCGGACGACAGCGAGGACGTGCGGGACCGCTATTCCACGGGGTGAGCGAGTCTGACGAACCGCACATCCCGGTGCCTGCCTGCCCATGCCGTGGATCACCAGCCGATGGGCGCGTGCTGCGACCCAAGGTCCGACTCGTCCACACACAGGGCAGATCAGTTGGCGTATCAAGGAACAGAGCGGCGTACACCTCAGGGTCCTTACGGACCAGTGCCGAGCGGTGGCTTCGCAGAAAGGCCCTGTCACCGAGCCAGGGCGGCAGTTCGCCGGCGGCGGCCAGTTTCGACTGCTCGCGCACCGCGGCGCCGTGGCCGTGCGCGGCCAGGCCGGCGTCGGCAAGGTGGTGCAGCTGCCCTGGTGCCCCTGTGCGCGCGGGACCCGGCAGATCTCCAGGTCGCCGCCGTACCGTACGAGCGCCTCCTCGTAGACCCGGCGGCCGGTGGCCGTGTCATTACGGCTCGGAGCGGTCGGCGCCGACCGTGCTGTGATCTACCCGCCCTTTGGCCGCTTCACCCCGTGACCGTCGCCTGGGGGCGCTCCGGGTCATGCTTCCTCAGCCGGGCCGTTCCACGAGACGGCGCACCTTAGGACAGCTCTGCGGTCGGAATGGCAACGGCTCCCGCACACCGACAGGTTGTCGACGAGGTGGGTCTGCCAGCCAGAACCCACACTCCGTCCGTCGGCGAAGATCCGCTCACCACCGAGGGGCCACACCACACTGCGCCTGTCGAAGGTCACGCTCAGATCGATCACGGCCCCCGACGCACCGCTTGGTGGCGGACGTAACGTAACTCTGGCTCTGCCGGACGTGGTTGGTCAGCTCCAGAAGGGCAGGGTTGTCGGGGTGGTACGCAAAGACGTCGACCTCATCGCCGCCGTCCCGCCAGGTCCAGATGGCAGGCCATGCACCGAGCCCGGTGGGCAGCCGTACCGTGGCCTCCGAGGGGTTCCTGGTGCGCACCGGGAACCCCTCGGCGCCTGGAGATGCGGAGCCTGTTTCCGCGGCAAGCGTGACCGCGGCCTGCCTGTCGGCGTGTGGCCTTCCGGTGAGCCCCGGTTTGTACACCGTTGTCCGTTGGCCCGCGCGGCCCGGCACGGGCTCTCCCGGTGCGGGCTCTCCCGGTGCGGGAGGTCGCCGCTCAGATCAAGACCTGGATCCATGAGCGCGTCGAGGAGGCGGTGGCCGTCATCGGTGGTGCGTGCGTGAACCGGAGTAGCGAACTCCTGACTGAACTCCCGGGCGCCGCCCCAGGACTGGACGTCCGTACCGTGACCATCGGGGCTGTTCGTCCCAGGGACCGTCCTGTCGATGTGAAGGAACGTGGCTGACCTGCCGGATACGCGATGGGATGCTCGTGCGGGACGCTCGCCCACCGCCTTGTCAGTGCGAAGCAGGCGGATGTATGACCTTGTAAAGGTCAACATTGTCGAGCCCGATGGGGGGACTAGACGTCAAGCGCGTCGTACGGACACCACCCCCACCCCACCCGAGCCGGGCCACCTCGAAAGGGAATGCCGTGCGGGTCAGCCTCAAGGACGTCGCCGCCCACGCGGGGGTCTCGATCAAGACCGTCTCGAACGTGGTCAACGACTACCAGCACGTCACTCCCGCGATGCGCGAACGCGTCCAGCGGTCGATCGACGCACTCGGCTACCGTCCCAACCTGGCCGCCCGGCACCTGCGCAAGGGCCGTACGGGGATGATCGCGCTGGCCCTGCCGGAACTGGGCAACCCCTACTTCGCCGAACTCGCCGCCGCCGTCATCGACGCCGCCGCCACCCATGACTACATCGTGCTGCTCGACCACACCGGCGGACGCCGTGAGCAAGAACTGCTGGTCAGCCAGGGGTTCCGCGCACGCGTCATCGACGGACTGATCCTGAGTCCCATCGAGTTGGAGACCGAGGACCTGCGCGACCGGGCGGAGAGCGTTCCACTGGTGTTGCTGGGAGAGCGGGACTACGACCTGCCCTACGACCACATCGCCATCGACAATGTCGCCGCAGCCCGCGCCGCCGTCCGGCACCTGATCGCTCTCGGGCGCCGGGAGGTGGCGTTCGTCGGCGCCCGTCGCGGTCGCAGCGAGCCCGCCCAGCTGCGCGTACGCGGCTGGCGGGAGGAACTCACCGCCGCCGGACTCCCGGCCGACGATGGGCTGGTGGCCGCCACCGACGGATGGGGGCATGCCGACGGGGCGGCGGCCATGACGCGCATCCTCGATGCCGGCCGGCGCCCCGACGCGATCTTCGCGTACAACGACCCGATGGCCATCGGCGCCATGCGCGTCCTGCACCAGCGCGGACTGCGTGTCCCCGAGGACATCGCGGTCGTCGGCTTCGACGACGTGGTCGAAGGCCGCTTCGGCGCGGTGTCGCTCACCTCCGTGTCGCCCGACAAAGAGGCCATCGGCCGGCTTGCCGTGGAATCGGTGCTGGCCCGGCTGGGCGGCACGGCACCCGAACCCCGACGCGTCTGGGCGGGTTACCGCCTGGTCGAGCGGGAGAGCACCCTCGGACGCGAGGCTCCGGAACATCGGGCCCAGGACTGAACGACGGGACCGCGGCCTGCGGGTCGGACGGCACCCGAGGCTCTCGTCGCGACCTGTCCTCCGCTCAGTCTGTTCCCCTCGCCTCCGACGCGGCGCTGCGGCCGGTGTCCGGCGCGTCGCGCTCGCGCTCGGGCTGGCGCACGGGGGTGGCCTCGGGCTCGGGCTCGGGCTCGACGAAAACTGCCGGCCCGTCTCGGCACTCGCGGGTGGCAGAGCCTGGCAGAACGGCGTAGCACCGGTAAGCGCTTCCCCCACACCTCCGCCCTCGCCCGAGGCACACAGGCGTATGCACAGGGGATTTACAGCCCCCTTCCAACGATGTAAAACCCTCTTTGCGCGGGGCTCGACAACGTTGCCCGCGCGAGGAGAAGACTCCCCTCCGGCCGCCCCGCCTGCACGCGTACGTCTCCCCACCCCCACGATCCAAGGAGGCACCATGCGTCAAGTTCCCGCAGACAGAGGGCCGTTGGGCCATCTCAGACGACGAGCGCGGTGGGCCACCACCGCGCTCCTCGCTCTGGCCCTGGCCGTCGGGACGGCCCTGACGGCCACCGGCCCCGCGGCCGCGGCCCCCCAGGCGTGGACGCCCAAGCCCTCCCCCATGACCACCCCGTGGACGAACCAGGTCCCCACCGACACCCCGCTCCCTGAGTACCCCCGCCCCCAGCTGACCCGCCCCGACTGGGCCAACCTCAACGGCATCTGGGACTTCGCCGTCACTTCGGCCGACGCCGGACAGCCGGCCGCCTTCACCGAACAGATCCGGGTCCCCTTCGTCGCGGAATCCGCCCTCTCCGGCATCCAGCGCAAGATCACCCAGAACGACAAGCTCTGGTACAAGCGCACCTTCACCGTCCCGTCGAACTGGAGCGGCCGGCGCGTCCAGCTCAACTTCGGCGCCAGCGACTGGCGTACGACCGTGTGGGTCAACGGCCGCCAGGCGGGTGGCACCCACAGCGGCGGCTACGACGCCTTCTCCTACGACGTCACCGACCTCCTCGCCGCCGGCAGCAACACGATCGTGGTTTCCGTCTGGGATCCCACCGAGGCCGGCACCCAGGCGATCGGCAAACAGCGGATCCGCGACGTCGCCCCGCACCCCGGCGGCGGTATCGAGTACACGGCCGCGTCCGGGATCTGGCAGACAGTGTGGCTCGAACCCACGGCTCCCGCGCACATCACCCGCCTCGACATGGTGCCGGACCTGACCAACAACCGCCTCAAGGTCATCGTCCGGGGCACCGGGACGAACGGCCACCAGGCCCACGTGACCGTCTCCACCGGCGGCACGACGGCCGGCACCGCCACCGGCCCTGTCGGCACCGAGTTCACCGTGCCCGTCCCCAACGCGCGCTTGTGGACGCCGGAGGACCCCTTCCTCTACGACGTGAAGGCCGAGCTGCTGTCGGGTGGCACGACGGTCGACTCGGTCGGCAGCTACACGGGGATGCGGTCCATCGGTATCGCCCGGGTCGACGGTCTCCTGCGGCCGGTCCTCAACGGCCGGTTCGTCTTCCAGACCGGCACCCTGGACCAGGGCTACTGGCCGGACGGCATCTACACCGCGCCCACCGACGCCGCCCTGCGCCACGACCTGCAAAAGCACAAGGACCTCGGTTTCAACATGGTCCGCAAGCACATCAAGGTCGAGCCGCAGCGCTGGTTCTACTGGGCCGACCGGCTCGGCCTGCTGGTCTGGCAGGACATGCCGTCCATGCAACGCACCCCCGACGCGGCCGCCCGCACCCAGTGGGAGGCGGAGTACGACCGCGTCATCGACCAGCACCGCAGCTCCCCGTCGCTGGTCATGTGGGTCAACCAGAACGAGGGCTGGGGCCAGTACGACCAGGCCCGCATCGCCGACAAGGTCAAGGCGTACGACCCGTCGCGCCTCGTCGACAACATGAGCGGCGTGAACTGCTGCGGTGCCGTCGACGGCGGCAACGGTGACGTCGTCGACCACCACGTGTACGTCGGCCCCGGCACCACCGTGCCCAGTTCCACCCGCGCCGCCGTCCTCGGCGAGTTCGGCGGACTGGGCTTCAGGGTCAGCGGCCACGAGTGGTACCCCGGCGGCGGCTTCAGCTACGAGGACCAGCCCGACCTGGCCCACCTGAACAACCGGTTCGTGGGCCTCATCGACGCGATCCGCGACGTACGCATGCCGCGCGGCCTGTCCGCCTCGGTCTACACCGAGATCACGGACGTCGAGAACGAGGTCAACGGCCTGCTCACCTACGACCGCCAGGTGGTCAAGGTCGACGAGGCCCGAGTGCGAGCCGCCAACCAGGCCCTGATCAACGCCTCGCGCGGGACGACGGCCCCTCCCACCCTGCCCGTGAACGAGTACCGGTCGCTGCGGGTGACGACCCCGGGCTACACGGACCGGTACGTGCGCCACAAGGACGGAGCTGTCTTCACGGAGGTCGTGAACAGCGGCAGCGACGCCCTGCTGAAGAACGACGCCACCTGGAAGGTCGTCCCCGGCCTGGCCAACACTTCCTGCTACAGCTTCGAGTCGCGCAACTACCCCGGGCAGTACCTGCGTCACCGCGACTTCCGCGTCTACAAGGAGGCCGGATCGGGCGACGTGTACCGGGCCGACGCCACCTTCTGTCCCGTCCGAGGCGCGGGCGGCGACGTACGGCTGTCCGCGTACAACTTCCCGGAGCAGTACCTGCGTCACTACAACGCCGAACTGTGGCTCGCCACCCCGGGCGGCACGCACGCCTGGGACAACCCGGCCCTGTTCACGGAGGACACCACCTGGACCGTTGAGGCCCCGTGGGCGCCCTGACCGGGACCTGGTGAACGGAACCGTACGGGGGCGGCGGTCCATGGGGACCGCCGCCCTGCTGACCCACCAGGAGATTCGCGCGTAGCCACGGCGGCCGCAGAGAAGTGACCCGCATCGGACACACCTTGGCCAAACACCTGCGAGGCAAGGACGTTGACGGAAGACTGACCGCGGTCAGTCGCCGACGAACCAGAGATACAGGTGCGTCCCGCGCTCGACGACCGACACAACTCGCGGGCCTGCTCGACCCATTCGCCACCGCAGGCAGCGGGAAGCCGGTCGAGCTCGGCCAACAGCAGTGGAATCTGCCGCTGGTTGAAGACCGCATCCCCTTAAGGAGTCAGGGCCCAGAGCATCGGGAACTCCGTCGCGCTCAGATCCGGGAAGCCGACGGTCCATTCCACGCCCTCGGACCATGACGTTTCGCCGGTGGTGCGAGGGAGGCAGGTTCGCCGACCTCGCGGCGCGGCACCGTGTCGGTACCGCGCCGCGCCTTCACGTCTGGGTCACGGATACAGCTGGATCACATCGGCTCGGTTGTCGGCTTCCCCCAGCTGGCCCGTGCCGTACGGAGCCGCCCCGCCGAAAATCCATGCCAGTTGGCTGCCGCCGCCCTCGCTGATCCAGTCCTTGCCCACCACCCAAGCGCCTCCGGTCTGGTTGTTGTAGAACGAGCTGACCTTGTCCCTCCAGCTGGAACCGTCGGACACGGTGTAGTTGCCGAGGTCGTAAGTGCCGTAGTAGTAGAAGTCCAGGCGGTAACCGGTGTAGTTGCTGTACTGCCACACGCAGGCGTAACCGGGCCGGCAGTCGCCTAGACCGGCGGCCGCGCGGGTGGACGACGGAACGGTCATCTCCACGCCCGGCTCCAGCCGTACCCGGTCCTTGGCCACCCGCTCGGCACCCTCGTTGTGCCGAAGCAGGCCCGCGATCTCCCGCTCCGTCCTGGCGTCCGCCGTCTGGGCGGAAGGAGCGGTCTGGGCCGGCGCGGCCATCGACGGCGAGGCCAGGGCCGTCGTGAACACGGACGCGGCCACCAGACCGAGTGCGAGCGAGGCACAGCGCATCCTCAACGACTTCCGCGAGTGCAATGGACTCATGTTCTCTCCCTTGGGCGCTGGCCGGAACCGTCGTTCCTGACGACACCCTCATGGTTCGTGTCATCCCTCGAGCAGCACCAGGCGTTTCGGGCACAGCCGAATACCACCGGTCACTTGGCGCGTGGGCGCGTCGCCTGGACGATCACTGAAGCTCCGCGCGGGGGCGTTGAGTTGCTGCATCGACTCGCGAAGAAGGCGGCGGTGGAGATGGGCAGGAGGCGCGAACAGCTACTCAGACGAGCCGCTTGCGACCCCAGACGAAGAGGAACACCACGATGCCGGCGGTCAGGGCGAGCAGGATCGATGCCCCGAGCCACTGCATACTGCTCATCTGCGCGATGGGGAGGTAGTCGATCGACGCGCCGACGATGTCCGCCTTCTTCATGCACTGCCCAGTCGCCTCCTCTGACAGCGTGGCCGTACACGTGGTCAGGTCGAAGTGTTTGCCGCTGCCGCTGACATACGAGACGTCGAGCACGTGCGCGGTGCGGGGCACCGGCGGGAACGTGATCAGGGTTCCGGGACTGACCGGCTTGCTGGTGGCTGTGACGATGTCACCGAGCGACAACTTGAAGTAGCCCCAGAGGGCCTGGAGGGCGACGGCGAACCCGAGGGTCACGACCATGGCCGCCAATGTACGGCGCAGGATCACACCGATCAGCACCCCGCCGAACACGGACAGCAGGGAGAGGGCGACGGGCGCCGGGCCCGTGGTGTTGAAGAACTCCCTCGTGGTCCAGTCGATGTCCACGTAAGGGAGCTTGATGGGGTTCCACCACCAGGCGAACACAGCCGACAACGTGACCGTGGCCACCGTGACCGCCAGCCCGGTCATTGCCAGTTTCGTGGCGAGCCAGCGGTTGCGGCTCACGGACTGGGCGGCGATCAGCTTGGCCGTGCCGTTCTCCAGGTCGCCGGCGAGCAGGGGGGCGCCGAGGAGGACACCGAGCATGACGGGTATCGCCGTGAGACCGGTGGTGACGGTGTTGAACGCGCCGATGTACGGGTCGAACTGCCTTTCCACGTCATCGAGGCTCTTGGCGGGGAAGCCGTAGGCGTCGAGGAAGTCCATCATCCGGGCACGCTGGTAGATCATCCAGGCCACGCCGAGCACAGTCGCGGCGATCATGGTCCAGAACGCGGCTCGGTGCTGGCGCCAGACCAGCCAGGTCATGCCGCTGAGATGGGGGCGCCGGGTGGCCTCCGTGGCGGTCGCGTTTCCGGTCCCGTGCCTGGGTCGGCTCCTGGTGCCGTTCAATGTCCCGTTCATCGTTCGGTTCGTCGTTCCGTTCTTGCCGCTGGTCGAGGGGTTGGTGAAGGTGCTCATGCCGCCACCGTCCCGGTGCCGATCGCCTGGCCCTGGACCTGGGCGGTGGGGGTGATCAGTGGTGGCGCGTCGGGTGAGCGGAGATAGGAGAGCAGGAGTTCCTCCATGCCCGGGGCGGTCACCTCCCAGGGGCCGGTGACCGGGCCCTCCGGGCGGATGAGTGCCGTGAACTGCCGTCCGCTGGTACGGGCCTCGACGAGGGTGTGGTAGCCGAGGCCGTCGGGCAGGCTGTCGCCCTCCCTGGCCCCGGTGACGACGGCGTGCACGGTCATCAGGTCGTCCACGTCACCGGCGAGGCGCACTCCGCCGCCGGAGACGACGACAAGGAAGTCGCACGCGTTCTCCAGTTCGGCCAGGACGTGGGTGGACATCACCACGGTGGTGCCGCGCTCGCCGGCCTCGGCGAGGAGGGTGCCCATGAGTTCGTGGCGCACGACCGGGTCGAGGTCCGCCATCGGCTCGTCGAGCAGCAGCAGGTCGGGGCGCTTGCCGAAGGCGAGGGCGACGGCGACGCGGGTGCGCTGTCCGCCGGAGAGGGTGCCGATCTTCGCGTCGAAGGGCACGTTGCCCGCGCGGATGATGTCCTCGGCGGCACGCTGGTCCCAGCCCGGGTTCAGCTCCCGGCCCAGCCGCAGGGTCTCCGCCACGGTGAAGCGACGGAACAGCGGCTTCTCCTGCGCGAGGAAGGCCGTACGCCGACCGGACTCCACCGAGCCCGGCTCCTCGCCGAACAGACTGATCGAACCCTGTGTCGGCTTCAGGACATGCGCCGCGAGGTTCAGCAGCGTGGTCTTTCCCGCCCCGTTGGGGCCGACCAGCCCGCAGATCCTGCCCGCCGGAAGCCGGAAGGTGCAGTCCTTGAGCGCCCAGCCCCGCCGATAGCGCATCCCCAGCCCGTACGCCTCGAGGGCCGGCTCCCCCGGATACATGTAGTCACTCACCTGTGCTCCTCGTTCCCGTCGCCCCCGTGACCGCTGTGGTCCCGGAGGCGTACTGCTTCTCCAGCGCCGACGCGACCAGCGCGGCCACGTCCTCCTGCTCCAGACCAGCCCCGGCCGCCTTCGCCATCCACGCCACCAGCTCCCCGTACAGCGGCGAGTCGGTGCCCGTCTCCGGGCGGCCGAGCGCGCGGCGCACGAAGGTGCCCTGGCCAGGCCGCGGTTCGACCAGCCCCTCGCGCTCCAGCTCCCGGTACGCCTTGAGGGTGGTGTTCGGGTTGACCGCGCTCGTCTCAGCGACCTCCTTCGCGGTGGGCAGCCGGTCGCCCGGCACCAGTACGCCCAGCCGCAGAGCCTGCTTGGTCTGCTGCACGATCTGCTGGAAGGCGGGGACCCCGCTCCGCCTGTCGATGCGGTACTCCACGGCCACCACCTCTTCCATCACTATTCCACTATGCGATTAGTGGAATGATGATGGGAGGAAGGGGCGGCACTTGTCAACGTCTCTCCGCTGCCTTCCCGCTTCCTGACGACGCCTCAGCCGCTCAGCCCGCGGCGAAAGCCCACTGCACGTGGCAACTGCTCAGCCCGACGGCAGGTGGCCACTGGCTCTGTTCACGACACAGGGCAGCGTTTCGAGAGCAGTTGGGCCGCAATCGCGCGGTTGCCGACCGTCGGCGGATGCCAGCCGGCTCGTGAATATCGCCTCCGGCGAGCTGCCGAGTGCCTCCCGAGGCTGGTGGCCTGGTTGACGATCCAGTCCTGCCGTCGCCCTGATACCTGAGCAGCAGTGTCGGCACTGCACGTCAGCCGCGTCGCCGTGCACTCCACGGGAGCCTGACCCGCGGTGAGCAGGATGCTGCGGTCACCGAAGCGGGAGATGAGCGCCCGTACACACGTGGCCCGGGCGCGTGCAGGGGTGATGGGGTGCCGTCTCGTTGGAGGTATGCCTTAGTCAGCGGCGCGTGCCTGCTGGGCTTCCTCGTCGCAGCGAGCACCGGGGTCTGGGCCGATGAGCACGAGGTCGGCTGGCTGTCTTCCGGGGGCGTCGGCATCGGAGGCGGCATGCTGGGCGTCGGACTGGTCATGGCCGGACGGGCCTTTCTGCCTGACCGGCTACGGCAGCGATGTTCCGGGTGCCTCCGTCCGAAGGACGGCACCGGCGACCAGGGCCACCGCGCCCCTGCACATCCACAGCAGGTGGCTGCACCTCTGCCCGTGCCGGGTCACGTGCGAATACCGATCCGCAGGAGCTGCCCCAACAAGTCGGCGCGGCGCAACAGCGGTTCGACCACATCTCGCGCGACGTGTACGCGTTCCGCCGCGGGCTGCAGATTCCCGACGGGATCCTCGCCGTGCGTGCGGGAGCGCGCTGAGAAGCCGTCTGAATCGTCGCTACGTACAGCCATCCCACCTGCCTCCTCGTGGCACGGGCCTGCGGGTCTCACCCGCTGTCCGCGGAGTGGGGCGCGTCACCTGCGATTGCGCCCCTCTGTTCCTGGGACACCTGGTGCCCGCAGAGAGGACAGTTGATTCTTCCCAGGGGTTGTGCTGTCCGCCGAAGGAGACTCCCTCAGAGGAGGAGCCAGAGGATGCGGGTGATCAGCATCCACCAGACGGCAACCTTTTCGCGGTGGGTGGCCACTGACCAGTGCACCATCGGCTCGATCCCGAACGGACAGGTCATGACGACAACGAGGCAGATCGCACGGCAGCGCAGGCGCAGACGCAGAACCGTGCTGGGCGCCACCGTGGCGCTGGCCACTGCGGGTGTTCTCACCTTCCTGGTCATCGCGTTGCTCCCCGGCCACAACGGCGACGGCAGGCCGACCGCAGCCACCCCCCTCGTCACCACCCAGCCGAAGGCAGCCGGGACTTCTGGGACGGCCTCTGCGAGCCCAGAGCCGAGCCCGTCGGCAAGTCTGAGTGCGAGCGGCTCCGCCACGCCGAAGGTCTCGGTGACCCCCAAGCCGGCGAAGCCGTCACAGAAGAGCACCCCGACGTCCTCGCGCGGGTCGACCACGTCTGTGTCGGCGGGTCGGATCCGGCCCAACACCTCGTACCAGGGGGTCGCGACCGCCTATGAAGCAGGTGTCGGGGACGGGGCCTGTCTGTTCGGTCCCAGCCCGGACATGATGATCGCGGCGATGAACACCACCGACTACGAGACCTCCCGCGCCTGCGGTGCCTACGTGCTCGTCCGCGCGGCCAACGGCAAGTCCGTCACCGTACGGATCACCAACGAATGCCCTCTGCCCTGCGCACCCGGGCAGATCGACCTCAGCCAACAGGCCTTCGCCAAGCTCGCCGACCTCAAGGTCGGCCGCCTGCCCATCACTTGGAGCCTGGTGAGTCCCGGCTCCATCGGCACCATGTCCATCCGGTACAAGACCGGATCCAGCGCCTACTGGTGCGGTATCCAGGTCATCGGGCACCGCAACCCGGTCGCACGGCTCGAGGTCAGCACCGGAAACGGCTGGCGCCAGTTGCCCCGCACCAGCTTCAACTACTTCATCGCCGAGGACGGCAACGGCTGCGGCAAGGCGATCAGAGTCACCGACATCTACGGTGAACAACTGACCGTCAGCGGACTGGCGGTGCGGGCGAACGTCGTACAGCCCACACGAGTGCAGTTCGCCCAGCACTGATCCTGACCGCACCCCGCCCCCACCAGACGACCCTGACTCCTTTCGTCCTGCCCTCCGACAGCAAGGTTCTGACAGGCCGCCTTCTGCCGGGTCTTGGTCTGGGCCAGGCCCGGGCAGGAGCGCAGGATGCCGTCGGCTGGCCTGCCCGCCCGGTCGAAGCGATGCCGGCTCACCCCACTCGCGAAAGTCCGGGCGGTCTTCCGCTACTGCGCTGCGATGGCTTTGACCCAGTCGTCGACCGTGAGGACATCTGCCCACTGCGGGAACAGCTTTTCGGTGAGCATCCGGTGCACCTCGGGATCGGTGTCGAGGCAGGCATCCGCCAGGACGGTGAGGCCGAAGTCCAGGTCGATGGCGTGCCACAGGGTGGACAGCACTACGGCGCTGGTGGCGATGCCGGTGAGAACAAGGCTGTCGATGTCGCGAGCCCTGAGTACCAAGTCGAGGTCGCTGCCCGAGAACGCACTTCCGCGCCTCTTGGTCACCACCACGTCGCCCTGGCGGGGTGCGACGTCGTCATGGATCTCAGAGCCGGGTGCTCCCTCGGTGAACAGGCCGGCCCGCACGGCGTTCGTCATCACCTTGTTGCGGGGGCTGACCTCCGGATCCCCCGGCCGTAAACCGAGCACGACGTAGATCACGGTGATACGCGCAGCCCGGGCACCGTCGATCGCCCTGCGCAAGCGCGGCAGATATCCGGAACCGTCATCGGCGATGGCCACGACGTCCCGTTGCACGTCCATCACCAGAAGAGCACTGTTTGCCATGCTTGCCGTCCCTTCTCCCTCTGGACAAGTCTGGTGGATCGACCGGGCTGCGGTGGAGGCTTCGGAGATCTTCGCAACGTCGCGCCGCAATGCCCCGCGACCGGTGCCGGTTGTCGCCGCGCCCGTCCGGAAGCGGATCGTGAAACGCCGGCCGGCGCGGTCACCCGCACAGGAGTGGTCCAGGGGTACGGCCGCGGTGGTGCCGCAGGCCTGCGCTACCGGTGGTCACTACCGGTGGTCACGCCTCGTCCTGGCGGCTGGGCCCCGTCGACGGGCAACTGCGGCGCGATGTTACCTGGGGCTCTGCCTGTTGACGCTTCTCGAAGCTGGCTACCGACCGCAGTTGCGTGCCCGGCGGGTGAGATTGCCGGTCAGCCCAGCGAGGCGCTCGCCGCACGCAACTCGTCCAGGGCCGCCAGGGTGTACCCGGCGAGTTCGTCCTTGCCGTCACGGTCACCCTCGGACCATTGGGCGTACCCCCGTTTGAAGGCGAGGACGCCCAGCTCCCCCGCAAGAGCCGCGGTCGGATCGGGTACGCCGCGGGCGATGAGAGCGGTCGTCATCGCGGCCGCGAGGCTGACGCTCTTGAGGGCGTCACGCTCCTGGAGTTCGGTGCTTGCTGCGACGGCCGCCTTCAGGCGAGGCGCGAGCTCGCGGCTCATGGGGCCCATCGCGCTCGACGCACGCTCCAGACCGGCGGCGACCGCCTCCAGCGGGGCGGCGTCGGCGGGCGCCTCGGCGATCCCCTCGGCGAGCAGTCGGCTCAGCGTCTCCTGCCCGGCCACCAGCAGCTCGCGCTTGTCCGGGAAGTGCCGGAAGAAGGTGCTCTTGGTGACTCCTGCGCGCTCGGCGATCTGCGCGACCGTCGTGGCGTCGTACCCCTGCTCGGTGAACAGGTCGACGGCAGCCATGACGAGACGTTCGCGTGCGCCCGGTTCCCATCTGCCCATGGTCACCATCCTAGGTGATGGGACTCTTGTCCCGTCACTGCGCTAGAGTGACGGGACAAGAGTCCCATCACTTCTGGGGGAGTTTCCCATGCACGTTTTCGTCACCGGCGGCACCGGCCTGATCGGTTCCGCCGTCGTCGCCGAACTGCTCGACAACGGCCACACCGTCCTCGCACTGACTCGCTCCGACGCATCCGCGCAGGCCGCGACCGCGGCCGGCGCCGAGCCCCTGCGCGGCTCCCTCGCAGACCTGGACACCTTGCGCGCCGGCGCCGCCGGGGCGGACGGGGTGATCCACCTGGCGTTCGCCAACGACTTCAGCAGCCCCGACGCCCTCGCCAAGTCGGTCGCGGAGGAGAGCGCCGCCCTCGCGGCCCTCGGCGAGGAGCTCGTCGGCAGCGACCGCCCCTTCGTCACCTGCTCCGGCACGCCGCACGTACCCGGCCGCGCCTCCACCGAGGCAGACCCGCTGATGACCGAGGGGCCGGTCGGCGGTCGCGGCCGTGCGGTCATGTCGGTCCTGGGCCTCGCCTCGCGCGGGGTCCGCACCAGCGCCGTACGCCTGCCGCGCACGGTGCACAACCAGGGCTCCGGTGGATTCGCCGGCCTGTTGACGGGCATCGCACGACGAACCGGAGTCTCCGGTTACCCGGGCGACGGCACCCAGCGCTGGCCGGCCGTGCACGCTCTCGACGCGGCAGTTCTCTTCCGGCTCGCCCTGGAACACGCCGAAGCGGGCACCGCCTGGCACGCCGTGGCCGACGAGGGGGACCAGGTCCGCGACATCGCGGCAGTCATCGGCCGACGGCTGAACCTGCCGGTCGAACCGGTAGGGGCTGAGACCTTCGGCCCCCTCGGCCAGATCTTCGCGAGCGACCAGCCCTCTTCCAGCGCCTACACCCGGCAGGCGCTCGACTGGGAGCCCAAGCACCCCAGCCTTCTCGAGGACCTGGAGAACATCCAGTCCTGACGGGCAAACGGGGCGTCCGCCATGAGGACCAGCGGTCGTTTCATGATCCTGCCCACGTCGTAGCCGTCGGCGGGTCCCTGGTTCCTCTCAGCAAGAGGTCTGCCCACACCCGGACCCACAACCCCTGGAGGTGCGGCGGCCGCATCCGAGGCGGCGTCAGCGTCCTCGCGCTGCCGCCCCCAGGGGGCAGCGACAGCGCGGCCCCGGAAACCAACAGCTCAGTCGCACGCGCCGGCAAGGACTCCCCCACGGGTCACGCAGAACCACTGCGCATGCCTCGACGACGAGAGGTGCCTCCCCGGGCGACACATGGCCACCACGGCGCGCGGGACGTGATGATCCACGCGTCCGCCGCGTACGCCATGTCCCGGCGGCTGCCGGACGCCAAGGTCACCCACTGCAACGTCACCGGACAGGGCGTTCCCTCCAGCACGCGGAGGACTTCGCCCCCGAAGTCAATGAGTTCCTGGATCGCTGACCGGAGTGGCCGCGCCTGAGGCCGTCAGGCGATCTCGTCCATGTGGTCTTCCACCCACCCACGCAGCCGCGCCAAGGGTTCCGCGACGCTGTGACCGAGGTCCGTCAGTTCGTACTCCACGTGCAGCGGCACTGCGGGGTAGATGGTCCGCTTCACGAAGCCCCGGTCCTCAAGACGGCGCAATGTTGCAGTGAGCACCTTCGGGCTCACCCCCTCCAGGCGCTTTTGCAGGGCTCCGAAACGCTGCGGCCCGTCCTCCATCGCCCCGATGGCGAGCGCCGACCACTTGTTTGCCAGGAGATCCAGCACGTCCCGGCAGGGGCATTGGGCGGCGTACACGTCGTGATGGTCGTGCCTCTTCGACTCGCAGAGGGTCACCATGGAGCCTCCCCTTTCTGTCCTCACCCACCCACCAGCACACTTCCCAAAGGATAGTAGTACTCCTTGCGGGTTACTACCTCCTCAGATCTACGTTGGTTGTGCACGGAAGTCCGGTGCACAACTCGACAGAAGGAACACTCATGAGCCAGCTCCCGCAGACCATGCCCGCCGTCGCCCACTTCAAGAACCTCCCGGTCGAGAACCCGGAGAGTCTCGTGGACACGACCCTGCCGGTACCCCAGCCAAAGGCGCGCGACCTGCTCGTGCAGGTCGAGGCGGTTGCGGTGAACCCGGTCGACTACAAGATCCGCCAGAGCAGTGATCCGGGCGGCGAGCCCAAGGTCCTGGGCTGGGACGCAGCCGGCACCGTTGTCGCCGTCGGCGAGGGGGTCGAGTCCTTCCAGGTGGGTGACGAGGTCTTCTACGCCGGAGCCATCGACCGGCCGGGCGCCAACTCGCTCTTCCACGTGGTGGACGAGCGGATCGTCGGCCACAAGCCGACTTCCCTGTCCTTCGCCGAGGCCGCAGCGCTGCCCCTCACGTCGCTGACCGCCTGGGAGGGCCTGTTCGAGCACCTCGGTCTGCACAACGACGCCCTCAAGCAGACGGGCACGCTGCTGGTCACCGCCGCCGCAGGTGGCGTCGGCGCGATGGTCTCCCAGCTGGCCCGCGCCCTGACCAGCCTGACGGTGATCGGAACCGCGTCCCGGCCCGAGACCGCCGAGTTCGCCCGGCGTTTCGGTGCCGCGCACACCGTCGACCACCGCGAGCCCCTCGTCCCGCAGGTACGCGAGATCGCTCCGGACGGCGTCGACTTCGTCTTCAGCACCGCCGCCACCCAACGGAACCTGGCTGCCTACGCCGACTTCGTCAAGCCCTTCGGCCACATCGTGGCCATCGACGACTTCGACCAGCTCGAGATCGGCCTGCTGAAGTCCAAGAGCATCGCCTTCCACTGGGAACTCATGTTCACTCGGTCCCTGCACCAGACCGCCGACCTCGCGGAACAGGGCCGCATCCTCGACCAGGTCGCCCGCCTGGTGGACGCCGGGATCCTGAACACCACGGCCACCACCGACCTCGGGAAGATCAACGCCGCGAACCTGCGCGAGGCCCACCGCATCCTGGAATCGGGCAAGGCCATCGGCAAGGTCACGATGGCCGGCTTCTGACCCGCATCCACCCTGGGCAGCACGGGAGGGGGAAGGCCGCGACCAGCCTTCCCCCTCCCATCCGGGCCGTCGCGGACGTACCGCCGTGTCGGGGCGGCGCCTGCGGTCGTCGAGGAAGCCACACGCGCGTGACGATGATCGCCGGTGGGGGTCGCAGCTCCTGACCGGGCAGGGCTGTCAGTTGCATCGAGCGTGCCCGAACAGCCGCTGAAAGACTGGCGTTTACGTCCTCCTCTCTGGCCGTTCGCGTGGCGCGCGAGCGACAATCGCCCGCATGACCGAGTCCTCCGGTGGCCCGTCCACCTTCCGTGACCTGTCCGCCTTCGTCGCCTGCCCACGCGTCAACTCCCTTGCCCTGTCAGCCGACGGCACTCGTCTTGTCGCCGCCGTGCAGTCGTTGTCCGAGGACGGGACGCGGTTCGTGTCCGGTCTGTGGGAGATCGATCCGACCGGGGAGCGCGACGCGCTACGGCTGACCCGGTCCGACAAGGGCGAGTCGGGGCCGGTGTTCGGTCCGGACGGAGCGCTGTACTTCCTGTCCGAACGGGCCGCCGCGGACGGCGATGAGGGTGCCGCGCTGTGGGCGTTGCCGCCGCGCGGGGAGGCCGTCGTCGTGGCCCGGCACCCCGGCGGGATCGCCGCGGTCACCGTGGCCCGCGACTCCGGTGCGCTGTGCCACACCGCCGGGCTTCTCCCGGGGGCCGCTGACGCCGAGGCACACGGAAAGCTGCGCGCGGCGCGAAGGGACGCGAAGGTCACCGCGATCCTGTACGAGACCGGTCCTACCCGCGCCTGGGACCACGACCTCGGCCCTGAGGAGCCGCACACCTTTGTCCGTGCAGGTGTTGACGCGGAACCGGTCGTCGCCGGTGGGCAGGGGGTCGGTCTGGAGGATCCCGGGGACGCGGCGTTGTCCCCGGACGGCACGCGCGTCGCGTACCGGCGGTTCGTGCCCGGGCGGGTCCCGGCCGAACATCGCACCGCGGTGGTGGTGGCCGACTCGGTGAGCGGTGACGAGATCCACGTCGTCGGTGACCTGGAGCACCTCTACGAGGCGCCGAGGTTCACCCACGACGGCTCGGCCCTCGTGTGCTGCCGGATGCGCTACCCGACCTACGACGACCCCTGGGAGGCGACTCTCGTCCGGATCGACCTGGCCGACGGCACGGTGCGGGACCTGCTGCCCGGATTCGACAACTGGCCCGCCGGCGTGGTCTGTTCACCGGTGGACGACACGCTCTTCTTCACATCCGACGAGCAAGGGCACGCCCCCGTCTTCCGGCGCGACCCGGACGGCAGCGTCACCCGCCTCACCGTCTCCGGCGCGTACGGCTCGCTGACCGTGAGCCCGGACGGCCGGACGCTCTACGCCCTGCGCCACGCGGTCGACGCGCCGCCTGCGCCCGTCCGGATCGACGCCGGCCTCGCCGAACAGACCCCGGTCGAGCTGCCCGCCCCGGGTGGCGTCGGGGACCTGCCCGGGACACTCACCGAGGTGCACGCGGAGGCGGACGACGGATTCGTGCTGCGCGGCTGGCTCGTGCTGCCCGAGGGCGCGTCCGCCGAGCAGCCCGCCCCCCTGCTCGTCGCCGTCCACGGTGGACCGCAGTCCAGCTGGAACGGCTGGACCTGGCGCTGGAACCCGTGGCCGTTCGCCGCGCGCGGCTATGCGGTTCTGTTGCCGGATCCGGCCCTGTCGACCGGGTACGGGCAGATCAACCACCGGCGCGGCTGGGGGCAGTGGGGCGGGCGTCCCTACACCGACGTGATCGCGCTGACCGACGCGACCGAGGCCCGCGACGACATCGATGCCTCACGTTCGGCGCTCGCCGGCGGCTCGTACGGCGGATACATGGCGAACCGGGTGGCCACCAGCACGGACCGCTTCAAGGCGATCGTCAGCCATGCGGGTCTGTGGGACCTGCGGGCGTTCCAGGGCGACACCGATGTGCCCTGGTACTTCCAGCAGATCTTCGGCGATCCGCTGACCCGCCCCGAGCGCTACGAGGCCGACTCGCCGCACTTGGACGTCGCGAAGATCCGCACTCCGATGCTGGTCATCCATGGCGCGAAGGACTATCGCGTGCCCGTCGGACAGGGCGCCACGCTCTTCCAGGAACTGCAGCGGCACGAAGTACCCGCGAGTTACCTCTACTTCCCGGACGAGAACCACTGGATCCTCCAGCCGAACCACGCGCGCCTGTGGTACGAGACGTTCCTCAACTTCCTCGACCACCACGTCCTCGGCACCGAATGGCAGCGGCCCGGCCTGCTGTGACCCGCCCGACCCCGCCGATCAGTCTGCGATGAGTGCTCGCTCCTCGGCGGTGAGTCGCTTGAAGCAGGCATCCTCCACGGCCATGAACGTCAACCGATCGAGCGCGGGGGCTGTGAGATGGCGAGCGTGGAGGAACCAGCCCTTCTTCTTGTATGTGGCCATGAAGTAGGTTCCAGCGCCCCCGACCGGTGCCTCCTGGGAAGGTTTGCTCTCGTTCCAGCCCCGTGCCGAGAGGCCGGACAGCATGACCTGCAAGTGCCGCCGTGTGCCGGCCGGATCGGCGGAGTTGGGCGAGCGGTGGTCCTTCTCGGTCGGCGACCAGGAGACCACACATGGGGTCAGCCGCTTGGCGAGAGCGGTGATCCTGCGTCCCTTTTCGGTGCCGGTGGGGGCGTGTGCCGCCTTGGGCACACCAAACCCTGCCTTCACCTTGCCGCCCGTCAGTCCGGCTGCCGCGACGGCCGCTTGCAGGTCCATCCGAACGTCCCTTTGGCCGAAGGGCGCCGATGTGGAAGCAGGGGAAGGGACAGGGGCGGTGGTGACCACCGGGGCTGCGGGTCCGGCTCCCGCGCCACAGCCGGTGGCGAGAATCGCCACCACGGCGACGAGGGCCGTGTGCTTGACGTTGATCGTGTGGGGACGCATGTGCACCTTCTCTGCTCGCCGAACGCCAATCGGCCAGGTCAGCCCGGCGGGTCGGACACCGGCGCCGAATCCTCGCACGACTGCTTCTCCGTGACGGAACCGGTGCGTTCGTCCTTCACTGCGTTACGGGGGGCGTGGACTCCAGCAGGTGTGAGGGTGAGTGGTTCAGCGCGGTTCGGTCAGCGGGGTGGCCGGGGCGGGGGCCAGGGCGGCGGCCTCGCCGGTGCGGGTGGCGGTGCGGGTGATCCAGACGCCGACGACGGCCGCGGCGGCGCTCAGCGCCGCCGCCACCAGCCACGCGGCGCGGAAGTCCTGCCGCTGGGCGGGGCCGACATGGGTGCCGACGATGGCTACGAGGAGCGCGACGCCCACGGTGGCGGAGATCTGGCGCACGGAGTTGACCAGGGCCGATCCGGTGGCCGCCCGGTGGGCGGGCAGGGAGCTGACGCCGGCGGCGACCAGGGTGCCGAGGGTCAGCCCGACGCCCACGCCGCCCAGGACCTGACTGGGCAGCAGGTCGAGCCAGTAGTCGGCGTCAAGCGAGGCGAAGCACGTGCGCCAGAGCATCGCGGCGGCGAAGAGCAGTCCGCCCGTCGTCACCAGCGGTCCGTGGCCAAGACGTTGCGCGGCGCGCGCGGTGAGCAGGGTGACCACGGGGACCAGGGCGGGGCCGGGCACCATCGCCACGCCGGTGCGCAGGGCGCTCCAGTGCCAGATCTCCTGGCACCACAGGACGTTGGACAACAGCATGATGGCGAAGGCGACGCCGAACACGAAGGTGCCGGTGCTCGCGGCTCCGAACCGTGGGAGGCGCAGCAGCGGCAGCTCGAACAGCGGGTGGGTGTGCTGGAGCGAGCGGCGGACGAACACGGCGGCGCTGATCAGCGCGAGAGCGAACAGCGCGACACTCCTGGCGTCCAGCCACCCCCAGTCCGGTGCCTGCACCAGTCCGCCGGACAGGGCGGCTATCGCCAGGGTGATCAGCAGGGCGCCCGCCAGGTCGGGCAGGCGGCCCTGCTCCCTGCGCATGGTCGTGGGCAGGGTCCTCAGACCCGCCGCCACGGTGGCGATACCGATGGGGATGTTGATCACGAAGACCCAGCGCCAGTCGACCTGGACCAGCAGTCCGCCGGCGACGGGGCCCGCGGCGGCTGCGAGCCCGCCCACGGCCGCCCAGTTGCGGGTGGCACGGGTCCGGTGCTCCGTCGGTACGGAGGCCAGCAGGAGCGCCAGGGAGGTGGGCAACTGGGCGGCGGCTCCTGCCGCTTGCAGGGCCCGGGCGGCCACCAGGGTCCCGAGGTTCGGTGCCAGGGCGCAGGCGAGCGAGGCGAGGGTGAAGACGCTGACGCCGGTGAGGAACACCGGCCGCTGTCCGATCCGGTCCCCCGTCCGGCCCGCGACGACCAGGAGGGCCGCCAGGACGATGGCGTAGGCGTTGAGCACCCAGGACAGGGAACTCAGTGTGGCCGCTCGGCCGGAGGAAGAGGCGAAGGACGAGCCCATGGCGGGCAGTGCCACGTTGACGATCCACAGATCGAGGTTGGTCATGAAGACCGCCAAGATGATGACGGTCGACGCCACACGTTGCTTTGAAAACCAAACCGATGGGCTCATGAGGGCCAGCGAAGCACGATGCGTTTTGATATTCAAACCACAGCGGGGGCGGACCTCCCGACATTGCCCAAGCTTTGATAATCAAAGCCCACGCGGGATACTCAAAGGTGTGACCACACAACGCATCGACCCGTACGAGGTCCCCGGCCGCCCCTGCTCGATCGCCGCCGCCCTCCAGGTGGTGGGCGACCGCTGGTCCCTGCTCGCCGTCCGCGAGGTCACCTTCGGCAACCACCGCTTCCGCCAGATCGCCAAGAACACCGGCGCTCCCACCGACCGCCTGTCCGCCCGGCTCAAGAGCCTGGTCGCCGACGGGGTCCTGGAGCGCCGCCCGCTGTCCGACGAGCCCCGCCACGACGGCTACTACCTCACCGAGGCCGGCCGCGACCTGCTCGGCGTCATCCGCGAACTGCTGCGCTGGGGGGACCGCTGGCTGGCCACCGACCCGCCCATGAAGCTGCGCCACCACGACCATGACTTCACCGCCCGCCCGATCTGCGCCCACTGCGGGGAGCCGGTCACCCAGGGCGAGGTGCACGCCGAGGTGACCGCGGAGGGCTGGACACTGGCGGGGCCGGTCGCAGACTCCCCCGGCCACTAGGGCGACGACCGGGGGTGAGCCCGTCACACCCGACGCGGGCTGCGCGTGTTCGCCCGAGCGTGGCCGCACGAGGTCGTGCGTGAGGAAATGCGGGACGCGGCCGGCCGAACCGACTCCTGATGAGGTGCCTTCACCGCCTCACGCCTCGTCCACGCGCGGCAGCCCCGCCCCGACCCGCGCGGCCGTCTCGCGCAGCCAGATGTGGGCCGCGTCATGGGTGTGGACCGGATGCCACCACAGTGCTTCGCGCAGTGGCACCGCCTCGTACGGCGGCTCCAGCACCCGCACGGCGGCGATCGGGGCCATCAGCCGCGCCAGCCTCGCCTGGACCAGAGCGATGCGCCGGGTGTCGGCGATCATCAGGGGCAGGAGCTGGAAGCTGTCGACGGACACCTCGACGCGCGGTTCGATCCCGAGCATGCCGAGCTGCCGTACGGCGGGCGCGTCGTAGGTGCGCTGGTACGTCACCCAGGGCAGCCTCGCCAGGTCGTCACGGGTGAGCCGGTCCCCCACGTCGGGGTGGTCCCGTGCCACGAGGAACACCCACCGGTCGTCGTAGAGGTCGGTGGCGGGAAAGTCGCTGATCACGCCGTGGGGCATGAGCAGGCCGTCGGTGGCGCTCAGCAGGGTCGCGGTGCTGTCGATGACGGTCGGCGGGGTCTGGGTGAAGCGCAGCCGGATGCCGGGGGCCTCCTCGTGCACGAGGCGGGCGAGTTCGGTGCCGAAGACGGAGACGGCGTAGTCGGAGGCGACCAGTTTGAACTCGCGGGTCTCCTTGGCCGGGTCGAAGTCCGCCTGGCTGGAGAAGAGGCGTTCCAGCAGGTCGTAGGCGGAGGCGGTGCGGTCGAGGAGGACCTGGCCGAGTGCGGTGAGCTCGTAGTGGCCGCCGACGCGTGCGAGCAGGTCGTCGCCGAAGTGCCGGCGCAGCCGGGCGAGGGCGGCGCTCATCGCGGGCTGGCTCAGACCGATCCGCTGCCCCGCGCGGGTGACGTTCCGCTCCTCCAGCAGGGCGCGCAGGGCTACGACGAGATTGAGGTCGAGACGGGCCAGGTTCACGGATCGGTCCCTTGCGGTGGAGCGGCCAACGATGAAGATAAACGGGGTGGATGCAGATCATCCACAGAATCGATTTCCCTGATCACGTGGTGCGGGTCCAGATTAGTCCCACCGCAATCAGGAGGACATGTCCGTGAAACCCGAACCCGCGTCCGTGCTCTTCGCCGGACCGTTCGCACTCGCCACCCTCTCCGCCCCTGACGGGCCCCGGTTCCCCGCCCTGGTCACCCCCGACGGTCAGGCCCTCGATCTGCGGGACGCCTTCGGCGACGACCGGCTGACGACGCTGGACGTGCTGGACAGCTGGGAGACGGCCCTGCCGCGACTGCGCGTCCTCGCCTCCGACACCGGCCTGAGGCGTACGGCCGTCGCGGACCTGCACGTGCACGCGCCGGTGGCTCCCCGTCAGGTGTTCCAGTCGGGTGCGAACTACCGGCAGCACGTGATCGACCTGCACGTCGCCCACCGCGCCCCGGGAGACGACCGGCCGGAGAGCGAGCGGCGCGCGGAGGCCGCCGAGATCATGGACCGGCGGGCCACCGAGGACCTGCCGTACGTCTTCATCGGCCTGCCCACCTCGATCACCGGCCCGTACGACGACGTCGTCCTGCCCGGATGGGCCGAGCAACCCGACTGGGAACTGGAGCTGGCGGTCGTCATCGGCAAGGCGGCCTACCAGGTGTCGGTGGAGGAGGCGTCCGAACACATCGCCGGCTACACGATCGCCAACGACCTGACCGACCGGGCCACCGTGTTCCGCCGGGACATGCCGCAGATCGGCACGGACTGGCTGCGCAGCAAGAACGCGCCCGGTTTCACCCCGCTGGGCCCCTGGCTGGTGCCGGCCGAGTCGATCGCCGACCCCGACGACCTGCGCGTCACGCTCAAGCTCAACGGCGACACCATGCAGGACGAGTCCACCAAGGACATGATCTTCAAGGTCGCGCGGATGGTCGCGTACGCCTCCCGGACCGCACGCCTGCTCCCCGGCGACCTGGTCCTGACCGGCAGCCCGGCCGGCAACGGCATGCACTGGGGGCGGCTGCTGCGCGACGGCGACGTCATGGAGGGTTCGGTCGCCGGACTCGGGCTCCAGCGCACCCGTTGTGTCGCGGAGGGCGCCGTATGAACCGCCAGGACCCCGAGGGCTCGATCGCCGAGGCCGCCAAGGCGTACTCCAACTGGGGGCGTTGGGGCGAGGACGACCGGCTCGGCACCCTGAACTTCCTCGACGAGGACAAGCGCCGTGAGGGCGCGGCCCTGGTCCGGCGCGGCGTCAGCTTCTCGCTGTCGCAGTCCTTCGACATGAACGGCCCGCAGAAGGGCTGGCGGCGCCGCACCAACCCGGTGCACACCATGCTGGACACCGGCACCGACGCGGCCCTCGGCACCCAGGGTTTCCCGCACGGGATCGGCGGCGCCGACGACGTCATCGCGATGCCGCTCCAGTGCTCGACCCAATGGGACGGACTCGGCCACATCTTCGACCACGGCAAGGCGTGGAACGGCCGCCCGGCCGAGAAGGTCGTCACCTCCGACGGCGACCTCGTCACCGGCATCGAGCACATGGCGCCGCACGTCGCCGGTCGCGGTGTGCTGCTGGACGTCGGCCGGGTGATCGGCACGGACGGGGAACTGCCGGACGGGTTCGCGATCACCGAGGACCATCTGACGGCGACGGCCGAGGCGCACCGGGTGAGCGTCGGACGCGGTGACATCGTGCTGGTCCGCACCGGGCAGTTGGCCCGCGCACGCCGCGAGGGCTGGGGCGACTACGCGGGCGGCAGCGCGCCGGGCCTGTCGTTCACCACCGCCGGCTGGCTGCACTCCAGCGAGATCGCCGCCATCGCCACCGACACCTGGGGGTTCGAGGTCCGCCCCAACGAGTTCGACCACGCCTTCCAGCCCCTGCACCAGGTCGCCATCCCGAACATCGGCCTGCTGATCGGTGAGATGTGGGACCTGGACGCTCTCGCCGAGGACTGTGCCCGTGACGGCGCGTACGCGTTCTGGCTCACCGCCGCACCTCTGCCCATCACCGGAGCGGTCGGCTCACCCGTCAACCCGATCGCGGTCAAATAGCCTACGGAACAAGGGAGTTCCCTCATGAGCAGCCCCCGCACAGTCCTGGTGATCGGTGGTGGCGCCGCAGGCAACGCCGCGACGGTCTTCCTGCGTCGCGCCGGCTTCACGGTGGACCTGACCGAAGCCAAGGACGACTGGAACGCCACCGCCGGCTCCGGAATCACCCTCCAGGGCAACGCCCTGCGCGTCCTGCGTGAACTCGGCGTCTGGGAGCAGGTCGAGGCGTCCGGCTTCGGTTTCGGCTCCGTCGGCATCACCGCTCCCGACGGCACCGTCCTGCACGTCGCCCGGGACCTGCGCACCGGCGGCGACGATCTGCCCGCCACGATCGGCATGCAGCGCCCCCAGCTCCAGCAGATCCTGATCGACGCCGTCCGGGCCAGTGGTGCCGGCGTGCGACTCGGCACGACCGCCGAGATCCTCGGCCAGGACGCGGACGGGGTCTCGATACGGTTCTCGGACGGCAGCGAGGCCCGCTACGACCTGGTCATCGCGGCCGACGGCCTTGCCTCCTCGACCCGCGCGGCGATCGGCATCCACTACAAGCCCGAGCCCACCGGCATGGCCATCTGGCGCATCGCCGCCCCGCGCCCGGCCGGAGTGACCCGCACCGACCTCGCCTACGGCGGCCCCGCCTACATCGCCGGCTACTGCCCCACCAGCGACGCCACCCTGTACGCGTACGTCGTCGAGGCGAACCGCGACCGCGCCGCGATCCCGCCCGGGACGTACGCCGACGAGATGCGGCGCCTCGCCTCCGCCTACGGGGGCCACTGGCCGGAGATCACCGAGCACATCACCGACCCGGCGAAGGTCAACTACACATGGTTCGACCGGCTGTTGGTGGAGGGTGTCTGGCACCGCGGCCGGGTGGTGCTGATCGGCGACGCCGCGCACTGCTGTCCGCCCACACTCGCGCAGGGCGCGGCCCTGTCCCTGGAGGACGCGTGGGTGCTCAGCCAACTGCTGACCGAGTCGGACACCTGGGACGACGCTCTCTTCCAGGCCTACTACGCGCGGCGGATGGCCCGCGTCCGACCGGTCGTGGAAGCGTCCGTGCAGATCGGGCAGTGGCAGCTCGACGGCGTCCGTGACGCCGACGTCCCCGGCCTGATGGGCCGCACCATGACGATGCTGCGGGAGCTGCCGTGACCCCGGCCCCCACCGTGGACGTCCACGCCCACGTCCTGCTGCCCGAAGTCGAGGCCCTGGTGGCCGACCTGCCGGGACTGGCTGAGGCGAAGGCGCTGGACGCCCGGCGCAACGGTCCGGCGGCACTCGCCGTCAACGGGCCGATGGTGCGCGAGCGTGTCCCGCGCATGACCGACCCCGCCGTGCGGCTGGCCGCGATGGACGCCCAGGGGGTGGACGTCCAACTGGTCAGTCCCTCGCCGTCGCACTACCACTACTGGGCGGACGAGGAGACGGCGGAGAAGGTGTACCGGCTCGCCAACGAGGCGACGGCGGCGCACTGTTCCGCCGCTCCCGACCGGTTGCGCGGCCTGGGTCTCGTACCGCTGCAACACCCCCGGCAGGCTGTGCACGCCCTCGAACACGCCATGGAACAGGGCCTGTTGGGCGTCGAGATCTCCAGCCACGCACCGGGGCGGGAACTCTCCGACCCGGCGTACGAGCCCTTCTGGACCCGGGCCGAGGAGTCGGACGCGATCGTCTTCCTGCACCCCTTCGGCTGCACGCTCGACGAACGGCTCGACCGCTGGTACCTGTCCAACACCGTCGGGCAGCCGGTGGAGAACGCCGTCGCGCTCTCCCACCTGATCTTCTCCGGAGTCCTGGACCGCCATCCGGACCTGCGGCTGATCGCGGCCCACGGAGGCGGCTACCTGCCCACGCACATCGGCCGCTCCGACCACGCCTGGCGGACCCGCTCCGACGCCGGAGCAGGCTGCGCCCGTCTGCCCAGCAGTTACCTCAGCCGCCTGTACTTCGACTCCCTGGTGCACGACCCGCACGTGCTGCGCGAGCTCATCCGCGCCGTCGGACCCGACCGGGTGCTGCTCGGCTCCGACTTCCCCTTCGACATGGGCACGGACGACCCGCTGGGCGCACTGCGCGCGGCGGACCTGACCGACGCCGACTTCGACGCCGTACGAGGTGGCAACGCGGCCGCCCTCCTCCGGAAGGACTGACACCATGCGCCTGCTCACCCACCTGCGGCACGTCGACCTCGCCGTGCCCGACTACGACAAGCAGCTCGACTTCTACGCCGGCGTCTGGGGGCTGACCAAGGTCGCCGAGGACTCCGGCATCTCCTTCCTGGCCGCCGAGGGCTCCCCCGAGCAGTACGTCGTACGCCTGCGCAGGGCCGACGAGAAGCGCCTGGACCTCGTCTCCTACGGAGCCGCGTCCGCCGCCGACGTCGACACGCTCGCCGAGCAACTCCTCACCCAAGGTGTGCAGTTGATCAGCCAGCCGGGCAAGGTCGACACTCCCGGCGGCGGCTACGGCTTCCGCTTCTTCGACGTCGACGGCCGCACCATCGAGGTCTCCGCCGACGTCGAGGTGCGGCAGCACCGCAAGATCGAGGAGAAGGAGGCGATCCCGGTCAAGCTGTCGCACGTCGTCCTCAACTCCCCCGACCTGGACCGCACTCGCCAGTGGTACGAGGAGCACCTGGGCTTCCGGCTCTCCGACACCCTCAGCTCCCCGCACATGGGCGAGGTCATGCACTTCATGCGGATCAGCAACCAGCACCACTCCATGGCGCTGGCCAAGGGCCCGCACACCGCGCTGCACCACGTCTCCTTCGAGATGCGCGGCCTCGACGAGTACATGCGCGGCTCCGGCCGGGTCATCCGTGCCGGTCACCGCAAGATCTGGGGCCCGGGCCGGCACATGGCGGGCGACAACACCTTCACCTACTTCCTCGACCCGCACGGCAACACCGTCGAGTACACCACCGAGCTGGAGCTCCTCGACGAGGACACCTGGCACCCGCACGTCTACGACTTCTCGCAGCCCGAGGTCACCGACCAGTGGGGCACGGCCAATCCCATGAACGAACTGATCGCCAAGGAGTCCTTCAACGACGTCGACCGCGGCGTCTTCGTCGCCCCGCCGGTCTGATCCCACGCCCGCCCCCGGGGGCGCGGCCGACCCTGTCACCCGCCCTGACCCGGTCCCGCCGCGCCCCCGGGCCCCAGCCTGCCCGGAGCCGCACCATGCGTTTCGCCGCATACGAACACCAGCGCCGCCGTCGCGTGGCCGTCGTGGAGGACGACGGCACCCTGCTGCCGCTGCCCGGAGTCACCTCGCTCACCACCCTCCTGTCGGAATGCGGCGGTCTTGCCGGCCTGCTCACCGCGGGCGCCGCCGCGCTCGACGCAGCACCCGGCCCGCACGTGTCGGAGGTACGGCTGCTGCCGCCGCTCCAGCCCGTGTCCGTAAGGGACTTCGTCACCTTCGAGGAGCATGTCGAGGGCGTCCGGCGCTCGGTGGACGGGGCCGCCGTCGTGCCCGAGCAGTGGTACGCCGCGCCGACGTTCTACTTCACCAACCCGCACGCGATCCACGGCCCGCACGACGACATCCCCGTCCCGCCCGGCTCGAGTGTGCTCGACTTCGAACTCGAGGTGGCCGCCGTCATCGGCCGCGAGGGCCACGACCTCACCCCCGAGCGAGCCCGCGACCACATCGTCGGCTACACCGTCTTCAACGACTGGTCCGCGCGCGACCTGCAGTCCGCGGAGATGAGGGTCGGTCTCGGCCCCTGCAAGGGCAAGGACACCGCCACCACCCTCGGCCCCCACCTGGTCACCGCCGACGAGCTGGAGCCGTACCGGGACGCCGACGGTTTCCTGCGACTCGCGCTCACAGCCGAGGTCAACGGCGAGGTCGTCGGCCGGGACTGCCTGTCCAACATGAGCTGGACGTTCGAGGAGATGGTGGCCTACGCCTCCCGCGGCACCCGCGTCCTGCCCGGTGACGTCCTGGGTTCCGGCACCTGCGGCAACGGCGGCTGCCTCGCCGAACTGTGGGGTCTGCGCGGCGAACAGACCCCGCCGCCCCTCAAGCCCGGCGACACCGTCACCCTCACGGTGGAAGGAATCGGCACCGTGTCCAACACGGTCGTCCCCGGCACCGACCCGGTGCCGCTGCCGACCGGCCGACGCCGGTCCCGGGAGCGGCCGTGAGCGACCTGCACCCCAAGCGGCTGCTCGGCAAAGTCGTCGTGGTCACCGGTGCGGCCCGCGGCCAGGGCGCCGCGGAGGCGGAGGCGCTGAACCGGGAGGGTGCCCGGGTGATCGCCACCGACGTACGGCCGGAGGGCGGCTGCCGTCGCCTCGACGTGACCAGCGCAGAGGACTGGGCCGGCCTCGCCGCCGAACTGAGGGAGTCGTACGGGCAGGTGCACGGGCTGGTCAAGAACGCCGGCATCACCTGGCGCGCCCGCCTCGGCGACGTCCGGGCCGAGGACTTCGACCGGGTCCACGCCGTCAACGTCACCGGCCCGCTCCTCGGCATCCAGCACCTCGCACCGCTCATGCCGGCCGGCTCGTCCGTCGTGAACGTCGGCTCCTCCGCGGCCCTCACGGCCCATTACCCCGTCGCGTACACCGCGAGCAAGTGGGGGCTGCGGGGACTGTCCAGGACGGCCGCGCTGGAACTCGGCCCGCGAGGCATCCGCGTCAACACGATCCACCCCAGCTACATCGAGACCGAGATGACCGCCTCGGCCGCCCCCGCGTTCCGCGAGGCCAACATCCGGGAGACCCCGCTGGGCCGCACCGGAACCGTCGACGAGGTCGCTCCGCTGGTCGTGTTCCTGCTGTCGGACGAGTCGTCGTTCATCACCGGTGCCGACATCCCCGTCGACGGCGGGATGACCGCGCACGGCGGGGTCAAGTCGGTCTCCGACGCGCTGCGCGAGGTGTCCTCGTGAAGCGGCTCGAGGGCAAGGTCGCGCTGATCTCCGGCACGGCCCGCGGGCAGGGCCGGGCCGCGGCCCTGCGGTTCGCCGCCGAGGGCGCGCTCGTGGTCGGCGGCGACGTCCAGCAGGACTTCGCCTTCACCGTGCGCGCCGGACTCGACTCGGTGTGGCTCACCGTGCGGGCCGCCTGGGCGCACCTGATCGACAGCCGCGGCTGCGTCCTCACCCCGTACGGCGTCCGAGCCAACTGCGTCAGCCCCGAAATGATCGACACGGACGGCTCCCCCGCCGACCTCCTCGCCGCCGACCACCCGATGCGCTCCATCGCCCGGCACATCCCGCTCGGCCGCACCGGCACACCGGACGACGTGGTCGACGCGGCTGTGTTCCTGGCTTCCGACGAGGCGTCGTACATCACGGGCGCCAATCTCGTGGTCGACGGCGGCTGGTCGACCGTCCCGCCCGGTGCCGTCCCAGAAGCAGCCTCCTGAAAGGAGACCCCCCACGTGAACAAGGTCCGCGGCAGCGCCGCAGAGGCCGTCGCCGACATCGCCGACGGCGCCTCACTCGCCGTGGGCGGCTTCGGCCTCAGCGGCGTACCGGAGGTCCTCATCCGCGCCCTGTCCGAGCAAGGCGCGCAGGGCCTGGAGGTCGTCTCCAACAACTGCGGTGTGGACGGCCGGGGTCTGGGCGTCCTGCTGGCGGCCGGTCGCATCACCCGCGTGACGGGCTCCTACGTGGGCGAGAACAAGGAGTTCGCCCGCCAGTACCTGTCCGGCGAGCTGGAGGTCGAGCTCACCCCGCAGGGCACCCTCGCCGAACGCCTGCGGGCCGGCGGCGCCGGCATCCCCGCCTTCTACACTCCCGCCGGTGTGGGCACCCAGGTCGCCGGCGGCGGACTGCCCTGGCGCCATGCCCCGGACGGCTCCGTGGCCGTGGCCTCGCCGCCCAAGGAGATCCGCGACTTCGACGGCCGCCCGCACGTCCTGGAGCACGGCATCACCACCGACTTCGCCCTCGTACGGGCCTGGCGCGGCGACCGTCACGGAAACCTCGTCTTCCGCAGGGCCGCCGCCAACTTCAACCCCCTGGCGGCCATGGCGGGCAAGGTGACCGTCGCCGAGGTCGAGGAACTGGTCGAACCCGGCGACCTGGCGCCCGACGCCGTCCACCTGCCCGGCATCTACGTCCAACGGGTCGTGGCGCTCAGCGCCGCCGAGGCCACCGACAAGCAGATCGAGAAGAGGACGGTACGTTCCTGATGGCCTGGACCCGCGACCAGATGGCCGCCCGAGCGGCAACCGAACTCACCGACGGCTCCTACGTCAACCTCGGCATCGGCCTGCCCACCCTGATCCCCGGCCATCTCCCGCCCGGCGTCCAGGTCGTCCTGCACTCCGAGAACGGCATCCTCGGCACCGGGCCCTACCCCACGCAGGACGAGGTCGACCCGGATCTCATCAACGCCGGCAAGGAGACGGTCACCGTGCTGCCGGGGGCGTCGTTCTTCGACTCGGCGCTGTCCTTCGGTATGATCCGCGGCGGCCACATCGACACCGCCGTCCTGGGCGCCATGCAGGTGTCACAGGGCGGGGACCTGGCCAACTGGATGATCCCCGGCAAGACGGTCAAGGGCATGGGCGGGGCGATGGACCTGGTCCACGGCGCCCGCCGCGTCATCGTCCTCATGGAACACACCGCCAAGGACGGCAGCCCCAAGATCCTCAAGGAGTGCACCCTGCCGCTCACCGGCGAACGCTGCGTCCAGCGCATCATCACCGACCTCGCCGTCCTCGACGTCACGGCGGACGGACTCGCCCTCGTCGAGACGGCTCCCGGCGTCACCGTCGAGGACGTCGCGGAGCGCACCGACACGCCCCTGACCTTCAACGGCCGTACGGTGGCTTCCTGTTGACAGGTTTCCGCCGTGGAACGAAACCGAATCCGGCATCAGCGCGTGTGCCACCGCACCGGGGTTCCGTCACTTCGCCTGGGCGAGCCAGTGCGCGTCGGGGCCGGCGGGGAAGCGCAGTTGACCGGTCGTGTCGTGGACGGCTCGCCACACCGCCTCGGCGACATCGGTCTCCTCGGTGAACTGCTCCTGGGCGGTGAAGGAGTCCATGGCCTTCTTCGCCCACGCTGCGTACGGTTCCGGGACCATCTCGTCCAGCGAGGCGCCGTTCGTGGCGCGCACGGCGAAGTTCGTCGTCAGACAGGCTCCCGGTTGGACCGTCCTGACCCGCACACCGAAGGGCGCGAGTTCGAGCGCGAGGGACGCGGTGAAGCCCTCGACCGCCATCTTGCTCGCCTTGTAGACGGCTGAGAGCGGCATGTGCCCGAGCACCACACTGGAGGTCACGTTGACCACCACACCTGAGCCGCGTTCGCGGAAGCGGGGCAGCACGGCCTGCGTGGTCGCCATGACACCGAAGGTGTTGGCTTCGAACACCTCCCGAACCTGAGACATCGGGGTGCCCTCGAAGACACCGATCGAGGGCACGCCCGCGTTGTTGACCAGGACGTCGACGGGGCCCGCCGCCTCGAACGCGGCCGTGATGCTCGCGGGCTCGGTCACGTCGAGTTCGACGACGCGCAGGCGGTCCGAGTCCGGCAGCACGCCCTCGCGCGGCGTGCGCATCGTGGCGATGACGTTCCACCCCTGCTCGTGGAAGTGGAGGGCGGTGGCCCGACCGTATCCGGACGACGTACCCGTGATCAGAACAGTGTTCATGCTGTGCCCCTCGGCGATGTGACGGGATGCGCGGAGCAACGGCGTCTTCCTGCTCCGCTGAAGAACTTCCAATCCCATTGGATCGCTCTGACCTGCGGGAACGATAGAACGATCCTCTCGCCGCCTTGCCTGATCCTCCTTCGTGACCGCCGTGCCGCTCAGGCCAGGACACCGCTGGGGGCGCGCACCGCATCACGCAGGCGCGCGGCATCCTGACTGGGCGGCGCGCCGAACTGGCGGCGGTACTCCCGGCTGAACTGGGAGGGATTGTCGTAGCCGACGCGCTGGCCGACTCCGGTGACATCGCCCGGGTGGGTGGCGAGCAGCAACCGGGCTTCCTGGAGGCGGATCTGCTTCTGGAACTGGATGGGGCTCATCGCGGTCACCGCCTGGAAGTTGCGGTAGAAGGCCGAGGCGCTCATGCCGGACATCCGGGCCACGTCCTCGACCCGGAAGGGCTGCGCGTAGTTCTCGCGGATCCAGCGCACGGCCCGGGAGACATGGCTGAGGCTGCTGTCGGCGAGGCCCAGCTGACGTACCGTCGCGCCCTGCTCGCTGGTGATCAGCCGCCACAGGATCTCGCGCCTGACGAGCGGCGCCAGTACGGCCCGGTCGCGGGGCTCGTCCAGCAGCCGCAGCAGCCGTACGACCGCGTCTAGCAACGCGGGCGGGGCATCGCTGACGGCGATCGCCGAGGGCGCGCCCGCACGGGTGCTGGGGGTGTCACCGGGGCCGGCCTGGAGGAGCAACTCGGCCACGGCGGACGGCTCCAGGGTGAGTCCGAAGCCGAGGGCCGGCTGTTCGGGATCGGCCTGGGTGAACTGTCCGGTGACGGGGAGGTCGACGGACGCGACCAGGAACTGCCCGGGACCGTACGCGAAGACCCGGTCGCCCAGAGCTAGTCTTTTGGCGCCTTGCGCGATGACCGCGAGCACCATGCCGGACATGGACAGCTCCGGCGGGTCCGAGCGGTCGACCTTGGAGATGAGCACGCCGTCGATGGCAGTGGTCCAGTCAGGCCTGGCGTGGCGGGCCAACAGGGTGCGGAGCTCTTCGAGAGGCATGGGGACATTGCACCACCGTGACAGGCTGGTTCTCCTGTGCTCGGGAGGATCGTGCAAGTACCCGACAGCATCGTTCTAACGTTTCCGCAGGTCAGATGGCTCTAATGGAAGTCGCCCCACTCCACAGCCGACCGAGAGGACGACCATGATCGCCACGTATGGCTTCAGCGCCACCCTGACCGCCGAGCCCGGTGCGGGAGACCGGCTGATCGACCTGCTGCTGACCGGCATGGACGAGGGCAGCCCGGGTGTGAGTGAGCACTGCCTGGTCTACCTGGTCTCCCGCTCCGCGTCCGACCCCGACGTCGTCCAGGTCACGGAGGGCTGGACCAGCGAGGAGGACCATCACCGGGTCTTCGCCGGTGAGACCGCTCAGGCCATCGTGGCGCAGATCGGCCCGCTGCTGGCCAAGGAGCCGGAGTACAGCGACCACGTCCCCGTCGGCGGCAAAGCCGTCCTCGGGAAGCCCTGACCAAGCCCCCACCCGCTCCCCCTGGACCATCCAGCACCTACGAAAGGCCACCACCATGACCACGGCACGCCCCGCTCTGGACCCCGAACTGCGTGACCTCCTGGCCGACATGCCCCTCATGTCCGAACTCACCCCGGACATCCTCGCGCAGCTGCGCCAACTGCCCTCGACGCCCATCGAGTCCCTCCTCGCGCACCGACAGGTCGAGCGGCGCGAGATCACCGTGCCGGCCACGGACGGCACCCCGATCCCCCTGTCGATCCTCAGCCCCGTACGCACCGACGCCGACAACGACGGCACCGCCCTCCCCTGCATCTACTGGATGCACGGCGGCGGGATGGTCATGGGTGACCGCCACTCACAGATCGACATCCCGCTGGAGTGGCTCGACCGGTTCGGCGCGGTCGTGGTCTCGGTGGACTACCGGCTCGCGCCGGAGGCCACCGGCTCCGTCCCGGTCGACGACTGCTACCGCGGACTGCTGTGGGTCGCCCGGCACGCCGCCGAGCTGCGCATCGACCCCGCCCGTATCGTCGTCGCGGGCGTCAGCGCGGGAGGCGGCCTCGCCGCGGGTGTCGGCCTGCTCGCCCGCGACCGGGGCGGTCCCGCGATCGCCGCGCAGATGCTGATCTGCCCCATGCTCGACCACCGCAACACCTCCACCTCCAGCCGCCAGTACGCCAGGACCCCCGGTGTCTGGACCACTGAGATGAACGCGTTCGGATGGCACTCGCTCCTCGGGGACCTCCCCGACGCCGAGGTCTCCCCCTACATGTCGCCGTCACGGGCCCAGGACCTCTCCGGCCTGCCGACCACCTACATCGACACCGGCTCCGCGGAGGTCTTCCGCGACGAGGACACCGACTACGCCACCCGTATCTGGGCGGCGGGCGGTCAGGCCGAACTCCATGTGTGGGCGGGCGGTTTCCACGGGTTCGACGCCCTGTACCCGCAGGCGCACATCTCGACCACAGCCCGCCGCACCCGCACCGACTGGCTCACACGCCTCCTGGGCTAGTGGCTCGTCCCTCGGCGTCGGCCGGGTGGTGGATGTGTCGTCCGGTGGTCGGCAGGCTGCCTTCGTCACCATCGTGTCCGGAGTCGGACCGCCGGCAGTTTCAGCCGCCGGCGGTTCCACCTACCGTCCCTCAGTGCCGACGCTGAGCGGCCATCCACTGCCAGACATGCGTCCCGTCGATGCTGGGGTCGTTGCGAGCGACGTAGATCCACGAAAAGTGGCCGTTGAACTGCCGGCCGTTCCAGATGACGTGGTCGTAGAGCGTCATGAGCGAGCCGGGGATCACATCGTGCGCGTGGACGGTGTTGGCCTGCGCGTCCACGACGGGGTCGTCGGCGGAGGTGACGAGCCAGCTGGGGGTGCTGATCCGTGCCAGCTCGCTGTCGGGGATCAGCGGTGTGTCTCCGGACGGGAAAGGCGCGACGATCCCGCAGATCGGCACGGCCGCGGCGAACAGGGTGGGATAGACGGTGGTCATCTTCATGCTCATGTACCCGCCGTTGCTGCACCCGGCGACGTAGATCCGGGCGCGGTCGATGCGGTTCTTGCGCGCCACGTCGTTGACGATCTCGTGGATCAGGGGGGCGAAGCGGGGGCCGTCCTCCATCCAGTACGAGGTGCTCTGCGGGGCGACGACGTAGGCGCCGTCGAAGATGCGCTGGGCCTGGGGGGTGGCGAAGCCCAGGGCGCCGCGGTTGGCTCGTAGCGGGGTCTCGTTGTCGTAGTAGTTGTTGGGCAGTGAGGCGCCCTCGCCTCCGCCGTGGAGCCAGACGATCAGCGGGCGCTTCCTGTGCCGGGAGAAGTGTGACTCGGTGGGCGAGTACAGCCGGTACTTCATTCCCGAGCCGGAGATGTGTGAGCTGAACGCGTCCACCTCGGGATCGGAGAGCCGAGGGTTCTGCACGAACGTGTCGATGACGACGGATCGGTGGTCGCGCAGGACGATCGGGGTGTGCTGAGTGAGGGTGTAGACGAGGTCGAGCATCACGTTGCGACCCTCGGCCGGCAGGTAGCTGAGTGTGCTGCCTCCGATCTGGCCTTCGCCATGGCTGAGTTCGAGCACGATGTTGCCGTTGCGGTCGAGCCGGACAGCGGTCACCGTGCGGTCGAGGTCGTAGTCGGTGACAACGCCGCCGTCGGAAGCAGTGGCGAACGGCCTGGTGCCCTTGGCGTGCACGCCGAAGGTCGCGGTGGTCAGACAGGCCGGGTCGATCGGGCCGAGCCGGGCGGTCCCCAGGGTGATCGAGGTGACCTGTTCACCGCCGTCGAGCACTTGGGCGTTCAGAGTGAATCTCACGCGGGTTGGCGCACGGTCGGCGGCGTACGCGGCGACGCCGGGCAGGGACAGGCCGGCGGCGCCCACGCCGGCGGACAGCACGGTGCGACGGCTGATACGTGATGCCATGCGGACTCCTTGTGCGGGTCGGAGGCTTCACCGCGGTCCGCGCACTGAACTCGGCGGGGCCGCAGTCGCTGAGAGGAGGGAGTCGACCTCGTCTGCCGGGACTCGCACGAGCCGATCCTTGCCTCTGGTCGGTGGAGGTCGTCATGGAACGTGAAGCGGCTGACGCGGATACAGCCGGCACGAGGTCAGGAGGAGAGAGGCGCGCCAGGTGGGCGAGCCTCCGCCGGACAGACAATCGCACTGCATTGTCTGCGAGTTCGGGTCGCCACGGAAGTCGAGATGTGGCCTTGCAGGGCAGCCGTGCGACGTTCCTGGCAGAGCTGTGCGGCGATCTCACGGTTGGCCCGGCCGCGTGCCACGAGCCACAGAAGGTGATCTCGCGGGGACTGAGGGCGTCGGCGAGTTCCGCCGCGCCCGAAGTGGGCGCCGGCAGGGGGGCGCGTGTCGGCCGCCCACCGAGGCGTCGAGCTGGGTCATACCCGCGTGCGCGAGGCGGATGACCTGAGCGTGTTCGTCGGCCGGCAGGTTCGCCGCTTGAGGAAACGGAAGGTGACCCGGACCCACATGCCGCCCGCCGCCCGGCCCGTCGGGCAACGTCTGGAACTGCCTGCGCCCAGCGATGATCCGCGCAGTCACTCCGACGTGGCCGTGATCACCGCCGTTTCTTCCGGCGCCGTGACGAAGGGCTTCTGACCGGCCGGCCGCACGCCTACGCATGCGAGGGTGAGCATGGCGGTGACGGCCAGGACGACGACGGCGGCCCCCGAGAGCAGGAAGGCGCTCTTCAGTCCGGCGAGAGTGATGGCGGTGGAGGCCACAAAGGGGGAGATCGCCAGGGCTCCTGCCACCCCGGTTTCCCACAGCCCGAGTGCCTTCGCCAGGTGATGGCCCGGTATGCGCCGCTGCACCAGTGCGATCAACGGAATGTCCGTGAGGGCCGAGGCCAACCCAGTGGCGGTCAGGAATGCCGCCGCCACAGCAGGGGAGGTGACCGTTCCCAGTGGAGCCCGGAAGATCCCGAGCAGGGCCCACGCCAGCACAGCGGCCAGTGCGAGTCTGCGGATGCGCAGGCCGGCCAGGAGCAGGGCGCCGACCACTTCGGCGACCCCGGCGACGCCGAGCAGCAGACCGTACTGGCCGCCCTGTCCCACGACTGCGACCAGCCCGACGGTCAGGAAACCGTTCGTCAGGGCGAGGGCGAGCACGAACGTCACGATGACCACGAGTACGTCGGGAGCAGCCAGCACTGCCCGCAGCCCGGCGCTGAGATCGCGCCACAGTCCCGTCTGAGCGCCGGTCGGAGAGGGGCGGGTCACGCGGATGGCGGCCACGGCGGCCGCCGAACCCAGGAAGGTGAGTCCGTCCACCACCAGCACCGCCTGCAGTGAGCCGAAGGCCAGCAGCGGTGCCAGCATGAGCGGGCCGACGAAGAAGGCCGCCCGGAAGGCGACCTGTAGCAGTCCGTTGGCCTGCTGCAAGCGGTCGTCCGGCACGATCTGCGTGACGATGGCGTTTCGGGCCGGGGCGAACGGGGCGCCGATCAGCGCCAGCAGTGCCGTGGTCGCAACGAGCAGGGGCAGGTGCAGCAGGTCGAGGGAGAGCAGGAGGGAAGCCACGGCCACCACGGCGACCCGGGCCAGATCGGTGAAGATCATCAGCTTCCGACGGTCGCGGCGGTCGGCGTACGAGGCGACGACGAAGGTCGCGACGAACGCGGGCGCGAACGCGGAGACGCTCACCACGGCGACGGCCGTGGGGTCCTTCGTCAGGGACCAGGCCAGCCAGGCGGTCGCGGCGGTGTACAGGCCGTCGCCGAAGCGTGAGATGCCCTGGCCGGCGAAGAGAAGCAGGAAGTTGCGGTCCTTCAGCAGTGGCATGCGGCCACTGTCGGGTCCTGCCGGGCCCCTGATCCACTTATTAGGCAGATGGCTAATCAGTCGTGGTCGGACACGTCACCGGACCCCTCACCGGAGCCGTCGCCGTGCAGAAAGCTCTCCAGGCTGGGGGCCAGCCCTGCCAACTGTCCGGAGGCAAGCCGGTACAGGACGTAGTAGCCCTCGCGGCGGCGCTCCAGCAGGCCCGCGTCCGCCAGCACCCTCAGGTGCTTGGACAGGGCGGCCTCGCTGACCCCGACGAGCGGGGCCAACTCCTGCGTGCTGCGCGGACGTTCGGCGAGCAGTCGCAGGGCGCGCAGCCGGGTGTCGTCGGCGAGCGCGCGCAGGGTGCCGACGAGCCTGGTCGGCGGAATCCGCGGGCGGGCTTCCCGGACGATCGAGGAGACGGGGAAGACGAGCCCGAGGGGCCACGGACCGTCGCAGTTGACGCGTACGTGTGGCCACACATAGGCACTGGGGGCGAGTACGAGTGTGTCGTCCGGGCCGATGGCGACCTCGTGGTCGTGCGGCCGCTCCAGCCAGAAGCGTTCGGCCTGCGGATCGCTGCGCACCTCCGGCCACAGGCCGCGGAGCATCCCGTACAGGCCGCGCTGCTCGATCTGGTGGCCGGCCTCGCTGACGCCGGCGGCGAGTTCGGGCTCGAGCCGTGCCCATTCCTCCTCGAACGCCTCCCGCCAGTAGCGCTCCAGCATGCTCAAGAACCGCTCCAGCAGCGCGCGGGGGTCGTCGAGGAGCATCCCGGCCATCGCTTCGTCGCTGTCCCGTGCGAGGCGCTCCCGCACCAGACGGCGTACCTCCGGTTCGTCCAGCACGTGCGGATCCCTGCCCTCGCCGCCGCCCGGCCAGGGCGTGAGCAGAGGGACGGCGAACTCGAGGCGGACCAGCTCCGGATCCGCCCCGCGCAAGTCGGCCAGTCCCTCCGCGAAGTCCGCCAGGCCGCCGGTCGGCCGGGGAAACAGGAACTCGGGGAAGTACGAGCGCACCGCGTAGGAGAACGCCTCGATCTCCCGCTTCAGAGCCGGGGACAGCTTGCGCATCGCACGCACCCAGGCGTGCTGGACGGGGTGGTGCTTGGGCTCGACCAGCACGTGGAGACTCAGTACGGCCTCCATCGTCGGCGAATAGGCGAACCCCACCCGCTCCGCACCGCCGGCGGGGACCCGGAACACGATCGTCATGACCCGTCATCCTCGCCGAACGGCCTCCGCTACGAAAGCCGCGCCACCCGGTGCACCGTTGGCCTGCGCCGCGGTCACGGTGACCGGCCCCGTCCGCCGCCGTCTGCACCGGTTGCCCCGTTCGGGGCAGCGTGACGGCAGCAGGTCAACTCCGTTCGCCGAGCGCTGTTTCGAGGGTGGCGATGTGCTGTGCCTCGGCTTGCCTGCGGATGGCGGCGAAACGGCGGTCGACCATGAGGACGGGGAGGCCCCAGAGGAACCCCCAGACGCTGAAGGTGTCGACGACTCCGGTCTGGCGCAACACCGTGTTGGTCAGGACGCACAGGATGCCGCTGAGGACCCAGACGGCCGTGCGATGGCGACCCAGGAAGCGTACGGGGGCGTTCCACGGCCCGGACAGCGCCTCGACGGTAGCGGCGCGTACGACGGCCTCGCGGTCGTCGACGTTCAGGTCCCCGGTCGCCGCCTCGTCGCCGTGCCGGAGATCCACGGCCAGGGCACGGGCCTGTGCCTCGGTGTCGCGGCCCGCGACCGTGGCGGCCGCCGCTCTCATCCGCAGGTCGTCCCAGTAGCCGCGCCGCGCCCAGCGTTCCGCTGCCGCGAGCCGGTCGGCCTCGGCGGACCGCGGTGCGAGCTGCTTGAGGCGCTTGGACAGAGTGACGGCCCGCGCGGCCCGGCCCGGGTACTCGAAGGAGTCGGCACGAAGGCACAGTTCGGCGTAACCCGCCAGGAGCCCCAGGTGGTCACCGTCGAGAGCGAGTCCGGCGCGGAAGGCCTCCTCCGCGCGGTCGTCGTGTTCGTCGTCGTCCTCGGCGGCGTGCCCGAGGGCCAACCAGCAGTACAGGTCGGGGTGGGGGCCGAGCTCGTCCAGAGCTGCCTGGGCGGCCCGCCTCACGGCCGCGTTCCCTCCGGCCATGAACAGCTGCTCGCAACGCCGCTGGTACTCATCGATCGTCGTCACCCGGGCTCCCCCACTGTTGCCACCCCGTTCCGACAGGGTGTGCACATCTGCGGACCGATCTTCGCAGGTCCCGATCTCCGCGATGGACCAGGGGTGTGGCATGTCACCGCCTCGGGCATCCGTCACGTCGGGTAGCCGAGCCTCCGGAGGTTGGACTTCATGAGGCGGGTGGCTGCGGCTTTCTGCAGCGGGTTCATCTCCTGACGCCAGCGATTCGTCTTCGCCGCGTTGAAAGGCTGCCGGTACAGCTGCTGGGTGAAATAGGCTCCCTCCAGCACTACTCCGACTTCCTGTTCGGTGATGTTCTCCGGGTGCATCTGCCGTTCCTCCGTCTTCAGTCCGAGGAACTCGAAAAGACGGCGGACCTCGTCCTCGGGACGGGTGACGAGGTCTTCGAAGACGACGTGGTGGACCCGTTCGCTCAGGTCCGGTCGGGCCATCAGGTCGAAGTACGCCGAGATGCAGGCGTTCCAGTGCCGGCAGACGCTGAGGAGCGTGTCCCGCTCCGGGTTGCGCTCGCCACGGGCTCGGTAGCGGCGGTTGACGTCCAGGTGGGAGAGCACCACGTCGCGTCCGTCCCGGACCACGTTGACGAACACCGCGTCCGGCCACAGTTCGAGCAGGGTCTCGGCGGCGAGGATGTTGCTGGGTGTCTTCTCCGACAGGAAGGCGGCGTCCGGGTCGCGTTCGGTCACCTGCGTGAAGAAACCCTCGTAGAAGGCCCGGAAACCGTCGGCCAGTTGACCGGCCGTATAGTAGAAGGCCTGGCGGTCCAGGCGCCAGGGCTCGGACATGCGCCGGTACAGGTCGACGATGGCGCCGGTGTGGTCGAACTCCGGCCCACCCGCGATCGCGGAGTGGCTCACCAGGAGCTTCTGAACCAGGGAAGTGCCGGAACGAGCCGACCCTCCGACGAAGATGAAGGGCATAGAGGTTGTCTCCAGGGCGTGCGGCAGGGAAGTGCCGGTGCGGGTGAGGTGGACCGGTGACGGACTGTCGCGTCAGGAGGCACGCTGCAGTGCGCCGCGGCGACCGCCCGGTCGTGCGGTCCGGACCGGAGTGGTGCCCCGCAGGGGTGCGGTGGCGTGGGAGGTCGTGCGGGTGGGTGCGGTGTCCGCCAGGATGGCGTCGTGCAACTCGCGCAGGGGCCGCGACGGTTCGATGCCCAGGTCCTCGACCAGCAGCCGGTAGCCGCTGCGGTAGGTCGACAGTGCGGCCGAGCGGTCACCGGCTCTGCTGAGGGCCAGCATCAGCTGGTAGCGCAGCAGTTCCTGGCGGGGGTAGGCGGCCACCATCCGCCGCAGCTCGGGGATGGCCGCACGGTGGTGACCGGTCTCCAGCATCAGTCCGAAGTACTCTTCGCACGCCATCAGACGCATGTCCTCCAGCACTCCGACCTCGGCGTCCAGGGCGACCGTGCAGGCCAGCGTCTCCAGCGGCTTGCCGCGCCAGAGCTTCAACGCGTCCCCGAACAGCACGACCGCCTGATCGAGGCGGCGGTCCCGGCGGGCACGCGAGGCGTCACGGACCAGCCGGCGGAACACCTCGGTGTCCACCCGCTCGGAGTCGACGTCGAGTCGATAGCCGCGGTCCACCGTGTGCAGGCGGCAGACCGATTCGACTCCGGCGAGCATGCGCCGGATGCGGCCCACGTACAGCTGGACGTTCTTCACCGCGGACGGCGGCGGGTCGTCCCACAGGGCCTCCAGCGAACTGCGCACCGAAACGGGTCGGTTCGCGTTGAGCAGGAAATGCGCCAGCAGTGTGCGCTGCTTTCCCGGACCGAGGGGAATGCTTTTCTCCTGATGGACGACCGACAAAGGTCCGAGCAACAGGAATTGGGCGTCATTCCCGTCGGCCTCTGTGCACCCACGAAGTTCCGCAGGAGGCATCCACGTCATCTCGCATCTCCGTCGCCGGTCCTAGCGCAGGAGAATTGGTCTGCGCTCATTCCACCGTAGCGACATCGTCCCCGGAATTAAGTCACGAGAATCCGCCTCTCGCGGCCTCGCCACCTCACCGCCTCCGTCCCCGGTACCGGTGGTGGCACTGCCCGTTGTCCATCGCCGCCACGGACCGGTGTCGTTTTGAGGCGGCTTGGGAGGTTCATACCCCGGAGGCGCTTGATGCAGGGCAACTTGGTGACGGGCCTCCCTCCCCGTCCCCGCATCCCGCACGGCCAACAATGAAGGCAGACGGCCAGAGAGGAAATGGGGAGCTTGTGAGCAGTCAGGCCACGATGAACGCGTCCGCGCTCAGCGCTCGGGAGATCGAGGTGCTGAAGAACCTGGTGCAGGGCAGAACCTATTCGGCGACGGCCCGGAGAATGCAGATCAGCCCGCACACCGTCGACACCTATCTGCGCCGGATCCGCCTCAAGACCGGTGTGAACAACCGCGCGCAGCTCCTGCTGCTGGCCCTCTCGGTGGCCGGTAGCGACATCGATGCATGACGCCTGACACGGGGCGGCACGTGCGCTGGGTGAACCGGCAGCGCGCGTGCCGCCCGTGGCGTTCCCGCCGGTTCACACGACTCCGGCGAGACTGCTCACGGCTCGCGAGAGCACGACACGCCCTCCCGAGCGGGCTGCAAGCACGTCCGCGGCTTCACTGAACTCCAGCTGCTGTGGCGGGGCGGGCTGCCGCAGGGCGCGCGCGAGCAGGTCCAGGGCGCGCCGCTCGACCGCCGCGCTCGCTTCGTCCACCGCGTTGGGCACGAGGCTCCCGGCCGGCAGGAACTGCTCCCAGAAGCGCGCCGCGTGGTGCAGGCAGCCCCGTACGTTCACGCCGCGCAGGAAGGGCGCCACAAGTTCGTCGGTGAGCTGGCGGACATGCCGGCGCGGGCCACGACTGCCCGGCCGCACCCCGCTGAGGGCGAGCAGGGCGAGAGTGCGGCAGCGGTCGTTGAGCACGCCGCCGTCCGCGACGCCGACCAGGTACAGGGGTGACAGCAGGTCGTGGTACGCCTCCTGCCCTCCGGCCGCCGCCCAGGCCATCCGCTCGAACGAGAAGCCGCAGTCTATGACCGAGAAGTCCGGGGCGGTCGGGCCGTCCACCTCGAAGTACCAGTTGATCTCGCCGAGTTCGATGCCGCCGCTGTTCACGTCGGCCCGGATCCCCCGGTAGGGGCCGTAGGCGCATTCCTCGTCGGTGAGCGCGACGGTGATCTCTCGGGCGTGCAGACCGATGGCCGACAGCCCGTCCAGCCACAGGTCGAGGTGTGCGGGCACACGGTCCACCAGGTCCCCCTCCCCTGTCTCCAGGGAGGAGAGGTTGACGAACGACGAGGAGACGCCCTCTTCTCGGCCGGCGCCGGGCAGGTATCGCCACCGGACGCACGGCTGGGAAAGGATCTGGGTGCCCTGGGGCGGCGGTGCCCCGTCGTGCACGACGGGGTCGAGGTACTGCAGTGCGGAGACGATCAGGTCGGTGTCGCGGGCCACGCCGGTGGGGTCGATGGCGAAGGGCGTCAGGCCCCTGCCGCGGAACACGGCGTGCATCCGCTGCCACTGGGCCGGGACCGGACGGGCCGGCGGGCGGCCGGCGTCCGCCCCGGGGACGGACGCCGTGCCCGGACACCACGGGCTGCCGCACGCCGCCGCCTTCTTGGCGAAGTACCGGCGTCCGCAGTGCGTACACCGGCTCTGCCGCCAGTTGCGTGGGCCCAGGTATTCCGCGAGGGCGCGGGCGAAGGCGGCTGCGGGCGGACGTGTCATGTCAGTGGACCTTCGGGCGCTGTTCCTGCACGGGACGGACGGTGATCACCTCGGTGCCGAGGTAGGGCACCAGGAGTTCGGGGACGCGGACGGAGCCGTCCTCCTGCTGGCAGTTCTCCAGGATGGCCAGGATGAGACGGTCGCAGAACCCGGTGGCGGAGATGGTGTGGGGGAAGCCCTTCTCCCCGCCGATCTTGAAGCGGATGCGTCCTCGTCGGGCCTGGTAGTCACCCATGTTGGTGTTGGACGTCATCTCGCGGTACCGGCCCTGGGACGGCAGCCATGCCTCGGTGTCGTACTTGATCCGGCCGGGCGCGCCGAGGTCCTTGGAGCCGGTCAGCACGACCTGGTAGGGAATGCCGAGCTCCGTCATCAGCCATTCCTCGTTCTCGAGGCACAGCTGGTGGTAGTGCTCGCTGTCCTCCGGACGGCAGTAGATGAACTGCTCGAGCTTGTAGAACTGGTGGACGCGCAGGATGCCGGCGGTGTCGCGGCCGTAGGAGCCGGCCTCGGTGCGGAAGCACATCGAGTCGCCCAGGTAGAGCAGCGGAAGCCGGTCGAGGGTCTCGCCGACGTGCATGCCCAGCAGTGCCTGCTCGCTGGTGCCGATCAGCGTCAGGTCGTCGTCGACGGCGAAGTTGTCCTTGCTCTGGAACGGCAGGTAGCCGGAGGCGAAGAGGGTCTCCCGGCGGGCCAGGTAGGGCGGGGAGACCAGCTCGAATCCCTGCCGGCGGGCCCGCTTGACGAAGAGGTCGGTGAGCGCGTAGCGCATCTGCACGGCCTCGTTCATGAGCAGGTAGAAGCGGGAGCCTGCGACGTTGACCCCGTGCGGGATGTCGATGGTGGCGGTGAGCCGGCCGATCTCCTCGTGGGGGCGCGGCTCGAACCCCAGGGCGGGCGGCTCGCCGACCTTGCGGACGATCTGGTTGTCCTCCTCCCCTCCGACGGGGACCCGCTCGTCGAGCATGTTCGGCAGCCAGGAGAGGACCTCGCGCAGTTCGGCCTCGGCCTTCTCCGCCTCGGCCTCGCGACGGGACCGTTCTTCCTTCAGGGCGACGGCACGACGGCGGTGTTCGTCCTTGTCGGTGGCGTTCTTCCACTGCTGGCCGAGCACGGTGATCTCGTGCCGTGTCTCGTCGAGCCGTCCGATGGCGGCCCGGCGCTCGCGGTCGAGGCGGACGATGCGCTCGATGTCGATGTCGTAGCCCCGGTCGGCGCAGTTTCGGACGACCTCGTCCTGGTGCTGGAGCACGTAGTTCAGGTCAAGCACGGGAATTCCTCACATTGTTTCTCTGGCCGTGGGCTGAGGCACCATGCCTCGGAGCCAGCAAGGCCTGGTAGGCGGCGTACTCCGCATCAGCCACGGTGCTCCAAGAACAGTAACGGCTGGCGAAACGGAGGGCTTCTTCCGACCCTCTCAACTGCGCCTCGTCGGTAAGGAGTTGGTCAAGTCGTCGGGCCATGGCCCGGGCCGATCCGTAGCGCACCGTACTCACCGCGGGTGTGTCCCCGTACACCAGTCGGGCGAAGGGAACGTCGTAGCAGACCGCAGGGAGGCCGCAGCCGAGAGCCTCCAGCAGGCACAGGGAGAAGGTGTCGGCCGATCGCGAGGGGTAGCAGAAGGTCCGGGCCGAGCCCAGGAGCCGGTACTTCTCGTCACCGGTGAGCCAGCCGGCCAAGTGGATCGCGTCGCGCAGGCCGAGCCGGTCACGGGCGGCGAGGTAGGCGCGCTCGACGCGGCGGCTCTCGAAGGAGCCGATCACCACCATGCGCGCTCCGGGGCGGACCCTGCGCAGGTGCCGCATCACGCGGAGGGTGTCGAACAGCCCTTTGCCCTTGGTGAGTTTGGCCATGAAGGCTACGTCGTAGCGGGTTTCGGCGGGTTGCGCGGCGGTGATCGCGGACAGGTCCACCGCGTAGCCCGGGATGGCCCGTGCGGTCGGGGCCCCGGGGAAGTAGCCCTCCAGGTAGTGGTCGACGGTCTCGTTGATGACGACCCGGGGCAGGGTGCGCATCAGGCCGACCTGGTGGACGTGGGTGAGCAGGTACCGCCAGGCGTGGCCGCGGCGCTCACCGGGCAGGCGGCGCAGCAGGTCCCAGGTGAACGACCGGGTGGGCCGGGACACCGCGTCCAGGAACGGCACCGAGTGCGGCATGACCGCGAACGGCACGCCGAGCCGGGCCAGGACCGGTGGCAGCGCGTGCATCAGGTCCCAGATCTCGCGGTAGAGGACCACCAGGTCGGGCCGGTCCTGCGCAACCGCTTCGCGGATCCGGTTCACCAGCGCGGGCAGGTCCCTGACCCGCCAGCCGTCGAGGGCGAACGGCACCACGCGGGTGGACACCTCACTGTCCGCCAGGGCGCGGCCGCAGACGGCGTCGGCCGGGCCCAGCGCGATGAGCGAGACCTCGGCCCGCCGCGCGAGGTGGGGCAGTACGTGGGCGAGGCGGGTCACGGGTCCACGGCCGCTCTCCACGTCCACGTCGCTGATCAGCATGATTCTCATGGGGTTGGGTGCTCCAGTCGGCCTGCGCGGGCGGCGTCGGCCAGCAAGTGGGCTGCGCGGGTGGCCAGGGCCATGATCGTCAGGGTCGGGTTCTGCCAGCCGGGGGTGGTGAAGGCGGCCCCGTCCGCGACGAGCACGTTCGGGGCTTCCCACAGCCGGTTGGCCGCATCGGTCACGGAACGGTCGGGGGTGGTGCCCATGGCCGCGCCGCCCAGTTCGTGGACGGAGGTGCCGGGCACGGCGGGCGCGTCCGTGACGTCGGTGACGTCCCAGCCCGCCGCCGCGGCCATCTCGGCCATCGTGGCGGCCTGTTCGGCGGCCAGCTCACGCTCCTCGGCGCCGTAGCGCAGACGGATGCGGGCCTGGGGGATGCCCCAGGCGTCGGGGGCGTCGGCGAGCTGGACGCGGTTGTCCCGGCGGGCGGGGATCTCCCCGCAGGACCACAGGCGAAACGGTGTGGTGCCGGCCGCCGCGGACGCCGCCCAGTCGGCGCTGCGGGCGCTCAGGGGCAGGACTTCGGGGGCCAGGAGGGTGATGCCGTAGCCGGGCCGTTCCCGCTCGTCGCCGAAGTGGGGCACGTGACTCACCGGCACGAACCCCGGGGCGGCCGACGGCTGCGGCGCGGTGCCGGCCCCCGGCAGCGTGCCGCTGACGGACGGGCCGCTGAGGTGGTCGCAGAAGTAGCGTCCCAGCAGGTCGTGCCGATTGCCCAGGCCGTCGGGGTGCTGTGGGGTGCGGGTGTTCAGCAGGATGCGGACGGACTCCACCGCGGAGGCGCACAGCAGGATCGCCCGGGCCCGCCGCCGGTGCCAGCGGCCGGTGAGCCGGTCGGCGAAGACGACCCCCCGCGCGCGTCCCCCCGCCGGGTCGAGTTCCAGGTGGGAGACGACGGCGTTGGTGCGCAGGGCGGTCCGTCCGGTGTCCAGGGCGGCCGTCAGCACCGCGTCGGCGTCCGCGCGGGCCACGCGCCCGGCCAGGACCTGTCGCTGCGGCCACCGAGCGGCGAGCATGTCGGCGAGCTGCCGCTCCGCGTGCGACGGCCGCCGGTCGTCGACGCTCCGCGGAGCCGGCGCGGCCGGGGAGTGCTCGCCCCCGCCCGTGACCCGCATGAAGGACTCGACGCGTTCGTAGAAGGGGGCCAGGTCCCGGTGTCCGAGAGGCCAGGCCCGTGGCGTGTCCCCGGGCGCGGGACGGGCGGTGAACTCCCGGTCCGACATGCGCAGGCTCACCCCGGCCCACAGGTGAAGCCGGCCGCCGAGCTGCCGGCCCCTGAACCAGTGGAAGGGGGCGTCCTCGTCCGTCTGGTACGGGTGTTCGGCGTCGTCGACGAACAGGTGGGCCGTCATGGGCTCGTAAGCCGAGCACAGGGACTGCACCGACTGACGGCGCGCGCTGTGCACGGCCCGGTCCACCCGGTGGTCGCCGGGCAGCAGCGGGCCGGCCTCCAGGACCAGCACGCGCGCGCCCCGCTCGGCGAGCGTGCGGGCGGCCCAACCGCCCGCGGCCCCCGAACCGACGACGATGGCGTCGTAGTCGTCCGTGTCGCTCATCGTCCGGCCGCCTCGGGCACCGCCGCTAGACCGAGGCGCTCACCGGCATCGCTCAGGAGGCGCGTCAGCTCGTCGTCGTCCAGGACGACCGGCTCCAGACAGGGGGCTTCCGGCAGGAAGGGCTGGGCCAGACGCTCCCCGGGAGGCGCCGTCATCAGCCAGCGCACCACCGAACCCAGCAGGCCGTGGCCCACCACCAGACGGGGACCGGGCACTTCGAGACAGGCGGACAGCCCGCTCAGCATCCGGGCGACCGCCCCGCTCCAGGACTCGCCGGCGCCCGGCGGGGTGGCGTCCCGGCCCGCTTCGGCGAGCCAGTTCCCGTACCGGGTCCACGGGCCCCCTTCGAAGACGCCGTAGTCGATCTCGTCGAGCCGGTGGTCGCTGCGCAGGACGACGTGCCGGTCGCCGAGGAGTGCGTGCGCCGTCTGCCGGGTGCGGGTGAAGCCACTGGTGACGCAGGTGGCGACGGTGTCCAGCCACGGGGCCGACAGGGCGTGGCAGGAGGCCGTGCCCTCCGCGTCGAGGGGCACGTCCACCTTCACGGAACCGTTGACGACGTGACGGGCGCTGTACGCCGTCCGCGCGTGCCGGACGAGGTAGGTGGTGTGCCTGGCGGAGGTCATCGCGGTGTTCCTTCGTTCGTCAGCAGGGGTTCGTACTCGCTCAGTGGCCCGTCGCCGAGCCCCAGCAGTCCGGCGACCGCGGCGATGCAGCGGCCGGTGGCGCGCCCGTCACCGAACGGGCTGACCGCGGCCGCCATCCGTGCGTGCCGGTGGGGGTCGTCCCACAGGGCTTCCACGGCGGCGCGCACCTGCTGCGGTTCCGTGCCCACCAGCGCCACCCCGCCCGTGGCGGTGGCTTCCTGCCGCTCCGTCACCTCCCGCAGCACCAGCGCCGGCGTGTGCAGGCCGGTGCACTCCTCCTGCACTCCCCCGGAGTCCGTCACCACGATGTGCGCCCTGCGGATCAGGCGCAGGAAGGTGGAGTACGGCTGGGGCCCCACGGTCACGATGTTGGACCGGCCGCGCAGTGCGGGCAGCAGCGCGTCGCGGACCCGCGGGTTGGGGTGTACGCAGGCGACGATCAGCATCTCGGGGTGCCGGTCGGCGAGTTCGGCGAAGGTGCGGGCGATTCTGCTCATCGCGGTGCCCCACGACTCACGGCGGTGGACGGTCAGGAGCACCATGCGGCGGGGGTCTCGGTCCAGGACGTCCAGCGCGGGATCGGCCCAGGCGTCGGCCGAGCCGAGCTGGAGGTGCATGGCGTCCAGCACGGTGTTGCCGGTGACGACCACGGTGGACGGGTCCACGCCCTCGTCGAGGAGGTTGTCGCGGGCCTGGGGTGTCGGAGCGAGGTGGAGGTTGGTCACCAGGGAGGTGACCCGGCGGTTGATCTCCTCCGGGTAGGGGGCCCAGCGGTTGCCCGAGCGCAGGCCGGCCTCGACGTGGACCAGGGGCACCATCCGGTAGAACGCCGCCAGGCTGGCGCCCAGGGTGGTGGTGGTGTCCCCGTGGGTGAGCAGTGCCTGCGGACGGTACCGGGACAGCACCTCGTCGACGCCGGTGAGGACGGCGCCCGTGAGTTCGGCGAGGGTGTGCCGCTCGCGTCGGACGCCCAGGGTGATGTCGGCCTCGACGCCGAACTCCGCCAGCGCCTGTTCGACCATGTCGGTGTGCTGCCCCGTGGTCACCACCAGCGCGCGGAACTCCTCGCGTGCGGCGAATCCCTTGATCAGGGGAGCCATCTTGATGGCCTCCGGCCGGGTGCCGAAGACGAGCGCGACGGTCCGCCGCTGCATGTGGGTCACTCCTTCGCGATGGGGCCGTGCGCCCGGGCGTCCTGCTCCGCCCGCTGTCACACCAGCAGCCGGATCCACTCCCGGGGTAGGGGCTGCCCGCGGGCCACCCGGTCGTGGAAGGTCAGGGCCTGATGGGCGAACATCGCGCACCAGGTGTTGCCGTGGCCGGCCACCGCGGACGCACGGGACACGGCGGGCTCGGCGGGCTCGGCGGGCTCGGCGGGACGGGTGCCGCCGTCCTCGAACGGCAGTGCCCCCAGGGGCGAGACCATCGCCGTCAGCCGCCGGGCGAGCAGGGGGAGCGCGTGCCTGCCCGCGGTGTCCAGCCGGTCCTGCGCGGCCAGTACGCATCCGACGCGCAGCATCTGGGCGATGACGTCGCTGCGTACTCGGCTGTCCGGCTGCCGGGCGTACTCGGGCAGGACGCCGTCGGCGACGTGTGCCAGCAGCAGGGCGTAGGACTCCTCCAACTGCCCCCGGTAGGCGTGGTGTCCGGCCAGCTCCGCCTGCAGGAGTCCTTCCAGTGCGTACAGCGCCGGGTGGCTCATCGCGGGCAGTCCCGCCACGAGGCCGGGCGCGTGGCGGTGCAGGGTGGCCGTCGCCGCCGCGGTGAGGGACGGCGTCTCGGTGCCGCGCGCCAGCGCCAGCACTCCCCCGGCGACCTTGAGCAGATGCGGGCCCGCCGTGGTCGACCAGCGCGGTGGCGGTGCCGGGGCCCCGGGGTGGGGCAGGCACGCCAGCCAGCTGCCGTCGCGGTCCCGCAGCCGGTCCAGCAACGCGGCGGTCCTGGCCAACGGCGCCCAGGCGTCCGACTGCTCGGCCCCGGGGCCTGCCGGAAGCGCGGCCGCGAGTCCCCGGTGGACCATGCCCAGGTCGAAGGCGAACAGGGCGTGGTTGCGCCACTCGTCGGCCGGCTCGGCCGCGGGGCGGAGGTAACGGCGCGTGCGCGGGCCCCGCTCCGCGGCCAGTTCCCGTGCGAGCCGGCCGATCACCCCGGCCCGGACGGCGTCGGCCTGCGCGGCCTGCGGCGCGCCCGTGGCTTCGAGGAAGGACAGCCAGGTCAGGTAGTACCCGGCGATCTCCGGATAGACGTAGTCGTGGTCCGGGCCGCAGACGCTCCCCCGGACTCCGCCGGCGTGCGGGCCGGTGGTGACGAGGGGGCGGTCCAGGAGCCAGTCCGCCAGGGCCGTTGCCGTGGCGGGAGGCGTCACGGCCCGTGCGGATGCCGTATCGGTGCGCATCGTCAGTAGAGCCGGATCGATGCGGAGAGGAGGTCGTCGGTGATGCCGGTGACGTTGGACAGCACCGACTTGACGGTGACCTCCACCAGGTTGGCGTCGACGGGGCCCTCGTGGGCGACCACGACCTCCCAGGGGTCGTCGAGAGCACGCCCGGCCTGCCCGACCACCCAGACGCGGAAGCCGGTGTCGAAGGCCGCGGCGAGTTCGTCCGCGATGCGCTGCGCGGCCACGGTGTAGATCTTGCCGGTGTGGTAGACCGGGTTCTTCCCGCAGACCCCCTCCATGGTGTACGGACGGGCGGTGGCGATCAGTCCGTTGGCGCGGTTGCCGCGGCCGACCAGTCCCTCGTCGCCGCTCTCGATGGAGGAGCCGGTGGCGGTGAGGTACAGCTCCGGGATGTCGTACTTGTCGCGGGTGTTGGTGAACAGCTCGACGGTGTGACCGGGCAGCATCCGCGCCGCGAGGTCCAGGACGATGGCGCGGGCGGTCTCGATGTTCGCCGCGTACGCCGCGAGGTCCTGGACCTCGTCGGCGATCTGGGGCAGGCACATCGTCAGGTCGAGGCTCGTGCCCCTGCGTACGGCGAGCACCTTGATGTCGGTGCCGAGCCACGGCAGATCGTGTTCCTCGTGGAGCTCCTTCTCGACCTGGAGCACGAAGGTCTCCAGCGGGCTCAGAGGTGCGTAGGCGGTACCGATCGACGTGTCGTTGCAGACCAGGTGCGTCAGTTCGCGCAGGTCGGACAGGTCGCGCGGCGCGAACCAGTGCCGGCGGTAGGACTCCTTGTCGGAGGAGGCGTCGACCTGGCCCGGGCTGCTGCCGCTGCTGAGGTTCCACAGGAAGGTCAGGTCCTGCTCCGGGTCGATCTTCGGCAGCCTGGCTCCGAGGAACTCCCGGGTGGCGCTGACGATGATGTCCTCGACGGGGATGTCCTCGTCACCGAAACGGTTGCTCGTCCGGCCGTTGACCAGGACGCGGATGGGCGAGGTCATGCGGCCGCGGCCGAAGTCCACCTCGCTGCGGCCGCCGAGGAGACCCACCTTGTCGAAGTTGTGGTGCAGGACCGCACCGAACCGTTCCCGCGTGTAACGGGAATACGCGACAGAGAGTGCTTCCGCCAGTCCGTCGGAAAGCGAGTCCGGGTGGCCCGTCCCTTTCCGCTCGACGACCTCGATATCGGCGACGGGGCCGGCCTCGATGAGGTTGAACCGCATGACTGCTCTCCTATGGCAAGGCGAATGGGAGGGCGTCCGGGCCAAGTGGCCCCGAACACAGGCCAATTGTTGGCAGCGGCCCGAGGAGGGTGTCAAGCACGAGAGCGAGGGGCGGATTCTTTGTATTCCGCGAATATACCGGCGCCGCTTAGCGTGTTGACCATGATGGATCCAATGGCCGCTGACGTGCGACGACTTCGCCAGTCCGGGCTTCCGCGTCCCGTTCCGCGACGTATGAGCATGCAGATCACGAATCTGTGCAACTCCCGGTGCACCATGTGCTCGATCTGGGAGATATACCGGAAGGAAAAGGGGCTCTACAGCACCGAACTGACCGGCGAGGAATGGCTGCGGGTCACCGAATTTGCCCTCAGTCAGGGCGTCACGTCCATTGACGTGACCGGCGGCGAACCCTTCCTCAAGGAAGGCGTGGTGGAACTTCTGAGCCTGGTTCTCCGCAGGACCGGTTTCGTCGCCGTCACCACCAACGGGCTCCAGCCGAAACGGATTCTGGGCATGGTGCGGAAGATCCTCACCGAGGCCCCGGAGGACTCGCTGTTCGTGGTGAGCGTCTCCCTGGACGGCTTCTCCGACACCTACGGCCGGATCCGCGGCGTCAGGAACGGCTACGACCGCGCCCGCGCCCTGCTGCGCGACCTCGGTGAACTGCGGAAGTCCTACCCGCAGCTGAGCCAGCAGATCAGCTTCACCATCATGGACGACAACGTCGACGAGCTGCCGGCCCTCATGGCCGACGCACTGCGCACCGGGCTGGTCAGGGAACCGGACGACTTCGCCTTCCGGCCCGTCGCCTCCGGTCACTACTACGCGAAGAACAACACCCTGGAGGGCAGGCAGAAGCTGATCCGCACGGTGGAGCAGCTGAACCGGGAGTACCGCTTCGAGCGGACGCTGCCCTTCGTCGAGCGCATCCCGCAGAGCGTCAACTCGCCGAACGAGATGATCGTTCCGTGCTACGCCATGTTCGCCTCGCTGTGGATCGACCCCTACGGTGGCATCGCCCCCTGCGTCACCATGACCGAGGACGTCATCGGCAACGTGCGCGACACCGGCTACGACATCCTGCCCCTGTGGACGGGCAACCTCGCCCAGCAGGCCAGGGACCGGATCAGGCGCAACGACTGCGCGATCTGCTGGACGGACTGCCAGGCCATGGAGAGCATCGAGTACGAGAGCGCCGGTGCGCGATGACCGTCCGCGACCAGACCCTGCCGCCCGTCGTCACCCCCGCCAGCCGGCTCGACCCGTACCCGCTGTACCGCCTGCTGCGGGACCGCAGCCCGGTGCACTGGGACGAGGAGACCCGATCCTGGTACGTCAGCCGCCGCGACGACACGGTCGAGCTGCTGCGCGATCCACGACTCGGCGCGCACACCTACCCGGACTGGGTGCACAGCCTTCCGCTGCCCGAGCGTCGCGACGTCGTACCGGTGGAGGACCACCTCGCCCGGTGGCCGGTCTTCTCCGACCGGCCGGCGCAGCAACTGCTGCGCCGGCGGCTGCAACCCGCCTTGTCCCGCACGGCCGTCGCCCCGATGGGTGACGCCATCAGGGAGGTCATCCGGTCGCTGGCCCGCGGGCTGGGCGAGGGGGCCGCCGATCTGCTGACCGGCTTCGCCCGGCCCGCGGCGACCTGGACACTGAGCCGTCTGCTCGGTAGCTCCCCCGACGAGGACGGCCCCCGACTCGTGCGGTGGTCGGACGCGTTGGTGCGCTATCTGGGCAGTACCGGGGTCGACGTACGGCTGGCCGGGGCCGCGCGTGTCGCGGTGGAGGAGCTGACCGGCCACGTCGTCTCGCGCATGCTGAACGATCCCGTGACCCCTGTCGCCCAGGCTCTGGCCCGAGCCCTCGATGAGGAGGAAACGGTCGAACTGGACGACGTGGTGGCGATGGTGGCGCAGCTGGTAACCGGCGGTGTCGAGCCCACCGCGACCGCCACCTGCGTCATGGCCCTGCGGCATGCGCAGTCCCAGGAGCTGCCCGCGCCCGGTACGGACCGCGGCGCCGGCGCCGCGTGGGCGGACCCCGAGGTGTGGGCGGACGCCCAGGTGGAGGAGGCGTTGCGTTTCGACCCTCCGTTCCACTTCGCGCCCCGGGAGGTGAAGGCGGACTTCGACTACCGCGGGCACCCCTTCGTCACCGGGCAGCGGGTGGTACTGATCCTGGCCTCCGCGGGGCATGACACCGCAGGCGGCGAGGCGATGTCCCGCTGCCCGGTGACGGGCGCGGCGGGAGCGACGGCGGTATCGGACAGCGTGGGCCGGCCGCCGGTGGCGCGGGCCGAGCAAGCGGCGGGACACCTGGCCTTCGGACGTGGCCGCCATTACTGCCTCGGCGCGTCGCTGGCCCGGCTCCATCTGCGCATGGCCTGGTCGGCCCTGGCGGAGGCGCGGGTGCTGGAGCGCGTCGACGCCGCAGCCGTGGAGCGCATCCCCGACTTCGGCATGACGTCGTTCCGCACGTGCCCGCTGCGACCGGCCTGATACGGCGACGGTGCTGCCCCGGCATCTGCCCGCGTCGTCCGGGACACCGCCCGCCTCACGGGCAGGAAACGGGGTGAACACGCAGGTCCGAGCAGCGCGGTGACCTCCTCCGACACCTCCCGCGCCTGGCGGAGCCCGGCCGCCCGCCTGGGCTCCTCCGGGAACGGCCCGGGGATGCGTCCGCAAGCCCTCCTGGCTGCCAGGCTAGGAGGGGTGAGGGAGGGCGCCGGTCACTCGTCCGAGAGCCGCACGACCATCTTGCCGGTGTTGCCGCCTCGCAGCAGATCCATCAGGGCTCGCGGTGCCGATTCGATGCCGTGTGCGACCGTCTCGCGATAGCGCAGCCTGCCGTCGCGCATCCATTCGCTCGCCTGCTTGAGGAACTGCTGACGCAGGTCGGCGTGGTCCCTGGCCAGGATTCCCTCCAGCTTCAGCCGCTTGTTGATCGCCAGGATCAGGTTGCGGGGAGCGGTAGGCGTCTCCGTGCTGTTGTACTGCGAGATCATTCCGCACAGCACCACCCGCCCGTGCAGGCGCATGGCGCCGAGAGCTGCCTCCAGATGCTCCCCGCCCACGTTGTCGAAGTAGACGTCGACCCCGTCCGGCGCCGCCTCGCCAAGCTGATCGGCCACCGGACCGTCGTGGTAGTCGAAGGCGGCGTCGAACCCGTACTCCTCCCTGAGCAGGGCAACCTTGTCAGCCGTGCCCGCGGACCCGATGACCCGCGAGGCCCCCAGGAGAGCGGCCATCTGCCCGACCTGGCTCCCCACGGCGCCGGCCGCGCCCGACACGAACACCACGTCACCCGGCTTCACATCGGCCACCCGCACCAGACCTGCGTATGCCGTCAGCCCTGTCGTCCCCAACGCCCCCAGGTAGGCCGACAGGGGTGCCGCGTCCGGATCCACCGGGCCTGCCTGGTCCGCCGGGACGACGGCGTGCTCGCGCCAGCCGAGCATGTGCTGGATGTGGTCGCCCACGGAGATGCCCTCCGCCGCGGACTCGACCACCACTCCGACGGCAGCACCGTCCATGGGCTCGCCCAGCCGGAACGGCGGCACATAGGAGGGCACGTCGTCCATCCGCCGACGCATGTACGGATCGACCGAGAGCCACAGGTTCCTCACGAGGACCTGGCCGTCGCTCAGAGCTGGAATCCTCACCTCGCGCAGTGCGAAATCCGAGGGCTTCGGCTCTCCTGCGGGGCGGGAGACGAGATGCCATGCGCGAGTGAATGCGGGTGTGGTCATCGCTGGTTCACTTCCTGGTTGTTTCCCGCACCAAGTCGAAGGCGCGGTCGGTCAGTTCGATGGGCAGGTCGCTGCCGTCTCCGTTCAGCCACTCGTCCAGGGCTACGCGGAACGCGGCGACGCCGATGCGTGCCAGCAGTGCGGAGGTGGCGGTGTCGAGACGCCGATCGCGTTCCGCCAAGGCGTCGGCCAGCGCTTCTTCCCACTGGGCGTGTTTGAGCATGCTGTAGGGGCGCAGACTCGGTGTGCGCTCGACCATGAGTGCCTGGGCGTGAATGGCCGAGACGTCTCCGGTGAAGCTGCGGTTCAGCGCCTGGAACGCCGCGCGCAGTGACTCCATGGGCGATTCGTCCAGGGGCCTCGCGCGCAGCGCGGAACACAGGGTCTCCGTGGTACCGCGCGCCCAGTCCATGACGATGTCCCCTTTGGTGCCGAAATACCGGAACAGCGTCCGCCGGGAGACCTCGGCGGTGTCCGCGATCTCCTCGACCGTGGTGGCGTCGAAGCCCTTCTCGGTGAACAGCCGCATGCCGACCTCGACGATGACCGCTCGCTGCCGCTGCTGTTTGCGTTCCCGAAGACCCTGGCCGGCCATGACCGCACACCTCCCGGAGGGCGCGCCCGCCGGCGCACCGCCTCACCTCATGACCGCTCCAACGTATAGGCACTGGGTGCCAGATGGCACCAGGTGCCAGTTTTTCTTACGCGATCCCGCCCGACTCTTACCGAGCACTGGGCCACGAACCGGCGGTTGCTCTCGAGCCCTCAGTCCGTGGGCGGTCGCAGATCTGGTCCGTCATGCGGCAGCGTCAGTTCCCCAGCAGCCCCGCCTCGTAGCGGCGCCGTGTCTCGTTGACGCGGACCTTGCCGCTGGTCGTCACCGGGAGCGTCCCCGGCGGGACCAGGACGACCTCCTTGACGAACAGGCCGAGCACTCCGGCCAGGCGCTGCCGCGCGGCGCGGGCGGTCTCGGTGCTGCGCTCCTCTACGGGGGCGGTGTGGTCGTGCTCGGCCACCAGACAGATGTGCGCGGCCGGCGCGGCTTGCGGCCGGCAGGCGCCGCTCGGCCGGCCGCAGGGCTCGGGCCGCGGAGGTCCTGCCGTCCGGAAGACCGCGGTGCGGCCGGGGCGCAGCCCGGGCAGATCGGCCAGGGCGTCCGCGATGTCCGCCGCGTAGTGGTTGCGGCCCTGGTGGACGACCGTGTCGTCCACGCGTCCGAGGACGAACAGGTGCCCTCCGTGCAGGAAGCCGCGGTCCCCGGTCGGATGCAGCCGCCGGATGTCGCGGGAGTGCGCTCCCCTCCCCCAGTAACCGTCGAAGAGTTGGGGTCCGGCGATCCACACATCGCCGATGTGTCCCTCCGGCAAGCGCCGCCCGTCACCGTCCCGCACCACCACCTCGGTGTCGTCCAACGGCGTTCCGGAGGACAGCAGCGTGGTCACCTTGCCGCCCTCGGCGTCGGGCGGACCGGTGACCGGCCGGATGTTCCCGGCCTCCAGAGCGCCCCTGCGCACCGTCAGGCGCCGGGCCGGACGTCGTGGAGTGGCCGTGGTGACCGTGAGCGTCGCCTCCGCCATGCCGTAGGAAGGGCACAGGGAGTGTGCGCGGAAGCCGGCGGGAGCGAAGTGCGCGGTGAAGCGGTCGAGGGTGTCCGCCCGGACGACCTCGCCGGCGTTGCGCGCGACACGCCAACGGCTCAGATCGAGGGAGGCCACCGCGGCGGCGGAAATCTTGCGGACGCAGTGGCCGTAGGCGAAGTCGGGTGCGCTGGAGAGCGTTCCGCGCAGCTCGGACAGCGCGGTCAGCCAGGACAGCGGTGAGCGGGCGAACTCGCGGGGAGCCAGCAGCACCGAGGCGTATCCGCTGTGCAGGGGCCGCAGCACGCCGGTGACCAGGCCCATGTCGTGGGAGAGCGGCACCCAGGTGACGGCTGTGTCCTCGCTCCCTTCCCGGTAGGCGCGGGCTGCCTGCGTGCACTGCGCGGCGACCGCCCGATGGGTGAGCACGGCGCCTTTGGGCCGGCCGGTCGAGCCCGACGTGTACTGGAGGAAGGCCACCGCGTCCGCCGTCGGCCCGGGTGGGCGCCGGAGGGGCGGGGCACCGGGCGGTGCGGGAGCGGACAGGTCCTCCCAGGTGTGCACGGTCGCCGACGGGACCTGTCCGGTCCCGGACGGCGGCCCTGTCGACAGCCCTGTCGACGGCCCTGTCGCGCGGAGCACGGCCTCCGTCTGCCGCGCCCACGGCTGCGTGGTGACCACCCAGCGGGCGTCGCAGTCGGCGGCCATACCGCGCAGCCGGTGCACCGCGGCCGTGCCGGTCCCGGCGAGCGGTGCGGCCGGCACGGCGATCAGCCCGGCGGCGAACGCGGCGAGCAGGGTCGCGGTGAAGGACACGGCGTTGGGCAGCAGGAGGACGATCCGGTCACCGTGCCGTGCGCCCCGTTCGGTCAGGGCCGCGGCTGTCCGGTCGGCGAGCGTCAGGAGTTCGGCGAACGTGACCGTGCCGGCGACGCTACCCTCGCGCCATTCGGTGACGGCCGTGGCCTGCGGGCGGGCGTGTGCGTGCTGGAGCAGCCAGTCGTACGCCGTCGCCTGCGGTCCGCGAATCGCGCCGCTCACGCCGTCGCTTCCCCCGTGGCCGCCCACCAGGTGTCGAGCCCGGCCCGCCGAATCTTCCCGCTGGGGGTCCTGGGCAGGGTGCCCTGGGTGACGATCCTGGTCGCGGGCCGGGGGAAGCCCAGCAGTTCCGCCGCCCTCACGATCTTCCGCGCGGTGCGCTCCTGTTGCCCCGGCAGGGTCTCCACGTAGCACACGGGAACGGTGTCGCCGGTGACCGCGACGTCGGCGACACCCGGCAGCAGGCGGATCTGGTACTCGAGGTGTGCGGTGTCCGGGCCGTCCTGCTGCGTGCCCGTCTTGCGTCCGACGACGAACAGGTAGCCGTCGCCGTCGAGGAAGCCCAGGTCCCCGGTGTGCAGCAGCTCCGGGTCGGCGCTGTCGCGGTCGGCCGTTCGCAGCCTCACGCAGATCTCTCCGGTCTCGCCGGGCGGCAGGGTTCGGCCGTCCTCGGCGATCTCGATGCGGATGCCGGGCAGCGGCCGGCCGACGGAACCCGGGTGCCGCAGCCATTCGTGGGTGGTGATCTGGGTGAGGGTGCTCTTGGAGGTGCCGTAGTACTCGTGCAGGACCGGGCCGAACAGTTCGATCGCGGACCGTTTCACGGCGGGTGGGCAGGCGGAACCGCCGTGGAAGAGGACGCGCAGCCGCCGGTCGGGGCACCGATCCGCCACCACGGCGTCGACGAGCTGGTCGATGCCGAGGAACGCGCTGTCGGCGCCGTGCCGGTCCACAAGCTCAGCGAATCCGTCGGCGGACCAGGTGCGTTGGACGACGACGGTGCTGCCGGCCTGGAGGGCATACAGGGCGGGGCCCAGGGTGCCGAGGTGGTAGGCGGGGTTGCCCATCACGTGCGCTCCGAAGACGAGGCCCGCCGCGTACCGGTGGTCGACGGCTACACCGCGGTAGGGACGCTGTGGGCGGGTGCGCGGCACGGCCTGCGGTTCGCCGGTGGTGCCGGAGGTGACGTAGGCCAGGTGGCCGGCGCGGGCGGCCGACGGCAGGGGGCCGAGGTCGGCGGTGGACGCCAGTGCCTCGTCGGTCAGGGAGGGGACGGGCAGTCCTGCGGTGGCGGCAGCCGGGCCCGGGTCCGTGCCGCCGACGTGCAGGACGGCTCGCGCGTCGGTCATCAGCCGGGCGGCCGTTCCGGAGGCGAACAGGGAGGGGGCGATCGGCAGCAGGCCGTAGCCGTACCTCAGGGCGGCGAGGGCGAGGGCGAAGAAGCGGGGGCCGGTGGGCAGGTCCGTGGTGAGGACGGCGCCGTCCTCGACTCCGGCCGAGCGCAGCCCACGGCCGAGCGCGTCGGCGCGGGTGGTCAGCTCGGCGAACGTGCAGTGCTCCGCGTCGGCCACGACCGCCGTGCGGCCGGGCAGTTCGGCGGCGGTCTGCCAGGGGTCCCACAGGTAGGGCTTCACCGGTCCTCCCCCACGGCCGGGCTCCGGTCGGCGGCCGCGGCCGTCTCCCCGGCCGCCCGCAGGAGGTGGCGCGCGAGGTCGCCGATGCTGTCGGTGCTGAAGATCAGCCGGGAGTCGACGTCGAGGTCGAGCCGTTCTTCGAGGCTGGTGGCCAGTTCCACGGCCGCCACGGAGTCGCCGCCCAGGGCGAAGAAGTCGTCCGTGGCGACGACCTGGTGTCCGAACACCTCCCCGGCGGTCGTCAGGACCAGTGCGAGCAGTGCGTCGGCGTCCGGCGCGCTCGGGGGCGTGGGTTCGCTCATGATGACTTCCTCGGTGTGCGGACGTCCGTGCCGCAGTCGACGGTGAGGTCGGCCGTGAGGCATCCCAGGATGGCCTGGGCCAGTTGCCGGCCCACACGATGTCCGTCGAACAGCAGGTTGATGAACAGGCGGTCGCGGTATTCGTCGCATCGCAGTTGCAGCGCAGACGCGTTGGCGAAGGTGACGCGCCGCAGCGGATAGGCGTCGGCCGTCACCCGAAGGTCGCCGTCGTGCCGGGTCTGCTGGTGGTCCCCTTCGAACCGGCGCAGGTTGATGTGGATGTCCCGGCCCAGCCACCCCTCGTCGGGGGCCAGTTCGCGCAGCATCGTGCGCAACTGCCGGCCGCTGAGCTGCTGGTAGCGCAGCGCCTCGAGGATCTGCCCGCTTACCTCGGCCCTGACCTCGGGGAGCGGGGCCGTGGCGTGCTCCACCTTGAGCGGGGCGACACCGGCGAACATGCCGACGACGTCCCGCTCGGCGGCGCGCCGGGAGTCCATGGACGTCCACAGGCTCAGCCGCCTGCGGCCGGTGCACTGGGCGATGGCGCGGGCGAAGGCCGCCACGACCCACTGCAACAGGATGCAGTGCTCGCGCTCGCAGGCCTGCCGCAGCGCGGCCACCTGGGCTGCACCCAGTTCGGCGGGGACGGCGCCGTCCTCACTGGCCGCCGCGTGGTCGGGACGGTGCCAGGGGTTGAGTCCGGCGAAACCGGCCCGGTCGTACCAGCTGTCCTGCGCCCGTCGAAGGTGTCGCGGTCCGAAGGCGGTGCGCTGGCGCAGGGCCGCCGCGGCGAAGGAGGGGGCCGTGCCGGGGACCTCCTGGCGCCGGCGCAGCGCTTCGTAGTCGCGCCAGATCTCCTGGGCGAACAGGTGGTGGGCTCGGCCGTCGAAGACGAGGTTCTGGAAGGTCGCCAGGAAGGCGTGGTGTTCGCTCGAGTACCGCAACAGGCGCAGGGTGTACGGGCGGTGGCCCGTGGTCCACGGTTCCAGGAAGTCACGTGTCAGCACGGCCGCGGCGTAGACGCCGAACTGCTCGGCGGAGACCGCCTTTACCTCCTGGTGGTGCACGACGCGCTCGTCCGGCCCCAGGGGGCGGACCCGCTGCGCGGCCATCGGGGTGCGCTCGTTCAGCGGCAGGACCTCCATGCGCAGGGCGTCGTGGCGGGCGACGAAACGGTGCACGGCCTGCTCGAACAGGTCCCGGTCCAGCGGGCCGAGGATCTCGTACGACAGGCGTACGTTCCTGTGGACGTAGGTCTGCCGGACGTTGGCGTCGTACCACTCCTGTTCGTAGGTGAACGGCACGGCCTCCGCCGTCTGCGGGCCGGGCGCCGCGGAGTTCAGGCCAGGCACAGGAACTCGCCTCCCGCCGCCCTGAGCGAGGCCGGGGAGCCCGACTCCACGATCCGGCCGTCACGGACCACGAACACCTGGTCGGCCCGGTCCAGCACGGTGAGGCGGTGCGCGATGGCGATCACCGTGATGCCCGCCCGCAGCAGTCCCTCGAAGATCTCTTCCTCCAGGGCGGGGTCGAGGGCGCTGGTGGCCTCGTCGAGGATGAGCAGGCTGGGTTTGCGGGCCAACGCCCGTGCCAGGACGATCCGTTGCCGCTGGCCGCCCGACAGTCCGTGCCCGCCCGGGTTCACCAGCGTTTCGTAGCCCATGGGGAGCGCGGTGATCTCCTCGTGGATCCGGGCGAGCCGGACCGCCTCCACCAGGTCCTCGTGGTCGAGGTCGTCGGCGCCGAAGGCGATGTTGTCGCGGATGGAGGCGCCGAAGAGGTGGGCGTTCTGGTTGACGTAGCCGATCTGCCGCCGGTAGGCGGAACGGTCCACCGCGGCGAGGTCGCGTCCGTCGACTCGGATCGTGCCGGAGCCGGGCTCGTACAGCCCGGCCAGCAGCATGCCGAGCGTGGACTTGCCCGAGCCGGACCGGCCCAGCACGGCGACGAACTGCCCGGGCTGTACCTGGAGTCGGGCGTCGGCCAGGGCCGGCCGGGAGGCGCCCCGGTAGGTGAAGGACACGTTCTCGACGGAGACGGCGGCCGGCTGCCCGGGCGTTGACGGGGCGCCGAGTGTGCCCCGGGGTTCGGGCTCGGCCCGCAGGACGTCGTCGAGGCGGGCCAGTGCGGGGCGGACGGCGGCGAGCTGGGCGGCCGTGTCGAAGACGCTCTCCAGCGGGGCGAACAGCGCGGTGGTCAACGCCATGAAGGCCAGGGTCCCGCCGAGCGATCCGTGTTCCGACAGCACGCGCCAGATGCCGATCACCACCACGGCGAGCGGCGCGGCGAACTGCAGGGTGCGGCTGAGCGCGGTGGACACGGACAGCGAACGGCGGGCGTCCTGCCGCTTGTTGATCTCGTGGATCAGGGCGTGTGACCAGCGTTCCGCGGCCGCGCCCTCCGCTCCGGCCGCCTTGAGGGAGGTCATGCTCTCCAGCAGCTGCACCAGTTCGTTCTGGGTACGGGTCTGGCGTTCCAGCACTTCGTGGCTCAGCCGGACCTGCCGTCGCCAGGCCAGCACCATGACACCGATCTGGACGATGATCAGAGCCACGACGACCGACGCGAGGACCGGGTCGACGATCAGGACCGCCACCAGGTAGCCCGCGATGAGGAGGCTGTCGAAGACGGCCGAGAGCGCGGACAGGCTCAGCACCTGGGTGAGGGTGCTGCTGGTGCGGGCCCGCATCGCCAGGTCACCGGAATTGTGCAGGGTGAAGAAGTCGTAGGGCAGGGACGTCAGATGGGCGACGACACCCCATGTCATGCGTTTCTCGACCAGCGACTGCCGTCGCGTCAGGACGAAGGCCCGGGTCAGCTGCGCCGTCAGGAACACCACGGTCACCAGGGCCAGCACCAGGGCGGTGAGCGACAGCATGTGCTGCCGTCCGCCGGTCATGACGTGCCCGACGAGGAAGCTGAGCGCTGCCGGCAGGGCGGCTTCCAGGCCCATGAGAACGACGGACAGCGCTCCGATACGGCCGAACTCCCCGGCGTTGGGCAGGAAGTGCCGCATCCGGTGCCAGGGGCCGGCCGAGCCGAACCCGCCGGACAGCGGGCGCCTGGTCTCCCCGAGCGGGGCTGTGAACTCCAGTGCCACGCCGGTGAACGCGGTGGAGACCGCGTGTTGGCTGAGCCGGCGCCGGCCGAACGCGGGATCGACGATGTCCGTGAACGCCTCGGTGGCCCGTTCGAGCACGACGAAGTGGTTGAAGTTCCAGAACAGGATGCTTCCCGGCGGCAGCTTCCGCAGCCCCTCGACATCGGTGCGCACTCCCCGCCCCTCGAGACCGTGACGGCGGGCCAGGTCGAGCAGCGTGCGGGCGGAGGCGCCGTTGCGTCCGGAGTTCACCTGGTCACGGACCTCGTCCAGATGCACGTCGATCCCGTGGTGGCGGAGCGTCATGACCAGACAGGCCGGTCCGCAGTCGCTGACCTGGGTCTGGAAGCAGACCGGGACGTTCCGCCTGCGGCGCAGGTCTCGCAGGGCCGTGCCCAGCGCCCGGACGCGAGCGGCGGGGCTCCGGTCGGGCTGCCACGTCTGCGGTTCGTGACCGAACACGGGGCCGAGACCGTCCCGTCCGTGGTGGTGCTCGAGAGCCTGGGTGCGGAAGCGTTGTTCACTCATCGTTCAGCTCTGTCCTTGGGAGCCGCGGCGGTGGGCCGGGGAACGGTCCCCGGCCCACACTCGGTACTGCGGGGGAAACGTGGCGCTTCCATGCCCGGGCGGTCCCTGGGCCGGCGAACCGGCCGACGGGACCGCCCGGAGCGGCGGCCGTCAGATGCAGTTGGCCGGAACCGCGAGCGCACCGCCGACGATGTCGTCGAGCTCCTCGTCGGTCAGGGCGGTGATGTCGACCTGGTTGTTCTCCATGACATTTCCCTTCTTGTTTTCCCGAACGCACCGGAAACCAGGGCGGAGACCGGCTGCCGAACGGGTCCGATTCGACATCCGCATTCCGCGGCGTGCCGTTGGGAAGAACGCTAGCCCGCCTTTCCCGCCCTGATCAACAGCTCACTTCCCGATCCTTTTAATCGCTGAGAATAATTCCCTACATATCGGGCAAAAATTCGTAGCAATCCAGACATAAGGGCCTCCGCTCTCCCCTTTTTCCGTCCCGCCGGCGAGACAAAAAGACGCCGAAATGCGCGCGAAAACCACAGTTGGTTTTCGCGCGCATTTCGGCGCCTGAAAAGGAGTCTCTGAGCCGGGGACGCGGGGTCAGCTCTTGTAAGCGGCAGCCATGTCGGCCAGGGAGATCACATGTCGCGGTGCGGGCATTCTGGCTCGCTGGGAGGCCCGTGCGAGGTCCACCAGTTGCTCAGGGGTCAGCTCGGCCAGCCGGCCGCGGGCTCGCTCGATCAGTTCGGCCGCCGCGTCGGTGATCGACCGGTCGTCCAAGGGGCGGGGGGCCATCTTCAGTCCCTCGAAGGCCGTGCGCTGAAGCGTACGGAACAGCTCGACCACGCCCACCTCACGGATCGTCAGGGACAGGTGAGCCGACAGACCGCCGTCTCCCACCGCCTGGTGCGCGAACCCCCGCGGTATGTACAGGACTTCACCGGCCCGCACCGTCGCGCGCAATACCTCGGCGGGCTCGGCCCCCGCGCAGGGGCCCGGTTTCCAGTCCCCGTCGGCCGGGCCTTCGTGGACGGACCACTGCTTGCTTCCCTCGATCTGTACGACGAGTACGTCGGCATCGTCGCGGTGAAGGGGCAGGCCCTGCCGTCCGGCCGGAGTGACGAAGCAGAAGGCCTCGACGGCCAGGCCCAGTTCACCGGCCAGCGCGGCGACCGTCTCACCGGTCGGCGCGTGCCACTGGTCGACGCATCGCAGGAGCAGGGTGGCCCCGTCCGCCAGCGCCTTGCCGATCTTCGCCTCGTCGGCGAATCCCTCGTGGGAGGAGAAGTGGACGGTGCGTGCCGTCGTATAGGCCTCGGTGCCCAAGGGATCCTCCGCGCGCGCCATTTCGACGTAGGGCGTGCGCAGGAACCCGCTGGCCAGCGCGCCGTCGGCGTCGGCCAGCCCGAAGGGGCTGGGTGCGCCTCCCGGCGGCCGGAAGACGGCCGGCTTCCGGCGCCAGTACGACGTCATGAAGCGGTCGGTGTCACCGACCCACCGAGCGAGAGTCGGACGGTTCACATGCATCCTCCTGGCCGGGACAGGCTTGTCCCCTCAAGGCTCTCCCGGTCCGCACCGGGCGAACAGTCACAGGTTCTCGGGACCGGCACTCGCCTTCTCACCTGACCGCGGTGCGAAGGCAGGCCGGTGGTACCGGCCGGGGCGTCGCGCCACAGGCGTGACCGCCGGCGCGGTGGGCTGGGACGGTTGTATAGGCCGACGCGTGGCGCCACGGGCGTGACCGTCGGCACGGGTGGGCTCGGACAGTGGTATCGGCCGGTACGTGGCGCCACAGGCGTGATCGCAGGCGCGGTCGACGACCGCGCCGCGTGGGCGTCGGACGGCTCTCCGGACCGGTGGGACGGCGGCGTTGGGGCGACAGTGACGGAACACCGGCGTTGGAACGCGTCAGTGACTCGCGTCCGCCGCCCGGTCCGCCAACCGGCGCAGCCATGCCGCGACGTCACCGTCCTCCGCGGCGGCCGCTCGCTGCCACTTGCCCCAGCGCTCCCCGTCCACGTCCAGCAGCAGGCGCGTGGAGGGTCTGGGGCGGGAAGAGGCGCTTCCGTTCACGGCACGCAGGCGGTGCCGGAGTTCGGCCTTCGACCAGCCGTGCTCGGCGGCCTGGCCCAGCCAGTGGTCCTGGTCGTCGGGTGCCAGGGCCGCCACTTCTTGATGATGCTGGAAGCTCAGTTCGGCCCGGCGGCGGCCGACTTCGACCTTGCGTGCCACCCAGGCGTAGTTGCGCAGCGTCTGGTAGTCGAGCGCTGTCGCCTCGGCCGCCTGCCGGTAGCGGTCGGGGAACGCCGTGCTGCCGTACACCAGCCAGTCCCCCGCCCACCAGGCGGCGGAGTCCGCGAGGCGGTGCAGCCGGTGGCCGAGCTGCGACCACGCCGAGAAGGACAGGCCGTCGGGCAGGAGCAGCGCGGTGCGCCGTGTCTGGCCGATGCCGAGCCCCGCGCCGGCAGCCGATGCCCCGGTGGGCCTGGTACCGGGTTGCCGGGATTCGCGATGGTGCCCTGCGTGGGCCGGGGCCTCCGGACGGGCGCGTCGGCGAGCCGTCGGCGGTGCAGCCGTCGGCGGCTGGAGCGGGCCTGCGCCGGAACCATGGGGCATGGGGGTGTCCTTCGCTTCACGGGTACGTGCCGGTGTGGAGGCCACCCGCCTGACCGGTCCGGTGGGTGACACGGGCCCCGGCCGAACGCCGTGGGCCCGTGGAATGCGGGACGAAGCCTCGCAGTCGATCACCCGGCCGGAGACCGGAGGCAGGTCACTGGATCAGCCACCCCAGCCGGAGTCGTCGTTGCCGCCGGCGCCGCCGTTGCCCCCGCCCGCCAGCGTGGACACGTGCTGCGCGCCCTGTGAACCTGCCTCGCCGAACGGGGTGGCACCCGTCGCTTGACCGAGCAACCCCAGGGCTGCGGCGACGATCATCACGGTGGCGAGCGCGTGACGCATTACTGACTCCTGTACTTGTTCGTGCCGAGAGGCGACCGTTGTCGTAGTCACCAGACTGCCGTGCCGGGAGCGGCCGCTCCAACGATCAGAGCTGTCACCAAGTTGCCACGCAACAAGGCGTCGCGGAGAAAAATCCGGCCACGCTCCAGGAAAGGGACATAAGTGCTCCAATCCTGGGACCGCGGGGACGTCGCCAGGCGGGGCACGTGTTCCGGTACCGGGAACACGTGACTCGTGTGTGCCCGGCCTCTCGACGACCATGGGGCGGCTCCCATCCGCCGGACGCGGCTGCGCATTTCGAGCCCCGAGCGACGATCGGTGCTTCCGTCACATACCCACCCCGACGGCCAAGGATTGCTGCGACGATGCCCGCTCCCGGCGAAAACGAAGACGAGGACATGTTCTTCCGCGACATGGCCGAGTGCGTGTCCACCCACAGGGAGGCGGGTCCGGCCCTGGTCTGGCCGCGCAACGCCGATGGAGTGCTCAAGCGGCTGAGGGCGGAGCACGAGCGCGCCCTCGAAGCCGGCAGCGCACCGGACCGGCCGGCCGACCGACCCGCCGACCGGCACAGGAACGCAGACACCCGGCCCCTGGCGCGCCTGGTGGCCTCCCGGCTACGGACGCTGGTGGGAGCCTCGGCCGTGCGAGCCGACTTCCATGACCTGGCCGCCGGGGAAACCCGGGAGATCCTGCTGACGGACGCCGACGCCCTGCTGATCACGGTCCGGGGCGGGCTGGAGTGCTCGGTGCGGTCCGCCTCCGCGTCCCCGCCGAAGCGCCATCTGCCGTTGACGCTGCGCATGCGCGTGGGTGAGGTCCTGTACGTGCCCCACAGCTATCCGTTCTCCCTCACCGCCGGGCGATCGTCCTCGACGGTGCTGCAACTGGGCCTGGTCCCCGCCGCTCCGCGGCCGGCTCTCTGACCGGTCGTCCCTCGCCCGTCGACGACGCCCGAGGGCGAGGCTCGCAGGGTCGAAGCACGACACGCCTCCGCCAAAGTTTGTTAAAGGTGCAACCACTTGTCGATCTTCTGTGGACAGCTGGGGGAAGCTGGGTGGCGTTGCCGTGTGTGCGCCGACGAGTTGGTCGGCGGCTGTGCGAGAAAGGCCTTGGTGGTGCAGATCTCTTCGGGTGGCGGAGCCCTGGGCATGACGGGGATCACTCGCCCGTCGAAAGCCGAGGCGAGTGTGTACGGCTGGGTCGCGGTGCATGAGCGGATGGATGTCGACGCCGCCTCCGCCGAACTGGACTTAACGCCCGAGGAGGTCGAGGAGGCACTGGAGGCGCTGCTGGAGCGGCGGTTGGTGCACCGGTCGGGCGAGGATCCCGTCCTGTTGCGAGCGGTGGATCCTGATCTGCTGGCCGCGGTGGCGACCAGCTCGATCGAAGAGAAGATCAGGAACCAGAAGAGGCTCCTGGAAGAGGTGCGCGAGCGCTTCGCCGGTCTGCGCGAGCACTACGTCAACGGCCTGAGCCGTCGGAACGCGCTCCTCGAGCTGATCCCGCGGGTCGAGGAGGTGCGGGTTGCGCTCAACCACGCCTCCGCCCAATGCCGACGGGAGTTGCTGACCAGCCAGCCAGGCGGCAGCCGCGATCCGGAAGCACTGGCCGACGCGCTGGCCCGCGACACGGCACTGCTGCGCCGGGGCGTGCAGATGCGCACGCTCTACCACCACACCGCACGGTTCAACGGGCCGAGCCAGTCCTACGTCGCCGCCGTGTCGGCACTGGGCGCGCAGTACCGTACCGCGCACGAACTCTTCGGACGACTGATCGTGTACGACCGTGAGGTCGCCTTCATCCCCGACGCCTCCCACGCCTGGGGAGCCGTGCTGATCAGGGAACCCTCGATCGTCCGCTACCTGTGCGACATCTTCGAGCAGACCTGGAGCCTGGCTCAGCCCTTCTCCGAGGCCGCGATCGACGGACTCGAAGCGGTCTCCAAGGACATCGACCGCACCATCGTCAAACTCATGGGCGCCGGCCTCAAGGACGAGACCATCGCCCGCCGCCTCGGCATGTCCCTGCGCAGCGTCCGCCGCCACATCGCCGACATGATGGAGTCCACCGGGGCGGAGAGCCGGTTCCAACTCGGAGTCCTCCTCACCCAGCAGGGCCTCCTCAATCCCGACGTCCCCTGACGCACCGTCACACCCGGGCGGCCGACGAGAAGTCGGAGAGGGTTACGGGCCGCCCTGCGAGGGATGTCCCGTTGGGTGCCGAGTCTGCGCTCGCCGGCCCGAGTCCGGTTCCGAAGTCGGTCTGGTGACACCCGGCCACGGAGGTGAGAATTCCGTCCATGGTCAACTCCCACCAGTTGCTTGCCTTCTGCGCCATGTCGTTGCTTCTGTCAGCCGTCCCAGGACCGAGCGTGCTCTTCGTCATCGGACGAGCCCTCACCCACGGGCGCAGAACGGCGTTGTCCTCTGTCCTCGGCAACGCGCTCGGCGGCTACGTGCTCGTCATCGCGGTGGCCATGGGCGTCGGGAGCGTGGTCGAACGTTCTGTCCTGCTCTTCAACGTGATCAAGCTGGCCGGAGCCGCCTACCTCGTGCTTCTCGGCGTGCTGGCGCTGAGGGCGGCCTGGAGGGACCGGGCGACGACCAGGACCGCCCCGAGCACCGCGCCCAGCGGTGACGGTGGCAGTGGCTCGGTCCGGGCGGGGTTCGTCGTCGGGGTGACCAACCCGAAGAGCATCGTCTTCCTCACCGCCGTCCTGCCCCAGTTCGTCGACCCGGAAGCCGGGCACGCTGGCGTCCAGATGCTCCTTCTGGGCCTCGTCGGAGCCCTGCTGCAACTGGTCTCCGACAGCATCTGGGGGTTGACCGCCGCCACCGCCCGTGCCTGGCTGGGCCGTTCTCCCCGCCGCATGTCACTGATCGGCGGGACGGGAGCCCTGGCCATGATCGGCCTTGGGGCGTCCGTCGCCGTCACCGGCCGGGCGGACTAGCGCTTACGGGCTGTGACCTCGTCGTTTGCAGTGGAAATTGCGGGCCTGCCGTTGGCATCTCCGCGCCATGTCGACCAGCGTAGGGCGGCGATCGGTGAGCTGGATGGTCAGACGTCTGATTTCGGCGAGGTCGAGGCGGAAGAGGTGGGAGCATCCGTCCCCTGCCCGTGCTGAAACCATGGGCCGCGTCTGCCGCCACCCACCGGCGGGGCGACGCGGTGACGGCTGATGGTGGCCCGTCCGACCACAACACGGTCTGCCTGGACACCCGCAAGAACAGCCCGTGGTGGAGCACCGACTGCGTCGCGACAGGCCGACGCACCGGGCCCCGGCTCCTCCGGGTCGTCACACGGCGTCCGCCACAGGGCCGTTACGGCAGTCGGTGACGCGTGGACCGCGGGAGCCACGGCGACCTGATCCTCGCCCTGCGAGCCGGCCTGTCCCTGCGCACGCACCCTACTCACACTCCTTTTCCGGACACCCCATGTTTGCCACGGTTGTTGCAGGGTTGGATTCGGTGTTCCTGGGCAGGGAGCGGGAATTTTTGTCGCGGGGGTAGACACCGACCACACCGGTACCCACTAATCCATCCCATGTATCGATGGAGTGGATCAACAGAGTTGAGACCGGCCGCGGTACGCGCATCGCGTCCGTCCGCGACCGTTCGTCAACCACGGGTCATGCAGCGCCCGTTGAGGCACTCCACCACTTCTCTCGCACGGTAGCCCTTCCAGCGTTCCGCCTTTCGTCTGCGCGAAACTTCGACCATCGTTCGGTATCACGAACATGCGCACTCAGGAAAGAGGACTCCATGCTCAGACGTACATTCGGCCGCCCGCACCTCTCGGCGGTGCTCGCGGTACTCGTCGCGCTGGCCGCACTGCTCGTCGCGGACCCCGCGCAGGCAGCTGCCACCGGTGCCGTACGCGGCCTCGGTTCGGGCCGGTGCCTCGACGTGTCGGGGGCCGGCCAGACCGACGGTACGAACGTGCAGATCTGGGACTGCACGAGCGGGGCCAACCAGCAGTGGACGCTCACGGACAACAACCAGCTGACCGTGTACGGCAACAAGTGTCTCGACGTTCCGGGCCACGCCACCACCGCCGGCACCCGGCCGGTGATCTGGTCGTGCAACGGCGGCACCAACCAGCAGTGGCGAGTGAACTCCGACGGCACGATCGCCGCCGTGGAGTCCGGCCTGTGCCTGGACGTCAGCGGCGGCGCCACGGCCAACGGCACGGCGGTGCAGCTCTGGAACTGCGTCGGCAGCAACAACCAGAAGTGGACGGGCCCGTCCGGCGCGTCCAACTCGTGCCCTCTTCCGTCGACGTACCGATGGAGCTCGACCGGCCCGCTGGCGCAGCCGGCGAACGGGTGGGCCTCACTGAAGGACTTCACCACGGTGACGTACAACGGCAGGCACCTCGTCTACGCGACCGCCTCTGACGGGTCGTCGTGGAAGTCGATGGCGTTCCGTCCCTTCTCGAACTGGTCGGACATGGCCTCGGCGGGCCAGACCGGGATGAGCCAGGGCGCGGTGGCACCCACGCTGCTCTACTTCGCACCCAAGAACATCTGGGTGCTGACCTCGAACGGGTGGGGGACCCAATGGCCCTTCGTCTACCGCACGTCCAGCGACCCCACCAACCCCAACGGCTGGTCCGCGGCTCAACCTCTGTTCACCGGCAGCGTCCCCGACGGCAGCGCGATCGACCCGACCGTGATAGCCGACAGCCAGAACATGTACCTGTTCTTCGCCGGTGACAACGGCAAGATCTACAAGTCGACCATGCCGCTCGGCAATTTCCCGGCCAGCTTCGGCTCCTCGTACACGACGATCATGAGCGACACGGTGAAGAACCTGTTCGAGGCACCACAGGTGTACAAGGTCCAGGGCCAGAACCAGTACCTCATGATCGTCGAGGCCCGGGGCGCGACCGAGCAGCGCTTCTTCCGTTCGTTCACCGCTTCCAGCCTGAACGGCCCGTGGACCCCGCAGGCCGCCACCGAGAGCAACCCCTTCGCCGGCAAGGCCAACAGCGGTGCCACGTGGACCAACGACATCAGCCACGGTGACCTGGTCCGCAACAATCCCGACCAGACCATGACCATAGACCCCTGCAACCTGCAACTGCTCTACCAGGGCCTCGCCCCCAACACACCGTCAGGCACCCCCTACATCCAACTGCCGTACCGCCCCGGCCTGCTCACCCTGCAGCGCTGACACACCCGACCGACGCCCACCGTCCCCGCAGCCCAGCCGCACGCCGGCTGGGCTCCAGGGTGTTCCGGCGGCAACGTGCGGGCCGTCCGGCGGGTTGCACAAGTCCCGGTCGGCCGGACCGGGTCCGCTGTCAGGGCTCCTGGCCCGGCCGACCAGGCGCTCCGGCGCGGAGCGCGTCCATGACGAGGTCCAGCAGGCGGGTCGCCCGTGACTGCCAGTCGCCGTGCGGGTCGAGTGTCCACAGGCCGCCGATGGCGAGAAACAGGTCGTCGACCGTGATCCCGGGGCGGATGGCGCCGGCCTGCTCGGCGGCGCGCAGCAGGCACTCGGCCGCCTCGGTCACCGGGGCGTGGCCCGGCTTCTGTACGCCCGGTGCACCGGTCGCCTGCCGGATCGCGTCGGCCAGTCCCGCCTTGGTGATGGCGAACCGGGCGAGCCCGTCCATCCACTCACGCAGCGCCACGTCGGGTTCCCGGCTGTGCAGCAGCCGCACCGCGGTGTCGGCCACCTGCTGCATCTCGTGGCGGTAGATCTCCAGGACCAGGGCCTCACGAGTGGGGAAGTGGCGGTAGAACGTCCCCTGCCCGACCCCGGCCTTCTTGGCGATCGTGCTCAGCGGGGTGCCGGCCGAGCGGGTCAGTTCGGCCAGTGCCACCTCCAGGATGCGCGCACGGTTGCGCTGCGCGTCCGAGCGCAGGGGCACGTCCCTGTTCTGGCCCACGGACCCTCCTCGCGGTGACGGCCGAAACCCGGTCCTCGTGGAGCGGCCAGTTGTCCGTTGCGTTTCCGGGTAACGGACAGATGTCCGCATGTCTCATCATATCGGCGTGCCGTCCGTGCTGGACAGCCCGGGGCGGCCAGAAGCTGCCCGTCTGCCCCGCATCCTGCTCGGTCGCGCACCGGCGGCGCCAGACACTGCGCCGCTTGCCTGCACCGACCGCCTCACCACGTGAGAGGGCAGGCGCCCATGGCCTCATCGACGCCGGCGACCTCACGCTGTCCGGCAACGGCGAGAAGTACACGTTGACCGCAGCCCTTCTTGGTGCGGTCAGGCCGAACCGTTCCTGCAGGGCGTCGAGCATCCAGGCCGTGGCCCGCGCCGCCGAGGCGAACGGGGCTGCGGCATGAGGGAGTTCGGCTACCGCCGCGCCTACGCCGTCCCCGGCGCCGTCGCATTGCTCGACGGTGCCCCGGACGCCCGCTTCCTGGGCGGCGACACCAGCCTGGTCGACCTGATGAAAACCGGTGTCGAACATCCGGGCCGCCTCGTCGACGTACGCGAACTGCCCCTCGACGCAATCGAATGTGTGCGTCGGCCGCCTTGAGACGGCCGGGGGTCCGCTCGACCGCTGCCAGGTATCAAGCATGCGCTCGACCCGCATGTGACGTTCATGACCGAAATCTGGAGTGAGGTTCCGCTGATACACGACCGAGCCCCTGTCGAGGTGTGCCTGATACGCGGATGACGCCGACCGGAAGAGTGCTGGGCCGAAGATCGAGGCTGGACGGGGGCGGCCCGGTGCTGCGCTCCGTGCGGGCCCGTCGGCGCGGTAACCGGCGGCAGATCAAGGGAGATACACGCGTGTTCAAGTGCATCGGTGTGAGAGCGGCTGCCGTCCTCGCGACGGGGGTTGCTATGACCGCAGCCCTGATGGCCGCCCCGTCGGCGCAGGCCGTCGTGGGTGGCACCGAGTCAACCCGGGCGTACTCGTTCATGGGCTCGTTCCAGCCTGCCTACCCGGCACCGCCGCGTCCGGACGGGCATGGCTGCGGAGTGATGGTCCTCGCACCGCAATGGGTTCTGACCGCCAGTCACTGTGCCGGCAGGAACCCGACCAACGCGAAGGTGGGCGTCCCACGCGGCTGGAAGGTTCGGGTCGGGTCCTTGGACACCACGACCGGGGGTGAGGTCGCCGAGGTCGATCATTACTACCGGCTCGCCACCAGCCGCGATGAGGGAGGATTCTGGGGCAGGGACACGGCGTTGATGCACCTACGGAGTCCGGTTCGGGCCAAGCCGGTGCCGATCGCGTCGGCCACACCGCCGGCCGGCACACCCGTACGCATCATGGGGTGGGGCATGACCTGCGACGACAGCGACAACACGGCGTGCTTCCCCACCCGGCTGAGAGAGGCTGACACCGTGGTGCAGCCGATCTCGGCGTGTCCGTCAGCCGCGCCCGTCGGAGAGTTGTGCGTGGGCAGCGCCGACGGCCGGGTCGCCGCGTCGAACATGGACTCCGGAGGACCGGCGCTGGTCCGCCAAGGCGGCCGGTGGGCCGTGGTCGGCGTGGTCAGCGGTCCCGACGAGAGCGGCAAGACGCTCTACACCGATGTCACCCGGCACACCGACTGGATCAACGGCATCATCGCCGGCACCGACGTGCCCCCTGACGATCAGATTCCGAACGTGGAAGGTGCCACGGATCTGGGCAACTGCGTGGGTTCAGTGATCACCACGGCGGTGTCCCGGCCGCAGGACCGGGCGTTGCTGCTGACCAACGGTCACTGCGTGCAGGGACAACTGCCCGCACCTGGTGGCGCGTTGGTGGACCGGTCGGCCGACCGTGAGGTGCCGATCGCCGATCCGCAGGGATATCCCCGGATTATCGCCCGTGCCGATCGGTTGGTGTACGCGACGATGACCGGAACCGACATCGCCCTCTACCGCCTGGACAGGACCTACGCACAGCTGAAGGCCGAGCGTGCGAAGGTCTTCCGGCTCACCTCAACCGCCGTACGCGCAGGTGACCCTCTGACCTTGGCCTACAGCGGCGGTCGGCTCGACTGCACCGCCGAAGCCGTGGTGGCGCACCTTCGGGAGGGCGGCTACCAGCAGGATCACTCGATCCGTTACGCCACCGGCGGGGGCTGCGCCCCCTGGCACGGCACCTCCGGTTCGGCGCTGCTCGCCCCTGACGGCAGCACGGTCGTGGGCATCCACAACACCCACAACGAGTCCGGCGAGCAGTGCACCGACAACAACCCCTGTGAGGTGGATCAGGGTGGAGCCGTAACATCCGTGCAGGGCCGTGCTTACGGCCAGCAGGTTCACATGCTCGGCGCATGCCTGACAACAGGATCACAACTGGACCTGTCCCGGCCGGGTTGCACGCTCATCGGTCCGTCCCCATCGACACAGAAGGCCCGAAGCGGAGTCCTGGAGAAGAAGGGCCCCACTGGCGACCAGCCGAACTCCACCGGTCACCCCTCCCGACGTACCAGTTCCCCACCGAGCCGCGAAGTTACGGGCGCCTGACCGCACCCGCAACGGATTGCCGCAGGCCACTTTTCACCAGCTGCGCATGAACACGTGGATCAGTACGAAGAAGAGCACGGTGACGGTGATGCCGAGTAGCACCGACCAAGCGGCCCTACCGTCCTCCGCCAGATACCGGATCATTCGATCGCTCGCTTCGGTGGCGTTTCCCGTCGGCTCGTCACCTCTCCCCTCGCCTGCGAAGCAGAGCCTGCCAGCTGTGTGCCCGGCGGACGCGCGGTTCGGTGTCGTGCCGCCGGACCCGGCAGCTTGATGTGCAGTGTGCGGCCGTTAGGAAGCAACGGCCGCTCCCCCCTCCCCCGCGACGTGCACTTCCAGGGGTTTCCGGTGTCCTCAGTGGTTGCTGTGTTCCGAGGAGGCGTGGTCCCGGGCACCGGGTGTGGCGTCCCTTGAGGACTCGCCGCCCGTGCGGGACCACGCCCTCACGATGTCAGTGCGATCTACGCGTGGTCAGGCGACCTTGGTCCGGTCCCAGGTCCAGGATCCGGTGCCGGAGTCCCATACCTTGACGGGTGCGTTGATGCCGGTGCCGATGGAGGTGAAGGTCCACAAGGCCGAGTGACCGCGTCCGTCGGAGGTGTTGGCGTACTTGTAGAAGGCGCCGACGTCGGACTTGCCGTCACCGTTGAAGTCACCCGTCACCAAAGCGGAATTGTCCCAGGTCCACGAACCGTCGCCGGAGTCCCACTTCCTCACCGGCGCACTCATGCCAGAACCGGTCGAAGTGAAGGTCCACAACGCAGTATGACCGCGTCCGTCGGAGGTGTTCGCGTACTTATAGAGGACGCCAACATCACCGAGACCATCACCATTGAAGTCACCCGCCACCGGAGCGGAACTGTCCCAAGTCCACGAACCGTCACCGGAGTCCCACTTCCTCACCGGCGCACTCATGCCAGAACCGGTCGAAGTGAAGGTCCACAACGCAGTATGACCCCGACCATCAGAAGTGCTCGCGTACTTATACAGCACGCCAACATCACCGAGACCATCACCATTGAAGTCACCCGCCACCGGAGCGGAACTGTCCCAAGTCCACGAACCGTCACCGGAATCCCACTTCCTCACCGGCGCACTCAAGCCAGAACCGGTCGAAGTGAAGGTCCACAACGCAGTATGACCCCGACCATCAGAAGTGCTCGCGTACTTATACAGCACGCCAACATCACCGAGACC
>NZ_JBIVSV010000022.1:0-1601 GCF_044756385.1 Streptomyces sp. NPDC091972 | reverse complement strand
CCATCACCATTGAAGTCACCCGCCACCGGAGCAGAACTGTCCCAAGTCCACGAACCGTCACCGGAATCCCACACTTTGACAGGTGCTTTGAATCCGCTACCGGTGGAAGTGAAGGTCCACAGCGCGGTGTGACCGCGTCCGTCGGAGGTGTTGGCGTACTTGTAGAGGACGCCGACGTCGGCGAGGCCGTCGCCGTTGAAGTCGCCTGACACCGTCTTGCTGCGGTTCCAGTCCCAGGAACCGGTGCCGGAGTCCCACGACTTCGCCGGCGCGTTGAAGCCGCTGCCGGTGGAGGTCTGCAGCCACAGGGCCGTGTGGTTGCTGCCGTCGGAGTTGGTTCCGGAGTTGTACAGGTACGCGACGTCGGACTTCCCGTCGCCGGTGTGGTCAGTGACGTGGGGGACAGCGACGGTGGAGGTCACCCAGGCGCCGATGTCGTCGACACGGGTGTCGATGGCACCGGTGCGGGTCTCGGTGGGGTCGATGCCGAGGCATCCGCCCTGCCAGGAGCGGGAGTTGACGGCGACGAGTTCGGTGGTGCCGTCGACGGTGCGCAGGGCAGGGCCGCCGGCGTCGCCCTTGCAGACGGTCGCGGTGTCGGAACCGTTCAGATCCACCGTCGTGGCCGCGCTGGCGGCGACGGTGAAGGTGCCGGTGTGCAGCTTGTCGGGTACCCACTCGGTCTTCGTGCGCCCGAACCCGGCCTTCACCAGCTCCTCCCCCGCGACAGCGGGCGTCGTCGCCAGCCGCACCGGCTTGACGGCGGGATCGGTGACCCGGGCGGCGAGCCTGACCAGGACCAGATCACGGTCGGCATGCGGAACAAGCCAAAGCGCCTGCTGGACACTCCCGCCCGTCTGCGACAGGTCGGTACGGCCCACCGTCACCGCGGTGGCGACAGCGGGCTTACCCGCGGACAGCTTCCCGTCCGCGGCAAAGCAGCTGGCCGCCGTCAGCACCCACTGCGGGTCCACCAGGGTGCCCGTACAGGCAGACTGCTCACCCACGTTGACCTTCGCAACAAAAGTCAGGTCGGTCGGAGCATCGACCCCGGCCAACGCCGAGGCCGTGGTGGTGGTCGCCAAGGTGGCGAGGACGACCGCAGTGCTGGTCGCCCACATCCATCGGGAACGTTTTACGGTCATGGTGATCCCTGGGGTGAAGTGTCGTGTGACATCGGCTGGTTGCCACGGCGATGAGCGAGACCGCCCTCCGAACCGGAACGCCGATGTCGGGCGAACCGGCGTCGAGCTAGGTTCCGGTGCGGAGGGCGGTGGGGCGGAGCAGTGTCGGCAGCGGCCGTGGCCGGTTTCTCCGGCGTGGTGCCAGAGGGATCGCTCTTGTCAGAGGGTGATCATCACGGTTCCGCCGTCGAAGTAGGTGCCCATGTTCTTGCGGACGGCGACTTTGCCGTCCGCGATCGTGTGGACGAACAGGTCGGCCTTGCCGTCACCGGTGGCATCGCCGAAGCGGAGGCGACCCATGTCGGTACCGGTGACGAATCGGCCCCACCCAGCGCTCCAGTGAGTACCACCATCGAAATACGTGCCCATGTTCTTACGAACCGCGATATTGCCGTCAGTACCATGCACGATCAGATC
>NZ_JBIVSV010000021.1:0-83131 GCF_044756385.1 Streptomyces sp. NPDC091972 | reverse complement strand
TGCGGTGCAGTCCTAGACAGCTCCACCACACCGGAGGTCTTCGCCATGATCAAGCCCTGGCGGCGTTAACAACGCTCGTGATCAATACACCTAGGCCACCGTCCGCAGCCCGCCGCGTGCGGCGGTGGGCGTCCCGCGCACCACCCGGTACGCGCAGGTCGCCGTCAGCAGTTCGCCCAGCAGGTCCGGCTCGTCCACCTCCAGGCCCAGCAACGACTCGATGCGCTCGAGGCGTTGGTACAGCGACTGGCGCCCGATGTGGAGCAACGCCGCCGTGCGGGTCGGGGAACAGCCGTTGCGCAGATGGACCTCCAGGGTGCGCACCAGGTCGCTCGGGTGGGCCGCGTCCCACGTCAGGAGGGGGCCCAGGGTGTGCTGGACCAGGGCCTCCAGGCGGTCCCGGTTGGCGTCCACCCCGCCCCGGGTCAGCTCCCGCTCCAGCGCCAGGGCCCGGGAGGAGACCACCAACGGGCCGTCGGGGGCGGCGGGTTCGGCCGAGGGGACGGTCAGGGCCAGTTCCCGTGTCGCACGGGCCGCCCGCAGGGTGTCGCTCCAGCGCAGCCAGCCGTCGCCCGCGGCCACGGCGTGCCCCACGGCGACCGTGAGTCCGGGGGCCGCCGTCGTGCGGAAGGCCTCCTGGACCGCCTTCACGGGGTCACCGGTGCGTGCCGCGGGGAGGGACAGCAGGGCCAGGACGTCCCCCGGGAACGCGGCGCGCAGCACCCCCGCCCCGCCCAGCGGCCGTACCGCGCGGTCGACCGTGCTCACGTCCCGCGTGCCGTGCAGGGACACCCCGATCAGACGGGCGCCGGGGCCGGGGTGGAAGCCCGCGAGCGCCGCCCGCGCCTCCACCTCGGGCTGGTTCAGCGCCGCCCGGTCGGCGAGGTCGGCGAGCAGGGCCGCCGTGTGGTCGCCGCCCCACGGCCGTACCACCGCACGGCCCGACAGCCCGCGGGCGACGATCGCCCGGTTGGCGGCCTCCGTGATCCGCACGAAGGGCACGACCCGGTGCATCGCCAGCAGCGGCAGCTCGCGGCGGCGGGCCTCGTCGGCCACCTCGGCGGGCATGACCGGCAGGGAGCGGCCGACCTCCACGGCGAGTCCGGCGGCGCCCCGGGCGGCCAGCTCACGGACGTAACGGCGGCGGGTCTCCTCGTCGGGGCCGGTCAGCCCGAATCCGTTGGTGAGCAGCAGTTCGCCGCCGTCCAGGAAGTTCGCGCCCTCGTAGACCTCGCTGATGGGGGTCCCCCCGCTTCGAGCGAAGTCGAGAAGGAGGGGGAGGACCCAGCGGACCGGGCGGTCCAGGGCGGCGTGTCCGGCCAGCAGTTCGGGCTCGGCGGCGCGGACCGGGTCGAGGGCGAGGATCTCGCGAAGGGTGAGTGCGGGCATGCGCGCCTCCCGACAGTTCGTCCGGCTGTGGGCTGCCGGGAGAGTACTTTCCGCACGTTGCCCTCGTGTTTCCGCCACAGGAGAGTGAGAGACATGGATCAGGCACAGGCACACCGGTGGCTCGCCACCGCCGTCGAGGAGGCCCGCGCCGGGCTCGCCGAGGGCGGCATCCCCATCGGGGCCGCGCTCTACGGCGCCGACGGCACCCTCCTCGGGCGCGGCCACAACCGGCGCGTGCAGGACGACGACCCCTCCATGCACGCGGAGACGGCCGCCTTCCGGGCGGCGGGACGGCAGCGCTCGTACCGCGGTACGACGATGGTGACCACCCTGTCCCCGTGCTGGTACTGCTCCGGGCTGGTCCGCCAGTTCGGGATCTCGCGCGTGGTGATCGGGGAGGCCGCCACCTTCCACGGCGGGCACGATTGGCTGGCCGGGCACGGCGTGGAGATCGTGCTGCTCGACGATCCCGAGTGCGTCCGGATGATGACCGACTTCATCGAGAAGAACCCGGCACTGTGGAACGAGGACATCGGTGACTGACACCCCGCGGCCCCGCATTCCGACCATCGACCTGCGCCCCTGGCTCTCGGGGGACCCCGAGGCCCGCGCCGCCGTCGCCCGCACCCTCGACGAGGCCCTCCAGACCGCCGGGTTCTTCCTGGTCACCGGGCACGGCGTGGACCCGGCCCTGCGCGCGGGCATCCGGGAGGCGGCGCGGACCTTCTTCCGGCTGCCCACGCCGACGAAGCAGGTATACGAGGCGAAGGTGGGCGGCCGTGGCTGGCTCGGCCCCGGCGCCGAGGCCAACGGCTACGCGGAGGGCACCGAGACCCCGCCCGACCTGAAGGAGTCGCTGACCTTCGCCACCGACGAACCCTTCGAGGACCCGGTCGTCAACGCGGAGTGGTACGCGCCGAACGTCTGGCCCGCCGAGGTGCCCGAACTGCGGGAGCTGTGCGAGGAGTACCTGGCGCGCATGGCCGAGCTGGAGAAGCGGCTGCTGACCCTCCTCGGCGCGGCGCTCGGCCTCGAACCCGACTTCTTCTCCCGGCACATGGACCACCCGACGTACGGCTTCAACATCAACTGGTACCCGGGCACCGAGGTCGTCGGGGAACCGCAGCCCGGTCAGTTCCGCATCGGCCCGCACACCGACTTCGGCACCGTGACCATCCTCGACCGGCAGGCCGGCAAGGGCGGGCTCCAGGTGTTCACGGACGCGGGCGGCTGGGAGGACGCCCCCTTCGACCCGGACGCCTTCACCGTCAACATCGGTGATCTGATGGCCCGTTGGACCGGCGACCGCTGGCGCTCCGGACGCCACCGGGTGCTGCCGCCGCCGGCCGACGCGCCCGCCGAGGAGCTGATGTCCCTCGTCTACTTCGGCGAGTGCACCCCCGGCACGACCGTCGAGTCCGTCCCGGCACCCGTCGGGCGGGTGGCGTACGAACGCGTCGACTCCCACGCGTACCTGAGGGCCAAGCTGGACTCGATCACGGTCGCCTGAGAGCCGTCACCGCGCCGGGAACCGCCTCCGCAGTGCCGCGTACAGCAGCGCGCTCACCGTGAAGCCGACCACGGGGGTGATGTCCCCGAACGACGGCCAGTGCTCCGGCACGTAGCCGACGTAGTCCTCCTGGTTGGAGAAGAGGGGGACGGACACGGCCACGCCCGCCAGCAGGGCTGCGAGGCCGGGCCGGTTGGTGAAGGCGCGGTCGGTCAGGCGGGCGGTGCCGGTGGTGCCGGAGCGCAGGAGGCGTTCGACCAGGACCACGCCCAGCCACGGCGCCACCCAGTACGCGATCACCAGCAGGAACGCCTCGTAGGCCGCCCCCGCGTCGGAGAGCGAGGCCCAGGCCGCCGCCGTACCGGCGATCCCGGACACGACGACCAGCGCGCTCCGGCTCAGCCAGGCGGGCAGGTCCAGACCGAAGGAGGCGAGCGAGATCGCGCCGGAGTACACGTTGAGGGCGTTCGCCGAGACCGCGCCCAGGATGATCGCGATCAGCACCAGGTCGCCGAGCCGGCCCGGCAGGTGCCCTGTGAAGGCGGCCGTCGGGGTGGCGTCCTTCGGGGCCACGATCGTCGCCGAGGCCGCGCCGGTCACCGCGACCACCGTGACCGACAGGAACAGGCCGAGCGCGGGGTAGAGGACCGTCCTGGCCCTGTTCGCCGTACGCGGGAGATAGCGCGAGTAGTCCGAGGCGTACGGGTTCCAGCCCGCCGCGTATCCCCAGGCCGCGCTGAACGCGAGCAGGAAACCGCCGATACCGCCGCCCGTGCCGCCCCCGCCGAGGTCGGCGTCCTTGAAGGTCCACACCCCGGCCAGCAGGAAGATCACCGCGAGGACGGGGAAGGCGTACTTCTCGAAGACGTGGACGAAGTTGTGGCCGATGAAGCCGATCAGGATCTCGGCGGCCACCACCAGGAGGAGGGACGGCAGCGGCCGCAGACCGGTGAGGGTGTTGAGCGCGAAGGCCGCGCTGACGCTGTTCACCGCGAACCAGCCGACGCCCGCGACCAGGCCGTTGGCCGCTGCGGGCAGGATGTTGCCGCGGTACCCGAAGGAGAGGCGGCCGATCACCATCTGCGGCACCCCGAACCGGGGCCCGTCCAGAGACAGGACACCCTGGGTGAGCGCGCCGAGGGCGGTGCCGAGCACGATGGCGGCCGTGGCCTGCCAGAAGCTCAGGCCGAAGAAGAGGACCGCGATCACCCCGATGAAGACCGTGGCGAACTCGATGTTGGGAGAGGCCCAGGTCCACAGCAACTGGAGCGGGCCGCCGTGCCGTTCGGACTCGGGGATGGGTTCCGAGCCCGCCGTCTCGACGGCGATGACCTTGTCACCGTATGCGGGAGCGAGCGTGCCGGGAGAGTCGGCGGGAGCTGTCGTCATGCGAGGTAAGTGTCCGGCCCCCGCCCGCCTCCGCCCAGGGGCGCGATGTCCGCTCCGGGGCCCTCGCCGGCGTACAGCTTGTCAGTCGCCCTTGGGCTCCTCGCCGGCCTCCCGGCGCTTCAGCTCCTCCTCGCGGCGGCGCAGGTCCGCCTCCCAGTCCTTCAGCAGGGCCTCGTCCTTCTTGTGGTCGGCCTTGAGGGAGTTCAGGAACTCGGGGTTGTCGTCCGGGGCGACGTACTCCATGCGGTGGTTGCGGTGCCACTCGGAGGGGGTGCGGCCGTTGGCCGGCGGGGTGCGCAGCTTGCCCGCGGCGAGCCAGGCGATCGGGCCGACGATCCAGAACAGCAGGATGATGAAGACCCAGGCGATCTTGGGAAGGTGCTTCGCCTCGTCCTCGGGAGTGTTGAGGCAGTCGATGAACGCGTAGATCGTCAGCGCCAGCGGGATCAGGTACATCAGCAGCCGGAACATGTGCTTTGGCCCCCCAGGGAACGGTGTGTGGAGCCTGTGACGGGCCCCTGACGGGGTCAGGGTAGCGGCTCGGGGATACTTGACCCCATGGCTTACGACGATCTTCGCTCCCTGCTCAGGGCACTGGAACGCGAGGGAGACCTCAAGCGGATCAAGGCCGAGGTCGACCCGTATCTGGAGGTCGGGGAGATCGTCGACCGCGTGCAGAAGGCGGGCGGCCCCGCGCTGCTCTTCGAGAACGTCCGCGGGTCGGCCATGCCGCTCGCGATGAACGTCTTCGGGACCGACCGCCGGCTCCTCAAGGCCCTCGGCCTGAAGTCCTACGGCGACATCTCCGACAAGATCGGCGGGCTGCTGCGCCCCGAACTCCCGCAGGGCTTCGTCGGGGTGCGCGAGGCCTTCGGGAAGCTCGGCGCGATGACCCACGTCCCGCCGAAGAAGGTGAAGTCCGGCGACGCCCCGGTGCAGGAGGTCGTCCTCACCGGCGACGACGTGGACCTCGACCGGCTGCCCGCGCTGTTCACCTGGCCCAAGGACGGCGGGTCCTTCTTCAACCTGGGACTGACCCACACCAAGGACCCGGAGACCGGCATCCGCAACCTCGGTCTCTACCGCCTCCAGCGCCACGACAAGCGCACCATCGGCATGCACTGGCAGATCCACAAGGACAGCCGCAACCACTACCAGGTCGCCGCGCGGCGCGGTGAGCGCCTTCCCGTCGCCATCGCCTTCGGCTGCCCGCCCGCCGTCACCTACGCCTCCACGGCCCCCCTCCCCGGCGACATCGACGAGTACCTCTTCGCCGGGTTCATCGCGGGCAAGCGGATCGAGATGGTGGACTGCAAGACGGTCCCGCTCCAGGTCCCGGCGCAGGCCGAGGTGGTCATCGAGGGCTGGCTTGAGCCCGGCGAGATGCTCCCGGAGGGGCCCTTCGGGGACCACACCGGCTTCTACACCCCGCAGGAGCCGTTCCCGGCGCTGACCATCGACTGCGTGACGATGCGGAAGCGGCCGCTGCTCCAGTCGATCGTCGTGGGCCGGCCCCCGACGGAGGACGGACCGCTGGGCCGTGCGACGGAACGCTTCTTCCTCCCGCTGCTGAAGATCATCGTCCCGGACATCGTGGACTACCACCTGCCCGAGTCCGGCGGCTTCCACAACTGCGCGATCGTCTCGATCGACAAGAAGTACCCCAAGCACGCGCAGAAGGTGATGCACGCGGTCTGGGGGGCACACATGATGTCGCTGACCAAGCTGATCGTGGTCGTCGACGCCGACTGCGACGTCCACGACCTGCACGAGGTCGCCTGGCGGGCGCTGGGCAACACGGACTACTCCCGGGACCTCTCGGTCGTCGAGGGACCGGTCGACCACCTCGACCACGCCTCCTACCAGCAGTTCTGGGGCGGCAAGGCGGGCATCGACGCGACGAAGAAGTGGCCCGAGGAGGGCTACACCCGGGACGGCGGCTGGCCGGACATGGTGGAGTCCGACCCCGAGACGGCGGCGAAGGTCGACCGCCGCTGGAAGGAGTACGGCCTGTGAGCCCCATCGCCGCGGGCGGCCCCGCCCTGTTCATCGGCACCGACACCGACTACGTGGCCCTCGTGCGGCCCGCGCTGGACCCGGCCGACCCCGGCGTCCGGCTGGCCGCCGAGCAGGCGGGCGTCACGCCTGAGGAGCTCGCCGGCGCCGGTGACACCTGGGCGGTCCTCTTCGAGCACGGCGGCGAAGGCGACGGCTTCGAGCTGCCCGGCGTGCGCGACGCGGAACCCGCCGACTTCGCGGAGCGGCTGCGCGCGGAGCTCGTCGCGGCGGACGGTCCGTTCACGGTCGACGGCGGGGCGGCGCTGCGGCTGGACGCCCGCCCGGCCGGCCCCGACGGATACGCCTTCACCGCGCACGTCACCCCGCCCGACGACGCCGCGACACCGCTGACCGTGGAGACGGGCCCGCTGCCCGCCGCCGCACTCCTGACCGACCTCGACGCCTTCCTCGGGAGCCTCGCATGATGACCACCGCCGACGGGGTCGTGGGCCCGGGCCCGGCGCCGCAGCCGACCGGGAAGGTGAAGAGCTTCCTGCGCCTCGTGATGATCGAGCACTCGGTCTTCGCGCTGCCCTTCGCGTACATCGCCGCACTGACCGCGATGTACGAGTGGGACAGGAACATCCACTGGGGGCGCCTGCTCCTGGTGACGATCTGCATGGTCGGCCTGCGCACCTTCGCGATGGCGGTCAACCGGATCATCGACCGCGAGATCGACGCGCGGAACCCCCGGACCGCCCAGCGCGAGCTGGTCACCGGGGCGATGTCGGTGAAGCACGCCTGGACCGGGGCGCTGGTCGCGGTCGTCGTCTTCCTCGGCTCGGCGGCGCTGCTGAACCCGCTGTGCCTGGCGCTGGCGCCCGTCGCGGTGATCCCGATGGTGGTCTACCCGTACGGCAAGCGGTTCACGAACTTCCCGCAGGCCATCCTCGGTCTCGCCCAGGCGATGGGTCCGGTCGGCGGCTGGCTCGCCATCACCGGGTCCTGGTCCTGGGACGCGGTCGTCCTCGGCCTCGCGGTCGGCATCTGGATCGGCGGATTCGACCTGATCTACGCCTGCCAGGACGTGGAGACGGACCGGGAGATCGGGGTCAGGTCGGTCCCGGCGCGGTTCGGCATCCCGGCGGCGATCTGGGGCGCGCGGGTCTGTCACGCCCTGACGACAGCCCTCCTCGTCTGGTACGCCGTCGTCACCGAGGCCGGTGGGTTCTTCTGGGTGGGCCTGATGATCGTCGCGGGCGCGTTCGTCTACGAGCACTCGATCGTGCGGCCGCATGACCTGTCCCGGCTGAACCGGGCGTTCTTCAGCGTCAACGGCTTCATCGGGATCGCCCTCTTCGTGTGTGCGCTGCTGGATCTGCTGGTTCGCGGTCTGACCGTGTGAGTACGGTGCGGCCTACCATCGAGGGCAGGACCCCAGGGAGGCCAGCGTGACCGTCTCGGGCATCGACCGCCTGCACTCGCAGCTCAGCAAGCTGGAGGACATGTTCCCCGGCTATCTGACGGAGATTGTCGAGGGCAGCATCGTGATTAACCCGGTCAGGCCGTTCCATGGGAAGACGATCCTCAGGGTGTCCGCCGGTCTTGAGGACCAGCTTTCACCGGATTGGGCCTTGGTGAGTGATGTGGCGTTCCCCTTCGACGACGCCAACGAGTTCTGCCCGGACATCGCCGTCATCCCAGCCGAGGCGGAGGCCGAGAACCGTAGCTCCTACCCCGCTGATCTGATCGAGTTCGTGGCCGAGGTGGTGTCGCCGGAGAGCGTGCGTCGTGACTACGAGATCAAGCCCCGCTGGTACGCCTCCCGAGGCATCTCCAACTATGTGATCCTCGATCCGTTGCAGGGCCACGCCGTCGCCATGTGGAATCCAGGACCCGACGGGTACCGAGGCCACGACACTCTTCCCTACGGCCCCGATCTGACCGTCGACTCCCCGCTCGGCAAGCTGACGATCCCGACCTCCCGGCTCCCGGTCGACCCGAAGGCCCGGCCTCAGAGCTGAACCACGTCCCGACCCGCCCGGCGCCGGAACACGAACGCCGCCGCAACTCCCGCCGCGAGGCCCAACACATGCCCCTGCCAGCTGACCCCCGACTGGGTCGGTGCCAGGCCCACCAGGATCGACGTGCCCCAGACCGCCGCGACCAGGAGGCCCACCAGAACGCCCAGCGGGCGGCGCTGCACGAAGCCCGTCACCACCAGGTAGCCGAACAGGCCGAAGATCAGGCCCGACGCGCCCGCCGTGTTGGTGTGGGCCGGGGCTGTGAGCCAGACGCCCAGGCCGTCGGCGACGATGATCAGGGCGCAGACGGCGGCGAATCGACGGATACCGCCCAGCGCCGCGAGGAAGCCCATGACCAGCAGCGGGACGCTGTTCGCGGCCACGTGGGCGAAGCCGAAGTGGACGAAGGCCGCCGGCACGACGTCGACCAGCTCGGACGGGGTGCGGGGCGTGATGCCGAGGCCGTCCAGGGCGTGGCCGCTAGCCACGTCCACCACTTCGAGCAGCCACAGCAGCGCGACCCAGCCCACCATCAGCTTGGCCGCGGCCTTGGCCCGGTCACCGCGCGACCACTCGAGTTCCCTGCCCGGCATGTCAACCCCCCGTCCCCTCAGAGGAACGCCCCGACCCCCTTGGCCGGTTCCCACCCTGCGGCGCCGGATAGGCTCGGGGGTGTGAACCCAGTCAAGCCAGGAGAGACGCCGCGTACGCCTTGGATCGTAGGGGTGTCCGGCGCCTCCGGCACCCCGTATGCCGCGTCCGTGCTGCGTGCGCTGCTCGCCGCCGGAGAGAGCGTCGACCTGGTCGTCTCCCGTGCCTCGCGGCTCACCCTCCTCGACGAGACGGGGATCTCCTTCCGGGACGCGCACTGGCGCGAGGACCTGCGGGAATGGCTGTGCCGGGGAGCCGACGGCAAGCCGGCCTTCGACGTGGACACCGACGCGGTGCGGTACTGGCCCGCCGGGGACCTGGCCGCGGGGCCGTCCTCGGGGTCGTACCCGAGCAAGGGGATGCTGATCGTCCCCGCCTCCACCGCCTGCGTGGCCGGAGTCGCCCTCGGCCTCTCCAAGGACCTGCTCCAGCGGGCCGCGAGCGTCACGCTGAAGGAGCGGCGGCCGCTGGTCGTGGCCGTACGGGAGACGCCCCTGAACGGGCAGACCCTGCGGCACCTCGTCGCGCTCGACGACGCCGGCGCGAGCGTGGTGCCGGCCTCGCCGGGCTTCTACGCGGGCGCCACCCACATCCAGGACCTGGTGGACTTCGTCGCCGGGCGGGTGCTGGACGCGGCGGGCGTGCGGCACGACCTGTACCGGCGCTGGCAGGGCGAACTGGGCGGCGGCACATCGGGTCAGTAGGGCAAGTGGCAGTAGCGGCAGTACCTCTCATCACTTCAGGCACTTTTCAGCGGAAGGCTTCGATCCCATGGACGCGGTGGACAGGCAGCTCATCCAGGCCCTGAGGGAGAACGGCCGGGCCTCCTACGCGGAGCTGGGGCGCCTCGTCGGTCTGTCCGGACCCAGCGTCACCGACCGCATCAACCGGCTGGAGGCGGCCGGTGTCATCACCGGTTACCGCGCCACCGTCGACGCCGCCTCGCTCGGCCTCGGCGTCACCGCGCTGATCGGCATCTCGCTGTCCGACGCGGTGGACCACGAGGACGTGGCGCGCCGCCTGCGGGACCTCTCCGAGATCGAGGACTGCTGGTTCATCGCGGGTGACGACTCGTACATGCTGAAGGTGCGGGCGCCCGACGTCGACGGTCTGGAGAAGATCATCCGGCGGCTGTCCGGGACCGAGGGGGTCTCGCGGACCCGCACCACGATCGTGCTCTCCACGAAGTGGGAGAACCGGGTCGGGGAACTGCCCGAAGAGGCGTAGGCCCGTTGCAGGGCCGTATGGGGGCACCTCCCGCCCGAAGGGCGGGGGCGTACGGTGGACAGGTTGTCGGAGAAAGGGTGTCGCATGGACGTCGGGCTCAAGCGCGAGCTGGAGGAGAAGGTCAGGGCCGGTGAGCGGCTGACCCGTGAGGACGGCATCGCGCTGTACGAGTCGGACGACCTGGCCTGGCTCGGCGGCCTCGCGCACGAGGTGCGGACGCGGAAGAACGGCGACGTCGTCCACTTCAACGTGAACCGCCACCTCAACATGACCAACGTGTGCACGGCGTCCTGCGCCTACTGCTCCTTCCAGCGCAAGCCGGGCGAGAAGGACGCGTACACGATGCGCATCGAGGAGGCGGTCAGGCTCGCCAAGGCGATGGAGGGCGAGAACCTCACCGAGCTGCACATCGTCAACGGCCTGCACCCGAACCTGCCGTGGCGCTACTACCCGCGGTCGCTGCGTGAGCTCAAGGCGGCGCTGCCCGGCGTCTCGCTGAAGGCGTTCACCGCGACGGAGATCCACCACTTCGAGACGATCTCGGGTCTGTCGGCCTCCGAGATCCTCGACGAGCTGATCGACGCCGGTCTGGAGTCGCTGACCGGCGGCGGCGCCGAGATCTTCGACTGGGAGGTCCGCCGGCACATCGTGGACCACCGCACCCACTGGGAGGACTGGTCCCGGATCCACCGCCTGGCGCACGAGAAGGGTCTGAAGACCCCGAGCACCATGCTGTACGGCCACATCGAGGAGCCGCGGCACCGCGTCGACCACGTGCTGCGCCTGCGTGAGCTCCAGGACGAGACCGGCGGTTTCCAGGTCTTCATCCCGCTGCGCTACCAGCACGACTTCGTGGACGTGAAGGACGGCAAGGTCAGGAACCGCCTCCAGGCGCGGACCCGGATGGCGACGGGCGCGGAGGCCCTGAAGACCTTCGCGGTCTCCCGCCTGCTGTTCGACAACGTCCCGCACGTCAAGGTCTTCTGGGTCATGCACGGCGTGCAGACCGCCCAGCTCGCCCTCCAGCACGGCGCGGACGACATGGACGGCTCGGTCGTCGAGTACAAGATCACCCACGACGCCGACAACTACGGCACGCCGAACAAGCTGACCCGCGAGGACCTGCTGGACCTGATCCGGGACGCGGGCTTCCGGCCGGTGGAGCGGAACACGCGGTACGAGATCATCCGGGAGTACGACGGGCCGGACGCGGGGCGCCGGGAGTCTCCTCAGCCGATGCGGGTCTGAGGTCGTTCGTCGGCTGCGGCGCGGTGGGGCCGGTCGCGCAGTTCGCCGCGCCCCCGGGTGGGTACCCGGGGGCGCATGACCTCGAAGGCACCCGAGGACGCCTATACCGCTGAACCGTTTCTTCCGGAGCGCGGTGGCCTTCCCGCTCTGCGGCGGGCCGCCGGTGCGTGTCGTGGGTGCCCGCTTCATCGCGATGCCACTCAGGTCGTCTTCGGGGTCGGCGACCCCCACGCGCGCGTGATGCTCGTGGGGGAGCAGCCCGGGGACCAGGAGGACAGGCAGGGGAAGCCGTTCGTCGGGCCTGCCGGGAAGTTGCTGGACCGGGCGCTCGCGGAGGCCGGGATCGATCCCGCGCACGCCTATGTCACCAACGCCGTGAAGCACTTCAAGTTCACGCAGGCCGAGCCGCGCAAGCGGCGCATCCACAAGTCGCCCACCCTGCGGGAGATGACGGCCTGCGGGCCCTGGCTCGCCAGGGAGCTGGCGCTCGTCGAGCCGGAGCTGATCGTGGTGCTCGGCGCCACCGCGGGCAAGGCGCTGCTCGGCTCGTCGTTCCGAGTGACGCAGGTGCGCGGGACCGTGCTGGAGGAGGAGATCCACGGCAGGCCGGAGCGGCTGGTGCCGACCGTGCACCCCTCGGCCGTACTGCGGGCCGACGACAGGGAGGCCGCGTACCGGGGTCTGGTGGCGGACCTGGAGGTGGCGGCACACGCGCTGGGGTAAGGCTTACGATGCTGCTGTGTCCCTTACCTTTACTCTCGACCCGGCCGTCACTCCCACCCTGCGGGACGGCCTCCTCGACCTGTGGACGGACGTCAGCAACGCGGGCGGTGCCGTGGGTTTCGTCCCTCCCGTGGAGCGGGAGACCATACGCCCCGAGCTGGTGAAGCACTTCGCGGCGATGGCGGACGGCCGCACCCGGCTGCTCGTCGGACACGACACGGAGGGCCGGGTGGCCGCCACCGCGTTCCTCACCTTCAACACGCACCGGCTGATGACCCACTGGCTGTGGCTCTACACGGTGATGGTCCACCCCCGCCACCAGGGCCGGGGCTACGGCCGCGACCTGCTCGCCGCCGCGGCCGACGCGGCCCGCGGGCTCGACGGCATCGAGGCGATACGGCTCACCTGCCGCGGCGGCCTCGGCCTGGAGCGGTTCTACGGCTCCTGCGGCTACAAGGAGGTCGGCCGCATCCCCGACGCCATACGGGTCGCTCCCGGGGACGACCGGGACGACGTGATCATGCTGCTGCCGCTCGGCTGACCCCCGTCGAAGATCGGGTGCCCGGCGTGCTTCACTGGACGGTGTCCCTTTAGGAACCGGAAGAGTGGATTGACATGCTCCGCTACACGCTGATGCGCCTCGGGATCTTCGTGGGCTGCCTCGTGGTCGTCTGGGGCCTCGTCTACTCCGGCCTCGCCCCGCGCGGCCTCGGCGACTCCAACGGCATGTGGATCGTTCTGCTCTCCCTGCTGCTGTCGGCCCCCATCAGCTTCGTGGTCCTGCGCAAGGAGCGCGACCGCGCCTCCATCCAGGTCGTGCAGCGCGTGGACCGGATGAAGGCCAACCTGGAGGCGAACCGCAGCCAGGAGGACGAGGCCGCCGACGAGGCCGCCCCCTCCCCGGGCCAGGCCCCGCAGACCTCCTGAGCCCAACGCCCGCGCCGGCGTGCCCGGGTGACCGTAGGCTTTGGGCATGGGTGTCGTGAAGAGCAAGCGCATGCCGCGTGCCGTGCGGGAGCAGCAGATGCTGGACGCCGCCGTGGAGATCTTCGGACGGCGCGGGTACATGGCCGCCTCGATGGACGAGATCGCCGAACTCGCCGGTGTGTCCAAGCCGTTGGTCTACCTGTACCTGAACTCCAAGGAAGACCTCTTCACCGCGTGCATCCGCCGGGAGGCGGCCGCGCTCACCGAGGCCGTGCGGACGGGCGTGGGCACCGGCCCCGCGGCCGACCGTCAGCTCTGGGACGGGCTGCTGGCGTTCTTCACGCACACCTCGCAGAACCCGCACGGCTGGTCCGTGCTGCACCTCCAGGCCCGTATCCACGGTGAGGCGTTCGCCGCCGAGGTCACCGCGATGCGCGAGGAGATCGTGGCGTTCGTGACCCATCTGATCGTGGTCGCGGCCCGTGCGGCCCACCGCGACCCGGACCTGCCCGAGCGTGAGGTCGCCGGGCTCGCCGAGGCGCTCGTGGGCGCCGCCGAGTCCCTCGCCGCCTGGGCGAACGCGACCCCGAGCGTGACGGCGAGGCAGTCCGCGGCGACCCTGATGAACTTCGCGTGGGCCGGACTCGGCAACCTCATGGAGGGCCGGCCGTGGACGCTCCAGGACACGGCGTCCGGGAGCGCCCCCGTCCAGGTCAGCTAGCGGCGCCTGCCGAGGCGGGGCCGCCCGGCGGGTACACACCCCCGGTCACGTGCACGCGCTCCCCGTCGCACAGTTCGAAGCGCTCCCCGTCCGCCGCGTAGGTCACCGTCCCCGGCAGCAGCACCGGTGCCCTGAACTCGGCCTGCACCCGTACCGCCGGGGGCGTGCCGTGGGCGGCCAGACAGCGGGCCGCCGTCCACATGCCGTGGGCGATGGCCTTCCTGAAGCCGAAGAGGCGGGCCGTGAGCGGGTACAGGTGGATCGGGTTGCGGTCGCCGGACGCGGCGGCGTAGCGCCGTCCGATGTCCCCGGCCAGCCGCCATTCGGCGACCGCGGGCAGCGGGCCGTGCCTCTCCTGGTCCCGGCCCCGGTCCCGCTGCGCACCGGTCTCCGTCGTGCGGTGCCGTGCCAGGTACGTGCTCACCGACTCCCACACGACGTCCTCGCCCACCCGCAGCTCGGTGACGACCGACGCCTCGGTGCCCCGTCGGTGCGGCGCCAACCCGTCGACGTACACGGTGAGTTCGTACGCGCCGGACGCGGTCAGCTCCCGGTGGCGGGTGATCTCGACGGAGGTGTGCACCAGTCCGAGCAGCGGCAGCGGGAAGTCCCGTCCGCTCATCAGGCTCATCGCCAGCGGGAAGCCCAGCACGTGCGGATACGTCACCGGCAGCGCGTCCTCCCCGGTCGCGAACCCGCACACCCGCTCGTAGGCGGCCAGTCGGGCGAGGTCCACGCGCAGTCCGGGCAGCACGAGGCGGGTGCGGGGGAAGTCCGCGGTGGCCGAGGGCCGCTTGAAGGGGGAGCGCAGGGCGCCCCGCGCGAGGAGCGGGAGGAGGGAGGGGGAGCGGCGCAGGACGGTCCGCGGGCGGCCGTACGACCGCTCGGACCGTGTGTCGTGGGATCCCACTACGCCCCCAACAGGCTCTGGCCGCAGACCCGTACGACCTGGCCGTTCACCGCGCCGGAGGCGGGGTGGGCCAGCCAGGCCGTCGTCTCGGCCACGTCGACGGGCAGTCCGCCCTGTCCGAGGGAGTTCATGCGCCGCCCCGCCTCCCGGATGAACAGCGGGATCGCCGCCGTCATCTTCGTCTCGATGAATCCCGGGGCGACGGCGTTCACCGTGACCCCGTGCCCGGCCAGCGCCCGGGGTGCCAGGGAGCGCACCAGTCCGACGACTCCGGCTTTGCTCGCGCCGTAGTTGGTCTGTCCGGCGTTGCCGGCGAGCCCCGCGATGGACGCGGTGGCGACGATCCGCCCGCCGCGCCGCAGCGTGCCCCTCTCCAGCAGTGCGTCCGTCGTGCGCAGCACGCTCGCCAGGTTGACGTCGAGCACCGAACTCCAGCGCTCCGCATCCATGTTGACCAGCCGCCGGTCCCGGGTGATGCCCGCGTTGTGGACGAGCACGTCCAGTCCATCGGGCAGCGCCTCGGCGATCCGCGCGCCCGCGTCGGGAGCCGTGACGTCCAGCGCGAGGGCGCTGCCCCCGAGCCGCCCGGCCAGCTGCTCGGCGTCCGCCGCCGCCCCCGGCACGTCGAGCACGACGACCCGCGCCCCGTCCCTCGCCAGGGTCTCGGCGACCGCCGCGCCGATGCCCCGCGCCCCGCCGGTCACCAGGGCCGTCCGCCCCGCGAGCGGGAGGTCCCGGTCGAAGTCGGCCTCCTGCGGCTGCCCGACCTCGATCACCTGGCCGCTGACGTACGCCGACCTGGGGGAGAGCAGGAACCGCAGGGTCGACTCGGCGGCGGACGCGTCGGTCAGCCGTACGAGGTTGACCGTCCTGCCCCGCCCGATCTCCTTGCCGAGGGAGCGCGTGAACCCCTCCAACGCCTGCTGGGCGGCGGCCTGGTGGTGGTCGGCGGGGTCGAGCGGCGCGCCGAGGACGACGACCCGTCCGCTCGCGGCGACCGAGCGCACGACCGGGTGCAGGGCCGCGTGCACCTCGGCGAGCCCTTCGACGTCCCGCACTCCGGTGGCGTCGAGCAGGACCGCGGCGGGCGTGTCCGACGCGGCCGGGAAGTCCAGCCCGGACAGCGCCGACTTGCCCGCCGTGAGCTGGAGCACCCCGCCCTCGAACCCCGGGGTCTCCGGTGACCAGCGGCGCAGCACCGCCGGTTGCGGGAGGCCGAGGCGGCGGGTGAGGAACCGGCCCGGCGCGGTACCGGTGAAGCTCAGATAGCGGTCGGCCATGTTCATCTCCCGGGTCGGTCGCAGATTCCTTACTCTGGAGTAAGGTTACCGTAGGTAAGTCCATTTTCGTGGTGAGGAGCTGGTGGAGATGAGCCCCCTGGAGCCGCCGGTGGCCCGGCGTGTGGCGATCGTCGCGGGGACCCGTGTGCCCTTCGCCCGCTCGGACGGCCCCTACGCCACCGCCTCGAACCAGGAGATGCTCACCGCCGCCCTGGACGCCCTCGTGGAGCGCAACGGGCTCCAGGGGCCGGGCGCGGTCGGGGAGTTCGTCGCCGGTGCCGTCCTCAAGCACGCCCGTGACTTCAACCTCGCCCGCGAGACGGTCCTCGGCTCGAAGCTGGACCCGCGCACCCCGGCGTACGACATCCAGCAGGCGTGCGGGACCGGACTCCAGGCCGTCATCGCCGCCGCCAACAAGATCGCCCTCGGTCAGACCGAGTCCGCGATCGCGGGCGGCGCGGACACCGCGAGCGACGCACCCCTCGGCGTCAACGACGACCTGCGCCGCATCCTGCTGGAGGCCCGGCGCGCGAAGTCGGCCGGCGCCCGCCTCAAGGCACTCGCCCGTATCCGCCCCGCCCACCTCGTGCCCGACATCCCGCGCAACGCCGAGCCCCGCACCGGTCTGTCGATGGGGGAGCACGCCGCCGTCACCGCCCGGGCGTGGGGCGTGAGCCGCGAGGCCCAGGACGAGTTGGCGGCGACGAGCCACCAGCGGCTCGCGGCCGCCTACGAACGCGGCTTCTTCGAGGACCTGGTGGTCCCCTTCCGCGGCCTGGCCCGCGACCAGAACCTCCGCCCCGACTCGACGGCCGCCAAACTCGCCGCGCTCAAGCCGGTGTTCGGTCTCAAGGACCCCGAACCGACCATGACGGCCGGGAACTCCACCCCGCTGACGGACGGCGCGGCGGTGGTCCTGCTGGCGTCGGAGGAGTGGGCGGAGGCGCGCGGCCTGGAGGTGCTGGCGTACCTCACGGCGTACGAGACGGCGGCCGTGGACTTCGTGCGGGGGGATGTGGCCCAGGGGGAGGACGGGCTGCTGATGGCTCCCGCCCACGCCGTCCCCCGCATGCTGGAGCGGACCGGACTCGGCATGGAGGACTTCGACCTGGTCGAGATCCACGAGGCCTTCGCCTCCCAGGTCCTCGCGACCCTCGCCGCCTGGGAGAAGCGGGGTCTGGCCCCGGTCGACCGGACCAGGCTCAACGTCACCGGGTCCTCCCTCGCCACCGGGCACCCCTTCGCGGCGACCGGGGCGCGGATCGTGGCCACGCTCGCCAAGCTGCTGGCCGAACGGGAGGGCCCGGGCCGTGGGCTGATCTCGGTGTGCGCGGCGGGCGGACAGGGAGTGACGGCGATCCTGGAGCGGCCGTAGCCGCCGATAGCTGACAAATTCTCACTTTGCGGTCGAGATTGCACAGTCCTGGCTCCGGACCATCAACGAACCCGCACAGAGTCGCCACTTGAGCCACTTAGGATCACCCTCCTACCCCTGGTAACCCTTCCCGGCGCACTCGCGGGTGAACGCCCCGGTACGTCCCCTGCGTACCTCATGCAGCGGAGCGGTACCGAGCTGCACGTCCCAGGAGCTGACCATGTCCCTCTCGTACGTGTCCGGCCACGACTACGACGGCGCGCCCGTGCTCGTGGAACCAGAGATCGTGCGGCTGGACGGTGAGGTCCGCGAGGTGTCGGTGCCGCCGCTGGTGCCGCCGGTGACCCACGGCTCGCTCGCGGACCTGCCGTTCGACAACGCGGAGGCGGCGCCGCAGCAACGGGTCATGAGCCGCCGCACCGAGGACGGCCGCTGGGTCGACCTCACGGCGGCCGAGTTCGCCCAGCAGGTGCTGGCGGTGGCGAAGGGCCTGATCTCCGAGGGCCTGATGCCGGGCGACCGGGTCGCGATCATGGCGCGTACGACGTACGAGTGGACGCTCCTGGACTTCGCCGCCTGGGCCGCGGGCCTGGTGACGGTCCCCGTCTACCCCACGTCCTCCGTCTTCCAGACCCGGTTCATCCTCCAGGACTCCGGCGCGGTCGCCCTGGTGACGGAGACGGCCGCCCAGGCCGCCGCCCTCGGTCCCGAGCTCAGCCGCCTCCCCGACCTGCGCCACATGTGGGTCATGGAGAAGGGCCACGTGGACCGCCTGGCCGAGCTCGGCCGGCCCGTCCCGGAACAGGAGATCGGCGTACGGCGGGGCATGCTGGGCCCGGACACGGTCGCCACCGTCGTCTACACCTCCGGCACCACCGGCCGCCCCAAGGGCTGTGTGCTCAGCCACGGCAACTTCCTCGCCGAGATCGACAACGCGGTCGAACTCCTCTACCCCGTCTTCAAGTCGAAGTCGGAGGAGGCGGACCTCGCGACCCTGCTCTTCCTGCCCATCTCGCACGTCTTCGGCCGCATGGTCGCCATCGCCTGCGTCCGCGCCCGGGTCCGCCTCGGGCACGCGCCGAGCCTCCAGGCCGAGGACCTGCTGGCCGACCTCGCCAGCTTCAAGCCGACCTTCCTCCTCGTGATCCCGTACATGCTGGAGAAGGTCTTCAACAACGCCCGCGCCAAGGCGGAGAGCGGCGGCCGGGTCACCGTCTTCGACCGCGCGACCAACGTCGCCGTGCGCTACGGCGAGGCGATGGAGGCCCGCAACGCGGGCACCGGCTCCGGCCCGGGCGCGGCCCTGAAGGCGGCCCGCACCTTCTACGACCCGCTGGTGTACCGCCGTATCCGTAACGCCATGGGCGGCCGGATCCGGCACATCATCTCCGGCGGCTCCCCGCTCGGCCGCCGTCTCGCGGCCTTCTACGCGGGCGCCGGCATGGAGATCTACGAGGGCTACGGCCTGACCGAGTCGACCGGGGCCGCCACCTGCACCCCGCCCCTGAAGCCCCGCCTGGGCACGGTCGGCTGGCCCCTCCCGGGCACCCGCATCCGCATCGCGGCGGACGGCGAGATCCTGCTGAGCGGCGGCCAGGTCTTCCGCGGCTACTGGGACCCCTACGGCGAGGGGGTGGCCCCCGCCTCCGCCGACGGCTGGTTCCCGACCGGTGACATCGGACAGCTGGACGACGAGGGCTATCTGACGATCACGGGCCGCAAGAAGGAGATCCTGATCACGGCCGGCGGCAAGAACGTCGCCCCGGCCCCGCTGGAGAACTGGCTGCGCTCCCACCCCCTGATCTCGCAGTGCATGGTCCTCGGTGACCGCCGCCCCTACATCTCGGCCCTGATCAGCCTCGACATGGACGGCGTACACCACTGGCGCCAGATGAACGGCAAGCACCCCGTCCCCGCCGAACTCCTGGTCAACGACGAGGAGTTGCTACAGGTCCTGCAACGCGCGGTGGACGAGGCGAACAAGATGGTCTCCCGCCCGGAGTCCATCCGCCGCTTCGCCGTCCTGCCGACCGACCTCACCGAGGCGGCCGGCCATCTGACCCCGTCGATGAAGCTGCGCCGGGAGGCGGTCATGCGGGACTTCGCGGACGAGATCGAGAGGCTCTACGAGCGCTGAGCACCGTGCGCGGCGAGGAAGGCCGACCAGGCGCCGGGGGAGAGAGCGAGGTGGGGGCCGGTCGGGTGCTTGGAGTCACGGAGGTGGACGGTGCCGGCGCCTACGGCGACCTCCAGACACTCGCCGCCTTCGCCACCGCTGTAGCTGGACTTGAACCAAGTGAGCTGTTCGACGTTCATAGCTCCTCCAGCTTCCGCTCGATCAACTTCCGGGACTCCGAGGGGGAGAGTGCCATCGCTCGCATGATCCCATAGCGGTCGGTGATCTTCCTGACCTCTTCCGACTCGGTGATCAAGCGCGGGTACCCCTGGAGACCTCCGTGTACGCCACCTGGTTATGCCCCTTCGGCGTCAGCAGGTTGAACGCCCCGTCCATGTTGGGGTGTTCCTCCAGCGTGGACGGCATCACCTGGATCTCGACGTTCCGCATCTGCCCGACCTGGAGCAGGCGCCGAAGCTGATCCGCGTGCACCCGGCGTCCGCCGATCGGCCGGTCCAGCACGATCTCCTCCAGAACGTAGCTCACGATCGGAACGGGCCAACGTCCGAAGACCTGTTGCCGGGAGAGGCGGTCCGCGACCCGCTTCTCGATCGTCTCCTCGTCCAGGAACGGCCGCCGTTTGGCGAACACGGCTCGCGCGTAGTCCTCGGTCTGCAACAGGCCCGGTACTCCGTGGTTGGCGTAGAAGTGCAGCTCGACCGCCTCCGCCTCCAGGCCCGCGTAACTGCGATACCACTCCGGGTGCCGGGTCCGTGTCCTCGCCATCGCCTCCTCGACCTCCGGGACGACCTCCTTCAACAGGCCCCCCGCGTCGAGCAGTTCGTCGGCCTTGGTGAGCACCTCGGGGCGGAGCGTCCGCACTCCGCGTTCCATCGAGGAGATCGCGTCGGGGCCGTACCCCACCATCTCCCCGAACTCCTTCTGCGTGAGCCCCTTCCGCTCGCGCAGCAGCTTCACCATCTTGCCCAGCGCGACGAACAGCCCCGCCGTACCGTCCGCCTCCGCAGGCGTTTCCGGCCTCCGCTCGGCCATGCGCCCCATCCCTCCCGCCCGACAGCCCGTACACCACACGCCACGCATCCGTACAGCTACCCAGCGTCGCCGAGTCGCCCCTGGTCAGCGTAGAGACAAGCCAGCACGCTCAGTCACGTGAACGCCGAAATCTCCACCCCCACCGACGAACTGACCCAGCGTCTGAGCGCCACCCCGCGAGGCGCGCGGCTGGCCCGCAGGCTCACCGCCGCGCAGCTCGCGGAGTGGGGCCACCCCCATGACACCGAGGTGAACGACACCGCGCAGCACCTCGTCGCCGAACTCGCCGCCAACGCGGTGACCCACGGCCGGGTCCCCGGACGGGACTTCGAGCTGCGGCTGCTCCTGCTCCCGGGGAACACGCTCCGTATCGAGGTGAGCGACCCGCGGGGCGACCGTGCCCTCCGGTTCCGCCGCGAGGAGGACGGCGAGCACGGCCGGGGGCTGATCCTCGTCACCCTGCTGGCCCGCACCTGGGGTGTCGCGGAGCGGGACGTGGGCAAGACGGTGTGGGCCGAGATCGGACTCGGGTGACGGCGCCGGCGGCCGGGTGCACGGGGGCCCTTCGACCGGGGCCTCGGGCCCAGCGTGAGCGGCGGGATGCGGGGAAGGACGGGTGAAGCCGACAGTGAGGGGGATGTGGATGCGTGAGCGGCGGCTTCACGGATGTCTCGGAACGCTGATGGGGCTTGCTCTCGCGGTGCTCACCGCCATGCTTCTCGGCAGAGCGCTGAGTGCCTGCGACAGCGGAGTCAACGGCGCGGCGAACGGCTTGTTCCTCGTCGTTCTCTTCGTCCCGGCCCTCTGGGGCCTGCTGACTCTGAGTTGGGTGATCGTGGGAGTCCTCGTGGGGCGACAGGCCCTCCTTCATGCCCTCGCTCTCGCGGTGGTGCTCCCCGTCGTGTGCTGGTGCGCGGTCTCCTTCTTCTGGAGCGGTGCCACGTACGAATGTCCCAGCGGCGCACCGCCGTGGTGGCCCGGCCTCCTCCCCGCTCCCGGATTCTGAGGAGTCCGGTGGGCCTGTACGGGCCGCCGCCCGGCAGGACACCCTCGCCGCCCTCCACACCCCTTGACTTCTCAAGACCCCCGCGCGACGTTCCGGACCTCTTCGTCCATACCGATCGCGGGGGGACCCGACCATGAGCGTGACCCGAAGACACCTGCTGGCCGCCGGCGCCGGGGCGGCCGTCGCCGCCGGGATACAACAGGGCGCGAGCGCCGCCGACTTACCGCAGCTCGGCACGTACGACGTCGTCGTCATCGGTTCCGGCGCCGCCGGCATGACCGCCGCGCTCACCGCCGCCAGGCAGGGCCTCACCGCCGTGGTCCTGGAGAAGGCGCCCACCTTCGGCGGGTCCGCAGCCCGGTCCGGGGCCGGGATCTGGATCCCCAACAACCCCGTCATCCTGGCGGCCGGTGTGCCGGACACCCCGGCCAAGGCCGCCGCCTACCTCGCCGCCGTCGTCGGACCGGACGTGCCCGCCGCCCGGCAGCGGGCCTTCCTCGCCCACGGCCCCGCGATGATCTCCTTCGTCATGGCCAACAGTCCGCTGCGGTTCCGCTGGATGGAGGGGTACAGCGACTACTACCCCGAGCTCCCGGGCGGCCTGCCGGGCGGCCGCTCCATCGAGCCCGACCAGCTCGACGGCAAGCTCCTCGGCGCCGAGCTCGCCCACCTGAACCCGCCGTACCTCGACGTCCCTCCCGGACTGGTCGTGTTCAGCGCCGACTACAAGTGGCTCGCCCTGGCCGCCGTGAACGCCAAGGGCGCCGCCGTCGCCGCCGAGTGCCTGGCGCGCGGCACCAAGGCGGCCCTCCTCGGGCAGACCCCGCTCACCATGGGCCAGTCACTGGCCGCGGGGCTGAGGAAAGGTCTCCTGGACGCGAACGTGCCCGTCCGTCTGGGCACTCCCCTCACCGAGCTCTACGTCGAGAACGGCACCGTCGCCGGGGCGGTGACCCCGGGCGGCCTCTTCCGGGCCCGCCGGGGCGTGATCGTCGGCTCCGGCGGCTTCGAGCACAACGCGGCCATGCGGGCCCAGTACCAGCGGCAGCCCGTCGGCACGGAGTGGACCGTCGGCGCCAAGGAGAACACCGGGGACGGCATCCGGGCCGGGCAGCGACTCGGCGCCGCTGTCGCGCTGATGGACGACGCGTGGTGGGGGCCGGCCGTCCCGCTCCCGGACGACCCGTACTTCTGCCTCGCTGAGCGCACCCTGCCCGGCGGGCTCATCGTGAACGCGGCCGGGCGGCGGTTCGTCAACGAGGCGGCCCCCTACAGTGACGTCGTCCACACCATGTACGACCGGAACCCGACCGACCCGGACATCCCGGCCTGGCTGATCGTCGACCAGAACTACCGCAACCGGTACCTCTTCCGTGACCTCGCCCCGGCCTTCGTGCTGCCCGACGCCTGGTACAGCTCGGGCGCCGCCCACAAGGCCTGGACGCTCGACGCCCTCGCCGGGTCCGTCGGCGTCCCGGCCGCCGCCCTCCGCGCCACCGTCGACCGCTTCAACTCCCTCGCGCTGAAGGGTGACGACACCGACTTCGGCCGCGGTGACAGCGCCTACGACCACTACTACACGGACCCCTCGGTCCTCCCGAACTCCTGCCTGGCCCCGCTCTGGCTGCCCCCGTACTACGCCTTCCGGCTCGTCCCGGGTGACCTGGGGACCAAGGGCGGTCTGGTGACCGACGCCCGCGCCCGCGTCCTGCGGCCCGACGGTTCGGTCGTCCCCGGCCTCTACGCCGCCGGGAACGCCAGCGCGGCCGTCATGGGCCACAGCTACGCGGGCGCGGGCTCCACCATCGGCCCCGCGATGACCTTCGGTTACATCGCGGCCCGGGATCTGGCCGGGGTGCTCTAGGGGCGACGGAAGATCAGCGCGGCCTGGCGGGTCGACTCGTTGTCGTGGGGTTCGCGGACCGTCCGGGAGACGGGCGCGAACCCGGCCGCCGTGAGCAGCTCGGCCATGTGGTTCGGCTGCCGCCGCAGGAAGTCCAGCGTCACCGGGTGTCCCCAGGGGTTCTCGTGGCGGCGGGGCTCGTCGCCGATCTGGAACGCCAGCAGCAGATGGCCGCCGGGAGCCAGGACCCGCCGGAACTCGGCGAACAGGGCGGGGAGTTCTTCCACGGGGGTGTGGATGGAGGAGTACCAGGACACCACGCCCGCGAGCGCGCCGTCGGGCAGGTCGAGCTCCAGCATCGAGCCCTGCTCGAAGCGCAGCCCCGGGTTCTCGCGGCGGGCGATCGCCAGCATCGACTCCGACAGGTCGAGGCCGAAGACGTCCAGGCCGAGGGAGGCGAGGTGCGCAGTGACCCGCCCGGGACCGCAGCCCAGGTCGGCCACGGGTTCGCCCCGGCCGACGAGATCGGCGAACGCGGCGAACACCGCGCGGTCCAGCGGCTTGGCGGTGATCTCGTGGCTGAAGCGCTCGGCGTAGTCCTCGGCGATGGCGTCGTAGAAGGTGCGGGTGGCGGTCACGAAGTCGGTGTCGGTCATGGCCGGGGACCCTAGCGGCCCCCGCTGACACTCACGCCACACCGACCGCCCGCAGCACGGCAGTCGTGGCCGCCGCCCCCAGGACCACCACCACGAACGGCGCCCTGCGCCAGGCCAGCGCGGCCCCCGCCAGGACTCCGGCCGGGCGCGCCCAGCCCGCGAAGCCGCCGCCCTCCGTCAGCGCTCCCGTCGCCAGCAGGGCCACCAGCAGGACCACCGCACCCGCGGCCAGCAACTCCTGGACCCGCGGCGGCAGTTCCACCCGCCCGTGCAGCACCGGCCCGACCAGCCGGAAGGCGTACGTCCCGACCGCCAGCGCCAGGATCATGGCGACCGTCGCGCTCACGCCGGCCTCCCGCGGCCGTGCAGGACCAGTCCCGCCAGGGCCACCAGTACCGGCACCCCCGCCGGGACGGCCGGGGTGACCGCCAGGGCCAGCCCGGCACCGAGCAGCGCGGAACGCCGTACGGCCGGATCCGCGCGCAGGACGGGGAGCACCAGGGCGACGAGGACGGCCGGGAAGGCGGCGTCCAGTCCCCAGGTGCCGGTGTCGCCCAGCGCGCCCCCGGCGAGGGCCCCGGCCAGGACGCCGAGGTTCCACACCGCGAACAGGCCGAGCCCGGAGATCCAGAACGCCGCCCGGCGCCGCGCCGGATCCGGCTGGGCCAGCGCGAAGGCCACGGTCTCGTCGGTGACCAGGTGCGCGCCGAGGAGACGGGCGAGCCGGCCCCGGCCGAGGATGTCGGCCACCGCCAGGCCGTAGGCGACCGTACGGGCGTTCAGGAACAGGCCCGTGGCCGCTGCGGCGACCGGGCCGCCCCCGGCCACCAGCACACCCACCGCGCTGAACTGCGCGGAGCCCGCGTAGACGAGCAGGGACATCACCACCGGCACCCACACCGGCAGGCCGCCGGTCACGGCGATCGCGCCGAAGGAGACGCCCACGACCCCGCTCGCGAGCCAGACGAGCGCGCTGTCACGGACCAGGGCTGTTCGCTGTGCCGTACGCATGTTCACTACAGTGGACGGTAGGAGTTGTGTTCGTCAAGGCGAACGATCGTACCGATGGAGCGAACAGCATGCCCGAACGCCCCCTGGACTGGATCGCCACCGCGCTCCGCCGTGAACGCACGCGCGCCGGCCTCTCCCTCTCCGAGCTGGCCAAGCGCGCCGGAATCGCCAAGTCCACGCTGTCCCAGCTGGAGGCGGCGAGCGGCAACCCGAGCGTGGAGACGCTGTGGGCGCTGGGGGTGGCGCTCGGCGTGCCGTTCAGCACGCTGGTGGAGCCGCCGGTGTCGTCGGTGCGGGTGGTCAGGGCGGGACAGGGGCCGACCGTCGCCTCGGAGCGGGCCGACTTCGCGGCCACCCTGCTGTCGTCCAGCCCGCCCGGGGCACGCCGGGACATCTACCACCTGCGGGCCGAACCGGGCGCCGTACGGGAATCGGAACCGCACATCCCGGGGACCGTCGAGCACCTGATCGTGGGCTCGGGAAGGGTCAAGGCCGGACCGGCGGGGGAGGAGGCCGAACTGGACTCCGGCGACTACATGACGTACCGCGGAGACGTGGCCCATTCGTACGAGGCGCTCGAACCCGGCACGACGTTCGTGCTCGTCATGCAGCACGTGTGAGAGCGCGGGCGGACAAGGCAGGAGCCCCGCTGCCGTGCGGCGCGGGGCTCCTTGGGTACTGCATTCAGGTCCGGATCAGAGGCTGGAGCGCCTGTGAGACGGGATCGCTCAGACGGGGGTGACGTTCTCCGCCTGCGGGCCCTTCGGGCCCTGGGTCACGTCGAAGGAGACCTGCTGGTTCTCCTCCAGCGAACGGAAGCCGCTCGCGTTGATCGCGGAGTAGTGGACGAAGACGTCGGGGCCGCCGCCCTCCTGGGCGATGAAGCCAAAGCCCTTTTCGGCGTTGAACCACTTCACGGTTCCGGTAGCCATAAGCCCTCCTTGGGCCCAAAAGGGTTGCCCTGCTCCAGAACCTGCAAGTGTGAAAACAGTGCCGCACAACTGCATTCTTCTGAAAACGACTAGAGCCCGCGGTTACATGCTCCGCAGGCTCTGTACTGCAAGGGAAACCAAACTGCAACTTGCGGCGAGCCTAGCACGCGGGCAGCCGAAAGCAATAGAGGCCAAGATCACGTCACCCGGATGTTTGAAGATCGCGAAGGCGTTGACCCCGGGGCCGGAGTCCGAAGCGTACCCCAAGGGGTCTACTGTCGCGATGTGGACAATTCTCGCACCCGGCCGCGCGTCGGCCACATCCAGTTCCTGAACTGCCTGCCCCTGTACTGGGGGCTCGCGAGGACGGGCACGCTCCTCGACTTCGAGCTCACGAAGGACACCCCGGAGAAGCTCAGCGAGAAGCTGGTGCAGGGAGATCTCGACATCGGGCCCATCACCCTGGTCGAGTTCCTCAAGAACGCGGACGACCTGGTCGCCTTCCCCGACATCGCCGTCGGCTGCGACGGCCCGGTCATGTCCTGCGTCATCGTCTCGCAGGTCCCGCTGGACGAACTGGACGGGGCGAGGGTGGCCCTCGGGTCGACCTCGCGCACCTCCGTACGCCTCGCCCAGCTCCTCCTCGCCGAGCGCTACGGCGTCCGGCCCGACTACTACACCTGCCCGCCCGACCTCAGCCTGATGATGCAGGAGGCGGAGGCCGCCGTGCTCATCGGGGACGCGGCCCTGCGGGCGAACCTCCTCGACGGGCCGAAGTACGGCCTCCAGGTGCACGACCTCGGCGCGCTCTGGAAGGAATGGACGGGACTGCCGTTCGTCTTCGCCGTGTGGGCCGCCCGCCGGGACTACCTCGAACGCGAGCCGGTCATCACCCGCAAGGTCCACGAGGCCTTCCTCGCCTCCCGGAACCTCTCCCTGGAGGAGGTCGGCAAGGTCGCCGAGCAGGCGGCCCGCTGGGAGGACTTCGACGAGGAGGTCCTGGAGAAGTACTTCACGACCCTGGACTTCCGCTTCGGCGACCCGCAGCTCGCGGCCGTCACGGAGTTCGCCCGCCGCGTGGGACCCACGACGGGTTTCCCCGGGGACGTGAAGGTGGAACTGCTTCGGCCCTAACCTGCATCTGAACCTTCTGGGGCCTTACGGGGGAGGCAGCATGCAGCCGCTGGGAGTCGACGAGCCCACCGCCGTGGGCCCCTACCGGCTGCTCGGCCGGCTGGGCTCCGGCGGCATGGGCCGGGTCTACCTCGGCCGCAGTGCCGGGGGCCGCACGGTCGCGGTCAAGATCGTGCACCCGCACTTCGCGCTCGACGAGGAGTTCCGCGCCCGCTTCCGGCGCGAGGTGGACGCGGCACGCAGGGTGGGCGGGGCCTGGACCGCGCCGGTCCTCGACGCCGACCCGGAGGCGGCCGTGCCCTGGGTCGCCACCGGGTACGCGGCGGGCCCTTCGCTGGCCTCGGCGGTCACCGACGGCGGCCCGCTGCCCGAGCACTCCGTACGGGTCCTGGGCGCGGGCCTGGCCGAGGCGCTCGCCGCCGTGCACCAACTCGGGCTCGTCCACCGGGACGTGAAACCCTCCAACGTCCTGCTCACCGTCGACGGCCCCCTCCTCATCGACTTCGGCATCGCCCGCGCCACCGACGGCACCGCGTCCCTGACGTCGACGGGGGTCTCGATCGGCTCGCCCGGTTACATGGCGCCCGAGCAGATCCTCAGCAAAGGGGTGTCGGGCGCGGCGGACGTCTTCTCCCTGGGCGCGGTCCTGGCGTACGCGGCCACGGGGACACCGCCCTTCCCCGGGGACTCCTCGGCCTCGCTCCTCTACAAGGTCGTCCACGAGGAGCCCGAACTCGGCTCGTTGAGCGGTGAGTTGCGGTCCGTCGTGCAGGAGTGCCTGGTCAAGTCGGCGCAGGACCGCCCGGCTCCGGGCGAGGTGGCCCGCCGGCTGGCCCCGCAGGGCGCGGCCCGGTTGGTGGCGGCGGGGTGGCTGCCGGGGGCCCTGGTGGAGCAGGTGGGGCGCAGTGCCGTGGAACTGCTGAACCTCGAGGCGGTGGGGGAGCAGCCGTCCGGGCCGGTGGGGTTCAGCAGCCCCTCCGTGGGCGGGGGCCCGGCGGCGTCGGTCGGCGCGTTCGGGCCGCCGCCGGTGATGCCGTCGGTGTCGCAGGGGGCACCCCCGGCTCCCGCGACCGGGCCCGCCGCGTTTCCGGTCACGCCACCGGCCCCCACGGGTCCTCCCTCCGGGCCCGCCGTGCCGGAGCCCCGGGACGCGGTGCCGCACGCGACGGTGGTGCCCTCGGACAGCCGGTCCGGTCCCGGAAAGCTCTCCGTCTCCGTGGCGGCCACGTCCACGTCCGGCGACAACGGCCGCGGGCGTCGGATGAGTTGCACCGTGGCGCTCGCGGTGGCGGGCGCGCTGGCGGCCGTGACCGTGGGGTCGGTGCTCGTGTTCGACCTGCTGCCGGACCGAGGCGGCGACGACGACTCGGCGAGCTCCCCGCCCGGCAGCGACGCGTACTCCTCCGCGCCCACGTCCGTACCGTCGGCGACCTCCTCCGTCTCGTCCCCGCCCGGTTCCCCGTCGCCGTCGGGCGGGGCATCCGGCGAGGCGTCGGGCGGGCCGTCCGAGGTCCCGGCCCGCTACCTCGGCACCTGGGAGGGCCAGGGCACGGGTCTCGGCGGGAGCCTGCCGATGGGGACCTTCCGGATCACCGTCAAGAAGGCGGATGTGGGCGAGGAGTTGGGCCGCCTCCGGCAGACCGACGCGATCGGCGCGGTCTGCACCGACGTCCTCACCCTGAAGAAGGTCACCGACACGGAACTCGTCACCACGGCCGTCGGCGCCGCGGACAACCACGCCGGCTGCAACCCCACCGCCCACACGGTCCGCCTCACCACCGTGGGCGACGACCTGAAGTACACCTCCGAAAGTCAGGCCGAGGGCTACCCCGAGGCCCGGATGTCGAAGGTCGGGCGGTGACGGAGCTGCTCGTCGCCGTGGCCGCGCTGTGGGGAGCGGCCACGGGCGCGCTGCTGCCCCGCGCGGCCTACCGCTTCTCCGTCCCGCCCGAGCACCCGTGGCGCGACACCTGCCCCGACGGCCACCCCCTGACCGGCTGGCTCGGACGGGCGAGGTGCCGCGACTGCGGCACCATGCAGTCCTACGGCCGCGGCGCCCTGCTCCTCCCCACCCTCACCGCCCTCCTCTGCGCCGCCCTCGCCGTCGCCACCGGCACCCGCCCGGAGATCGCCGTCTGGCTGCTGCTCACCCCGGTGGGCGTCCTGCTCGCCGCCGTCGACGTGCGCGTACGACGGCTGCCCGACCCGCTCACCCTCCCCCTCGCCGTCGCCGCGCTCGCCCTGCTCGGGCCGGTCTCCTTCCTGCCGGAGCACGCCGGCACCTGGACGCACGCCCTGTCCGGCGCCCTCGCCCTCGGCGTCGGCTACTGGGTGCTGTGGCGGATCAACCCCGGCGGCATGGGCTTCGGCGACGTGAAACTGGCGCTCGGCGCGGGCGCGGTCCTCGGCTGGTACGGCTGGGACACCGTGCTGCTGGGCACCTTCGCCGGGTTCCTGCTCGGCGCGCTGTACGGCGGTGTCCTGGTCCTGGCGGGCAGGGCGGGCCGCAAGACGGCGATCCCGTTCGGGCCGTTCCTGATCACGGGGGCGTACGCGGGGCTGCTCGTCGGTGCGTACACGGCCTGACATCCGGCTTGTCACAGGGCTGGCGTAGGCTGGCCCGGACCGCCCGAATCCTTGACGAAAGGCACGCCCCGGTGACCGAGAAGGCCGACCTTCAGTCCGTCCTCGACCGTGCCGCCGAGGGTGGGCGCATCACCCCGGAGGAGGCGCTCGACCTCTACCGCGACGCCCCGCTGCACGCGCTGGGCTCGGCCGCGGACGCCGTGCGCCGCCGCCGGTACGCGGGCACGGAGCACATCGCGACGTACATCATCGAGCGGAACATCAACTACACCAACGTCTGCGTCACGGCGTGCAAGTTCTGCGCGTTCTACGCCCCGCCCACCGCCAAGGACAAGGGCTGGACCCGCGACCTGGACGACATCCTGCGCCGGTGCGCGGAGACCGTCGAGCTCGGCGGCACGCAGATCATGTTCCAGGGCGGCCACCACCCGGACTACGGCGTGGAGTACTACGAGAAGCACTTCGCCGCCATCAAGAAGGAGTTCCCCCAGCTGGTGATCCACTCGCTGGGCGCGTCCGAGGTCGAGCACATGGCCCGGATCTCCAAGGTGAGCGTCGAGGAGGCGATCCAGCGCATCCACGCGGCCGGTCTCGACTCCTTCGCCGGCGCCGGCGCCGAGCTGCTGCCCGAGCGGCCCCGCAAGGCCATCGCCCCGCTCAAGGAGTCCGGCGAGCGCTGGCTGGAGATCATGGAGACCGCGCACCGGCTGGGCGTGGAGTCCACCTCCACCATGCTCATGGGCACCGGCGAGACCAACGCCGAGCGCATCGAGCACCTGCGGATGATCCGTGACGTCCAGGACCGCACGGGCGGCTTCCGGGCCTTCATCCCGTACCTCTACCAGCCGATGAACAACCACCTGAAGGGCCGCACCCAGGCCACGATCTTCGAGTACCTGCGGATGATCGCGATCTCCCGGCTCTTCATGGACAACATCGCCCACATCCAGGGCTCCTGGCTGACCACCGGCCAGGACGCGGGCCAGCTCACCCTGCACTACGGCGCGGACGACCTCGGCTCGGTCATGCTGGAGGAGAACGTCGTCTCGGCGGCCGGTGCAAAGCACCGCTCCAACCTCCAGGAAATGATCGACATGATCCGCACGGCGGGCCGTGTCCCGGCGCAGCGCTCCACCACGTACGAGCACCTCGTCGTCCACGACGACCCGGCGAACGACCCGGTCGACGCGCGCGTGATGTCCCACATCTCCTCCACGGCGATCGAGGGCGGCACGGCCCACCCCGAGTTGAAGATCCTCGCGTCCAACTAGGCGCGCGGTGCTGACGATCCACACGGCCGACGTCGTGGTCCCGGGGGGCGGGAGGTCCTTGCTGCCCGGCGGGGCCGTACTGGTCGAGGGACGGCACATCGCGGCCGTGGAGGCGTACGAGGACCTGGCGGCGGCCCACCCGGCAGCACGGGTGCGCCGCTGGCCCGGCCGCATCACCCCCGGCCTGCTGGACCCGCACGGGCGGGAGCTGCTGGAGGAGTCCTACCACCCCGACCCCCGCGAGGACCTGGGCGACGAACCCCTCACCGGCGAGGCACTGTCGGCCCTGGCCATGACCGACGCGCGATGGGGCGCGAGCGCGCGCCGGGGCGTACAGCGGTTGCTGGCGAAGGGCACGGTGGCGGTGGTGGGCCCCTTGCAGCGCCCCACGGTGATCGACGCCGTGCACAGGTCGGGCCTGAGGATCGAGCACAGCTTCACGGAGGAGCCCCTGATCCCGCTGCTCCCGGGCGCGGACGCGACCTTCGTGGTCTTCGACGCACCGGAGTGCGTGGCCACGGTGATCAGGGGCCGCTTGCTGCACAGGCGCAGGTAGGGGCTTCAAGGGGCGCGGGGAACTGCGCGACGAGCCCCCGCAGGCCGGCACTCGGAACTCAACCCGCCAAAGCCTCTCCGAACGCCCCTGCGGACTGGGAAACCCCGCTGCAATTGGTCAACGCGTCATCCGCATCCGAGTCCCCCGACGCACACTGCCGATCCCGGAACGCCGACCACATGGACACCCACGCCACCTGCTTCGACTCCGCGAACTCCCGCACCTGCGCCGCGTCGGACAAGGTGAACGTCTCCCCGGCCACATCATTCGTGCCGATCATCGACGTGAGCGCCATTCCCCGCCACGCGGTGGAGTCGGACGTGCCGAACACCTTCTTCAACTGACTCTGCGCCGCCTTCGCCGAGGTGATCGCGTAATCCCCCATGTCCCCGTCGTACGACTCCCCGTAGTTCATCGTCATGATGTTGACCGTCGACACCTGAACCGCGTTGTCGTTCGCGGACTCCAGCAGAGCCACGCTGTCGTCGTCGAGCCCCGACGGCATCACGGGAAGCGTGAACGAGACGGCGAGACCGGTCCGTTCCTTCTGGAGCAACGCGATCGCCTCGGACCGCAGCTCCACCGACTCGGAGTCCGTCAGCGCGTCCCCCTCGATGTCGAAGTCGGCGAGCGAGGAACCCGCCGCGTCCAGCGCGGAGCCGTACGCCGCCGCGAGCTCCGCCGCGCTGGAGCAGGTCTCCGCCAGCTCCTTCCCGGACGCCCCGCCGAAGGAGACCCGCACCTCGGCGCCGTCCTCCTTGAGCGCGTCGATCCGGGACGCGACGGACGCGTCGCCGACGGCGGACGTGCCGTTCCAGGACGGCGTGCAGTCACTGCCGTCGGCGATCACGAACGCGAGGTTGTACACGGAGGGCGAGCCCGCGGAGTCGTTGTCGGAGGCCCCGGTGGCACTGACGTACGGGGCGTACCCGGTGACCGCCGACGGTGACGCGCTGCTGCGGTCCGGCGGCTTCGCGTCCGAGGCGCTGTCCGATGCGGAGGAACACCCCGCCGTGGCCAGGGCGACCAGACAACTGAGCCCGGCCATCGGCTTCAGGAAACTCCGCATTTCACATGCACCCGCTCTCGTGAGGTCGCCTTTCGGGGAGCGAATGTCTCACACGGACCTGAGCTTTCCCGGCCCCTCTCAGGAAACAGACAGCATAAGGGCCTTCTCATATGCGCTTCACAAGAACGCCAAATGTGAACACATAAAGACCGCCTAACGTCTGGGAAATGCATTCCGAGCCTGCCACCGAAAACCGCGCGGACATGCGCGGTCACCGCCGCAAACGCGGCAGTAACGGGTCCGCCGAGGGGCCCGTGTTCGTTGACAACTCCGGACGCCGCTCCAGGCTGCTGCGCCGGATCGGCCTCCTCCTCGGCGCCCTGTCCCTCGGCTACGCCGTCGTCCTGGGCCTGGCCTTCATGGGCATCGGCGTCTCCAGTACGACGCTGCTGCCCTTCGCGGGCGGCGGGCCCGGCGGTTCCTCCACATCCGGCCCCGGCGGCTTCCGGCCGCAGGGCGGTGTCGGCACCCCGCCCGCGCTGCCCACCGGTACCCCGCCCGCAGGCACCGCCCCGACCGCGACCGCCTCCGCGGCCTCCAACTGACCGGAACGGCCCACCACATGACCACGACGACGCCCTCCCGCGGCCGCCGGCGTGCCCCCTCCCGCATCGAGCGGGCGGCGGGCAGGGCCGCGGCGCTCCAGAAACCGCGGGTCGTCCTCGCCCTGCTGCTCCTGCTCGGCCTGACCAGCGTGATGCTGCTCGACGGCTATCTGCGCGCCGAGGTCGGCGGCGACCAGCGGGTGCGCGACGGCGCCAGCTCCAGCAAGGTCCCCGACGAGATCATCAACGGGGGGCCGATCATCAGCTTCCGGGGCGGCCAGGCGACCACGACCTCCGTGCCGGACAAGACGATCGCGCTCACCTTCGACGACGGCCCCAACCCGACGTACACGCCCCAGGTGCTGGAGATCCTGGAGAAGTACGACGTACCGGCGACGTTCTTCGTGGTGGGCTCGATGGTCTCGCGCTACCCGGGGATCGTGAAGGACATGGTCGACCAGGGCAACGAGGTGGGCATCCACACCTTCACCCACGTCGACCTCTCGTACCAGAGCGACGCCCGCATCCGGCGCGAGATGACCCAGACGCAGCTCGCCCTGGCTGGCGCGGCCGGCATCACCACCACGCTGTTCCGGGCGCCGTACTCCTCGGAGACGGACGCGATCGACAACTACAGCTGGCCCGTCTACAAGAAGCTCGGCGAGGAGGGTTACACCAGCGTCTTCGTCGACACCGACAGCGACGACTGGAAGAAGCCGGGCGTCTCGAAGATCGTCAAGTGGGCCACCCCGTCCGGGACCTCGGGCGCCTCCGTGCTGATGCACGACGCCGGTGGCGACCGCGAGCAGACGATCGCCGCGCTGCCGAAGTACATCGAGAAGATGCGGGCGAAGGGCTACACCTTCACCACCGTCAGCGGGGTCGTCGAGGCGCAGAACACGGGCGCGCAGTTCCCGGTCGGCAACCGGAACGGCACCGACCGCCTCCAGGCCGCCCACCGCGAGGCCACCGGGGCAACCCTCTACGAGGGCAAGGCGCTCGTCGTGGCCGTGGCCGTCGCCGAGTACACCGTGCCCGCGCTGTCGGCCGGACTCGTGGTGGTGGGCGTTGCCGTCATGGGCCGGTTCGGGATGATGCTGATCCTCGCCCGCCGCCACTACCGGCAACGCAACAGACGCCGCTTCTCGTGGGGGCCCGCGGTCACCCGGCCGGTGACCGTGATCGTCCCGGCGTACAACGAGAAGGAGTGCATCGCCAACACCCTGGAGTCGCTGGCGAGGAGCACCCATCCGATCGAGATCATCGTGGTGGACGACGGTTCGTCGGACGGCACCTCCGAGATCTCGCGGGAGGCGGCCCGGGCCCTCGGCATGACCAACGTCCGCGTCATCCGCCAGGAGAACGCCGGCAAGCCGGCCGCCCTCAACAACGGTGTCCGCCACGCCAGTCACGACATCGTCGTGATGATGGACGGCGACACCGTCTTCGAGCCGGACACCGTACGGCAGCTCGTGCAGCCCTTCGCCGACCCGGAGGTCGGCGCGGTCGCCGGCAACGCCAAGGTCGGCAACCGCAACACCGTGATCGGGGCCTGGCAGCACATCGAGTACGTGATGGGTTTCAACCTCGACCGCCGGATGTACGACCTGCTGCGCTGCATGCCCACCATCCCGGGCGCGATCGGCGCGTTCCGCCGCGAGGCGGTCCTCCAGGTCGGCGGCATGAGCGAGGACACCCTCGCCGAGGACACCGACATCACCATCGCGATGCACCGCGCGGGCCGGCGGGTCGTCTACCAGGAGCACGCCCGCGCCTGGACCGAGGCACCGGGCTCCCTCAAGCAGCTCTGGTCGCAGCGTTACCGGTGGTCGTACGGCACCATGCAGGCGCTGTGGAAGCACCGCAAGTCCCTCACCGACAGGGGGCCCTCGGGCCGCTTCGGCCGGGTCGGCATGCCGCTGGTGGTGATCTTCCAGATCGTCACGCCGGTCTTCGCCCCGCTGATCGACGTGTTCACCGCATACTCGATGATCTTCGTCGACTTCCGGGCGGCGCTGTACGCGTGGCTCGCGGTCCTCGGCGTCCAGCTCGTGTGCGCCGCGTACGCCTTCAGGCTGGACAAGGAGCGGTACCGCTATCTGCTGATGATGCCGCTCCAGCAGCTCGCCTACCGGCAGATGATGTACCTCGTCCTGATCCACTCCTGCATCACCGCGCTCACCGGCGGCCGCCTGCGCTGGCAGAAGCTGAAGCGGACCGGCGAGGTCGGCACCCCGGCGGGGGTCGGCCGATGAGCTGGGAGCAGCAGGGATACCAGCAGCAGGGGTATCCGCAGCAGTACCGGGGATACGGGCCCGAGTACGGGTACCCGGAGTACGTACAGCAGTCGTACCCGCAGCAGTACGTGGACCCGGTGCCGTACGCGACAGCCCCCTTGCCGGTGGTGGAGCCGGAACCGGAGCCACCGGTGCCCGGTGCTCCCACCGACGCCGAGGCGGAGGAGGAGAAGCCTCCGTCTCGGCCCGCCGGCCGTGACCGCTACTTCGACACGCTGAGAGCCGTCGCCCTGGTCCGGGTCGTCGCCTATCACACGTTCGGGTGGGCCTGGGCCGGCCTGGTCTTCCCCTCCATGGGCGTCATGTTCGGCCTGGCCGGGACCCTGATGGCGAAGTCCCTGGAGCGCCCGGCGGCCCAGGTGATCAGGAGCCGGCTGCGCCGCCTGCTGCCGCCGTTCTGGTTCTGGGGCGTCTTCGTGGTCCTCGCGATGCTGGTCCACGACTGGATGCCGGACTGGCGGATCGTCTTCTGGGTCGTGCCGCTCGGCGACCCGCCGGGCGACGCGTGGGGCGAGCAGGCCTGGGAGATCCTCTGGTACCTGCGCACCTACCTCTGGTTCGTCCTGCTGTCCCCGGTGCTGCTGAGGGTGTTCCGGCTCGCCCCGGTGCCGGTCCTGCTGGCGTCCCTGGTCCCGATCGTCGTCCTCCGGTTCCTGTGGGAGCCCCCCGACGACCGTCTCGGCAGCGCGCTGACCGACCTCGCGACCTTCCTGTTCTGCTGGCTTCTCGGCTTCGCCCACCGGGACCGGGTCCTGGACCGGCTCAAGCCGGCGGCCGTGGTCGTGCTCTCGCTCGCCGCGCTCGGGTTCGGCGGCTGGTACGCCTTCACCCACCGGGCCGAGACGGGGTCGTACGACCTCGACGACATCCCCCTCGGACAGGCCTTCTGGTCCGCCGGGTACGTGATGCTGCTGATGTGGGCCAAGTCGTACTTCCGGATCGACTTCGCGTGGCTGACCCGCTTCCGGCGCACGGACCGGGTCGTCACCGCCTTCAACTCCCGCGCGGTGACGATCTACCTGTGGCACGAGATCGCGCTGATCCTCGCGGTGCCGCTGATCGACGAGTTCTGGAACGTGCCCGCGTTCGAGAAGTGGCTGCCGCTGGAGAGCCAGTGGTTCATGTTCGGCGTCGGCTGGGTCCTCCTCGCGGTGTTCGTGCTGCTGTGCGGATGGGTGGAGGACGTGGCCGGGAAGAGGAAGCCGCAGCTTCTTCCGGGTGGGCGGCCTGCAAGAATGGGGACGTGACCCGCGCTTCCCTGAACAAGCAGCCGCACGAAGTCGCCTCGATGTTCGACGACGTGGCGGAACGGTACGACCTGACCAACGACGTGCTGTCGCTGGGCCAGGACCGGGTGTGGCGCAAGGAGGTCGCCAGGGCCGTCGACGCCCGCCCCGCCCAGAAGATCCTGGACCTGGCGGCGGGCACCGCCACCTCGTCGCTGCCCTTCGCCCGCACCGGCGCCTACGTCGTGCCCTGCGACTTCTCGCTGGGCATGCTCCGGGTCGGCAAGCGGAACCACTCCTGGCTGCCGTTCACCGCGGGCGACGCCACGAAGCTGCCCTTCCAGGACGACACCTTCGACGCCGTCACCATCTCCTTCGGGCTGCGCAACGTCCAGGACACCGACGCCGCGCTGCGCGAGATGTACCGGGTGACGCGGCCCGGCGGCCGGGTCGTGATCTGCGAGTTCTCCCACCCGACCTGGGCGCCCTTCCGCACGGTCTACACCGAGTACCTGATGCGCGCCCTGCCGCCGGTGGCCCGCGCGGTCTCCTCCAACCCCGACGCGTACGTCTACCTCGCCGAGTCCATCCGCGCCTGGCCCGACCAGCCGGCCCTCGCGGAGCGCCTCCAGAAGGCGGGCTGGTCGAAGGTGGCGTGGCGGAACCTGACGGGCGGGATCGTGGCCCTGCACCGGGGCGTCAAGGCGGGCTGACCGGCCCGGCGCCGGCTCAGAGTCCGGTCACGCAGCGGACCACGTACGGATCGCCCGGCTCGTCCAGTTCGCGCTGCAGGCCCCCGCTCGGGGGTCTGGGGACGCGGGGCTCGCGGATGCCCCCGCCGCCCTCACCCGGGCCGAGGTCGAACCACACGTACACCACCGAGTCCCGCGGCACCTCCGCGCCGGCCTGCGGGTACTGGCGTACGACGTAGTCCACGACGGACTGGTGGAAGTCCTTGCGGTCCGGCGCGTTGACGAACAGGCCCTGCGCCTGGGCCGTCTCGCGCGCGTCCACGGCCATGAGTCCGACCAGACGCGGCACGCGCACTTCGGGCGTCTTGGGTGTTATGTGCACAGATGTCACCCCCAGCGGTACTGGAAGGGTAACTCCGGCCCTGTGGCGGCCGGAAGTGCCGGATGTCTTTCTGTAACAGAACGCTACGGTGAGTAACTTCCCCTACAGGGAGAGCCGGAAGCAGAGCGCCTCTTCCTGGAAGAGGGGGTGCGGGTAGGTCTCCGCGAGTTCCATGCCGAGGCGCTTGGTGACCGCTATCGACCGTTCGTTGCCGGGTCTGACCATCGCCACCACGTCGGTGACGCCCGCCGCCTTGAGCCGCTCCAGGGTCATCCGCGCGGCCACGGTGGCGTACCCCTTGCCCCAGTACGCCCGGCCGAGCCGCCAGCCGATCTCGATCTCGCCCGTCGGCCCCCAGTCCCGCGGCCAGGGCTGGGCACCGGTGAAGCCGATGACCCGCCCGTCCTCGTCGACCATGGTCCACAGGCAGAAACCCAGCTCGGCGTCGTGCCGGCGCTGGCGCGCGGTGAGTTCCTCGTAGACGGACAACTCCGCGGACTTGCCGCCATGGAACTCCATGACGTCCGGGTCGTCGAAGACCCGGTGCCAGGCCACGGCGTCCTCGTCGGTGGGGACACGCAGCCGTACCACGGGCAGAGCTCGGTTCACTGGGGCAGCCCTTCAGCCGGGTGATCAATTCTGCTGAATAGACTGCCCATGTCCAGTGCCGGTCGGCACGCGGATTCAGAACTTGATTCCGAACTTGATTCCGAGCCTGGGGAGATCCCGCAGTGACCGAGCCCCTGTCCGAGAACACCGCCGATGTCATCGTCGTCGGCGCGGGGCCGGCCGGCTCCACGACCGCGTACCACCTGGCCAAGTCCGGCCTCGACGTGCTCCTGCTGGAGAAGACCGAGTTCCCGCGCGAGAAGGTCTGCGGCGACGGTCTCACGCCCCGGGCCACCAAACAGCTCGTGGCCATGGGCATCGACATCTCCGAAGAGGCCGGCTGGCTGCGCAACAAGGGCCTTCGCATCATCGGCGGCGGGGTACGCCTCCAGCTCGACTGGCCGGAGCTGGCCTCCTTCCCCGACTACGGCCTCGTCCGCAAGCGCGACGACTTCGACGAGCAGCTCGCCCGCCAGGCCCAGAAGGCCGGTGCCCGGCTCTACGAGCGCTGCAACGTCGGCGCCCCGATCGTCGACGACCGCACCGGCCGCATCACCGGCGTGCACGCGAAGCTCGGCGAGGACAAGCGCGAAGTCACCTTCCACGCGCCCCTCGTGGTCGCCGCCGACGGCAACTCCACCCGGCTCTCCCTCGCGATGGGCCTGCACCGCCGCGAGGACCGCCCGATGGGCGTCGCCGTACGGACGTACTTCGAGAGCCCCCGCCACAAGGACGACTACCTGGAGTCCTGGCTGGAGCTGTGGGACCGGCGCGGTCCCGGCGAGGACCGGCTGCTGCCCGGCTACGGCTGGATCTTCGGCATGGGCGACGGCACCTCCAACGTCGGCCTCGGCGTGCTGAACACCTCCGACTCCTTCAAGGAGCTCGACTGGCGCGAGGTGCTGAAGGCCTGGTGCGCCTCCATGCCGGAGGACTGGGGCTACACCCCGGAGAACATGACCGGCCCGATCCGCGGTGCCGCCCTGCCGATGGCCTTCAACCGCCAGCCGCACTACACCAAGGGCCTGCTCCTGGTCGGCGACGCCGGCGGCATGGTGAACCCCTTCAACGGCGAGGGCATCGCCTACGCCATGGAGTCCGGCCAGATCGCCGCCGACGTCATCGTCCAGGCCCACGCCCGCGCCACGCCCGCCCAGCGGGAGATCGCCCTCCAGCGCTACCCGCAGGTCCTCAAGGACACCTACGGCGGCTACTACACGCTGGGCCGCGCCTTCGTGAAGCTCATCGGCAACCCGAAGGTCATGAAGATCGCGGCCCAGCGCGGCCTGACCCACCCGCTGCTCATGAAGTTCACCCTCAAGATGCTCGCCAACCTCACCGACCCCACCGGCGGCGACGCGATGGACCGGATCATCAACGGGCTGAGCAAGGTGGCGCCGAAGGCGTGACGGGGAGCCCGGGAGTGGGGCACCTTGGAAGGATGGACGCAGGGCTCGCGCTACCCGTGTTCGTCATCCTCATCGCGGTGTCGGTGTGGGCGCTGGTCCACTCCCTCAGGCGCTGAACGTGCCCCGGGCATCCGGGGTGCCCCGAGCGGCACGGGTGTCCCGAGCGCCGTTCAGCGCCTCGGCGTTGGCCGCCCGGCGGGCGAGCACCTCCTCCCGCCGGTCCGCCGCCTGCCGCAGCGCCTCCTTGCGGTCCCGCCTGGACAGCCGGTCCAGATACACGTGCCCGTTCACATGGTCGGTCTCGTGCGCCAGGCACCGCGCGAAGTAGCCGGTCCCCTCGATCACGAGCGGCTCCCCGTCCCGGTCGACCCCCCGGACCACGGCCCGGTCCGGACGCGGTACGTCCATGACGGCTCCGGGCACCGACAGGCACCCCTCGCCGTCGTCGAGCAGCCTGCGCCCGGCCGGATCGAGCGGATCCAGGACCGGGTTGACGATGTGCCCGACATGCCGGACACCGTCGTCGTCGGGGCAGTCGTACACGAACAACCGCAGATCGACGCCGACCTGGTTCGCCGCGAGGCCCGCCCCGTCGGCGATGTACATCGTCAGGAACATGTCGTCGATCAGCGCGGCCAGATCGGGCCCGAACTCCGTCACGTCCCGGCAGGGCCTGTGCAGCACCTCCTCGCCGACCTCGGTGATGCGCCGCACCTGCCCGCGCCGGGCCTCGGGGGCGAGCCGGGGGTACGAGTCGGTGGGCCTGCCTTGCACGAACACACTGGGCATGCGGATGTCTCCTGTCTGGTGGGGGCGGTGCGGACGCGCACCGCGGACCCCCATCCAACCCCGTGCAGGAGAACGGAAGGGCCGCAGCCCCCGAGCGGCTGCGGCCCTTCCGTACGTTCGTGCCGTCCTGGTGTCTCCTGGTGTCAGAGCACCCGCACCGCGCCGGTCGGCGGGTCGTAGGACAGCGGCTTCTCGGCGACACCCGTCGAGGGGTTCTGCGCGCCGACGAACATGCCGTCACCGACGTACACGGCGACGTGATACGCGCTGCCCGCGCCGCCCCAGTACAGGATGTCGCCCGGCTGGAGGTTGCTCAGCGAGACCTGGGTGCCCGCGGTCGACTGGTCCTGGGAGACGCGCGGCAGGTCGACACCGATCTGGCTGAACGCGGCCTGCACGAGGCCGGAGCAGTCCCAGGAGTTGGGGCCGGTGCCGCCGGAGACGTAGGCGTCACCGATCTGCGCCTTCACGAAGGCGATGACGGCCGCGGCCGAACCGGTCGCCGTGGACGAGCTCGTGGAGACACTGGCGCTCGCCGAGGCGGCCAGGGTGGTCCGCTCGGAGCTGCGGGAGGCGGCCTCCTCGGCGGCGGCCCTGCGGGCCTCCTCCGCCTTCTTCTTGGCCTCCGCCTTCTTCTTGGCTTCCGCGAGGTCCGCCTTGGCCTGCTTCGCGGCCTTTGCCGCGGCCGCGTCACGCTCGGCCTGAAGCTGGTAGTTGGCGGCCGCCTGCTGCATCGCGTCGGCGGACTCGGCGACCTGGCTGCCCAGGTCGGCCGAGAGGGTGGGCAGTTCGAGGGTCTGCGTCGTCGACTCGGCGGCGAACGCCGAAGCCGACGCGCCCGCCGCGGCCATGCTGAGCACGCCACCGGCGACTCCGGCACGCACGGCGATCGAAGTCGTCGCGCTGCGGCGGGGTTTCCGGTGGCTGCGTATGTGAGCGGTGTGGGACATGAGACCAACTGGTATCAGGGGCTCCTCCATACCTTCAAGAAACGTGGGCTGCGCCACAGTTGTTCAATCGGCGGCCCGAATTCCGGGCGTGCCGCTCTTTATTGACGCCGTAACGGACATTGCGGACTCTCGTGATCATGGCCGTGATCATGGACTTTCGCTGTTACGCCCGAATTGCCCCGCGGCTACCATCGGTTGGCCCTGATGGCCAAGCCCCCTTCTTATGGATCTCTCATGTGTGTGGCGGAGGTCACGCAACGGTTACGGGGGCGGCTGCGTCCGGAGCCGTTCGGTGCTCGTGAATGTGTGCACGCGTCCACACCCGCCCCCGCGCCTCCCTCTGATGTGTGAACGCGGTCCTCTACCAAGTGGTCGCGTCCAGCGCCAATTTGCATGCAGGAGAAGTCTCTTGATATGGAGACGCCTCTCGCGACCTGCGCCGACTAGCGGAAATGTCACCTCTGGTGATCACTCGGACGCTTCTCGTGTGAAGATCACCGCTGATCCGACTTCATGATCCTTCGTCTGGTGGTGGAGATCACAAAGCTTGTGCAATACCCCGTGTCGCAGATCACAGACCGGCGGGCATAAGATGCGGGTCAGTTGGGCTTGTGACCTGCTTCACATGTTCGCGATCTTCGTCGGGACGGACGGAGGTCTGAGGGACGTATGAGCCGGGTGTGAGTCCGATGTCATCGCCAGCAGTCAGTGCCGACTGAGAGGAGCGAGGAGCGGTGAACGCGTATGCGCCCATCCTCGTACTGGGAGCCCTCGGGGCAGGCTTTGCGATCTTCTCCGTGGTCATGGCCACGCTGATCGGTCCGAAGCGGTACAACCGGGCCAAGCTCGAGGCCTACGAGTGCGGGATCGAGCCGACCCCCACGCCGGCCGGCGGCGGGCGCTTCCCCATCAAGTACTACCTGACGGCGATGCTCTTCATCGTCTTCGACATCGAGATCGTCTTCCTCTACCCCTGGGCCGTCACCTTCGACGCCCTGGGTGTTTTCGGGCTCGTGGAGATGCTGCTCTTCGTGCTCACCGTCTTCGTGGCGTACGCGTACGTGTGGCGGCGCGGCGGCCTGGAATGGGACTGAGGGGCCTTTAACTCATGGGACTCGAAGAAAAACTGCCGAGCGGCTTCCTGCTGACCACCGTCGAGCAGGCCGCGGGCTGGGTGCGCAAGGCGTCCGTCTTCCCGGCCACCTTCGGCCTGGCCTGCTGTGCCATCGAGATGATGACCACCGGCGCCGGACGCTACGACCTGGCCCGCTTCGGCATGGAGGTCTTCCGCGGCTCACCCCGCCAGGCGGACCTCATGATCGTGGCCGGCCGGGTCAGCCAGAAGATGGCGCCGGTGCTCAGGCAGGTCTACGACCAGATGCCGAACCCCAAGTGGGTCATCTCCATGGGGGTCTGCGCCTCCTCGGGCGGCATGTTCAACAACTACGCGATCGTGCAGGGCGTCGACCACATCGTCCCGGTCGACATCTATCTGCCCGGCTGCCCGCCACGGCCGGAGATGCTGATGGACGCCATTCTCAAGCTCCACCAGAAGATCCAGTCCTCCAAGCTCGGCGTGAACGCCGAGGAGGCCGCCCGTGAGGCGGAGGAGGCGGCGCTCAAGGCCCTGCCCACGATCGAGATGAAGGGGCTGCTGCGGTGAGCGACGCGAACGGCACCAACGGAGCCAACCCGGAGAAGGAGCTCAGCGGCTCCAACCTCCCCGGCCAGCGCGGCGAGGGCGGTGAGGAGATCCGCGTCCAGCGCGGCATGTTCGGCGCCAACAACGGCGGCGACACCACCGGTTACGGCGGCCTGGTCCGCTCGATCCGCCTCCCGGGACCGGCGGCCCGCCCCTACGGCGGCTGGTTCGACGAGGTCGCCGACGAACTGGAGGGCGCCCTGGAGGAACAGGGGCTGCTCCCCGACAACGCCATCGAGAAGACGGTCGTCGACCGCGGCGAGATCACCTTCCACGTCGAGCGCGAGCACCTGCCGCGCGTCGCGCGCACCCTGCGCGACGACCCCGCCCTGCGCTTCGAGCTCTGCACCGGCGTCAGCGGGGTCCACTACCCCCACGACAAGGGCCGCGAGCTGCACGCCGTCTACCACCTGCGCTCGATCACCCACAACCGGCTGATCCGCCTGGAGGTCAGCGCCCCGGACGCCGACCCGCACATCCCGTCCCTGGTCTCGGTGTACCCGACCAACGACTGGCACGAGCGCGAGACCTACGACTTCTTCGGGATCGTCTTCGACGGTCACCCGGCCCTGACGCGGATCATGATGCCGGACGACTGGCAGGGCCACCCGCAGCGCAAGGACTATCCCCTCGGCGGCATCCCCGTCGAGTACAAGGGCGCCCAGATCCCGGCTCCGGACCAGCGGAGGTCGTACTCATGAGCACGCAGCACGCATCCGCCTCGGCGCGCGAGACCACCGAGGGGACCGTCTACACGGTCACCGGGGGCGACTGGGACGAGATCGTCCAGGCCGCGGCCCGTGCCGACGACGAACGCATCGTCCTCAACATGGGCCCGCAGCACCCCTCCACCCACGGAGTGCTCCGCCTGATCCTGGAGATCGACGGCGAGACGGTCACCGAGGCCCGCTGCGGCATCGGCTACCTGCACACCGGCATCGAGAAGAACCTCGAGTTCCGCACGTGGACGCAGGGCACCACGTTCGTGACGCGCATGGACTACCTGACGTCCTTCTTCAACGAGACCGCCTACTGCCTCGCCGTCGAGAAGCTCCTCGGCATCGAGGACCAGATCCCCGACCGGGCCGAGATCATCCGGGTGCTCCTCATGGAGCTGAACCGGCTCTCCTCGCACCTGGTGTGCATCGCCACCGGCGGCATGGAACTCGGCGCCACCACGATCATGATCTACGGATTCCGTGATCGTGAAATGATTCTCGACATCTACGAGCTCATCACGGGCCTGCGGATGAACCACGCGTACATCCGCCCCGGCGGACTCGCGCAGGACCTGCCGCCCGGCGCGGTGGACCACATCCGCGAGTTCGTGAAGAAGATGAAGAAGAACCTCCCGGAGTACGACAAGCTCGCCACCGGGAACCCCATCTTCAAGGCCCGTATGCAGGACGTCGGCTACCTGGACCTGGCGGGCTGCATGGCCCTCGGCGCCACCGGCCCCATCCTGCGCTCCACCGGCCTGCCGCACGACCTGCGCAAGGCCCAGCCCTACTGCGGCTACGACACCTACGAGTTCGACGTGCCGACCGCCGACACCTGCGACTCCTACGGGCGCTTCCTGATCCGCCTGGAGGAGATGCGCCAGTCGCTCCGGATCGTCGAGCAGTGCCTGGACCGGCTCCAGCCCGGCCCGGTCATGGTCGCCGACAAGAAGATCGCCTGGCCCGCCCAGCTCGCCCTGGGACCCGACGGGCTCGGCAACTCCCTCGACCACATCAAGAAGATCATGGGCACCTCCATGGAGGCCCTGATCCACCACTTCAAGCTGGTCACCGAGGGCTTCCGCGTGCCGCCGGGACAGGCGTACGCGGCCGTCGAGTCGCCCAAGGGCGAACTCGGCGTGCACGCCGTGTCCGACGGCGGCACCCGCCCCTTCAGGGTCCACTTCCGCGACCCGTCCTTCACCAACCTTCAGGCCATGGCGGCGATGTGCGAGGGCGGCCAGGTCGCCGACGTCATCGTCGCCGTCGCGTCCATCGACCCCGTGATGGGAGGCGTCGACCGGTGACCACCAGTTCTTCCGAGCGGGGCGTCAGCCTGGGCATGCCCGAACTGCCCGCACCCGCTTACCCGGACGACGTCCGAGCCCGGCTGGAGGCGGACGCGCGCGAGATCATCGCCCGCTACCCGGACTCCCGCTCGGCGCTCCTGCCGTTGCTGCACCTCGTGCAGTCGGAGGAGGGGCACGTCACGCGCACCGGCATGCAGTTCTGCGCCGACGTGCTGGAGCTGACCACGGCCGAGGTCACCGCGGTGGCCACCTTCTACACCATGTACCGGCGCAAGCCCTCCGGTGACTACCAGGTCGGCGTCTGCACCAACACGCTGTGCGCGGTCATGGGCGGCGACGCGATCTTCTCCGAGCTCCAGGAGCACCTGGGCGTCGGCAACGGCGAGACCACCGACGACGGCAAGGTCACCCTGGAGCACATCGAGTGCAACGCGGCCTGCGACTTCGCGCCGGTCGTGATGGTCAACTGGGAGTTCTTCGACAACCAGACCCCGGACACCGCCAAGCGGCTCGTCGACGACCTGCGCGCGGGGCGTCCGGTCGAGCCCACGCGCGGGGCGCCGCTGTGCACCTTCAAGGAGACCGCGCGGATCCTCGCCGGCTTCCCCGACGAGCGGCCCGGTGCCGTCGAGGCGAGCGGCGGGGCCGGCCCCGCCTCGCTGGTGGGCCTCCGCCTCGCCAGGGGAGAGGCCGCACCCGCACGCGTGGTCCACCCGCGCGAGGGAGCACCGCAGGACCGCGACGGCGCACCGCAGGACGGGACCGCCCACGAGCCGTCCCCGTCGGAGCACCTGAGCTCGCACGACGCGCCGCAGGACACGTCGGCCTCCGACCCGGCCCACCCGGCCGGGCCCGCCGCCGAGGAGGGGGAGTGATGACCTTGGCACCCGAACTGAAAGACACCGGCCCCGAGAAGCTGCTCGCACCCGTGCTGTCGGCCTTCTGGGACGAGGACAAGTCCTGGACGCTGGACGTCTACAAGAGGCACGAGGGCTACGAGGGACTCCGCAAGGCGCTCGCGATGTCGCCGGACGACCTGATCGCGTACGTCAAGGACTCCGGTCTGCGCGGCCGCGGCGGCGCCGGGTTCCCCACCGGGATGAAATGGCAGTTCATTCCGCAGGGAGACGGCAAGCCGCACTATCTGGTCGTCAACGCCGACGAGTCGGAGCCGGGCACCTGCAAGGACATCCCGCTCCTCTTCGCGAACCCGCACAGCCTCATCGAGGGCATGATCATCGCGTGCTACGCCATCAGGTCCTCGCACGCCTTCATCTATCTCCGCGGTGAAGTCGTCCCTGTGCTGCGGAGGCTGCACTCGGCCGTGAGCGAGGCCTACGCGGCCGGCTACCTCGGACAGAACATCCTGGGCAGCGGCCTCGATCTCGACATCACCGTGCACGCCGGGGCCGGGGCGTACATCTGCGGTGAGGAGACCGCACTGCTCGACTCGCTCGAAGGCCGCCGTGGCCAACCGCGGCTCCGTCCCCCCTTCCCTGCGGTCGCGGGCCTCTACGCCTGCCCCACTGTGGTGAACAACGTGGAGTCGATCGCGTCGGTTCCCGCGATCCTCCAGAAGGGCAAGGACTGGTTCAGGTCGATGGGCAGCGAGAAGTCCCCGGGCTTCACGCTCTACTCGCTCAGCGGCCATGTCGCCAACCCCGGCCAGTTCGAGGCCCCGCTCGGCATCACGCTCCGCCAGCTCCTGGAGATGAGCGGCGGCATGCGGCCCGGCCACCGGCTGAAGTTCTGGACGCCGGGCGGCTCCTCCACGCCGATGTTCACCGACGAACACCTCGACGTCCCCCTCGACTACGAGGGCGTCGGCGCCGCCGGCTCCATGCTCGGCACCAAGGCGCTCCAGTGCTTCGACGAGACGACCTGCGTGGTCCGCGCCGTCACCCGCTGGACCGAGTTCTACGCCCACGAGTCCTGCGGCAAGTGCACCCCGTGCCGCGAGGGCACGTACTGGCTCGTGCAGTTGCTGCGCGACATCGAGGCCGGCAAGGGCGTCATGTCCGACCTCGACAAGCTCAACGACATCGCCGACAACATCAACGGCAAGTCGTTCTGCGCCCTCGGTGACGGCGCCGCCTCGCCGATCTTCTCCTCGCTGAAGTACTTCCGCGAGGAGTACGAGCAGCACATCACGGGCCGCGGCTGCCCCTTCGACCCGGCCAAGTCGACGGCCTGGGCCGACCGCACGGAGGTGAACGCATGACTGTGACCACCAACGCTCCCTCAGGCGGGGGAGAGGCGGCGGTCCCGCCGGAGGATCTCGTCTCGCTGACGATCGACGGCGCCGAGATCAGCGTGCCCAAGGGCACCCTGGTCATCCGGGCCGCCGAGCAGCTCGGCATCGAGATCCCCCGGTTCTGCGACCACCCCCTCCTCGACCCGGCCGGCGCCTGCCGCCAGTGCATCGTCGAGGTCGAGGGCCAGCGCAAGCCGATGGCCTCCTGCACCATCACCTGCACCGACGGGATGGTGGTGAAGACCCACCTCACCTCGCCGGTCGCCGAGAAGGCCCAGCACGGTGTGATGGAGCTCCTCCTCATCAACCACCCGCTGGACTGCCCGGTCTGCGACAAGGGCGGCGAGTGCCCCCTTCAGAACCAGGCCATGTCCCACGGCCAGGCCGAGTCCCGCTTCGAGGGCAAGAAGCGGACCTACGAGAAGCCCGTCCCGATCTCCACCCAGGTGCTGCTCGACCGGGAGCGGTGCGTGCTGTGCGCCCGCTGCACCCGCTTCTCCAACCAGGTCGCGGGCGACCCCATGATCGAGTTGATCGAGCGGGGCGCGCTCCAGCAGGTCGGCACCGGCGAGGGCGACCCCTTCGAGTCGTACTTCTCCGGCAACACCATCCAGATCTGCCCGGTCGGCGCCCTCACCTCGGCGGCGTACCGGTTCCGCTCCCGCCCCTTCGACCTGGTGTCCTCCCCGAGCGTGTGCGAGCACTGCTCCGGCGGCTGCGCGACCCGCACCGACCACCGGCGCGGCAAGGTCATGCGCAAGCTCGCGGCCAACGACCCCGAGGTCAACGAGGAGTGGATCTGCGACAAGGGGCGCTTCGCCTTCCGGTACGCGCAGCAGCGGGACCGGCTGGAGCACCCTCTGGTCCGCAACCCCGAGGGCGAGCTGGTCCCGGCGTCCTGGCCGGAGGCGCTCCAGATCGCGGCCCAGGGCCTGCTCGCCTCCCGCGGCCGGGCCGGCGTCCTCACCGGCGGCCGCCTCACCGTCGAGGACGCCTACGCGTACAGCAAGTTCGCGCGCGTGGCGCTCGACACCAACGACATCGACTTCCGCGCGCGCGTGCACAGCAGCGAGGAGGCCGACTTCCTGGCCGCGCGGGTCGCGGGCCACGGCCGTGACCTCGACGGTACGGGCGTCACGTACGCCGCTCTGGAGAAGGCGCCGGCGGTCCTGCTGGTCGGGTTCGAGGCCGAGGAGGAGGCGCCCGGCGTCTTCCTGAGGCTGCGCAAGGCCTGGCGCAAGCACGGCCAGAAGGTCTTCTCGCTCGCCACCCACGCGACCCGCGGCCTGGAGAAGGCGGGCGGCGTCCTGCTGCCGGCCGCTCCCGGCACCGAGACCGAGTGGCTGGACGCGCTGGCCGGCGGGGTCGGCCTGGAGGACGACGGCAGCAGGGCCGCCGAGGCGCTGCGCACCCCGGGCGCGGTGATCGTCGTCGGCGAGCGGCTGGCCGCCGTGGCCGGGGGCCTCACCGCCGCCGCACGGGCCGCCTCCGCGACCGGCGCACAGCTCGTGTGGATCCCGCGGCGGGCCGGAGAACGCGGTGCCGTCGAGGCGGGCGCGCTGCCGTCGCTGCTGCCGGGCGGGCGCCCGGCCACCGACCCGCGCGCGCGTGAGGAGGTCGCCTCCGTCTGGGGCGTGGCCGAACTCCCGCACCGCTACGGCCGCGACACCGGGCAGATCGTCGAGGCCGCGGTCTCCGGCGAGCTCCAGGCCCTGGTGGTCGCGGGCGTCGAGATCGCCGACCTGCCCGACCCGGCACGCGCGCGTGAGGCGCTCCAGGAGGTCGGGTTCGTGGTGTCGCTGGAACTGCGTCCCGGCGAGGTCACCGAGCACGCGGACGTCGTCCTGCCGGTGGCCGCGGTCGCCGAGAAGGCCGGCACCTTCCTCAACTGGGAGGGCAGGGTGCGCTTCTTCGAGGCCGCGCTCAAGCCCGACCAGATGACCCGCCGCCTCGCGCCCACCGACGCACGGGTGCTCCAGATGCTGGCCGACGCCATGGACGTGCACCTGGGCCTGCCGGATCTGCGCACCACGCGCGCGGAGATCGACCGGCTCGGCCCCTGGGACGGACCGCGCGGCACCGAACCCTTCGAGACCGGGGCCCAGCTGCCGCGGCCCGCCGCCGGAGAGGCCGTCCTGGCCGGGCACCGGCTGCTGCTCGACCAGGGCCTCCTCCAGCAGGGCGACGAGGCGCTCGCCGGGACCCGGCACGCGGCACGCGCGCGCGTGTCGGCCGCGACGGCCGCCGAGGTGGGCGTCAAGGAAGGCGACCTCCTCGCCGTGACCGGCAAGACCGGAGTCGTCGAACTGCCGCTCCAGATCACCGAGATGCCCGACCGCGTGGTCTGGCTCCCGCTGAACTCCACCGGCGGGGGCGTCGCCTCCGACACCGGGGCGCTGCCCGGCTCCCTCGTCCACATCGGCCCGGCGACGCTCGCAGCCGAAGCTCCCAAGGAGGTGGAGGCATGAGCCCGTACACCGCCGCGGAAGACCTCTCGATGTTCGGCACCGACCCGTGGTGGCTCGTCGTCGTCAAGGCCGTCTTCTGCTTCGCGTTCCTGATGGTGACCGTGCTGTTCTCCATCGTGTGGGAGCGCAAGGTCGTCGCCTGGATGCAGCTGCGCATCGGCCCCAACCGGCACGGCCCCTGGGGCATGCTCCAGTCGCTCGCCGACGGCATCAAGCTGATGCTGAAGGAAGACGTCATCGTCAAGCGCGCCGACAAGGTCGTCTACGTCCTCGCGCCGATCGTCGCGGCCATCCCCGCCTTCATGGCGATCGCGGTGATCCCCTTCGGCCCGTCCGGCAACGAGATCTCGATCTTCGGCCACCGCACCGCGATGCAGCTCACCGACCTGCCGATCGCGATGCTCTACATCCTCGCGGTGGCCTCGGTCGGCATCTACGGCATCGTCCTCGCGGGCTGGAGCTCCGGATCGACGTACCCGCTCCTCGGCGGCCTGCGCTCCTGCGCCCAGATGATCTCGTACGAGATCGCCATGGGTGCCGCCTTCGCCTCGGTGTTCCTCTACTCCGGGTCGATGTCCACCTCGGCGATCGTCGAGGCCCAGCAGGACCGCTGGTACATCATCCTGCTGCCGGTCTCCTTCATCATCTACGTCGTCACCATGGTCGGCGAGACCAACCGCGCCCCCTTCGACATGCCGGAGTCCGAGGGCGACCTGGTCGGCGGCTTCAACACCGAGTACTCGTCGATCAAGTTCGCGATGTTCATGCTCGCCGAGTACGTGAACATGGTGACGGTCTCGGCCGTGACCACCACGCTCTTCCTCGGCGGCTGGCGGGCGCCCTGGCCCGTCAGCACCTTCTGGGAGGGCGCCAACCACGGCTGGTGGCCGCTCCTCTGGTTCGTGATCAAGGTGCAGCTGCTGCTGTTCTTCTTCATCTGGCTGCGCGGCACGCTCCCGCGCGTCCGCTACGACCAGTTGATGAAGCTCGGCTGGAAGGTCCTCATCCCGGTCTCCGTGGTCTGGCTGATGCTCGTGGCGACCGTGCGGACCCTGCGCAACGAGAACTACGACTTCGCCGACATCGCCCTGTACGTCGGCGGCGGAGTCCTGGTCCTGCTGCTGCTCTCCTTCGTCGCCGACATGTTCCGCGAGAAGTCGAAGGCCGCGGCGCAGCCCGCCGAGGAGCCGCCCGCCTTCGACCCCACGGCGGGCGGATTCCCCGTCCCGCCGCTGCCCGGACAGCAGTTGCCGCCGGTGCCCAGGCGCCGCTCGCGCCAGGAGCGGGAGCTGATTGTCAGTGGCGGGCCCGATACTCAGAGTGACGGATCTCTGGATGGAAAGGAGGCGTCCGATGGCTGAGGAGCCCAAGGAGACCGAGCAGTTGAAGCCCGGCTTCATGAACCCCGTCGCCGGCTTCGGCGTGACCTTCAAGGCCATGTTCAAGAAGCGGCTGACGGAGCAGTACCCGGAGCAGCAGAAGACCACCGCTCCGCGGTTCCACGGACGGCACCAGCTCAACCGCCATCCGGACGGCCTGGAGAAGTGCGTCGGCTGCGAGCTGTGCGCCTGGGCCTGCCCCGCCGACGCCATCTACGTGGAGGGCGCCGACAACACCGACGAGGAGCGCTACTCGCCCGGCGAGCGGTACGGCCGCGTCTACCAGATCAACTACGCCCGCTGCATCCTGTGCGGGCTGTGCATCGAGGCGTGCCCCACGCGCGCGCTGACGATGACCAACGAGTTCGAGCTGGCCGACAGCAGCCGCGCCAACCTCATCTACACCAAGGAACAACTGCTCGCCGGCCTCGAAGAGGGCATGGTCGACTCCCCTCACGCGATCTACCCCGGCACCGACGAGCAGGACTACTACCGGGGCCTGGTGACCGAGGCCGCGCCCGGCACCGTGCCCCAGGTCGCGGTCTCCAAGGGTGAGGTGGTCCAGGAGGCCGACTCCACCTTCGGCGAGGACGAACCGGCGTCCAAGAAGGTGATCGGGCGATGACCGCACCTCTCCAGCTCGCCGCCACGGCGACTCTGGCCGCCGACACCTCCACCGGCGAGGCCTTCCAGTTCTGGGTCCTCGGCACCGTCGCCGTGATCGGCGCCCTGTGCACCGTGTTCATGCGGAAGGCCGTGCACAGCGCGCTCTGTCTCGCCGGCACCATGATCATCCTGGCGGTGTTCTACCTCGCCAACGGCGCCTACTTCCTCGGCGTCGTCCAGATCGTCGTCTACACCGGCGCGATCATGATGCTGTTCCTGTTCGTGGTGATGCTCGTCGGCGTGACCGCCGCGGACTCCCTCAAGGAGACCATCAAGGGCCAGCGCTGGCTGGCCCTGCTGTGCGGACTCGGCTTCGGCATCCTGCTGTTCGCCGGCATCGGCAACGCCTCCCTGCACCAGTTCAACGGCCTCGCCCAGGCCAACTCCGGTGGCAACGTGGAGGGCCTGGCGACCCTCATCTTCACCAAGTACGTCTTCGCCTTCGAGATCACCGGCGCCCTGCTGATCACGGCCGCCGTCGGCGCCATGGTGCTCACCCACCGCGAGCGCACCGAACGGGCCCTGACCCAGCGCGAACTGGCCGAGAAGCGCGTCCGCGAGGGCAAGCACGTCCCGCCGCTGCCCGCCCCCGGCGTCTACGCCCGGCACAACGCGGTGGACATCGCGGGCCTGCTGCCCGACGGCACCCCGTCCGAGCTCACGGTCAGCAAGACCCTGCGCGAGCGCGGCCAGATCCGTGACGTGTCCGCCGAGGCGCTGGGCGACCTCAAGGCGCTGGAGCAGCGCGCCGAGGAGCGCCTGGAGCGGACCGAGATCGAACCGGCCACCTTCAAGAAGGAGGCGTCGAAGTGAACCCGGTCAACTACCTCTACCTCGCCGCCCTTCTGTTCACGATCGGCGCCACCGGCGTGCTGATCAGGCGCAACGCCATCGTGGTGTTCATGTGCATCGAGCTCATGCTCAACGCCTGCAACCTCGCGTTCGTCGCCTTCTCCCGGATGCACGGCAACCTCGACGGCCAGATCATCGCCTTCTTCACGATGGTCGTCGCCGCCGCGGAGGTCGTGGTCGGTCTCGCGATCATCGTGTCGCTGTTCCGTTCCCGCCACTCGGCCTCGGTCGACGACGCCAGCCTGATGAAGCTGTAAGGGGTCGCTGAATCGTGGACAACCTCATTGCGCTGCTCATCGCGGCGCCCCTGCTCGGAGCGGCGGTCCTGCTGACCGGCGGCCGGCGGCTGGACGCCGTCGGCCACTGGATCGGCACCCTGCTCGCCGGCGCCTCCTTCGTGTTCGGCGCCATCCTCTTCGCCGACCTGCTCGGCAAGGACGCCGAGCACCGCACGCTCACCCAGCACCTGTTCAGCTGGGTGCCGGTCGAGGGCTTCCAGGCGGACGTCGCCTTCCGCCTCGACCAGCTGTCGATGACGTTCGTGCTGCTGATCACCGGCGTCGGCTCACTGATCCACCTGTACTCGATCGGGTACATGGAGCACGACGAGCGGCGCCGCCGCTTCTTCGGCTACCTGAACCTGTTCCTCGCGGCGATGCTGCTGCTCGTCCTCGCCGACAACTACCTCCTGCTCTACGTCGGCTGGGAGGGCGTCGGTCTCGCCTCCTACCTGCTGATCGGTTTCTGGCAGCACAAGCCCAGCGCGGCCACCGCGGCGAAGAAGGCCTTCCTGGTCAACCGCGTCGGCGACGTGGGCCTGTCGATCGCGATCATGCTGATGTTCACGACCTTCGGCACCTTCGCCTTCGGCCCGGTCCTCGGCAGCCACCAGGAGCCGGGCGCGGTGAGCGACGCCGGAGAGGCCACGCTGACCGGCATCGCCCTGATGCTGCTGCTCGCGGCCTGCGGCAAGTCCGCCCAGGTCCCGCTCCAGTCCTGGCTCGGGGACGCCATGGAGGGCCCGACCCCCGTCTCGGCCCTCATCCACGCGGCGACCATGGTGACCGCGGGCGTCTACCTGATCGTCCGCTCCGCCAACATCTTCAACCTCGCCCCGGACGCCCAACTGGTCGTCACCATCGTCGGCGCGGTCACGCTTCTGTTCGGTGCGATCGTCGGTTGCGCGAAGGACGACATCAAGAAGGCGCTGGCCGGCTCGACCATGTCGCAGATCGGCTACATGGTCCTCGCCGCGGGCCTCGGCCCCATCGGCTACGTCTTCGCGATCATGCACCTGGTGACCCACGGCTTCTTCAAGGCCGGGCTCTTCCTCGGCGCCGGTTCGGTCATGCACGGCATGAACGACGAGGTCGACATGCGCAAGTACGGCGGCCTCCGGAAGTACATGCCGGTCACCTTCGTGACGTTCGGCCTCGGCTACCTCGCCATCATCGGCTTCCCGGGCCTGTCCGGCTTCTTCTCCAAGGACAAGATCATCGAGGCGGCCTTCGCCAAGGGCGGCACAGAAGGCTGGATCCTCGGCGCCTGCGCCCTGCTGGGCGCGGCCATCACCGCCTTCTACATGACACGCGTGATGCTGATGACGTTCTTCGGGGAGGAGCGCTGGAGGAACCAGGCCACCCGCTCCCCGGAGGCCCCGAGCGCCGAGCCCGCCGCCGAACACCACGGCGAGCACGCCGAACCGCACCCGCACGAGTCCCCCAAGTCCATGACGATCCCCATGATCGTGCTGGCCTTCGGATCGGTCTTCGCGGGCGGCCTGTTCAGCATCGGCGACCGGTTCCTCAACTGGCTGGAGCCCGTCACCGGCCACGACCACGGCCACGCGCCGATCGGCGCCGCCACGGTCACGGCGGCCACGGTGACCGTGATGGTCGTCGGCGTCGCCATCGCCTGGCTCCAGTACGGCAGGCGCCCGGTCCCGGCCGTCGCCCCGCGCGGCTCGCTGCTCACCCGGGCCGCCCGGCGCGACCTGCTCCAGGACGACTTCAACCACGTCGTCCTGGTCCGCGGCGGGCAGCACCTGACGCGGTCCCTCGTCTACGTCGACCACACCCTGGTCGACGGAGTGGTCAATGGCACGGCGGCCTCGGTCGGCGGTCTGTCCGGACGGATGCGCAAGCTGCAGAACGGCTTCGCGCGGTCGTACGCGGTCTCGATGTTCGGCGGCGCGGCGATCCTCGTCGCCGCGACCCTGCTGATGAGGGCGGTCTGATACCGATGTCCTTTCCTCTGCTGACAGCGACGGCGGTGCTCCCGGCGATCGGAGCCGTCGCCACGGCCGCCGTGCCGGCCGCGCGCCGCACCGCCGCCAAATGGCTGGCGCTGCTCGTCTCGCTCGCCACCCTCGCCCTCGCGATCGCCGTCCTGGTCCGCTTCGACCCGGACGGCGACCGCTACCAGCTCACCGAGTCCCACGCCTGGATCGCGGAGTTCGGGGTCCGCTACGAACTCGGCGTGGACGGCATCGCGGTCGCGCTCATCGCGCTGACCGCCCTGCTGATCCCGTTCATCGTCCTCGCGGGCTGGCACGACGCCGACCCGCTGGAGACCGGAAGCAGGCGGTGGCGCCCGACGCAGGGCTTCTTCGCCCTGATCCTGGCCGTCGAGGCGATGGTGATCATCTCCTTCGAGGCCACCGACGTCTTCCTCTTCTACATCTTCTTCGAAGCCATGCTCATCCCGATGTACTTCCTCATCGGCGGCTTCGGGGACCGGGCCCACGCGGGCTCCGACGAGAACGCGGCGGCCCAACGCTCGTACGCCGCCGTGAAGTTCCTCCTCTACAACCTGGTCGGCGGCCTGATCATGCTGGCCGCGGTGATCGGCCTCTACGTCGTCGCAGGGAACTTCAGCCTCCAGGAGATCGCCGAGGCGCGGGCCAACGGCTCGCTCGACATGGCGACCAACACCGAACGCTGGCTGTTCCTCGGGTTCTTCTTCGCCTTCGCGGTGAAGGCGCCCCTGTGGCCGCTGCACACCTGGCTGCCCAACGCGATGGGGGAGGCCACCGCCCCGGTCGCCGTCCTCATCACGGCGGTCGTCGACAAGGTGGGCACCTTCGCGATGCTCCGCTTCTGCCTCCAGCTCTTCCCGGAGGCCAGCAAGTGGGCGACGCCCGCGATCCTCGTCCTGGCGGTGATCAGCATCATCTACGGGGCGCTGCTCGCGGTCGGCCAGCGGGACATCAAGCGCCTGGTGGCGTACGCGTCGATCTCCCACTTCGGCTTCATCATCATGGGCATCTTCGCGATGACCAGCCAGGGCCAGTCCGGCGCGACGCTCTACATGGTCAACCACGGGATCTCGACGGCGGCGCTGATGCTGGTGGCGGGCTTCCTGATCTCGCGGCGCGGCTCGCGGCTCATCGCCGACTACGGCGGGGTCCAGAAGGTCGCCCCGGTGCTCGCCGGCACCTTCCTGATCGGCGGTCTGGCCACTCTCTCGCTGCCGGGGCTCGCGCCCTTCGTCAGCGAGTTCCTGGTCCTGGTCGGCACGTTCGCGCGCTACCCGGTGATCGGCATCATCGCCACCTTCGGCATCGTGCTCGCCGCGCTCTACACCCTCGTCCTCTACCAGCGGACGATGACGGGCCCGGTGAAGCCGGAGGTCTCCGCGATGCCCGACCTGCGGATGCGTGAGCTCGTGGTCGTGGCCCCGCTGGTCGTCCTGCTGATCTTCCTGGGCGTCTACCCGAAGCCGGTCACGGACATCGTGAACCCGGCAGTGAAGTCGACCATGTCCGACGTGCACAAGAAGGACCCCAAGCCCGAGGTGGAGGCGGCCAAGTGAGCGCAGTAGCCGTCCACAGCCTGTGGACAACCGCGGCCGACCCGATCTCCAAGATCGACGCGCCGAAGATCGAATACGGACAGTTGTCGCCCACCCTGATCGTCGTGGGCGCGGCGATCATCGGAGTCCTCGTCGAGGCCTTCGTCCCGCGCAAGTCCCGTTACTACGCCCAGCTCTTCGTGTCCGTCGTGGCCCTGTGCGCCGCCTTCGCGGCGGTCGTCGCCCTGGCCGCCGACGGATACGCCACCACCAAGGCGGGCATCGCGGCCATGGGCGCGATCGCCGTCGACGGACCGGCCCTGTTCCTCCAGGGCACGATCCTGCTCGCGGCCCTGGTCGGCCTGTTCACCTTCGCCGAGCGGCGGCTCGACCCCGAGGCGCACGGCAACCGCGTCGACTCGTTCGCCGCGCAGGCCGCCTCGGTGCCGGGCAGCGACAGTGAGAAGGCGGCCGTGAAGGCCGGGTTCACCACCACCGAGGTGTTCCCGCTGCTGCTGTTCGCCGTCGCCGGCATGCTGATCTTCCCGGCCGCCAACGACCTGCTGACCCTGTTCGTGGCCCTGGAGGTCTTCTCCCTCCCGCTGTACCTGCTGTGCGCGCTGGCCCGCCGCAAGCGGCTCATGTCGCAGGAGGCCGCGGTCAAGTACTTCCTGCTCGGCGCGTTCGCCTCCGCGTTCACCCTGTTCGGCATCGCCCTGCTCTACGGCTACGCGGGCTCGGTGTCCTACGGCACCATCGCGCAGGTCGTCGACGGCACCATCGGCACCGTGGACCCGGCGCTCGCCGACACCATGGGCAACGACGCGCTGCTGCTGATCGGCGCCGCGATGATCGTCATGGGCCTGCTGTTCAAGGTCGGCGCGGTGCCGTTCCACATGTGGACCCCGGACGTCTACCAGGGCGCGCCGACCCCCGTCACCGGCTTCATGGCGGCGGCGACCAAGGTGGCCGCCTTCGGCGCGCTGCTGAGGATCCTGTACGTCGTGCTGCCGGGCCTGCGCTGGGACTGGCGGCCGGTCATGTGGGCCGTCGCGATCGTCACCATGCTCGGCGGCGCCATCGTCGCGATCACACAGACCGACATCAAGCGGCTGCTGGCGTACTCGTCGATCGCGCACGCCGGGTTCATCCTCGCCGGTGTCATCGCGACCACGCCGGACGGTGTGTCGTCGGTCCTCTTCTACCTGGCCGCGTACTCGTTCGTGACGATCGGCGCGTTCGCCGTGGTCACCCTGGTCCGCGACGCCGGTGGCGAGGCCACGCACCTGTCCAAGTGGGCGGGGCTCGGCCGGCGTTCACCGCTGGTGGCGGCCGTCTTCGCGGTGTTCCTGCTGGCCTTCGCCGGTATCCCGCTGACCTCCGGATTCGCCGGGAAGTTCGCCGTGTTCAAGGCGGCGGCGGAAGGCGGCGCGGCGCCGCTCGTCGTGGTCGGTGTGATCTCGTCGGCCATCGCCGCGTTCTTCTACATCCGGGTGATCGTGCTGATGTTCTTCAGCGAGCCGCGTCCGGAAGGGCCGACGGTCGCCGTGCCGTCGCCGCTGACGATGACGGCGATCGGGGTCGGTGTGGCGGTCACGCTGGTCCTCGGTGTCGCGCCGCAGTACTTCCTGGACCTGGCGAACCAGGCCGGAGTCTTCGTGCGCTGACCCGCGCTGCGCGGTCCCGGTTCATGCGGCGGGCCCCGGCTCCCTTCGAGGGAGCCGGGGCCCGCCGCACGCGGTCACACATCCAGGTTCAGATCCGGGATCAGGTCGTCCAGATCCGGGATCAGGCCCAGGTCCAGGTCAAGGTCCGGAATCGAGTCCGCGTCCGCGTCCGCGTTCGAGTTCGCGTCCGAGTCCGAGTCCGAGTCCGCTGAGCACGTCACGTCGGCGTGCGTGGGGCTGAAGAGACCGCTGGGGTTCGTCTTGTAGATCCAGGCACGCAGGGTGTAGCTGGAGCCCACCTCGGGCAGCTCCACCGGCTGCTGGAACGTCTGACCGAACATCGCCGGAGCGGCGGCACCCGACTCCGCCTTCACGACCCACTCCACCCCGATGAGCCTGCGCCCGTACGGGCCGTCCTCGTAGAGGAGCGCCGCTGGCTTCTCCGCGTCGGTCTGCCCGACGTTCGCCTGGTTGACGTAGCGGTAGCCCGTGCCGGGCGCGCAGGCCGTGGGGGCGAAGCCGTCGGCGACGGCGTACGGCTCGTAGGCGTACGCGCCGGTGGCCCCGTACGTGTGGGACAGCTCCGTCCAGACGGACGGGTCCAGGTCGTCTGCCTGCGCGGGCACGGCGGTCAGTGAGAAGGCCGCTGCCGCCGCGACGGTGAGCACTGCCTTCAGGGGCCGAGAGGCCATGGTCGTTCTCCTTGAGGCGCTTGAGGCGGGAGGGGCGCGCGGGTGAGGCGCCGTCCGTCGGAGGAGCGGGCCTCCCGCCCCAGCAGCATGTCCCCGCGTCGAACGAGTGCGCCATGTGACATCCGCCGATCGGATGAGCACGCAACGTAACGGGCCCGGCCTGTGGACAACTCCGACGCTGTCGGTCCCGGCCCCTATCGTGGAGGCAGTGGTCGAAGGACGACGTACGGGGGACGGGACTATGGGCGGGATGGGCGGTATCAGCGAGATGCCAGGGATCACCGGGACACCGGGCGCGAGCGACAGCGAGGCACTGGCCACGCTGCACCGGGTCTTCGGATACGACGCCTTCCGCGGCGAGCAGGAAGAGATCATCGAGCATGTGGTGGCCGGCGGGGACGCCGTCGTCCTCATGCCGACCGGCGGCGGCAAGTCGCTGTGCTACCAGATCCCCTCCCTGGTCAGACCAGGCACGGGCGTCGTCGTCTCACCGCTCATCGCGCTCATGCAGGACCAGGTGGACGCGCTCAGAGCGCTCGGCGTGCGCGCCGGGTTCATGAACTCCACGCAGGACTTCGACGAGCGCCGCGTGGTGGAGGCCGAGTTCCTCGCCGGAGAGCTGGACCTGCTCTACCTCGCCCCGGAGCGGCTGCGCCTCGACACCACGCAGGACCTCCTCTCCCGGGGCAAGATCTCCGTCTTCGCCATCGACGAGGCGCACTGCGTCTCCCAGTGGGGCCACGACTTCCGCCCCGACTACCTGACACTGGCGGTCCTCGGCCGGCGCTGGCCCGACGTCCCCCGGATCGCGCTCACCGCGACGGCCACCCGCGCCACGCACGAGGAGATCACCCAGCGGCTGGACATGCCGACGGCCCGGCACTTCGTGGCGAGCTTCGACCGGCCCAACATCCAGTACCGGATCGTGCCCAAGGCCGACCCCAAGAAGCAGCTCCTGGCCTTCCTGCGCGAGGAGCACCCGGGAGACGCGGGCATCGTGTACTGCCTCTCCCGCAAGTCGGTGGAGGCCACCGCAGAGTTCCTCTCCCGCAACGGCATCGAGGCGGTCCCGTACCACGCCGGCCTCGACGCGGGCACCCGCGCCGCCCACCAGTCCCGCTTCCTGCGCGAGGACGGCCTGGTCGTGGTGGCGACCATCGCCTTCGGCATGGGCATCGACAAGCCGGACGTCCGCTTCGTGGCCCATCTCGACCTGCCCAAGTCGGTCGAGGGCTACTACCAGGAGACGGGCCGCGCCGGACGGGACGGACTGGCGTCCACGGCCTGGATGGCCTACGGCCTCAACGACGTCATCCAGCAACGCAAGATGATCCAGTCGAGCGAGGGCGACGAGGCGTTCCGGCGCCGGGCCGCCGCCCACCTGGACTCGATGCTCGCGCTGTGCGAGACCGCGCAGTGCCGGCGCGGGCAGCTCCTGAACTACTTCGGTCAGGAACCGGCGTCGACGGGCTGCGGCAACTGCGACACCTGCCTCACACCGCCCGAGACCTGGGACGGCACGGTGGCCGCCCAGAAGGTGCTGTCGACGATCGTGCGGCTCCAGCGGGAGCGGGGGCAGAAGTTCGGGGCGGTGCAGATCGTGGACATCCTGCTCGGCAGGCGCACCGCCAAGGTCATCCAGTTCGACCACGACCAGCTCTCCGTGTTCGGCATCGGCGAGGAGCTCTCCGAGGGCGAATGGCGAGGTGTCGTACGGCAGTTGCTCGCCCAGGGGCTGCTCGCGGTCGAGGGGGACTACGGCACGCTGGTGCTGACCGAGGCCAGCGGGGCGGTGCTGCGGCGGGAGCGGGAGGTGCCGCTGCGCAAGGAACCGGAGAAGCCTGTGACCGCCAAGTCGGGCTCCTCGTCCGGGCGGGGCAAGGCCAAGGCCGCGGTGGCCGAGCTGCCCGAGACGCTGGTGCCGGCGTTCGAGGCCCTGCGGGCCTGGCGCGCCGAGCAGGCCCGCGAACAGGGCGTCCCGGCGTACGTCATCTTCCACGACGCCACGCTCAGGGAGATCGTGACGGCCTGGCCGACCTCGGTGCAGCAGCTCGGCGGGGTCAGCGGAGTCGGCGAGAAGAAGCTGGTGACCTACGGGGAGGGCGTGATCGGAGTGCTGGCCGGTCTCGCGGACGGCGGGCCGGCCGCGCAGACACCCGACCGCACCGATGACACGGCCCCCGAGGCCGACCACTGGCCGGAGATGGACGCGGACCCGGAGCCCGAGGACGACTGGATATAACCGCCACCGGCCCCCGGGCGGCGAGGTGAGGTGCAGCGCCGCACCCCACCCACCCCGTGTCACAGGGCCCGCGCCGCGTACGCCCTCACGTCCGCGTCCGAGTCCGTCGTCGCCGTGGCCAGGGCCGCGCGGGCGTCCTCGGCGGCCGAGTGCCGGGTCAGGGCCAGGACGGCCGCCTTGCGGACATCGGCGTTCGGGTCGGCGAGGGCCTTGGCGAGGGCGGGCACGGCCAGGTCCGGGTCGGCGGCGGACAGCGCCTTCGCGGCACCCGACCGGACCTGCCAGGCGGCGGCCGACAGGGCGGCGACCGCGCGGGCGGCGAGAGGCGCGGGGCAGCCGGTGGTGCCGAGAGCTCCGTAGGCCGCTCCCCGCACCAGGGCGTCGGGGTCCTCGGTGAGACGGGCCAGGGCGTCGAGGACGGCGTTCGGCGGGCGTTCCGCCGACACCGTCGCCAGCGCCTTCGCGATCGTCACGCGGACCTCGCGGGAGGGGTCGGTGGTGGCCGCGCGGGCGAGCTCCTCGGCGGCGTCCACCGAGACGAGGGCGCGGACCGCCTCGACGCGGACGGCGATGTCCGCATCGGTGAGGGCCCCGGCGAAGAGATCCGTGTCGCCGAGGCGCAGGGCGCGCAGCACGTCCAGCGCGGCGGCGCGGACGACGGGGTCCGCCTCGGACAGGGCGGCGGCGAGGCCGTCGCGCAGCGCGGGTTCGGCGGGCAGCGTCTCCACCAGCTCGCGCAGTGAGGCGGCCGCGGCGGCGCGGACCTCGGGGGCGGGGTCCCGGAGCGCCTCGGCGAGGGCGGGGCCGGTGCCCTGGGGCAGGGTCTCGGTCAGCACGGCCACGGCCTCGCGCCGGACGCCGGGCGCGGCGTCGGTCAAGTAGGGCCGCAGGGCGTCGAGTCCGGGCTCGCCCTCGGCGAGGGAGACGAGTTCGAGGAGACGGGCGGAGGAGTTCTGGGGGGTGGGGGTGGGGTGGGGAGGGGGGAGGGGCCCCCTCCCCGAGCCCGAAGCCAACGCCCCGTTCTCCCCGGCAACCCCCACCCCGGCCCCCGCCCCGATCTCCCCAACAGCCCCCGTCCCCGCCCCCGCCACCGGCGCCCGGTCCCGTGCCCCCGCTGTGGCCACCTCCTCCGGATGCACCTCGCCGAGGTGCCGGGAGGGGCCGCCGACGGGGGTGAACTCGTCGATCGGGACCAGGTAGGGGGCCACGGGCCGGGCCGTGAACTCCATCGCGCCGGAGGGGGACTTGTGCAGGTCGAGGTGGTGGAACCAGGAGACGTCGTCACGCTGGGGGTGGTCGAGGCGGTCGTGGTAGAGGCCCCAGCGGGACTCGGTGCGGGCCAGGGAGGCGCGCGCGGCCATCTCCGCGCAGTCGCGGATGAAGGAGACCTCGGCGCAGCGCATCAGTTCGTGCGGGGTGCGGGCGCCCATCGCGGCGATGTCGTCCCGCATCCGCTCGAAGGACTCCAGGGCCAGCGAGAGCCGGGCGCCGGACTTCGGCGGGGCCACGTAGTCGTTCACGAAGCGGCGCAGTTTGTACTCGACCTGGGGCTGCGGCGGGCCGTCCGGGTTGCGCAGCGGGCGGTAGATCAGTTCGTGCGCCTCGCGGACCTGGTCGAGCGGCAACTCCCCTTCGTAGGGCGTGTACTGGGAGGCGTCCGCGCCCGCGAGGTCGCCGAAGACGAACGCTCCGATCATGTAGTTGTGCGGGACGCAGGCCAGGTCGCCGGCGGCGTAGAGGCGGGGGACGGTCGTGCGGGCGTGGTCGTCGACGCGGACGCCGGAGGCGGAGTGGCCGCCGCACAGGCCGATCTCGGAGATGTGCATCTCGATGTCGTGGGTGCGGTAGTCGTGCCCGCGGTTCTCGTGGAAGGTCCCGCGGGTGGGGCGTTCCGTGGAGTGCAGGATCGATTCCAGGGACGAGATCGACTCCTCGGGCAGGTGGCTGAGTTTCAGGTACACCGGGCCCCGGTCGGAGGCGACCTCGGCCGCGAACTCGGCCATCATCTGGCCGGACCAGTAGTCGGAGTCGACGAAGCGTTCACCGTGCCGGTTGACCTGGTAACCGCCGAAGGGGTTGGCGACGTAGGCGCAGGCCGGGCCGTTGTAGTCCTTGATGAGCGGGTTGATCTGGAAGCACTCGATGCCGGTCAGCTCGGCGCCCGCGTGGTAGGCCATGGCGTAGCCGTCGCCGGCGTTGGTCGGGTTCTCGTAGGTGCCGTACAGGTAGCCGGAGGCGGGCAGGCCCAGGCGGCCGCAGGCGCCGGTCGCGAGGATGACCGCGCCCGCGCGGACGGTGACGAACCCGCCCGTGCGCGTGTTGAAGCCGACCGCGCCGACGGCGCGCCCCTCGGCGGTCAGCACCCGCACCGGCATCACCCGGTTCTCGATGCGGATCCTCTCGCGCATCTCGCGCCGCCGCAGCTGCCGGTAGAGGACCTTCTTGACGTCCTTGCCCTCCGGCATCGGCAGCACGTACGAGCCGGAGCGGTGGACCTGGCGGACCGCGTAGTCGCCGTGCTCGTCCTTCTCGAACTTCACGCCGTACGACTCCAGGCGCTGCACCATGCCGAAGCCGCGGGTGGCGGTCTGGCGGACGGTGGACTGGTCGACGATGCCGTCGTTGGCGCGGGTGATCTCGGCGACGTAGTCGTCGGGTTCGGCGCGGCCGGGGACGACCGCGTTGTTGACGCCGTCCATGCCCATGGCGAGGGCGCCGGAGTGCCGGACGTGCGCCTTCTCCAGCAGGAGGACGTTCGCACCGCGCTCGGCGGCGGTGAGGGCCGCCATGGTGCCGGCGGTGCCGCCGCCGACGACGAGGACGTCGCAGGTGATCTCCTCGGCGTCGGTCGGGGCGGGGATCTCGAGCGGCGGGTTCAAGGGAGGAGTTGTCACCGGGGGCCTTTCAGGTACCGAACGAGGTTCCGAGCGAGGAGAGGACGTCGCGCCGCAGCGCCACGCGCGCGTGCTGGTCGTGCGCCGACCGGTCGCGCGGGCGCGGCACCTCGCGTACGGCGGTCAGGCGGCCGTCTCCGAGGAGCGCCACGCGGTCGCCGAGGAACAGGGCCTCGTCCACGTCGTGGGTGACGAAGACGACGGTCGCGCCCGTGCCGCGCAACACCTCCACCAGGAGGTCCTGCATGCCGGCGCGGGTCTGGGCGTCGAGGGCGCCGAAGGGTTCGTCCATGAGGACCGCGCGGGGCGCTCCCGCGAGGGCGCGGGCCAGTTGGGCGCGCTGGCGCTGCCCGCCGGAGACCCGGTGCGGCAACTGCCGGGACTGGTCGGCGAGTCCGACTCGCTCCAGCCAGGACTCGGCCTGTGCGCGGCGCTCGGTGCGCGGCACGCCCTTGACGGCCAGCGGGAGTTCGACGTTGGCGCGCAGGGTGCGCCAGGGCAGGAGGGCGTCCTCCTGGAAGACCAGAGCGCGGTCGGCCGAGGGGCCGGTCAGGGCGCGGGCGTCCTGGGTGACCTGGCCGGAGAGGGGAGCGAGGAGGCCGGCCAGGGTGCGCAGCAGGGTCGATTTGCCGCAGCCGGAGGGTCCGACGACGGTGAGGATCTCACCGGGTGCCACATCGAGTTCCCGCACGTCGAGGACGGGTGCTCCGGGCCGGCCCAGGGCGGTGCCGCGCAGGGCCAGCGCCGCACCGGTGCCGGAGCCGGCCCGCAGGTCAGACGAGCTGGTCATGGGGGATGCCCTCCTTGGGCCGGACACCGACCGGCACGCCGGTCCGGGTGCCGCGTGCCCGCCGCGGGGTGCGGCGGCCGGCGTAGGACGTCCTCGGCAGCCACCGGGTCAGGCGGCGGCCGAGCAGCTCCACGGCGGTGGAGGTGAGCCAGCCGAGGACGCCGATGGTGACCATGCCGACGAAGACGCCCGCGTAGTCGACGACGGTGTAGTCCTGCCAGGTGCGGTAGCCCACGCCGTACTGGCCGGAGATCATCTCGGCGGAGATGACACAGATCCACGAGACGCCGATGCCGACGGACAGGCCGCCGAAGATGCCGGGCAGGGCGCCCGGCAGGACGACCGAGGTGATGATCCGCCACCGGCCGGCGCCCATGGTCAGCACCGCCTCCTCCCACACGGGGGCCAGCGCGCGGACCGCGTGCCGGGTGGAGACCAGGACGGGGAAGAAGGCGGCGGTGCAGGTGATGAAGACGATGCCCTGCTCGTTGGAGGGGAACAGCAGGATCGCGACGGGGACCAGGGCGATCGCCGGTATCGGGCGGACGACCTCCAGGACGGGGCCGAGGATGTCCTCGGCGAGCGGGGAGCGCGCGACGAGCACGCCGGTCGCGACGCCCAGCACCGCGGCGAGCAGGAACCCGGTGAGGATGCGGGTGAGGCTGGCGGTGAGGTCCGTCCAGTAGTCGGGGCCGGTGAGGCGGTCGGCGAAGGCGCCCGCCACATCGGTGACCGTGGGGAACTGCGAGAAGCGCAGCCACAGGTCGATGTCCCGGCTGGTCAGCAGTTGCCACACGGTGAGGGCGACCGCCAGGGAGGCCGCCCTGAGCGCGTACCGGCCGGCTTTCGGCAGGGGCCGGCTCATGACGCCCGCTCCAGTGCGTCGGCGTACGTGACGACCCGGGCGCCGGCGTGCGCGGAGATGTACGCCCGGGCGGTCTGCGGGGCGACGAAGGGCAGGAGCCGGTCGCCGTCGGCCACCCAGACCGCCCTGTCGGCGAACCAGAGGGTGCCGGTGGTGGCGTCGGGCACGTAGGCGGCGCGGATGCCGTCCTGGTGTGCGGAGACGTACGTCAGCAGCTCGTCGGGCGTCTTGAAGGTCCGGGTTGCGGAGGCGCCCTTGGGCCAGACCTCGCTCGCGGTGGCGGGAGGAGCAGCGGCGAGGCGCTTGGCGTACCCGGACCCGAGGGCTTTCTTGACGTACTGGTCGTCGACGAAGGAGTCCACGTCGATGTCGCCGGTCAGCCCGGCCGCCTTCAGCACCGAGACGTCCTGTTTCAGCGCGGAGACCAACTGCGGCTTGACCGACGGGTCGAAGGTGGCGATGCCGTGGGCGCCGTTGTAGAGGTAGACGACCTCGGCGGGCAGACCGGTGGCCTTCGCGACCGACTCGGCGGCGGCGACCGGGTGGGCGTCGAGGTAGTCGGTGGCCCGGGCCTGCGCCTTGAGGAACGCCTCCAGGACCGCGGGGCGTTTCTCGGCGAAGTCCTCGCGGGCGGTGACGCCGTGGAAGGTGGGCAGGTTCAGCTCGGCACCGTCGTACAGGGCCTTCGCCTTGCCCTGGTAGGCGAGCAGTCCGGGCCAGGCGACGAACTGGGAGAGCGCGTCCGCGCTGCCCGCCGACAGGGCCGAAGCGCCCACGGCGGGCTGCTGGTTGAGTTTCTCGATGCCCTTGGCGGGGTCGATGCCGGCCCGCTGGAGGGCGCGTACGAGGGTGCCGTCGGCGGCGGAGCCGACGCTGGTGGAGACCTTCTTGCCGCGCAGGTCGGCGAGTGCGGCCAGCTGGGAGTCGGGGGTGGTGACGATGGTGTTGAGGCCGCCGCGGAGGTTGTAGCCGGTGACCGAGACCAGGTGGGTGGGCTTGCCGAGCTGCTTGCCGCGGGCCGCGTTGATGAGGAGCGGGAAGTCTCCCATCGAACCGATGTCGATCTTCCCCGCGGTCATCTGGGCGGTGATCGGGGCGCCGGTGGCGTAGTCCTGCCAGTCGACTTTGTAGGTGCGGCCGTCGTGCAGGGAGTTGAGCTGCTTCTCGAAGTAGCCGAGGGAGCGCAGCAGGGTGCCGGCGGTGACCGTGTTGATGGTCCTGGACTGGTAGCCGACGGTGACGGTGACCGTCGAACCGTCGCCCGCCTCGGCGCTGCCGCAGGCGGTCAGCGGCGCCAACAGCAGCAGGGCGGCGACAACTGGTTTGTTTTTCATGGCAGTTCGGGACCTCTCACCGGAGCAGATAGGGCATGTTGACCGTGACGGCTCCGGTGGGACAGCGGGCCGCGCACGGGCCGCAGTACCAGCACTCGTCGACGTGCATGTAGGCCTTGCCGCTGCTGGTGTCGATGGCCAGGGAGTCCAGCGGGCACATGTCCACGCAGAGCGTGCAGCCGTCGATGCACTTCGACTCGTCGATGGTCACGGGCACGTCGGCCCGCTGGGGCACCAAGGGCATGGCTGTCTCCGGGAATGTGCGAGCAGGGGCTTCTACAGGGAGCGGTGCAGCAGACCGCTCATGGTGATGCGGTCGCCGCGGAAGCGGATGAACTCCAGGTCCACCGGGCGGCCGTCGGCGAGGTGCGTGAGGCGTTCCAGCATGAGGACGGCCGCACCGCGCGGGGCCTCCAGTACGGCGGCGGAGTGGGCGTCCGCGTTCACCGCCTCCAGGGTGATCTCGGCGTGGCCGAGGCCCTGGCCGGTGGTCGTCTCCAGCAGGCGGAAGACGTCGGTGTTCTCCAGGTCGGCGCCGAGCAGGGCGGACCCGAGGTCGAGCGGGAGGTAGGTGAGGTCGAGGGAGAGGGGCAGGCCGTTGAGGCGGCGCAGACGTTCGATGCAGAGGACGTCGGTGCCGGGCTCGACCTGGAGCCGCCGGGCCACCGGGTGCGGGGCAGGGGCGGGTCCCATGGTGCGGACTTCGTTGGTGACCGTGCCGTGTTCGCGCAGGGTTTCCGCGAGACCCATCAGACGGTCCAGGCCGTGGGGGTACTTGTGGCCGACGACCACGGTGCCGACGCCGGGGAGGCGTTCGACCAGACCTTCCGCGCGGAGCAGGTCCAGGGCTTGGCGGACCGTGTTGCGGGAGGCGCGGTAGTCGGCGGCGAGGGTCGTCTCGTGGGGGAGGGCGCCGTTCTCGAAGCCGCCGGTGAGGATCTGGTGGCGCAGGAGGTCGGCGAGCTGGCGTGCCTGGTCCGCGCGCAGCCGGCGCCTGGCGCGGGCGGCGACGGTGGTCGCGCCCTGCCCGGCGTGGTCCCGGATGCGGTCGGTGGCTGGCATGGCTGGAACCATACCGAGGAGATAGGAAAACCTGTGTTGCCGATGTGTTGCGCCACCTGACGGACCGACGGATCAGGTGCTGACCTGCGGTTTCACGTGCTGTTGGGTGACATGTGCCACCTGGAGGGCTAGCAGGCGCGTGGGTGCGCCCACCTAGGGGCGCGGGAAATGCGCGACAAGCCCCCCACCGGCCCGCACCCGGAAACCGACCGCCTCACGCCAGCGCCGACAATCCCGGCCCGAACACGATCAGCAGCGGCAGCAACGGCACCAGCGCGGCCGTCGCGGACGTCAGCGCCCGCTGCCTGCGCAGCAGCCGCGGCGGCGGTTCCAGCAACCGGTCCACCCGCTCGCCCAGCAACCGGTGGCTGGACGCGCACGACAGCACTCCGCGGTGCTGGTTCAGCTCGATCAGAGCCAGGGCCGTGGTCAGGTGGCCGCACCGCCGTGACGCGGTGTCGTCCGCCGCCAGTTCCACCAACCGGTGCGTCTGGTCGCAGAAGTGGGCGAACAGCGGCACCCGCGGGAACCCCGTGGCCAGCGCGGTCGAGAGGTGGAGCAGCCAGTCGTGGCGGGCCCGGGCGTGGCCGCGCTCGTGGGTGAGGACCGCGTCGAGCTGGTGATCGGTCAGCCGGTGCAGGGCGCCGGTCGTCACGATGAGCTGCGGCGGGCTCCCCGGCATCCACCACGCGTCCGGGTACTCGTCCTCCAGCACCAGCAGCGGGCCGCGCGTCGCCGTCCCCAGGCCGGCCGGCAGATCCGGCGCGCGCTCCCGCAGATGCTCACGGGCCAGGCCCCGGCGCCGGCGGGCCTCGACCAGTTCGCGCGCCAGCATCGCCGTGGTCCACGCGGCCCCGGCCGCCAGCAGCAGGGTCGAGGCGACCGCCCAGGCCGGCGCGGCCGACAGGTCGTACGCCGCGGTCACCGCGGGCGGCGCCGGGGCGAACACGTGGTCGCGGACCGTGTGGAAGACGGCCGCCGCGCCCAGCACCAGAGCGGTCAGACAGCACAGCAGCACCGTGGCGACCAGGCACTGCCACACCCACAGGCCGACCACCGGTTCCCGTTCGGGCCACGCGGCCCGGGTGAGCGCGCGCGGCACCGGCACGGCGGCCGCCACGGCGACGGTGCTCAGCAGGAGCAGGCAGAGTGTCATGCCACGGGCTCCGGATCCTGATCGGAGACAGGGGAGGTGGGGCTGTGCGGTGAGCGCTGCGGGGCGGTCGGCACGTCGTCCCACGCGTACCGCCCGCCGCCAGTATGCCGTGACCGGAGCCGCCGTGGCAGGACTCGAAGGGCTCCGGTTGCCTCACACCTCGCCGGGCACCACCCGTCCCACCACATCGCCCAGGCCCACCCGGACCCCGTCCGGGCCGGGAGCCCACGCCGACAGCGTCACCACGTCCCCGTCCTCCAGGAACGTCCGCTTCCCGTCGGGGAGTTCCAGCGGGTCCCGCCCGTTCCAGGTCAGCTCCAGCAGCGACCCGCGTTCACCGGCGGAGGGGCCGCTCACCGTGCCGGAGCCGTACAGGTCGCCCGTCCTGAGCGAGGCGCCGTTGACCGTCATGTGCGCCAACTGCTGGGCGGCCGTCCAGTACATGGTGGAGAAGGGCGGCTCGGACACCACGTGGCCGTTGATCGCGACGGAGATCCGCAGGTCGTAGCCGCCCGGCTCGACGGCGGGGGCGGTGTCGTCCAGGTACGGCAGCAGCTCGTGCGTCCGCGAGGGCGGCGCCACCCGGGCCTCCTCCAGGGCGTCCAGCGGGGTGATCCACGCCGACACCGAGGTGGCGAAGGACTTGCCGAGGAACGGGCCGAGGGGGACGTACTCCCAGGCCTGGATGTCCCGCGCCGACCAGTCGTTGAGCAGGCACAGCCCGAAGACGTGCTCGCGGAAGTCGCCGAGCGGCACCGGCCTGCCGAGCGCGGACGGCGTGCCGACCACGAAGCCGACCTCCGCCTCGATGTCGAGCCGCACCGACGGCCCGAACACGGGAGCCGCGTCGGCGGGGGCCTTGCGCTGCCCCGACGGCCGTACGACGTCCGTGCCCGAGACCACCACGGTGCCCGCGCGGCCGTGGTAACCGATCGGCAGGTGCTTCCAGTTGGGGGTCAGGGAGTCCGCCGCGTCCGGGCGGAAGATCTGGCCGACGTTACGCGCGTGGTTCTCCGAGGCGTAGAAGTCGACGTAGTCCGCGACCTCGAAGGGGAGGTGCAGGTCGACCGAGGACAGCGGGTGGAAGAAGCCCGCGATCGCCTCCTGGTGCGCCGGCACCGTCACCCAGGCGGTCAGCGCCCGCCGCACGTCCGACCAGGCCGTGCGGCCGGCGGCGAGGAGCGCGTCCAGGGAGGGCCGGGCGAGCAGGGAGGCGTAGGGGGAGCCGAGGGCGGCGGCGGCCGCGCCCGCGTCGAGGACGTGGTCGCCGAGCCGGACGCCGACGGTCCGGTCGGACGAGCCGGAGGCCGAGAAGACGCCGTACGGAAGGTTGTGCGGGCCGAAGGGGTCGCCCTCGGGCAGGTCGAAGGGGACTTCGAAGGGGGGCATGGGGTGCTGCCTCACTCTCGCGCATGCCGCGGACCGGCTGGTCGCGGCACACGTTGCGGTCCGGTGGTCGCGCCCACGTTACGGCCGGGACGCCGGTCACGGGAGTGCCCAAAGAGAGAGCAGTGTGGCTAAAGAGTTAGCAATGTCCGGTTAAGGGACGGTCGGAGGCTTCCATTCCGGCTTAGCGTCCTTTGCGAGCACGGAGGGGCACGGACGGGCACGGACCGGATGGGTGGGACCGCGTCCGGGGGCCGGCGTCCGTGGGGGGACGCGTGGGGGGACCGTGGCCAGAAGCGCGAGCAGTGTGCCGTTGGAGGCCGACCGTGAGGTCCCGGCCCTGATCGTCAAGTTCGGCGACTACCCGCTGCACCACGGCGGAGTCGGCGCGATCCGCAGTCTGGGCCGCCTCGGCGTCCCCATGTACGCCATCACCGAGGACCGCTGCACACCCGCGGCCGCCTCCCGGTACCTCACCCGCGCGTTCGTCTGGCCGACGACCGGCACCGAGGACCCGCGCCACCTGGTCGAGGGACTGATCCGGATCGGGCGCCGCATCGGCCGCCCCGCCGTCCTGGTGCCGACCGACGAGGAGGCGGCGGTCCTGATCGCCGAGCACCAGAACGACCTCTTCGGCCGGTTCCTCTTCCCGCGCGTGGAGCCCGCTCTCACCCGCCGGCTGGCCAGCAAACAGGGCCTGCACGAACTGTGCGCGGAACACGGGATCGCCAGCCCGCAGGCCGCCTTCCCGCAGTCGTACGACGACATCGTGGCCTTCGCCGAGAAGGCCCGCTTCCCGGTGGTGGCCAAGAACCGCGAGGCGTTCGTACGGCGCCGGCGGCCCGCGGTGGGCGGCACCACCCGCATCGCCACCCGTGAGGGGCTGCTCGCCCTCGCCCGTGACTGGGGCGAGCGGCCCGGGGTGATCCTCCAGGAGTACCTGCCGCGCGAGGAGGCCGAGGACTGGATCGTGCACGCCTACTTCGACGGCAACTCCGCGCCGCTGGCCCTGTTCACCGGCGTCAAGGTGCGCTCCTGGCCGCCGCACGCGGGCATGACCGCCCACGCGTACGTCGTGGACAACCCGGAACTCGCGGACCTCGCCGCACGATTCGTCAAACAGATCGGCTACACCGGCATCATCGACCTCGACCTGCGCTTCGACCGGCGCGACGGCCAGTACAAGCTGCTCGACTTCAACCCCCGCATGGGCGCCCAGTTCCGGCTCTTCGAGAGCGAGTCGGGGGTGGACGTCGTACGCGCCATGCACCTGGACCTGACCGGGCGGGCCGTCCCGGAGGGGGAGCAGCGGACCGGTCGCCGCTATGTCGTGGAGAACATCGACCTGCCCGCGCTGCTCGCCTACCGCCGCAGCGGCTATACGACCCCGCACGCGCCGGCGCGGCCCAGCGGGACCGAGCTGGCCTGGTTCGCGGGTGACGACCCGCTGCCGTTCCTCACCATGCTCGGCCGGTTCGTGCGGCCCGGCGCCAAGCACCTCTACCAGCTGTGGCGGACCAACCGGCGCGGCGGAAAGACCAGTTGAACAGCGGCACCACCACGAAGTGACGAAGTGACGTCCTGGGGAGGGACTTCGTGATCCAACCGGTAGCAGTCATCGGCGCCGGGCCCTTCGGCCTGTCGACCGCGGCCCATCTGCGGGCCCGCGGCATCCCCGTGCGCGTCTTCGGCGACCCCATGGTGAGCTGGCGCGACCACATGCCCGCGGGCATGCTCCTCAAGTCGACCCCGGCCGCCTCCAGCCTGGACGCGCCCCAGCCCGGGCACACCCTCGGCGACTACTGCGACGCGGCGGGCATCCGCCGGCTGGTGACGGACGAGGACATCGTCCCCGTCGAGACGTTCATCGCCTACGGCCGGTGGTTCCAGCAGAAGCTGGTGCCCGAGCTGGAACAGGTGCGGGTCGTGTCCGTGGACCGCAGCGAGCGGGGCGGCTTCCAGCTCAAGCTGGACTCGGGGGAGTCGTTCACCGCACGGGCGGTGGTCGTGGCCACCGGTCTGTCGGGGCTGTCCCACCTGCCCCGGGCGCTGGCCGCCGCCCTGCCCGACGGACCGGCGCCCACCGGTCCGGTCTCCCACAGCTCCCAGCACCATGACCTCGGGCGTTACTCCGGCAAGGAGCTGATCGTCGTCGGGGCCGGCCAGTCCGCGCTGGAGACGGCGGTCCTCGCGGCGGAGGCGGGCGCCCGGGTCCGGGTGGTCGCCCGGGGGCGCGGCCGCGTGGCCTTCGGCGCACCGCCGTGGCAGCAGCCGAGGCTGCGCCCCGAGTCGCCCTTCGGCCGGGCCTGGTCCCTGTGGGCCCTGACCTACTACCCGCACCCCTACCGCCGGCTCCCGGCGGGCGCCCGCCACTACCTGGTCCGACGGGTCCTCGGCCCGCTCGGCGCGTGGTGGCTGCGCGACCGCTTCGAGGGCAGGGTGCAGGTCACCGAGGTGGACCGGATCCTCAAGGCGGACACGGTCGACGGCCGTCCCGCGCTGGAGGTCCTCTCCCACACCAAGGCGCTGGACCGCCTGTCCGCCGACCACGTCATCGCGGCCACCGGGTACCGCGTCGACCTCGCCGCGATGGACTTCCTCGGCCACGAACTGCGCACCGCCCTGGCGGTCAGCCGCGGCACGCCCAGGCTCGGCGCCGGGTACGTCTCCTCCGTCCCGGGCCTGTACTTCACCGGCCTGCCGGCGGCGGCGTCCTACGGCCCGGTCATGCGCTTCGTCTGCGGCACGGAGTACGCCTCCCCGAGGCTCGCCCGCCACCTGGCGGCGGCGCACGGCTGAGGCGGGCGGGGCCTGTGCCGGGGCTGTGCGGTGTCCGGGGGGTCGGCCGGGTACACCTCGCGGCCCGGAAGGGGGTGCCACGGGGCGTCGTGAGAGGGCTGCGGGTCGGTGGGGGGCTATCGCGCAGTTCCCCGCGCCCCTGAGGAGTCCAGTCAGCCGCGTACGAAAGTGACAGCCTCCCGGGGCCTCTTTCCCCACAAAGCCCGGCAGTCCTTTATCGCCGGTATCCCCCCAAGACCCGCAACCCCGGCAGCGCCCTGTCCTCGAAGTCGAACAGCGCCAGGTTCTCCCACGCATTGCCCGAGGCGGGGTCCGTCGGGTCCCAGCCGCTGCCTGTGCGGTAGGTCCACAGGCCCTCCCAGTAGCAGTAGCCGAGGCCCCGCCCGTCGGGGACGCCCGCGGCGAGGTCGGCCACCGTGCGCAGCCACGCGGCCTGGCCCGCGGGCGTGGCGGGGAAACCGTCGGTGAGCTGCGAAGGGCTGTTCATGATGTCGTTGACGTCGTCCTCGCTTTCCAGCGTGAACGGATAGGCCGTCTCGGCGATCACGCACGGCTTGCCGTAACGCGCCGTGATGTCGGCCATGTTGGCCGCCGCGTCCGCGATCGGCCCGTGCCAGAACGGGTAGTACGACAGCCCGATGATGTCGAAGTCGACGCCGTACGACAGCACGTTGTCGAACCACCAGCGGTACAGCCCGTTGTCGCCGCCGTTCGCCAGGTGCAGGATCGTGCGGACGCGAGGCGTGGTGTCGCGGGCCGCGCTCAGACCGGCCTTGAGGAAGGCCGTCATGTTGTCGAAGTGCTCCCAGTTGCCCTCGGGCCAGATCAGGCCGCCGTTCAACTCGTTGCCGATCTGCACCAGTTGAGCCGGGGTGCCCTGCCGCTTCAGCGCACCGAGGACGTCGGCCGTGTGGTCGTACACCGCCCTGGCCAGCCCCGCCACGTCCAGGCCCGCCCACCCGGCCGGCTTGGTCTGGTGCGCCGGGTCGGCCCAGCTGTCGGAGTAGTGGAAGTCGATCCAGATGCCGACCCCGGCCCGCTCGAGGCGGCGGGCGAGCGGCAGGATGCGCGCCTTGGTGTTGTAGCCGTCGGCCGGGTCCACCCACACCTTCAGGCGGGCGTGGGTGACACCGGCCCGCGCGATCAGCTGGACCGGGTCCGCTCGGTGGCCGTCGGCGGTCCGGTACACCGCGCCGTGGTCCTCGTTCTTCGGCAGCGAGGAGATGTCCACGCCCCGGATCTCCAGACGCCCCCGCCGGCTGGCGGACGGTGCGGCGACCGCCGGTGCCGCCCCCAGTACGGGAACGGCCAGCGCGGCGGCTCCGGCGGCGGCGAGAACACTGCGTCTGCGCATGTCAGGGGGTCCTTTCGCGGACGGTCACGGGGATACCGGCGGTGCGCCTGCCCGACCGGCCGGAGCAGGGCAGGGGCAGCGCCGAGGCGCGGGGTGAGGGAAGCCCGCGAAACGCCGGACGATCCCAGAAAACCCTCATTTTCTGTGATCGTGCACAGCTTCCCTCACCCCTGTCATCAGGGAGCAACAAGTAGGTAACCCCACGCCCCCGCCATTGACAAGGGCCCGAAACAATTCTCTACTGTGCACGATCACAGAGCCGCGCGGCCCTCGCGCACAGCCTCTCGGTCACGTCCGCAGAACCTCCCCCCACGGCGGTTGCCGCGCACGCGGGACGTCTCGAGACCGGCTGGTTCCAAGTCAGGGGAGTGAAGATGTCGATCAACCGCCGCCAGATCAGCAGGCGCAGCATCCTTGCCGGGGCCGCAGCCCTCGGCCTCACCAGCACCCTCGCCGCCTGCGGCGGTTCCGACGACAAGGACTCCGGCGAGAGCAGCGGGCCCGTCAAGCTGACCTACTGGTCGTGGGCGCCGAACATGGAGAAGGTCGCCGCGATCTGGAACAAGAAGAACCCGGACATCACCGTCACCGTCTCCAAGCAGGCCAGCGGCCAGGAGATCCTCTCCAAGCTGATCACCGCGAAGAAGGCCGGCAACGCCCCCGACCTGATCCAGGTCGAGTACCAGTCGCTGCCCACCCTGGTCTCCAACGACGTCCTGGCCGACATCTCCCAGTACGCCGGTGACACCAAGTCCCAGTTCGCCGAAGGCCTGTGGGGCATGGTCACCCTCGGCACGGACGCGCTCTACGCGATCCCGCAGGACTCCGGGCCGCTGATGTTCTACTACCGCGAGGACCTCTTCAAGAAGCACGGGCTGACCGTCCCGAAGACCTGGACGGAGTTCGCCGAGACCGCCCGCGCCGCGAAGAAGGCCGTGCCGGACGCCTACCTGACGACCTTCTCCGCCAACGACCCCGGTCTGTTCGCGGGCCTCTCCCAGCAGGCCGGCGGCAAGTGGTGGACCGTCGACTCCGGCGGCAAGTGGACCGTCGGCATCGACGACGCGGCCACGAAGCAGGTCGCCCAGTTCTGGGGCGGACTGGTCCAGGAGGGCGTCATCGACAACCAGCCGATGTACACCCCGGCCTGGAACAACGCCCTCAACAAGGGCACCCACCTGGCCTGGGTCTCCGCGGTGTGGGCGCCCGGTGTGCTGGTCTCCTCCGCGCCCGACACCAAGGACAAGTGGCGCATGGCCCCGCTGCCGCAGTGGAAGTCCGGCGACAACGTCACCGGCAGCTGGGGCGGCTCCTCCACCGGCGTCTCCACCGACTCGAAGCACGCCGAGGCCGCCGCCAAGTTCGCCACCTGGCTGAACACCGACCCGGAGGCGCTGGCCGCCCTGGTCAAGGAGGTCGCGATCTACCCCGCCGCCACGAAGGGCCAGTCCGGAGACGTCCTGACCACACCGGAGTTCTTCTCGAACCAGGCGGACTTCTACACCACCGCCGGCGAGATCGCCGCCAGCACGGCCGCCGCGGCCTGGGGTCCCAACGTCAACACGGCCTACACCACCTTCCAGGACGCCTTCGGCAAGGCGGCCAAGGCGAAGAAGGAGACCCAGTTCGACTCCGCCCTCGCCACCGTGCAGTCGAAGACCTTCGCCGACATGAAGAAGCAGGGCTTCGAGGTGACCGAGGCATGACCAGCGCTCCGCTCAAGGGCGCCGACCTCACCGAGGCCGGCCCCTTGGCGGACGGCACCGGCACCGCCGCCCAGTCCGTCCGCCCCAGCCGCCCCCGCCGACGTGGCCGCAGCGCACCGTACTGGTTCCTGGTGCCCACCCTGACCCTCTTCGCCGCCTTCACCGTCGTCCCCATCGGGTACGCGATCTGGCTGAGCCTGCACAAGGTGCAGGTCAAGGGCATCGGCCTCGGCAAGGGGGCCCGGCAGCAGGTCTGGAACGGCATCGGCAACTACACCGACGTCCTGAAGGACTCCGAGTTCGGCCACAGCGTCCTGCGCGCCTTCGGCTACGGCCTCATCGTCATCCCGACCATGCTGGGCCTCGCGCTGCTGTTCGCGCTGATGCTGGACACCCCCAAGGCCCGCAGCGCACCCTTCGCCCGGCTGATGATCTTCCTGCCGTACGCGGTGCCGGGCATCATCGCCGCCCTGATGTGGGGCTTCCTGTACCTGCCGGACGTCAGCCCCTTCTACTACCTGCTGGACAGGTTCGGCCTCCCGCAGCCCGACCTGTTCGACGGCGGCAACCTCTACCTCTCCTTCGCGAACATCGCGGTCTGGGGCGGCACCGGCTTCAACATGATCGTCATCTACACCGCCCTGAGGGCCATCCCGCCGGACATCTACGAGGCGGCCCGGCTCGACGGCGCGTCCGACCTGGGCATCGCCCTGCGGATCAAGATCCCGATCGTGATGCCCTCCCTGGTGCTCACCTTCTTCTTCTCGGTGATCGCCACCCTCCAGGTCTTCACCGAGCCGATGGCGCTCAAGCCCCTCACCAACGGCCTGCCCAGCTCGTGGAGCCCCCTGATGGCCATCTACGACAAGGCATTCCTCCAGTCCGACGTCTACGGCGCCTCCGCCACCGCGGTCGTCCTGGCCCTGGCCACGTTCGTCCTCTCCTTCACCCTGCTGCGCATCTCCGACCGCTACACCCGGGAGGACCGGGCATGACCCCCCTCACCCTCACCGCCGGCCCCAAGAGCGGCCGCCGCACCGCGTGGGTGCCCACGATCGTGCTGATCCTCGGCGCGCTGTACTGCCTGATCCCCATCGCCTGGGTGGTCGTCGCGGCGACCAAGGACCGGTCGGAGCTCTTCTCCACCTTCACCTTCGCGCCCGGCACCGGCTTCCTCCAGAACCTGAGCGACCTGACCGCCTACCGGGACGGCATCTTCTGGCGGTGGATGGCCAACTCCGCCTTCTACGCCGGTCTCGGCGCGCTGCTCTCCGCCGCGGTCTCCGCCGCCGGCGGCTACGCGCTCGGCCGGTACGCCTTCCGAGGCCGTGAGGCGATCTTCAAGATGATCCTGGCCGGCGTCCTGGTCCCGTCGATCGTGCTGGCCGTACCGCAGTACCTGCTGCTGTCGAAGCTCGGCATGGCCGACTCGTACTGGTCGATGCTGCTGCCGTCGATCCTGTCGCCCTACGGCGTCTACCTGGTCCGCATCTACGCGGCCGCGTCGGTGCCCGCCGAGCTCATGGAGGCCGCCCGCATGGACGGCGCGAGCGAGTGGCGGATCTTCTCGCGGATCGCCGTACCGATGATGATGCCTGGCCTGATCACGGTGTTCCTCTTCCAGTTCGTCGGCATCTGGAACAACTTCCTGCTGCCCTTCGTCATGCTCGCCGACGACGAGAAGTTCCCGATCACCCTCGGCCTGTACACCCTGCTCGCCCAGGGCGCCTCGCAGCCCGCGCTCTACACCCTGGTCATCACCGGATGCCTGCTCGCGATCCTTCCGCTGATCGGGCTCTTCCTGGTGATCCAGCGGTTCTGGTCGCTGGACCTGATGAGCGGCTCGGTCAAGGCCTGAGGCCCGGGCTCCCCCGCACGAACGTCTCCGAACGAGGAACATGACCACCAGCGCGAACGGACGCCGCAAGCCACCGACCATCCACGACGTGGCCCGGGAGGCGGGCGTCTCGCGGGGCACCGTCTCCCGCTTCCTGAACGGCGGCCACTACGTCTCGCCCGCCGCCCGGCGGTCGGTCGAGACCGCCATCAGGAAGACCGGTTACGTGGTCAACCGGCACGCCCGCAGCCTCAGCACGGGCCGCTCGGACTCGGTGGCGTTCCTGCTGACCGAACCGCAGGAGAAGTTCTTCGAGGACCCCAACTTCAACGTCCTGCTGCGCGGTTGCACCGAGCGGCTCGCCCAGCACGACATCCCGCTGCTGCTGATGCTCGCCGAGAGCGACGACGACCGGCGCCGGCTGACCCGGTACATCACCTCGGGTCACGTCGACGGTGTGCTGCTGCTGTCCAACCACAGCGGCGACCCGGTCGCGGCCGAACTGCACGACGCCGGGATCCCGTTGGTGGTCTGCGGCAAGCCGATCGGGCGGGGCACCAAGGTGAGTTACGTGGCCGCGGCCGACCGGGAGGGCGCACAGGACATGGTCCGCCACCTCCTCGCGGGTGGCCGGCGCCGCGTCGGCATGGTCACCGGGCCGCTGGACATGCCGGGCGGCCCCGACCGGCTGGCCGGCTACCGGGACGTGCTCGCGGAGGCGGGCCTGCCCTACGACCCGGAGCTCGTCGTCGAGGGCGACTTCCGGCGCAGCGGTGGCGAACGGGCCGCCCGCCGCCTGCTCGCCCAGGCCCCGGACATGGACGCGGTGTTCGTCGCCTCCGACCTCATGGCCCTGGGCGTCGTGGGCGTCCTCCAGCAGGCCGGGCGTTCGGTCCCGGAGGACATCGCTGTCGGCGGCTTCGACGACTCACCGGCGGCCACCGCGATCGCCCCGGCCCTGACCACCATGCGCCAGCCCTTCGACCGCATCAGCGCCGAGATGGTCCGCATGCTCCTCGCCCAGATCGCCGGCGAGGACACGGCCGGGGTGATCCTCCCGACCGAACTGGTGGTGCGGGACTCGGCGTAGCCCGTCGGCGGCGCGGAAAGCCCGCGCCCGACGGGGTCCGCCGGCCTTCGCCGGGCCCTGCCGCCGAGGCCCCGGAAGCGGAACTGCCGTCAACGGATGTGAAAGCAGGAGCCGTCCGGTTCGCGTCGAGTCGGAGGGGCCAACCATCCGTATTCTCTGATCATGGCCGCCTCCCCCGCATATTCACTCATCGCCACCGACCTGGACGGCACGCTGCTGCGCGCCGACGACACCCTCTCCGACCGGTCGTTGGCCGTGCTCGCGCGGGTGGCCGCGGGGGGAGCCCGGCATCTCGTCGTGACGGGACGGCCGGCGCCCAGAGTGCGCCCGCTGCTCGACGACCTCGGCAGCACGGGGCTCGCGGTGTGCGGACAGGGCGCGCAGGTGTACGACGCCGGCGCGGACCGTCTGCTCTGGTCGGTGAACCTGGACCGGGAACTGGCCGAGACCGCGCTCGGCAAGATCGAGGCGGAGGTCGGGCAGGTGTACGCGGCCGTGGACCAGGACGGGGTCGACGGGCTCACGCTCATCGAGCCGGGCTATCTGATGCCCCATCCGACCCTGCCCGCCGTGCGGGTCGGCCGACGCGACGACCTGTGGTGCGAGCCGATCAGCAAGGTGCTGCTGCGCCACCCGTACCTGTCCGACGACGAGTTGGCGGGCACCGCGCGCTCGGTGGTGGGTTCGCTGGCGACGGTCACCATGTCGGGGCCCGGGACCGTCGAACTCCAGCCATGCGGCGTCACCAAGGCGACGGGCCTCGCACTCGCCGCCGAACACCTGGGACTGGGACCCGAGGTGACGATCGCCTTCGGGGACATGCCCAACGACATCCCCATGTTCGACTGGGCGGCCCGCGGGGTGGCGATGGCCAACGCCCACCCCGAACTCAAGGCCGTGGCCGACGAGGTGACCCTGTCGAACGAGGACGACGGCATCGCCGTCGTCCTCGAACGACTCTTCCCGCGGGCGTAGTCCCTAGTACGCGCCGAACACGTTGTCGATGGATCCGTACCGCTGGGCCGCGTAGTTGCAGGCCGCGGTGATGTTCGCCACCGGGTCGTACGGGTCCCACGAGGTGTTGGCCACGTGGTACGCGGCGAAGGTCGGGTCGATCACCTGGAGCAGGCCCTTGGAGGGCGTGCCGGCGGCCGCGTTGGAGTCCCAGAGGTTGATGGCGTAGGGGTTGCCGGAGGACTCACGGATGACGTTGCGGTAGATGCCGTCGTAGGAGCCGGGGATGCCGTGCTCCGCCATGACGGCGAGGGAGGCCCGGATCCAGCCGTCGAGGGTGTTGGGGTAGCCCAGCGTGGTCGCGGTCTGCTGGGGCGGGGTGGCCGCGGAGGCGCTGGTCGCGCCGATGAGCGGCAGGGCCAGGACGGCGACTCCGGTCCCGGCGACGGCGAGCTTGCGGGCGAGACGGCTGGTGCGGGGACGGCGGTGCTGAGCGGCAGCGGGCATGGCGAAGTTCCTCTCCGTCGCCTGCGAGGTGAGCTGTCGGGTTCGGGCGGGAGATGCCCGGACACACCTACGAAAGGCGTGACTTCACCCCGAGCCGTACCGGTATGTCCGAAGACGACCGTTCCGGCGACTTACCTGGTTCCCCCGCTCCTGCCATGGTTCTCGGTGGGTGTACGGGCGGTGGCAGGATTCGGCGTCCGTCCGACAGGCCGGGAACGTATGCGAGAGCACATGTCCGGAACAAGTGGCGAATTCACATGGGGTGCCTGTTGACCTTGGTGAGGGAGATTTGAGGCACTTGATCCTTTGCGTTCGCCAAGTCTCAACTCGCGCACGGTAGAAGGCGGATCGCAGGATTCCGGATGTCCGCCGACCCGCCTGCCCGAGTGGGCCAAGTCACAGCCGAACGCAAGAGGTGTAAAACGGTCAAGAAGCACCAACTCATGTGCAACCGGCTGCCCGTGGGATGCGCTTCTCCCACGCCCACCGGAAGACCACCTAGCCGCACCGGAGGTGGCGAAGTCCGCCCCCTCACCTGGTCGCGGGTCTGACGGTCGAGCCGGGCGAGCGGCGCCGCCGCCCCCGCGTGCATGTCCGGAGGGAGCCGGGGCCGCCGGACATGCCGACCCGGCCGTCGCACCAGGGCCGGCGCTGCCGGTCGCAGGGTGCCGTCCGGCCGGGCAGGTATTCGAGGATCGCGGGTACCGGTTCCGTGGTGAGCGGCCCGCATCGGCGGGTCCTGTCGGTCTCAGGGCACCGGTTTCACGACGAAGGCGGCTACTTACCTACAAATAGATTGATAGCCGTTCTTTTCAGGTGATCAAAAACATACCGGTCGTGATCCGATAGCGCCTGGCATGGACGGGGCGGGCGCTATCGGTGATCCAAAGGTGACCGGATACGCTGACTTGAGTGATGGCAGCGACCTATCGACATTTCGCGTAACCGCCAGTAGACACCAGCAGACAGGAGACCCCTCGTGACCGTCGTCGGGCCGTTCGGGCTGAGCGTGCGGGACCAGGCTCTGGAAGCCGATGTCCAGGCCGGATTGGCGGCTGTCGAGGAGGGACTGCTCGAGGCCACCAAGAGCGAGGTCCCCTTCATCACGGAGGCCGCCCAGCACCTGGTGCGCGCGGGCGGAAAGCGCTTCCGGCCGCTGCTCGTGATGCTCGCCGCCCAGTTCGGGGACCCCTACGCCCCGGGCGTGGTGCCGTCGGCCGTGGTGGTGGAGCTGACCCACCTCGCCACGCTGTACCACGACGACGTCATGGACGAGGCCGAGGTCCGGCGGGGCGTCGACAGCGCCAACACCCGCTGGGGCAACTCGGTGGCCGTGCTGACCGGCGACTTCCTGTTCGCCCGCGCCTCGCACATCCTGGCCGACCTCGGACCGGAGGCGGTCCGGGTGCAGTCGGAGGCGTTCGAGCGCCTGGTCACCGGCCAGATCCTGGAGACGGCCGGACCGCAGGACGGCCGGGACCCGGTCGAGCACTACCTGGACGTGCTCGGCGGCAAGACGGGCTCGCTCGTCGCGGTCTCGTGCCGCTTCGGCGCGATGATGTCGGGCGCCGACGAGACGGTCGTGGACGTCCTGACCCAGTACGGCGAGCGCCTCGGCGTCGCCTTCCAGCTGGCCGACGACGTCCTCGACATCGCCTCCGACTCCCACGAGTCCGGCAAGACACCGGGCACGGACCTGCGCGAGGGCATCCCGACCATGCCGGTCCTGCGACTGCGGGAGCGCGCCGCCCGGCTCGGCCTGGCCGACGACATCGCCCTGTGCGAGCTGCTCGACTCCGACCTCTCGGACGACACCCGGCACGCGAGGGCACTGGCGGCCCTGCGCACCCACCCCGCGCTGGAGCAGGCCCGCCGGGACACCGTGCGCTACGCGGAGGACGCGCGCGCGGCCCTGGCCCCGCTGCGGGAGTGCGACGCGAAGGCGGCGCTGATGGAGCTGTGCGACGCGGTGGTCCACCGCGCCGGGTAGTGACATCCGTCACCGGCATCGCCGGGACGGGCCATGGGGACGCACCTTCAGCCGCGTACGGCGGCGAGGGGACGGGGTGGGGGGTGTCCGCCCGCAGCGGCCGGCGTCCGTCACCGAGCCCTGCTCAAGAGACCGAGCCGCCGGACCGAGGACGGACACC
>NZ_JBIVSV010000020.1:0-97630 GCF_044756385.1 Streptomyces sp. NPDC091972 | reverse complement strand
CCGGGGGGGGGGGGGGGGGGGGGGTGTTGGGGGGTGGGGTGGGGGGGGGGGGGGGGGGGGGGGGGGGGGGGGTGTCCGTCCTCGGTCCGGCGGCTCGGCCCCTTGAGTAGTGCTCGGTAACGGACGCCGGCCGCTGCGGGCGGACACCCCCCACCCCGTCCCCTGACCGCCGTACGCGTCTGCACGAGCGTCCACATGACCCACTTAGGGGCGCGGGGAACTGCGCGACCGGCCACGACCGGCCCGCAGCCGTCAGGCGGCCGGTGGATGAGTTGGTTGGCCAACGGTCCGTCGTGGCTTGGGTGACTGTGCCTACTCAGGGGCGCGGGGAACTGCGCGACCGGCCCCCACCGGCCCGCAGCCGTCCCACTACCGAACCCGGCGCCCCTATGGGCGACCGGAGTTCTCAGTCCGAGATGAGGCCATCGCGGAGCTGGGCCAGTGTGCGGGTCAGCAGGCGGGAGACGTGCATCTGGGAGATGCCGACCTCCTCGCCGATCTGCGACTGGGTCATGTTGGCGAAGAAGCGCAGCATGATGATCTGGCGCTCCCGGGGCGGGAGTTTGGCCAGCAGCGGCTTCAGCGACTCCCGGTACTCGACGCCCTCCAGAGCCGTGTCCTCGTAGCCGAGGCGGTCCGCGAGGGAGCCTTCGCCGCCGTCGTCCTCCGGGGCCGGGGAGTCCAGCGAGGACGCGGTGTACGCGTTGCCGACCGCGAGGCCGTCGACGACGTCCTCCTCGGACACGCCCAGCACGGAGGCGAGTTCGGCGACCGTCGGGGAGCGGTCCAGCTTCTGGGAGAGCTCGTCGCTGGCCTTGGTGAGGGCCAGGCGCAGCTCTTGCAGGCGGCGCGGGACACGGACGGACCATGACGTGTCGCGGAAGAACCGCTTGATCTCGCCCACGACCGTCGGCATCGCGAACGTCGGGAACTCCACGCCCCGTTCGCAGTCGAAGCGGTCGATCGCCTTGATCAGGCCGATGGTGCCGACCTGGACGATGTCCTCCATCGGCTCGTTGCGCGAGCGGAAACGGGCCGCCGCGTAGCGCACCAGCGGGAGGTTGAGCTCGATGAGGGTGTCCCGGACGTAAGCGCGCTCGGGGCTGTTCTCGTCGAGTGCGGCGAGCCGCAGGAAGAGGGAGCGGGACAGGGTGCGGGTGTCGATGGCTCCGGACACCACCGGGGGTGCCGGGAGGGCCGGGACCGGCGCGGCCTCGACGGCCGTGACGTCGTCGAGCACGGGCTCAGCCTCGCTCTTCGTGAGCGTGAGCACCTTCGAGCTGCCCTGATCTGCGGACATGCCACCCCCTTTGGGTCGCGGGACGGTCGCGGCGAACGCCCCGTGGTGGAACGTCAGCCTTCACCTGAATACCGGAGCCGAAGCCTCGGCAAACGCGCTTCCGGCAGAATGTCACATGTCGGCAACACGCTGTAGTGACATGTCGACACGTGAGACTCTAATCCGCCCTGGATAAAGGGGGTCTGACGGTTTTTCGGCACAGAAGTGTCAGGAACGGCGCCGGTGAGCGATTCGCTCGCGCCGGTTACGCCTCGACAGGGCTTGCGAACTGCGGTGTTCCGGAACGTGCGACCGTGCGCCCCTTATGCATCCGCTATCCGGCGCGAACTATGCGTCGATCCGATTGGCGGATCGCAGCCGCTGGAAGCTACGCGCGAGTAGCCTCGAAACGTGCATCTGCGAGACGCCGAGTTCCGCGCTGATTTGCGACTGGGTGAGATTGCTGTAGTAGCGCAGCAGCAGGATTCGCTGTTCCCGTTCCGGGAGTTGGACGAGGAGATGGCGGACCAGGTCGCGGTGTTCCACGCCGTCCAGCGCCGGGTCCTCGTAGCCGAGCCGGTCGAGCAGTCCCGGCAGCCCGTCGCCCTCCTGGGCCGCCTCCAAAGAGGTGGCGTGGTAGGACCGTCCGGCCTCGATGCAGGACAGCACCTCGTCCTCACTGATGCGCAGCCGCTCGGCGATTTCGGCGGTCGTCGGAGTGCGCCCGAAGGCCGTCGTCAGGTCCTCGGTCGCGCCGTTGACCTGCACCCACAGCTCGTGCAGCCGGCGCGGTACGTGGACGGTGCGGACGTTGTCGCGGAAGTACCGCTTGATCTCGCCGACGACGGTGGGCATCGCGAAGGTCGGGAACTGCACGCCCCGGTCCGGGTCGAAGCGGTCGATGGCGTTGATGAGCCCGATGGTGCCGACCTGGATCACGTCCTCCATCGGCTCGTTGCGGGAGCGGAAGCGGGCGGCCGCGTAGCGCACGAGCGGGAGGTTGGCCTCGATGAGCGCCGCGCGCACCCGGCTGTGCTCCGGCGTGCCCGGCTGGAGCTCCTTCAACTGGCCGAAGAGCACCTGGGTGAGCGCCCGGGTGTCGGCGCCGCGACTGCGTGGGGCGGCCTCCTGGGGGGCCTCCTGGGGAGGCGCGGTACTGGCCGCCACGGTCAACGCCACCTCTTCGTTGGTCAACTCATCCGTCAAAAGCGGTCATAGCATCACAAGACATGTGCACTGTGTGCAAGCACCGCATAACGTTGGGTTACGCCGTGTTGAGGGGCAACTTGCGCTGGAGGACGCAGAAAAGCCTCCCGCCGTTCCCGGCAGGAGGCTTCGCGGGTCGGACTCAGTACGCGTAGTCCGCGATCACCCAGGTGGCGAACTCCTTCCACAGCGCCACGCCCGCCTGGTGCTCCGGGTGCTCGACGTACGCCCGCAGCGCGGCCTCGTCCTCGAACCCGGAGTTGATGGCGAAGTCGTAGGCGATGGGGCGGTCGCTGAGGTTCCAGCCGAGTTCCCAGAAGCGGATCTCGGGGATCTTGCCGTCCAGGGCGCGGAAGGCCTCGACGCCCGCGACGACGCGCGGGTCGTCGCGCTCGACACCCTCGTCGAGCTTGAAGAGGACGAGGTGACGGATCATCTGAGCTCCCAGCTAGTGCGCGCCGTCGGCCAGCCACGTGAAGAAGTCGCCCACGGCTTTGGCGGCGTCCGATATGCCCTGGAACCCTATCTGCACGTAGTCGGCGGCCTTCTCCGGGTCCGTGATGATCACGTACAGCACGAAGACCACGATCACATAGACGGCGAGTCTCTTGCCGTTCACCGCCACCGCGGCCTCCCCCGCTTGGTACCTCTGTTGCTTCTGGGGCGCGAGTGTAACGGGGGTGATCAGTGAGCACGAAGGGCCCCGTCTCTCGACGGGGCCCTTCTCAAGCGGTAGCGGAGGGATTTGAACCCTCGGTGACTTGCGCCACACTCGCTTTCGAGGCGAGCTCCTTCGGCCGCTCGGACACGCTACCGAGGGAGACCCTACAGCAAGGTGGGGCGTGCTTTGAAATCGGTATTCAGCGGCCCCGGAAGAACTCCGTGAGGAGTCCCGCGCACTCGTCCGCGAGGACGCCCTCGATCACCTCGGGACGGTGGTTGAGGCGCCGGTCGCGGACGACGTCCCACAGGGAGCCGGCCGCGCCCGCCTTCTCGTCCCGGGCGCCGTAGACGACCCGGTCCACCCGGGACTGCACGATCGCGCCCGCGCACATCGTGCAGGGCTCCAGCGTGACGACGAGCGTGCAGCCGGTCAGCCGCCACTCGCCGAGCTCCGCCGCCGCCCGCCTGATCGCGAGGACCTCCGCGTGCGCGGTCGGATCCCCGACCGCCTCGCGTTCGTTGTGACCGGCCGCGAGCACGGTCGTACCGTCCGGGGACAGTACGACGGCGCCCACCGGCACGTCCGGGCCCGCCCGGCCGGCCTCGTCCAGGGCGAGCCGCATCGCGGCCCGCCAGCGGTCCCGTACCGGGTCCGGGACGCCCTCCTTCTCGGTCCCTGCGCTCAGCGGACGGTCTCCAGGACCTCCGAGGCGCCCAGGGACTCGGCGATCTCGGTGAGAGCGTCCTCCGACAGGGCCTTCAGTTCCTTCTCGCTGACGCCCAGGTCGTCGAGGACCTGCGCGTCACCGACCGGGCCGTGCGGCACGGCCTCTTTGGAGCCGCCCGCCTCGGCGGTGACGTCCTCGTCGTCCTCGTCCTCGTCCTCGCCGTCCTCGGTGCCGTCGAGGTCGAGGGCGTCGAGGTCGGGGCCGTCGTCGCCGGGCTCCCTTCCGAGCAGTTCGTCGGTGAGCAGGATCTCGCCGTACGAGCTGCGGGCAGCGGCGGCGGCGTCCGAGACATAGATACGAGGGTCGTCCTCGCCGTCGATGCGGACGACGCCGAACCAGGCGTCCTCCTGTTCGATCAGCACGAGCACCGTGTCGTCCTCGGCCGCGGCTTCCCGGGCGAGGTCGGCCAGATCCGACAGCGTCTCCACATTGTCGAGGAGCTCCGTGTCGCTCGCTTCCCACCCGTCTTCGGTGCGCGCGAGCAGTGCGGCGAAGTACACCGTGACTCTCCCACTGGTCATAGGCGTGCCGGTTGGGGGTCCCCCCGGCGGAGGTTGGGCGGGGAGAGCTCGGCTCCGAGCCCCACCCACTCGGAATCGTGGCAGAAACAAGGCGTTCAGGGGACGTCTTCGGCACCCTGTGTCCGGTGGTTTTGATCGCACGCGCGTCGGCACGTCGGTGAAGTACTCACCAGCGCACTCGTCGCCGCCACGAGCGGGATCGTACGCGGCTTTCCCAAGGCCCCACGCACGGGCACCTGTTCAGCACGCCCCGCGTCCGCCTCCAGTGCGTCTTCCGTGCGTCCCGGGCGCCCCGGGGCGCGTGATCTTTCTTACCAACGGAAGGTCCGCATGCGCATCGCGTGCCGCAGCCGGGCCACCTTCGCGCGGCGCGGCTGGACCCGGTCGCGCAGCTCCCGGGCCTCCGCGAGGTCGCGCAGGAACTGCGCGCGTCGGCGCCGGCGCTCGGCGTCGGTCTCCTGTGACGACGGTTCGTTCTCAGGCAGGTCAGGCATCGGTTCACCACCCCAGTCCGTCCCTCCCACTTTCCCCCGGTCGGGCGGTTTGACGCCAGCGCGAGGGGTTCCGTGGACCCGGCTACTGTTGTGGCCATGCGTCTCCACGTCGTCGACCACCCTCTGGTCGCCCACAAGCTCACCACGCTGCGCGACCAGCGCACCGACTCCGCGACCTTCCGCCGCCTCGCCGACGAGCTGGTCACCCTGCTCGCCTACGAGGCCACGCGCGACGTGCGCACCGAGGCGGTCGACATCCGGACCCCGGTGGCCGCCACGACCGGTGTGAAGCTGTCCTACCCCCGGCCGCTGGTGGTGCCGATCCTGCGGGCCGGGCTCGGCATGCTCGACGGCATGGTCCGGCTGCTGCCCACCGCCGAGGTGGGGTTCCTCGGCATGATCCGCAACGAGGAGACGCTTCAGGCGACCACGTACGCCGCGCGCATGCCGGAGGATCTCTCCGGGCGTCAGGTGTACGTCCTCGACCCGATGCTCGCGACCGGTGGCACGCTGGTGGCGGCGATCCGTGAGCTCATCAAGCGCGGTGCGGACGATGTGACGGCGGTGGTGCTGCTGGCCGCGCCGGAGGGTGTCGAGATCATGGAGCGCGAGCTGGCGGGGACGCCGGTCACGGTCGTCACGGCTGCGGTCGACGACCACCTGAACGAACACGGCTACATCGTGCCGGGTCTCGGTGACGCGGGGGATCGGTTGTACGGGTCGGCGGAGTAGGTGCGGGTGCGGGTTCGGTGGGGGCGGGCGTTTTTGCGCAGTTCCCCGCGCCCCTGAGATGCCTGCGGCGGCCTGCCGCTGTCCGGTGGGGGCTGGTGTAGCGCATACGGCCCGGTGGGTGGGTCGGTGCCGGGGTGGGGGATGTCCGTCCTCGGTCCGGCGGCTCGGTCCATCGAAAAAGGGGCCCGGTAACGGACGCCGGCCGCTGCGGGCGGACACCCCCCACCCCGTCCCCTCACCGCCGTACGCGTCTGCACGAGCGTCCACATGACCCACTCAGGGGCGCGGGGAACTGCGCGACCAGCCACGACGGGCCCGCACCCGTCAGGCGGGCGGGCACGAGTCAGCAGGTCTTCTTGGTTCCCGTGGTCGTCGGCGCGGGGGCGGCCAGTGCGGCCAGGGCCTTGTCGGCTACGGGCTTGCTGCTCAGGGTCTTGAAGCCGTTTCCGATGATCAGGTCGACCTCGGCACCCTTGCGGGTGTCCGTACGGGTCTCCGCGGAGGCGACCTGCGTGCCCAGGACCGGCAGTGAGGTCTTGAGGGCGGACGACGGGCCGAGCAGTACCGCCGTGCCCTTGACCTTCTTGTCGTAGGCCGCCGTCGCGTTGCCCACGTCGCCGATCCGGAAGCCCCGCTTCTTCAGCTCGTCCGCCGTCTTCTTGGCGAGCCCGCCGCGAGGCGTGGCGTTCAGGACGTTGACGGTGATCTGGCCCGGCTTGGGGAGAGGCACCGCGGAGGGGGACGGGGAAGCGCCGGACTTCTTCGCGCAGTCCGTGCCGGAGCCGGCCGCGGAGGCCTTGTCGCCACCGCCCGTGAAGACGTCGATGAGCTGGAGCGTGCCCCAGCCGACCAGGCTCAGCGCGGCGACGGAGGCCACCACCCCGAGCACGAGCCTGCCGCGCCGCCGGGGCCGACGCATCCGGGGGTACTTGTCGCCCGTGATCCGGTACTTACCGCCCATGCCGGGGGGCGTCAGCATGCTCATGGGCGCAGCGTAGTGCGCGCGGGCGGTGATTCCTACTAGATGATCATTGACCGCCGCACAGGAGAACCCGAAAGGGCCAAACCTTTACAGCGCCGTCACTCAGTCCAGCTCGAGCACGCGCGCGTGCAGCACCTGCCGCTGCTGGAGCGCCGCCCGCACCGCGCGGTGCAGACCGTCCTCCAGGTACAGGTCGCCCTGCCATTTCACGACGTGCGCGAACAGGTCGCCGTAGAACGTCGAGTCCTCGGCGAGCAGGGTCTCCAGGTCGAGTTGGCCCTTGGTCGTCACGAGCTGATCGAGGCGGACCGGGCGCGGTGCGACGTCCGCCCACTGCCGGGTGCTTTCCCGGCCGTGGTCGGGGTACGGCCGGCCGTTTCCGATGCGCTTGAAGATCACACGGAAAGCCTACCGGTCAAGACCTTCCGGGCGCAGCCATGGCGAGCGAGTGCGACGCTGGAAAAAGGTGAAGAAAAGGGGCGTAACGGGAGCAGGGGTTTGGTATGAACGAGCGAAAGACCCCGCCGCGGGGCGAGACGGGGGCCGCCTCGGCAACCGCCGGCCGGTCCATGCCGGAGGCACAGTCCCGCTCCGCCGCGCTGCCGCAACAGGCCCTGGAGATCGCCGCCGGCTACGCCTTCACCGGACCCGCGCTCGATCTCGGCGCACTGCTGTGGGACGGCGTCTGCCTCCCCGACGCGCAGGTCAGGATCCCCCTGTCGATGCTCAACCGGCACGGACTCGTCGCCGGCGCCACCGGCACCGGCAAGACCAAGACGCTCCAGCTCGTCGCCGAGCAGTTGTCGGCGCAGGGGGTCCCGGTCTTCCTCGCCGACATCAAGGGCGATGTGTCCGGCATCTGCGAGCCCGGCGCGCGGAACGAGAAGGTGCAGGCCAGGGCCGCGGAAGTGCACCAGCAATGGGAACCCACCGGCTTTCCCGCGGAGTTCTACGCCCTCGGCGGCATCGGGCACGGCATCCCGGTCCGGGCCACCGTCACCAGCTTCGGGCCGCTGCTGCTGTCCAAGGTGCTCCAGCTCAACCAGACCCAGGAACAGTCCCTCGGCCTGATCTTCCACTACGCCGACCGGAAGGGGCTGGAACTGGTCGACCTCAAGGACCTGCGGGCCGTCGTCGCATTCCTCACCTCCGACGAGGGCAAGGCCGAGCTGAAGAACATCGGGGGCCTGTCCACCGCCACGGCCGGGGTCATCCTGCGGTCCCTCACCGCGTTCGAGGCGCAGGGCATGGCCGACTTCTTCGGGGAGCCGGAGTTCGACACCGCCGAGCTGCTGCGCACCACGGACGACGGGCGCGGGCTGGTCTCCGTGCTGGAGCTGGCCGCCGTACAGGACCGGCCGCGGCTCTTCTCGACCTTCCTGATGTGGCTGCTCGCCGATCTGTTCCACGACCTCCCGGAGGTCGGGGACGTGGACCGGCCGAAGCTCGTGTTCTTCTTCGACGAGGCGCATCTGCTCTTCAACGGGGCCTCGAAGGCGTTCCTCGACTCCCTCACGCAGACCGTGCGGCTGATTCGCTCGAAAGGAGTCGGCGTCTTCTTCGTGACGCAGACCGCCAAGGACGTGCCCGCCGACGTCCTGGCCCAGCTCGGCAACCGGGTCCAGCACGCGCTGCGGGCCTTCACCCCGGACGACCAGAAGGCGCTGAAGGCGACCGTGCGGACCTTCCCCGACTCCGCTTACGACCTGGAGGAGCTGCTCACCGGCCTGGGGACCGGAGAGGCCGTGGTGACGGTGCTCAGCGAGAAGGGGGCGCCGACGCCTGTCGCCGCGACCCGCCTGCGGGCTCCCGAGTCCCTGATGGGACCGGTCGACGCCGGTGCGCTGGACGCGGCGGTCAGGGCCTCCGAGCTGTACGGGCGTTACGCACAGGCTGTGGACAGGGAGTCGGCGTACGAGAAGCTCGGCTCCCGCGGCGCCAAGGGCCCGGACGAGACGAAGGCCCCGCCGACCCCGGCCCCGGCCCGCGCGGACGACCCCTCCGTCGTCGAACAGGTCGTCGGCAGCGGCATGTTCAAGTCGCTGGCGCGGTCGCTGGGCACGCAGATCGGGCGGGAGATCACCCGCTCGCTCTTCGGTACGGCCCGGAGGAGGCGGCGGTAGCCCGCGGCCTCCTCCAGGGACTCAGCCGCGCTTCTCCTCTCTCGCCGGCGGCTGCTTCTTCGGGATCTGCGGCTTCGGCGCGCTGCGTGCGGCCTCCGCGCGCAGCAGGGCGCGCAGGACCGCGTACGGGTCGACGGGCATGGCGGTGTTCCTTGTCCTTGCGTGAGTGCTGAGCGGGCCTGGGGAAACCGGCTCTGTCAGCAGCGCAGGACCACGGAACGCAGGACGGGCAGCGCGTACGGCGGCCTCGGGGGCGCGGGCAGGGGCCGCTCCGCCGGCACGCCGTGCACCGTCTCCGGCCACGGCACGGGCCGCAGGGGCACGACCGCACGGTGGACGGCCCGGGCCGGCGGTCGCAGCGCCGTGTCGAGGACGTCGTACTCGACGAGCTCCCCGGCGGGCACGGGCGGCATCGCGTGCGCCTGGAGATGCGCACCGGGCACCAGCAGCGCGAGCAGCAGCACGAGGACCCGCAGCCAGTCACGGCTGCCCGGGGGACGTCGTACGGAACTCACACAGGTCGTCTCCCCCTCCGGCACGCGCGTTTCATCGCTTCGGCCCCGCAGTTCACCCGACCGGAGGGGCGGGCGTGGGGGTCCCGGCGGCGGTGCGCGCGGGCGGTGGGGTCACACCGTGTGCGGGACCCGGTGGGCTCGGCCGCGGAGGCTCAGGGCCGTGACGATCTCGACCGCTCCCACGACGACCAGCCAGATGCCGCCGACCAGGGTGAGGACGGCGACCGACTCGAAGGGGGAGTCGATCAGCACGATCCCGGCGACGAAGGTGAGCACGCCGAGGAGGATCTGCCAGCCGCGGGCCGGCATCGAGCGGTCGGAGGCGGCGGCCAGGGTCTGGGTGATGCCGCGGATCAGCCAGCCGATGCCGATCCACAGGGCGAGCAGCAGGACCGACCGCATCGGCCCGCGCAGGCAGAACAGGCCCAGCAGGATCGACAGGGAGCCGCTGACGAAGGCGAGGACGCGCAGTGCGGTGGTCTTGTGCGTGCCGAAGGCCGCGACCAGCTGGAAGACACCGCTGACCAGGAGGTAGACGCCGAAGAGGACACCGGCCGCGAGCAGGGAGGCGCCGGGCCAGACGAGGACCAGGACGCCGAGGACCAGGGAGGCGGCACCGGTGAGCAGGACGACCTGCCAGGCCGCCTGGGCGAGGGTGTGCAGGGGGCCGTCGAGGGGCGGCTCGGGCGCGTGCGGGGAGGTGCCCGGCGGGTGGCCCGCGTGGACCTTGCGGTCGTCGAAACGGTCGGCGAAGCGGTCGTCGAACTCGGTCATGGTCCATGCTGGGACCGCCGCGCCCACCCCGGCCACCGGGGACGGGCCACCCGGCTGACTAGGACTTCCCGCCCGCTTTCGCCGCCTTCGCCGCCGCCTTCATCTCCTGCTTGTGCGCGCGGACCTTCGTCAGCGACTCGGGGCCGGTGATGTCGGCGACGGACCGGAAGGACTCGGGCTCGCCGTAGGCGCCCGCGGCCTCCCGCCAGCCCCGTGGCCGGACGCCGAGCTGCTTGCCCAGCAGTGCCAGGAAGATCTGCGCCTTCTGCTTCCCGAACCCCGGCAGCTCCTCCAGCCGGCGCAGCAGCTCGCGGCCGTCGTCCACGCCCTTCCAGACCAGCTCGGCCTCACCGTCGTAGTGCTCGACGAGGTAATGGCAGAGCTGCTGGATCCGCTTGGCCATCGAGCCCGGGTAGCGGTGCACGGCCGGCTTCTCGGAGAGCAGCGCGACGAAGGCCTCCGGGTCCTGCGCGGCGATGTCGTGCGCGTCGAGGTCGCTGGCGCCGAGCCGGTCCGCGATGGTGCGGGGGCCCTTGAACGCCCACTCCATCGGGACCTGCTGGTCCAGCAGCATCCCGACCAGCGCGGCGAGCGGGGAGCGGCCGAGGAGCTCGTCGGCCTCGGGGTCCTGGGCGAGGTGAAGGGTGACGTCCATGACTCCGATCATGCCCCCGCCGCGGTCACAGCTCCACGTGAGGGCTGGTCAGCGCCGCTCCGAAGCAGCCCTTGACGCCCTCGACGGGGATGCCGGCGCTCTTTCCGCACAGGTTCACCGAGCCCTTGAGGACCGGCCCCGAGGCCGAGCCGCGGGCGATCCACAGGCAGCCGTCGGTGTTCTCGGTGGGCGCGGCCACGACCGTCAAGGGTTGTGCGCCCGGCGCGGGTGTCCTCTCAGGGCCGCCAGTAGCCCAGTGCGTCGACCCGCTCCTTGGGCACGCCCAGCTCCTTGCGGACGTACGACGACAGGGTCCGGGTCGTGGCCGTGTCGCAGGCGATCCAGACGTACGCGTCCGGGTGGTCCTTCAGCAGTGCGGGCAGGTCCGCCTTCGCCTGGGCGACCAGGTGCGCCCCGGAGTCGAGGCGGAGCACCCGGCGGACCTCGTGGCGGGACGGGTCGGTGCGGAACGGGAGGTCCTCGTCGCCGCCCTCGAACCAGACGGTCGCGGGGGAGGAGTCCAGGGCGCCGAGGAGGGAGTTGAGGGCGGGCAGGGAGGCCGGGTCGCCGAAGGCGAAGACGTGCGTGGGCTCGGGGTCGGGGCGGTCGAAACCGGTGCCGTGGACGGTGGCCTCGATGGTGTCGCCGGGCTTCGCGGTACGGGCCCAGTCGCTGGCGACGCCGTCGTGCAGCGCGAACTCCAGGGCGAACGTGCCCTTCTCGGGGTCCGGGTCGACCAGCGTGTAGGCGCGCTGGTGCGGCTTGCCCGCGGCGGAGAACCACAGGCGCACCCACATCGTCGGGTGGACGCCGGTGGCCGCCAGCATCCCGCCGTCGGTGAGACGCACCCGCCGGTACGCCTCGGTGACGTCCTCGGCGCCGGTCACGGTGAACACGAAGTCCTTCGCCCGCAGCAGTCGGAGGACCGCGCCCTCCCAGCCGTGCCCCTGCCCCATGGTCCTTCACCCTTCAAGTACGATTCCCTCACCAATTAACTTAGGTAAGCCTAACTTAAACGGAAGCGAGTGCGAGGGTGAGTACCGAGATCTACCGCGACGCCTGGGGGATACCCCACCTCCGCGCGGGCAGCGCGCGTGAACTCGCCCGCGCCCAGGGCCGGGTCACCGCCCGTGACCGCGCCTGGCAGCTGGAGGTCGAACGGCACCGCGCGCAGGGCACCTCGGCCGCCTTCCTCGGCGCGGCGGCCCTGTCCTGGGACACCCTCGCGAGACGGGCCCGCCTGGACGACACGGCCAGACGCTGTTTCGCAGCGCTGGAGAGACAGGACCCGGAGACGGCCGACTGGGTGCGGGCGTACGTCGACGGCGTCAACGAGGAACTGCCGTCCGCCTCGGCCCCCGAATTCGCCCGCGTCGGCCTCGCCCCCGGCCGCTGGGAGCCCTGGACGCCGCTCGGCGTCTGGCTCGGCACGCACATCCTGTTCGCCGGCTTCCCGGCCAAGCTGTGGCGGGACGAGGCGATACGGCACCTGGGCCCGGACGCGGTCGGTCTCTTCGCCACCGACGGCCCGGGCACCTCCGGCAGCAACGGCTGGCTGGTCGCCGGCGACCGCACCACCACCGGCCACGCCGTGCTCGCGGGCGACCCGCACCGCTACATCGAGGACCCCGGCGTCTACCAGCAGATCCGCCTGGCCTGCCCCGAGTTCGACGTCGTCGGCCTCGCGGTGCCCGGCGTCCCCGGCATCGCCCACTTCGGCCACACCGGCACGGTCGCCTGGTCCATCACCAACGCCATGGCCGACTACCAGGACCTCTACCGCGAACGGCTGCGCCGCACGGGGGCCGGCGTGGAGGCCCTCGGCCCGGACGGCGTCTGGCACCGCGCCACCCGGCACACGGAGACCGTCGAGGTGGCCGGCGAGGCCCCGGTCGAGATCGAGGTGATCGAGACGGAACGCGGCCCGGTGGTGGCGGGCGGCCCGGAGGGACTGGAGGGCGGAGGAGTCCTGGAGGAGGCCGCCCCGCTACCGCCGGTGGCTTCGGCCGCGGACGCCTCCCGGTCCGGCGCCACCCCCACGGCCGCCCCCGTCGCCCTGTCCCTGCGCTACCCGCCCCGCGTCACCGGGGACCTCGGCTTCAGCGCCCTCCTCCCTCTCCTGCGCGCCCGCCGGACCGCCGACGTGGACCGCGCCTTCGACCTGTGGGTCGAGCCCGTGAACGTCGTGCAGGCCGCCGACACCGAGGGCGGGCTGCTGCACCGGGTCGCCGGGTGGGTGCCGGTGCGGGCGGAGGCCAACCGGCTGCGGCCCGTCCCCGCCTGGGAGCCCGGGCACGAGTGGCAGGGCCGGCACGACATGCCCCGCGCCGGCCTCACCGACGGCATCGCCGTGATGGCCAACCAGCGCAGCCCCGCCACCCCGCTCGGCGTCGAGTTCGCCCCGCCCCACCGGGCGGACCGCATCGCCGCCCTGCTGCGGGAGAAGGAGCACTGGTCGGCCGCCGACATGCCCGTGATCCACATGGACACCCATCTCGCCTCCGCGCAGCCCCTGCTGGACCACATGGCGGCCCTGGACGGTCTCAGCCCCGCGGCCGCGGCCACGAGGGAAACGCTTCTGCGCTGGGACCGCCGCATGACCGCGAGCAGCACGGAGGCCGCCCTGTACGCCGCCGTGCGCAGCGCGGTCGTACGACGGCTCGCCGCCCACCCCGCGTTCGCGGCCCTGACCGAGCCGCCCGCCTACCCCGACGTCCTCCTCCCCTGGCTCGGCCTCGTGCCCCGGGTCGCCTTCGCACTCGAACACCTGCTGCGCGCCGAGGAGTTGTACGGCGTCGACCGGGCCGGGACCGTGCGGGCCGCCCTGGAGGAGGTGGCCGCCGAACCACCGCGGGGCACCTGGGGCGACACCCACCGCCTCGCCCCCTGGCAGGCGCTCCCCGAGCACGACCGGGACGCCCCGGCCCTCTCCGGCGACCACGACTGCGTCCTGTGCACCTCCGCGGTGCCCGGACTCACGGACCTCGCCGCGCGCGGCCCGGCCGCCCGTTACGTCTGGGACCTGGCCCGCCGCGAGGACAGCCTCTGGGTGGTCCCGCTCGGCGCCTGTGGCCTGCCCGGGTCACCCCATCACCGCGACCAGCTCCCGCTGTGGCTGCGGGGAGATCTCGTACCGGTCGTCACCGACTGGCAGCACCTGACGAAGGAAGACTGAGGAGACCGATGTCCGACACCACCACCCGTGAAGCGGTCCACACCCAGACCGTGGACGGCTTCGGCACCGTCCGCATCCTGCGCCTCGACCCGCACGCCGACGCGGCGACCGTGCACGCCTGGGTCAGCGAGGAACGCGCCGCGTTCTGGGGCATGAACGGCCTCACCCCGCAGCAGGTCGCCGAGATCTACGCCCACCTGGACACCCTCGACACCCACCACGCCTATCTGCTGGAGAAGGACGGCGAACCGGCCGGGCTCCTGCAGACCTACGAGCCGGAGGCCGACCGCGTCAGCGAGTGCTACACGGTCGAACCCGGGGACATCGGCATCCACCTGCTGCTCCCGCCCATCGGCCCGCACGGCACCCGGCCGGGCTGGACCTCGGCGCTGCTGTCCGCCGTGGCCAGGTACGTGCTGCTGGTCCTGGACAAGCGGCGGGTCGTGATCGACCCCGACGTGCGCAACGAGAAGGCCATCGCGCGCTTCCTCAAGCAGGGCTTCGTGGCCGGGGACGCGGTCGTGCTGCCGGAGATCGACCTCCCCGACGTGCACCTGCCCGAGAAGCACGCCCAACTGGCTTTCCTGACAAGGGAGGTAGCCTTTCCGGGTGACGCCTGACGACCTCGTCGCCCACTACGGCCTGGAACCCATCCCCCGCGAGGGCGGACTGTTCCGGCAGACCTGGGCCGGAGCCGAGCGTGCCGACGGACGGCCGCACGGCACGGCGATAGTGGCCCTGCTGACCTCGGACGACTACTCCGCCCTGCACCGCCTGCCCAGCGACGAGATCTGGCACCACTACCTCGGCGATCCCCTCGACCTCCTGCTCCTCGCTCCGGACGGCACGGCACGCACCGCCGTCCTGGGCCCGGACGTACTCGGCGGCCAGCACCCGCAGTTCACCGTGCCCGCGGGCACCTGGATGGGGGCCGTGACCCGCGGCGCCTGGACCTTCTTCGGCTGCACCATGGCGCCCGGCTTCACCTACGAGGGCTACGAACACGGCGACGCGGCCGAACTGACGGCGCGTTACCCGGCGGAGGCGGAGCGGATCGCGCGACTGTGCCGCCCATGAGACTCCTTCGAGGACAGGTCGCCCTGGTCACGGGCGCGGGCGGCGGCATCGGGCGGGGCATCGCCCTGCGGTTCGCCGAGCAGGGCGCGGCGGTCGCCCTCCATTGCCGTACGTCCGGGGCGGCGGCCCGTGAGACGGCCGCCCGGATCGAGGACTCGGGCGCCCGGGCCGTCGTACTGGAGGCGGACCTGCGGGACGAGGACGGGTGCCGGCGGCTGGTGCGGGAGGCCGCCGCGTGGGGCGGGGGACTGACCGCACTGGTCAACAACGCGGGCGTGCAGCCCGTCCAGGCCCTGCCCGGGATGACGGCCGCGCAGTGGCGGGACGTCGTGGACACCAACCTGACCGGCGTCTTCGCCTGCACGCAGGCGGCCGCGGAGCTCATGGGGCCGGGCGGGTCCGTCACCCACGTCGCGTCCGTCGAGGCGGGCCACCCCGCTCCCGGGCACGCCCACTACGCCGCCTCCAAGGCTGCGATCGTGACGCACGCGCGGTCGGCGGCCCTGGAGTACGGGCCGCACGGCCTCCGCGTCAACACGGTCTCGCCCGGGCTGATCGACCGCGAAGGGCTGGCGGAGACCTGGCCCGACGGGGTGGAGCGGTGGCTGCGGAAGGCACCCCTGGGCAGGCTCGGGCGCCCCGAGGACGTGGCCGACGTGTGCGTGTTCCTCGCCTCCCCGCTGGCGTCCTGGGTCACCGGGCACGACTTGGTGGTGGACGGCGGGGTGTCCGCCCGGTCCACGTGGTGAGCGCTCGGCGGCCCGCGTCCGTACGTATCCGGGAGACCGCGAACCCAGGTACGGAGCAGTGACGTGAGGTGTGAGCGTGCGCGCAGCAGCACAGGCCGGCGAAGGCGAGGACTTCAGGGTCTGGTGCTGCTGGGAACCGTGCTGGTCCTGCTCCTGTTCGGCGGTGCGGGAGCGGCGTCCGCCCACGCCGCCCTCCGGGCCACCGACCCCGAGGACGGGACCGTCCTCAAGTCCGCCCCCCGTGACATCACCCTGACCTTCACCGAGTCCGTCGGTCTGCTCGACGACTCCTTCCGGGTGCTGGACCCCGACGGCAAGCGCCTGAGGGTCGGGGACGCCGGACACGGACCGGGCGGCTCGGACACGGCCCGGGTCACGCTGCCTGCCGGGCTCGCCCAGGGCACCTACACGGTGGCCTGGCGGGTGGTCTCGGCCGACAGCCACCCGGTCTCCGGCGCCTTCACCTTCTCCGTCGGCAAGCCCTCCCCGGCCGTGGTGGTCGCGGACACCGGCCCGACCGAGGACCCGGCCACGGAGAGCCTGTTCAACATGGGCCGCTACCTGGCCTACCTCGCCGCGGCCCTGCTCATCGGCACCGCCGTCTTCCTCGCCGTCTGCCGCCCCCCGGAACCGTCCCGGCTGCGCCGACTGCTGTGGGCGGGCTGGGGCACCCTGCTCGGCTCGACCCTGTTCCTGCTGGTGCTGCGCGCCCCGTACGAGAGCGGCGCGGGCCCGTCCGCCGCGTTCTCCCTCAAGGCCCTCGAACGCACCCTGGGCACCCGCCCCGGCGAGGCCCTCCTGGTCCGCCTGGCCCTGCTGCTGGTCGCGTACTTCTTCGTCGTACGACTGCTGCGGCCCGGCGCGTCCAGGCTGCCCCGCGGGTGGCAGGCGGCGGGCGGCGCGCTCTCCGTGGGTCTCGCGCTGACCTGGGCCGCCGCCGAGCACGCGTCCGCCGGGATCCAGGTGCCGGTGGCGATGACGTCCGCGGTGCTGCACGTCCTCGCGATGGCGGTCTGGCTGGGCGGTCTCGCGGCCCTGCTCGCCACGCTGTACCGGGCCGAGGCACAGCTCCCGGCCGCCGTCGTCGCCCGCTTCTCCCGGCTGGCCTTCGCCTCCGTGACCGTCCTCGTCGCCACCGGCGTCTACCAGTCCTGGCGCGGCCTCGGCTCCTGGGACGCGGTCACCGGCACCACGTACGGCCATCTGCTCGTCCTCAAACTGCTCGCGGTGACGCTGCTGCTGGCGGCGGCGAGGCTGTCGCGGCGGTGGACGGGCCGGCTGGTGACGGTCGCGGCCCAGGCGGAGGCCGAGGCGGCGGCGGTCGTACGGGAGAAGGTGGCCGAGCGGGTGGGCGGCGGCCCGGCGTCGGCGGAGGCGCGGGGGGAGGCGGAGGCGGTCGTTCGGGCGAAGGTGGGCGGCGGCCCGGTGTCGGCGGAGGCGCGGGGGGAGGCGGAGGCGGTCGTTCGGGCGAAGGTGGGCGGCGGCCCGGTGTCGGCCCAGGGGCGGGGCGAGGCGGAGGCGGTCTTACGGGAGAAGGTGGCCGAGCCGGTGGGCGGGCCGCCGTCGGACGCCGGACCGGCGCCTTCCGCGGCCCGGTCCGCCGCGCCGGCGCACCGGCACGGTCTGCGCCGGTCCGTCCTCGCCGAAGTGGCCGTCGGGGTCGTGGTCCTGGTGCTGAGCACCGTGCTGAGCGGCACGCTGCCCGGCCGGGCGCAGGCCGAGGCGGGCCCGGCCACGGCAGGACTGCCCGCCGCGTCCCTGACCACCGTCCCCTTCGCGGTCGGCGGTGCCACCGGCAGCGTGCAGGTCACCCTTGACCCGGGCCGCACCGGCGACAACTCGGTCCAGGCCATCGTCTACGCGGCTGACGGCGGCCTCGCCACCGTTCCCGAACTCCGGCTGTCCTTCACCCTCCCGGCCCAGCGGATCGGCCCGATCGACGCCCGACTCGAGAACAAGGGCGGCTACTGGGGCACGAACGACCTGACCCTGCCCCTCGCCGGCGACTGGCGGATGAAGGCGACGATCAGGGTCTCCGACGTCGACCAGATCAGCGTCACGAAGACGGTCAGGATCGTGGGCTGAGCAGCTCGGCCATGGTCTCGGCGGCGTGCACGGCGGCGGCTCCGCAGCAGTTGTTGAACAGCACGTGGAGTTCGTCGGACCGTTCGGCCAGGGTCCGCAACCGCGGTACCCACTCTGCCAGTTCGGCGCGTGCGTAGTCGTACCGGAAGCGCTCCTCCTTGCTGCCCCGGCCCCAGGAGGAGCTGCGCCCGTGGAAGCGCACGACGGACAGCCGGGGCAAGGTGACGGGCGTGACCGGCGGCAGGGAGGCGGGCAGCCCCTGGCGCATGTCCACGGCGACGGCGGCGAAGTCGTACTTGCCGAGCAGCGCGCAGGTGAGGTCGTGCTGGTCCTCCTCCCACCAGGACGGGTGCCGGAACTCCACGTGGACGGGCCAGCCGGCGGTCCGTTCCGCGGTCTCCTCCAGGAACCGCTCCGCCCGCGCCCCCGGCCGCAGCCACGGCGGGAACTGGAACAACACCCCGCCCAGCCGCCCGGCCTGACGCAACGGCTCGATCCCGTCCGCGAACCGCGCCCACACCTCGTCCAACGGGACGTCGGCGAGAGCGGCCTGCTTCGCGGGATGCCCGGTCAGCGGCGCGTACGCCTTCACGTCGAACACGAAGGACTCGGGCGTGCGCTCCACCCACAGACGGCTGTTGCGCTCGCTGGGCAGCGCGTAGAACGTGCCGTCCACCTCCACCACCGGGAACCGCTCGGCGTAGTACCGCAACCGTCCTTCGGCGTCCCGCCGCCCCGGCGGGTACCAGCCGCTGCGGACGAGCGCGGGATCGGTCCAGGAGCACGTGCCGACGAGAATACGGGTCATGGGAGACCGGGTACCGACTTAGGGTGCGGGCATGACTTCCCAGGCGTATCTCTCCCGACTCTTCTCGCTGGACGGCCGGATCGCCCTGGTGACCGGCGGGAGTTCGGGCATCGGCAGGGCGATCGCGGGGGCGTTGGCGCGGGCGGGCGCGAGCGTGGTGGTCGTGGCCCGCAGAAGGGCGGAACTGGCGGCCACCGTCGAGGAGTTGACGTCGGACGGCTGCCGGGCGGCCTGGGTGAGCGGCGACTTGAGCACGAGGGACGGTGTCCGTACGGCGGCTCAGGAGGCCGCCGACGTGTTCGGCGAACCGGACATCCTGGTCAACTCCGCGGGGATCAACCTGCGTCCACCGATGAACGAGCTCACCGACGAGGTGTGGGACACCACCATGGCGGTCAACCTGGAGGCGCCCTACCTCCTGGGCCAGCGCTTCGGCCCGGGCATGGCCGAGCGCGGCTTCGGCCGGATCATCCACATCACGTCCCAGCAGGCCCACCGCGCCTTCGTGCAGAGCGGCGCCTACGGCGTCTCCAAGGGCGGTCTGGAGTCCCTGGCCCGCTCACAGGCCGAGGCCTGGTCCCCGCACGGCGTCACCTGCAACACCCTCGTCCCCGGCTTCGTACTGACCCCCCTCAACGCCCGCCTCGCCGACGACCCGGAACAGGTCGCGTCCCTGGCCGCCCGCACGATGACCGGCCGCAACGGCCTCCCCGAGGACTTCGCGGGCGCCGCCGTCTTCCTGGCGAGCGAGGCCTCGGCCTACGTCACGGGCCAGTCGGTCTTCGTGGACGGAGGCTTGTCGGTGCACTGACCGAACGGCCAGCCCCGGGCACGTCGGTCACCCGGCGGGGCGGGGAGCGTCCTTCCGGGTCGTGTGCGGTCATCCGGGCGGGGCGGGGACCGGACCCGACCAGGTTCCGGCGGTGCACGCGTGCGTGGACGAGGTCGCCGCCCGGTTGCCGGCCGTCGAGGCGGGGCTCGACACCCACCAGTCCCGCCCACGGCTCCACCTCGCGGACGGCCTGTGGCTCACCCTGAGCGTGGCCCGCGTCGGCGGCGTCCTGCCCTCGGACCGCCGCCACGGCATCGCCGTCACCCTGGAGGAGACGTCCCGGCGGAACGGCTCTCCCTCTTCGCCAGGTGCTTCGCCCTGACCCCGCGCGAGGCGGACGTACTCGGCAACCTGGCCAAGGGCGGCGACAACCGCACGGCGGCCCACCGCATGTCCCTCGCCGAACACACCGTCCAGGACCACCTCAAGTCGATCTTCGCCGAGACGGCGACGAACAACCGCGTGATGTTGCCGGCTCGGGTGGTGGGGGCGTGAGGGGGCGCACCGTGCCGGGGGCTGCGGTCGCGGTGCCGAGGGATCGCGGTGATCCTGTCAGTGGAGCGAGGCCGCGTCGTCAGGAAGGTGACAGACATGGCAACGACGCCGAGCGAGACCCGGCGAGGGTACGGAAGGCCGGGCGACAACGAAGGACTCAGCGGTGCGTCCGTGTTCGCCGGAGCCGTGATGTTGCTCAGCGGACCGCTCAGCATCCTCATGGGGGCGTCCGGCATCGCGAGCGACAACCTGTTCGCCGCGTCCCAGTACGCCTATCGGTTCGACCTGACCGCCTGGGGCTGGATCCACATCGTGGTGGGACTGGCGCTCACCGTCGCCGGCCTGGGAGTGGTGACCAACCAGAGCTGGAGTCGTGGGGCCGGTGCGGCGGCGGCGGGGATCAGCCTGATCACCCAGTTCATGTTCGTCCCGTACTACCCGCTGTGGGCCATCCCCGTGATGGCACTCGACCTCTTGATCATCTTCGCCCTGACAAGGCTCCAGGCCGGATCGGGCGCGGCCCGCTGAAACAGATGGCCAACGACGAAGGGCCCCGCTGCGAACAACGGCGCCCTTCGACATCGTGCCCGGTGAGGCACTGGCGGAGGATACGAGATTCGAACTCGTGAGGGGTTGCCCCCAACACGCTTTCCAACTGTGTTGGTAGGTGAAGAGGCTTCGGACGGTGCCGTTCACCTGTGTTCATGGCCGTCCGGCCGTGGGAGCGGCTACCGCCTTCGGTCTCGCCTGAACGGCTGTGAACGGCGCTGAATGAGACGGAAACTGAGACGGACGGCGGGCCGGGCTCGCTAGCATCGTCGCTGCTGAAGGGGGTGTCATGGCTCTGGTCCGCAAGGGATCACGACGGATCGTTGTCGACGGCACGGCCTACCGCTGGCGGCTGCGAGGCAGGCCGACGTACTTTCAGGGCATGACCTGGTCGCCGTGCACGTTCGCGGTCGAGCACGCGGACACCCCGGGCATGACGCTCGTGGTCACCACGAACCAGCCGCATCCGAGCAACTGGTTCGGACGCGAGGCCACGCCTGTACTGCCGTTCGATGTTGCCCAGGCCATTCAGCTTGCTCTTCGTGAGTGCTGGGCGCCGACGGCTTCGGGCTCCCCGTTCTACTTCGACCAATCCGACGGCTTCGCACCATCGAACTGACCGGGTCTGAGGGCTTGTTGGTGCTCGTACCTCAGACGCCGACAGTCAGCCACGATGGGGGGTGCGCCGACCGGTAAGGCGCGCATGTGCCTCGCCGTAACCCGACCGGCCTCAGCCACGCTGTTGCGACGCCGTCAACCAGAACAAGCCGCGTCGGCCGGGCTGTAGACGGGGAAGACGAGCAAACGGGTGGCGTCGGCCCTTTAACGGCCTCACACTATTCTTCATGTTGAAGCTCTCAGTGTGGCGTTCAGTCGTTGACTCGCAGCAATCGGGTAAATTCGATGCGATCGAACGTTCGATTCCCAGTGAGTATGTAAGGGTTTTGAGTTCGTCACGTGAGGCGATGGCCCTCGCACTCGGCTTGAGTTCTGCGGATGGGGGCGCTCGGCTCCCAGATAGATTTGGGCGAGCCAGCGCGATCGTAAAGGCAGAGATTTACAATTTCGAGGGAGTCATCTATGTGCTCTCGCTCCGCAGAAGGAGCGGCGTATGGGTCACCGTCGATGATGAGGAAGCACTGAAGGAACAGGCGGGCATCTTTTTTCTGCACGTTCTTTCATCATCGCGCTTCAAGCCGGATGTTTCTGCGTTCCTTCAAGTCGTCAAGGAGCAGAGCGGTGCCGAGTTGAGGGAGTGGGAAGTTCGGCCAAAGAGATTTGTGGAGCTGAAGCAAGAGGGGCGCCAGGAATCTCTATCAATTACGACAGAGAAGTCTAATGCCGCTCGCCTCCTCTCCAATAAAGAGCCGCGAATCCTTGCCACCGCTATCAAATCCGCACCTGGCGGCCTGATCCTTTCTGATGTCGAAAGGCAGTTGAAGAGAGGTAAAGTTGAAGACATTGACGCAACCCTGCTGGAATTGCATGAAGTCGGACTTATAGGCTCAGAGTACGTAGTGGTTTGCGCTAAGCATCAGCACGAGGTCTCTAGATTTTCCGACGCTTCAGTGCTCGAAGAGATGTCCAAATTCGGTGTGCGCTGCGGGTGTGGGCGAAAGATCAGCGACGAACGGCTTGAGGAGGCAGTGGCCATTACGGACCTAGGGCGAGAGCTGCTCGATAAAAGCACCTGGATGTCCATCATGCTAATGGAGGAGTTGCGTGAGCTGGGAGTTCCAGACGATCGAATCATGATCGAATATTCTTCCGGCGGAGATGAAATGGACTGCGTGGCCGACATTAACGGGCAGCTGATCCTTTTCGAACTAAAAGACAAAGAATTCAGCCTGCGTGAAGCGTATTCGTTTGCTGCGAAAATTGGCCTCGTCCGCCCTCACTATCCGGTAATCGTGACAACTGAAAAGGTGGGGGGTGACGCCAGGGATCACTTTGAAAAGGCGGAGATTGCTGGAAGGCGGGGGCAGGTTGGTGCCGATCCTGACGACGCTAAGCCGATCAGGTTTATCGAAGGGCTAGAGAATCTGCGTAGTCAGCTCGATGATCTGGCTTCCACGGTTTATCGAAACGAAGCGACCAAGGTGCTGCGCGAAATCATGCCAATGGGTGCGGTTTCGCCGAATCATCTGCTTGATGGTCTGGCTGCAGGCGGTCGCTGAGGTTGGTGGAGCGGCTTTGGGGTGGCGCTGCTTTGGCGCGAGTGATCATGGCCCCGTAAGCTTCCGGCGCGTCGGGCAGTCTGTGGACCTGCCCGGTAAAGCACGACGTTGGGGCCATGATCTTCGAGGCTCGCGCCAAAGTGGCTCCGTAAAGCCGTGGAGCCGACCGCCCCAGCCACGACGTACCCCTTCTCTGGCATCAGGCGGCTGACTGCTTTGAGCGCGGCACGGGCGCCGGCCGGGCTGGAGCGGGGCGGAGACAGGAGCGCAGGCCCGGCCGGGGGCCGGGCCGCGCGCGGGGAGCGGAGCGAGCCGCCTTGAACCAGTAGAGAAAGTTGTAACTCAGTCGGCCTGCTGGGGTGTGTGAGGCTCTGTGTGCGGTTTGAAGCCCTGAGCGCAGGATGGAAGTTCGGTCTCTTGACGGTGGGCCAGCGGTAGGAAGATCACGGGTCGGATCGTCCAGTTGATGCGAGTACGGGCCTGGGTGAGCGTCACCGTGCAGGGCTCGGCGCGTAGGAGTGCCTTCCTCGTGGTGATGCGGCCGTCGTACAGCCACTCCCACGCCTCCTGAGACGCGTCGGGATCCAGTGCCGGTGAGATCGTGCGCAGTGCAACCGCTACCCATCTGTCGGCCTGTGGTGCCGAGTACGCATCGAAGGATGCCCGGAGGGTCGGCAGTGTCTCGGCGGTGAGGTCTTCGGTCCAGCACTCGCACCAGTAGCCGCGCTGCGGCTTGTCCATCAGCACGGGTGGCCTCCCACAGGCGGGCCCGTGAAGAGCTCCGCGGTGACCGTGTGCCCGCCGTCGCTCTCGTGGACCACGACCCGGTGGGCGATCATGCTGACCATGCCCATGCCCCGGCCGTGCTCGGCGTCCTGGTCTTGGCGCTCGATCTTCGGGGCGGTGCCGGCGCCTCCGTCGTCCGTGACTGACAACGCGATGGCCTGCGCCGATACCGCCAGGGCCAGGTGGAAGCTGCCTGAGTCCTGGCCGCTGGCTGTGTGGAGGATTGCGTTCGCGCTCAGTTCGCTCACGATCAGTTCGGCGTCCTCGGCCAGCGGCGATCCGCGCAGGATGTCGCGGGTCCAGCGGCGGGCCCGGCTGACCTCTTCCGGGAAACCTGGGCAAGTCAGTCCCCAGACCCGGGCTGTACTCGTATACTCGTGCATACAAGTTCCTTCGTGCTGGTAGGCCGCCATGTGCAGCGGGTTCGGGCTAGACGAGTTTCACGCCGTCGTGGGCGCGGATAGCAGGTGGAGACACCGCGTCCATCGCGTCCAGGACGCGGATGGCGTAAGCCTCGTCGGCAAGCTCGGAAACTTCTTCGCGGGTGGCCCAGCGCAGTGCGCGGGTCTCGTCGCCGGTGGTGGGCGTGCCGTCGGCCGCCTGGCAGCGGAAGACCAGGGAGACGATCAGGCCCGTCATGTTCTTGTAGACGCCGGTCAGGGTCGCCGGAAGGGCGATCTTGATGCCGGTTTCTTCGAGGACTTCGCGTTGCAGGGCCTCGGGGATGGTTTCCTCGCGTTCGAGGACGCCGCCCGGGGGTTCCCACTTGCCGTTGTCGCGGCGCTGGATCAGGAGGGCCCGGCCCAGGTCGTCGATGACGACTCCGGCCACGCTCACGGAGTGCGGGCGTTCTGTGCTCACGTTCCTCGGCCCTCTCGGATGGCTAGGCTCTCCACCGTAGCAACAACACTCGCCCACACGTCTAGATACCTAAAGGAGTGCACTCGTGACCCCTGCTCTTCCCTCCGGCCAGCTCGGTGATCTCGACCCCACGAGCGATCGTGCGGTCTTCCGGCAGATCGCCGACCAGCTGCGCGAGGCCATTGACCGTGGGCGATTCAGGGAGGGCGAGAAGCTGCCCTCCGAGGCGGAGCTTGTGGACCACTACGGGGTATCCCGGATGACGGTCCGCAACTCCTTCTCCATCCTCCAGGGGGAAGGACTCGTCCATGCCGAGCACGGCAAGGGTGTCTTCGTCCGGCCTCGTCCGCCCGTGCGGCGGCTCGCCTCGGACCGGTTCGCCCGCCGGCACCGGGAGCAGGGCAAGTCCGCGTTCATCGTCGAGGCGGACACGGTCGGCAGCCATCCTCAGGTCGACAGTCTTGAGGTCAAGGAAGAGAAGGCCAGTCAGGACATCTCTACGCGCCTCGGCTCTGTCCGGCGGGTGCTCGCCCGGCGCCGGCGGTACCTCCTCGACGGACGGCCGGTGGAGTTCGCGACCTCCTACCTGCCCCTCGATATCGCCCGCGGTACGCAGATCGCCGAACCCAACCCCGGCCCCGGCGGCATCTACGCCCGCCTCGAAGAACTCGGTCACCGCCTCGACCACTTCGAGGAGGAGATCCGCGCCCGGATGCCCTCCCCGGACGAGGTCAAGACGCTCCGGCTGGCCTCCGGCGTGCCCGTCATCCACCTCATCCGAACTGCCTTCGACTCCGAGGGACGAGCCGTCGAGGTCTGCGACACGGTCATGGCGGCAGACGCCTACGTCCTGTCGTATCAGCTTCCGGCGACCTGATCGTCATGGTTTGCGGTGGTGCGCGGGGACGCTCTCCCGAACTCGTACAACTCAGCATGCATACTCGTATAGACGAGTGGGCAAGTTGTGTGGCAGGGTGATCGTCGTGAGCCCGAAAGATCGGGTTTCCAGATCGCTACATGTATAGACGAGTAGATAGGAAAACTGCCTTGCGTACCATCCGCGTTGAGACCTCCGCCGCCACGATCCTCCTCACCGAGGCACCTGAACCCAAGGTCCGCGACCGTCAGACCGGCGAGATCGCCAAGGACGCCGTGAGTGGTGAGGCGCTGATGACGCTCGGCGTCGTCTACATCGAGGACGGCGAGTCCTCGCTGATCAAGGTCACCGTGCCCGAGGGCGGTGTCTCCGAGGGACTGAACCTGGGCGCTCCGGTCTCGCTGCCGGGGCTCGTCGCCCGGCCGTGGGAGTCGGTGTTCAACGGCCAGCAGCGTCACGGCATCGCCTTCCGGGCCGCTGCCGTCACCCCGGCCGCGTTCTCGGCCGCCATGGGGGCCACCGCCTGATGGCCGACCTGACGACGCTCCTGGAGGTGGGTGGTGCCCTCGCAGCGCTCGGCGGTGGGGCCGCCTACACCCGGGCCAAGTACCCGGCCGTCTACTGGTCCGCCGTCGGCGGCCCGATATCCACCGCCCGCCTGCTCAGCTCGTACAGCTCCGTCATGGACGCGTGCGGCCTGACCGTCGCTCCGTCCCGGCTGCGGGTCCTCGCCGTCAAGGCCACCACCCGGCGGGAGGTCCGGCCGGTCCCGCCCCGCCGGGGCATCATCCGGCCCACCTCGACCGGGCTGCGCCTCCGGCTGCGGCTCGCCCCCGGTCAGGAACCCGCCGACGTCGCCGCCTCGGTCGAACGGCTGCGGCACGCCTGGGGAGTTCACGCTGTCTACGTCACCACCGTCAAGCCCGGTGTCGTCGAACTGCGGCTCGTCGGCTACGACGTGCTGCGGCGGGTGCGCATGCCTCGCAAGACCGAATCCGGGTTCCTCAAGGTGCCGGTCGCCCTGCGGGAGGATGCCACTCCCTTCGTACGGGACTACCGGACCGTTCCTCACCAACTCACCCTGGGCGCGACCCTGTCTGGCAAGTCCATGTACCTGCGCCACCTCGTTGCCGGACTCGCCCGTCAGCCCGTCGCCCTCGTCGGAATCGACTGCAAGCGAGGCGTCGAACTCGCGCCCTTCGCCGCCCGCCTGTCCGCCCTCGCTACCGACCCGGACGAAGCCGCAGAGCTGCTGCCCGTCCTGGTCAAGGAAATGGAGGATCGATACGACCTGATCAAGGCCAGACAGGGCATCGCGCCCGATACCCCGGACGAGGAGATCACCTCCGACGTCTGGGGCCTGCCCGAGAGCGAACGGCCCACCCCTCTTGCCCTGTTCGTTGACGAGGTGGCCGAACTCTTCCTCACCGCCACCCGCAAGGACGAGGAACGCCGCGACGAGATGGTCACCCAGCTCATCCGCCTCGCCCAACTCGGCCGCGCGGCCGGCATCTACCTGGAGGTGTGCGGCCAGCGCTTCGGCGCCGAACTCGGCAAGGGCGCCACCATGCTCCGCGCTCAGTTGACCGGTCGTGTGTGCCACCGCGTCAACGACGAGGCCTCCGCCAAGATGGCACTCGGCGACATCGCCCCGGAAGCGGTCTCCGCCGCCTGCGCCATCGCCCCCGAAACGCCCGGCCTCGCCGTCGCGGGCGACACCTCCGGCGGCTGGTCCCGCATCCGCACCCCGTACCTCTCCCTCGGCGACGCCGCCGAGATCTGCCGCGAATCGGCGCACCTGGTGCCCGACCTGCCCGCGCTCAAGCCCTTCCAACCCGACGTCCCCGTACGCCCCGCCGAGACCCCGGCCCCGGCAGTCCTGCCGCACCCGGCGACCGACTGACGCTCCCCTCCACCCGGTCGGCGTGACCGCCTCGCGCCATGTCCATACCCCTGCCATGCCCGAAACCGAAAGGAACCGGACCGTGCGCCCCCATCTGGCCCGTGTCGACGCAGCGTTGGTCCAGGCGCTCATCGCCGCCGCACTGTCCTTCGCCCACATCCACGACATCGCCATGGCAGCCGGACAGGACGGATGGAAAGCGTGGGCCTACCCGATCAGCGTTGACCTCCTGCTCGTCGCCACATGGCGTCGACTCCGCTCCGGGACGGCCAAAGCGGCCTGGTGCTGGTTCGTCATCGCCCTCACCGCCTCCCTCGGCGCCAACGTCGCCACCGCCGGACTCCTGGACATGACCGACGTGCCGGCCTGGCTGCGCATCCTGGTCGCGGGCTGGCCCGCGGTCGCCTTCCTCGGCGGAACCCTCCTCGCGCACTCGGCGCCGAAAACGGCCACCGACGAGATAGGCACGGAACTCATCGAGGGCCAGGAGGACGAGCCCGAAACCACCCCCGAAACGCCCGCCCAACCCGCCGCCGTCGAACCAACCCCGTCCACCCCGCCCGTTCCGGTGCCGACCGCCCTGGTCAACCACGCTCGCAAGGTCGCCGCCGAACACCGCACCCGCACCGGAGCACCAATCGACACCCCAACTCTTCGCGCCCGCCTCGGTGTCCCGGCGCCACTCGCCGAAGCCGTCGCCGCTCAACTCTGAAAGGAGACCCGCATGACCGCCAACCGCCGCTTCCGCAACGTCACCCGCATCGGCCCCGTCCAGGTCGCCACCTCATACGACGGCAGGGGCCGAGAAAAGCACACCGCCGCCTGCACCGCCCCGCGCTGCAACTTCTCCGCCGACTACGACAGCCGCGCCGCCGCCGAACTGGCCGCCCGCACCCACCGCTGCCCCGCCCGCTGAAAGGACCCACCACCCCGTGACCGTCAGCCTCCCGCTCGTCGTCGTCCTCGGCTTCTTCGCCTGGGGAGCGGTCAAGTTCCTCGGCGTCCGCACCTGGATCGTCGTCCTGATCGCCCTCTTCGGCTTCTGGCTCTCCCACACCTTCCTGGCCCCCGCCATCGAGTCCGGCACCCGCTCTGGCGTGACCGTCATAAACGGCTAACACATCTAGACGAGTAGATAAGGAGTCTCCGGCCGTGTTCCTGCCCAAGTACCCCGACAACCCGACCCCGCCGCCCGCACACACCCACACCACGACGACCGACCCGACACCGGCCCGCCGCGCGCTGCCCTCGGTGTCCATCGACCAGAAAACGGTCGCCGCCCTGGTCGTCGGCGGAGTCGTCCTCACCGCGCTCCTGGCCGCCGTCGCCGTCACGGCCATCTCGGTAGCCGTGGCCGCCGTGGTCCTGCGCTCCCTGCTCCGCGACCAGCACCGCCGCTAGACCCCACCCGGCCTCCGGGGCGACGGCACACGACCAAGCATTACGCCGCCCCGGGGCCTTCCTCCCGACCGAGCCAGTCAGAAGGGAAACGCCATCTTCACCCGCACCACCCCGGCCCCCGTGCCGGAACTCGCGAACCTGGCCGCCCAGGGCACCCTCCCCGGTATCCTCCGCCAGCTCTCCGGCCTCGGCGGCTGCACCCACCCCATCCGCCTCGACGGCCACCGCACCGAATACGACCTCGACATCACCACCGGCGAGATCGGCCGCGTCCTCCAGCACCTCGACTCGACCAACCTCCCCGCCGGCCAACTCCTCGTCCGCTGCAACAACCGGCGCACCACCCGCTGCCCGGCCTGCGCGGAGGTCTACCGCCGCGACACCTTCCACCTGATCACCGCCGGACTGCGCGGCGGCAAAGGCACCCCCGAACAAGTCGGCACCCACCCCCGCGTGTTCGCCACCTTCACCGCCCCCGGCTTCGGCCCGGTCCACAACCGCCGCACCGACGGCCGCCCCTGCCGCTGCGGCCACCACCACGACCAGGACGACGACACACTCGGCACCCCACTCAACCCCGACACCTACGACTACGAAGCCGCCGTCCTCTGGAACGCCCACGCAGGTCACCTCTGGCGCCGCTTCTCGATCTACCTCCGCCGCGTAGTCGCCAAGCGAGCGGGCCTGAGCCAACGGCGCCTCCGCGACCACGCGCGCGTTTCCTTCGCCAAGGTCGCCGAATACCAAAAGCGCGGAGCCGTCCACTTCCACGCAGTCATCCGCATCGACGGCCCCGAAGGCGGCAACACCCCGCCGCCCGCATGGGCCACAGCCGAACTCCTCACCGACGCCATCGAAACCGCCGCGAGCAAGGTCCGTGTCGACGGTCCGGTCATCGACGGCCGCCCTCACACCTTCACCTTCGGCCGCCAACTCGACGTCCGCACCATCCGATCCGCCGACTTCAACGACGGCCAGGAGCTGACAGAACGAGCCGTCGCCGCCTACATCGCCAAGTACGCCACCAAGGGCGCCGAAACAGCGACTGGCGCCCTCGACCGGCCGCTGAAGTTCATCGCCGAACTCGCCCAGCTCGACATCAGCGACCACGCCCGCCAGCTCATCCGAACCGCCTGGACCCTCGGCGCCCGTAAGAGTCTCGAACACCTCCGCCTGCGCGCCTGGGCCCACATGCTCGGCTTCCGCGGCCACTTCTCCACGAAATCCCGCCGCTACTCCACCACCCTCGGCGCCCTCCGAGACGCCCGCGCCGAATGGCGACGCGCACAGGCGACAACAGCTGCTGATGACCCAACCACCTACGGAAATCCGGAGGTGACCACGACCTTGGTCGTCGCCCACTGGGTCTTCGCCGGAACCGGCCTCTCCGACACCGAAGCCTGGCTGTCCGCATCCCTCGAACCCGCCCCCGGAACGGAAGGAGAACCAACTCGTGGCTGAGCCCCGAGTCCCCGCCAGCAGGCCCGAGCAGCCTGACCCCTCCCTCGTCCTCCTGACCGTCGAGGAAGCGGCCCGGCGCCTCCGCATCGGCCGTACGACATGCTTCCGCCTCGTCCTCGCCGGAGAGATCGAGTCGGTCACAGTCGGAAGACTCCGCCGAGTCCCCGCCGACGCCGTGCCCGCCTACGTCACCAAGCTCCGCCACCGACCCGCCCAAGCGGCCTGAGGAGGGACGACATGGCAGAGAAGAAGACACGCACCCGACAGCCCAACGGCGCCTCCTCCATCTACCTGGGAAAAGACGGCAAGTGGCACGGACGAGTGACAGTGGGCGTCCGCGATGACGGCAAGCCGGACCGCCGCCACATCGAGCGCAAGACCAAGGCGGAGGTGACCAAGGCCGTCCGCGAAATGGAGCGGGCGCGGGACGACAAGAAGCTCAGGAAGCCGGGCCAGGGCTGGACGTTGCAAGCCTGGCTTGAGCACTGGGTCGAGAACATCGCCAAGCCGTACGTCTCCGAGAACACATACGACGGCTACGAGGTCGACGTACGCGTACACCTCGTCCCCGGCCTGGGCGCTCACAAGCTCGACAAGCTGGAGCCCGAACACCTGGAGCGCTTCTACCGACGGATGCAGGAGTCTGGGAGTTCCGCTGGCACCGCCCACCACGCTCATCGCACGATCCGAGTCGCCCTGAATGAGGCCAAGCGACGCGGTCACGTCGCCACCAACGTGGCCGAGATCGCCAAGGCCCCGCGTCTCGAAGAGGAGGACATCGAGCCGTTCACGATCGAGGAGGTTCAGAGCCTCCTCGTCGAGGCCGCCAAGCTCCGCAACAGCACGAGGTGGGTCGTCGCCTTGGCACTCGGCCTCCGCCAAGGGGAAGCCCTCGGCCTTCACTGGGAAGACGTCGACCTGGACACGGGATACGTCCGCATCCGCAAGAACCGCCTCCGTCCCAAGTACGCCCACGGCTGTGGAGACAAGCCATGCGGCCGGAAGGCTGGCTACTGCCCCCAGAAACAGCAGACCCGCCGAGAGCACAAGTCCACCAAGTCCCGCGCCGGACGCCGAACGATCGGCCTCCCCGACCCCCTGATCAAGCTCCTCCGCCAGCACCAGGAGCAGCAGGAGAAGGAGCGGATAGAGGCTGGCGTCGACTGGGAGGACAAGGGATACGTCTTCGCCTCCCCGACCGGCGGCCCCCTCAGCCCGAACACCGACTTCCACACCTGGAAGCGGCTACTGCGAGACGCGAGCGTTCGAGACGGCCGCCTCCATGACGCTCGCCACACCGCCGCCACCGTCCTCCTGATCCTCGGCGTCCCCGACGTCGTGGTCGACGCGATCATGGGCTGGGAGCCCGGGGGAGCGGCACGCATGCGCGCCCGCTACATGCACGTCACCGGAACGCTCCTGCGCAAGGTTGCTCAACAAGTCGGCGACGCCCTCTGGGAGCCGCCGAAGACCGGCTGAAGCCCAACTGAGACGGAAACTGAGACGGACAACGACGAAGGGCCCCACCGCGAACGGTGGGGCCCTTCGACATCGTGCCCGGTGAGGCACTGGCGGAGGATACGAGATTCGAACTCGTGAGGGGTTGCCCCCAACACGCTTTCCAAGCGTGCGCCCTAGGCCTCTAGGCGAATCCTCCGCGGCAAACAATACAAGACGTTGAGGAGTGCTCGCGAACTCGTTCCCACCCCCTGCCATCGGGTACTGTTTGGGCAGCCCCTCACGCGGCGCTATCTGACTGAACTCCCCCAGGGCCGGAAGGCAGCAAGGGTAGGTCGGCTCTGGCGGGTGCGTGGGGGGCGTTCGCGTTCCCGGGCGGAGGCCCTGGGCGGAGAGCCGGGCTGAGTGCCGGGGCCGAGGGGCAGGGCTGAGGGCCAGGGTGAGTGTCCGCGCGGGTCGGGTTGTCAGTGGGCGCCTATAACCTCGTATGCGTGTCGTCTCTCGCGCTGTACCGCCGCTATCGCCCGGAGTCGTTCGCCGAGGTCATCGGGCAGGAGCATGTCACCGACCCGTTGCAGCAGGCGCTGCGGAACAACCGGGTCAATCACGCGTACCTGTTCAGCGGTCCGCGCGGATGCGGCAAGACGACCAGCGCCCGCATCCTCGCAAGGTGCCTGAACTGCGAGAAGGGACCCACGCCCACCCCCTGCGGCGAGTGCCAGTCCTGCCGGGACCTCGCGAGGAACGGCCCGGGTTCCATCGACGTCATCGAGATCGACGCGGCGTCCCACGGCGGCGTGGACGACGCCCGTGAGCTGCGGGAGAAGGCGTTCTTCGGGCCGGCCGGCAGCCGTTACAAGATCTACATCATCGACGAGGCCCACATGGTCACGTCGGCCGGGTTCAACGCCCTGCTGAAGGTGGTCGAGGAGCCCCCGGAGCACCTGAAGTTCATCTTCGCCACCACCGAGCCCGAGAAGGTCATCGGGACGATCCGGTCGCGGACCCACCACTACCCCTTCCGCCTCGTACCGCCCGGCACCCTGCGGGAGTACCTCGGCGAGGTGTGCGGCAAGGAGAACATCCCCGTCGAGGACGGGGTGCTCCCGCTCGTCGTGCGGGCCGGTCAGGGGTCCGTCCGTGACTCCATGTCCGTCATGGACCAGCTCCTCGCCGGCGCGCGCGAGGAGGGTGTGACGTACGCCATGGCCACCTCCCTCCTCGGCTACACCGACGGGTCCCTGCTCGACTCCGTCGTCGAGGCCTTCGCCACCGGTGACGGCGCCGCCGCCTTCGAGGTCGTCGACCGTGTCATCGAGGGGGGCAACGACCCGCGCCGCTTCGTCGCCGACCTGCTGGAGCGCCTGCGGGACCTGGTCATCCTCGCCGCCGTTCCGGACGCCGCCGAGAAGGGGCTCATCGACGCCCCCGCCGACGTCATCGAACGCATGCAGGCCCAGGCCGGCACCTTCGGCGCGGCCGAGCTCAGCCGTGCCGCCGACCTCGTCAACGAGGGCCTCACGGAGATGCGCGGCGCCAACTCGCCCCGTCTCCAGCTCGAACTCATCTGCGCGCGCGTGCTGCTCCCCGCGGCCTACGGGGACGAGCGCTCGGTCATGGCCCGCCTCGACCGCATCGAGCGGGGCGTCAACTTCTCGGCCGGCGGCGGCGCTCCCGCGATGGGCTACGTACCGGGCCCGGAGGCGCACGGGGGAGCCGTCCCGGGCCCCTCGACGGCCGCCGTCCCGCCCTCGGCCCCGGTGCCGCCCGGCGGCGGTCCGGCCGCGGCCCGGGCGGCGGTCCGCGCGCAGGGAGGGGCAGGAGGCTCGGGCGGTCCGGGTGGATTCCCCGGTGCCGCGGCGGACCCGGCGCCCCCCGCTCCGGCCGCCCCCGTCGGCCCGCCCACGGGTCCCTCAGGCCCCTCCGCCGGCCCGGCGCACGCCTCTCCCGCGGGGCAGGTCCCCGCGGCTCTGGCCGGCCCGTCCCCCGCCGCGTCCCCGGAACAGCAACCCCGCCAGCAGCCCCCACAGCCCCACCAGCCCTCAACCCCGGCCCCCGGCGCCTGGCCCACCGCCGCCCCCGCCGGCGGCGGCCGGCGTCCCGGTGGCTGGCCCACCGCTGCCCCCGCGGGCGGCGGTCAGCCTCAGGCTCCCGCGGCGCCCCGCCCCGCGGCCGCCCCGGCACCGGCCCAGCCCGCCCCTGCGGCCCCCGCGGCCTCCGGCCCCGGCCCGGCCGCCTACGCCCCGCCGACCGGCGGTCTCGACCCCCGTCAGCTCTGGCCCAACATCCTGGAAGCGGTCAAGAACCGCCGCCGCTTCACCTGGATCCTGCTCAGCCAGAACGCCCAGGTGGCCGGCTTCGACGGCACCACGCTCCAGCTCGGCTTCGTCAACGCCGGCGCGCGCGACAACTTCGCCAGCAGCGGCAGCGAAGAAGTGCTGCGGCAGGCGTTGTTCGAGCAGTTCAGCGTGCAGTGGAAGATCGAGGCCGTTCTCGACCCCTCGGGCGGCGGCGCGGCACCCCCGGCGTCCGGCGGCTTCAACGGCGGCGGTGGTGGCTACGGCGGAGGCGGCAACTCCGGCGGCTACGGCACCGGCGGCAGCGGAGGCTACGGCGCCCCCGCCCCCCAGGCCCCGCCGTCCCCCCAGTCGGCGTCCACCCCGGCCGCACCGCCCGCCCCGACGCCCGCCCCGTCCGCACCCGCCCCGCAGCGGTCCGCTCCGGAACCCCCGCCGGTTTCCATCGAGGACGACATCCCCGAGGACGACGACCCGGACCTCAACGAGTCGGCCCTCTCCGGCCGCGAACTGATCGTTCGGGAACTCGGGGCGACCGTGGTCGAGGAGATCACCAACGAGTAGGGACGGCCGAGGCGCGACCCGGCCGACGTGACCGGCGTGACCGGCGCGTGCGCCGAGGCCGTGGCGGCGCGAGCCGGACCGCTCGTCTTGGAGGAACCCACGACTCCTCAGCCTCCACCCCTTAGGAACGTGGCACAAAAACCCCGTTAGGCTGACCCCCGTGAAGGTCCTCGTCATCGGTAACGGCGCCCGCGAACACGCCCTGTGCCGCTCCCTGTCCCTCGACCCCGACGTCAGCGCACTGCACTGCGCGCCCGGCAACGCCGGCATCGCCGAGGTCGCCGAGCTGCACCCCGTCGACGCCCTCGACGGCGAGGCGGTGGCCACGCTCGCGCGGCGACTCGGCGTCGACCTGGTCGTCGTGGGCCCGGAGGCCCCGCTCGTCGCGGGGGTCGCCGACGCCGTGCGCGAGGCGGGCATCGCGGTCTTCGGCCCGTCCGGGGAGGCCGCGCAGCTCGAGGGCTCGAAGGCCTTCGCCAAGGACGTCATGGCCGCGGCCGGCGTCCCCACCGCCCGCTCCTACGTCTGCACGAACCCCGAGGAGGTCGCCGAGGCCCTCGACGCCTTCGGCGCCCCGTACGTCGTCAAGGACGACGGTCTCGCCGCGGGCAAGGGCGTCGTCGTGACCAGCGACCTCGAGGCCGCGAAGGCCCACGCCAACGCCTGCGAGCGGGTCGTCATCGAGGAGTTCCTCGACGGCCCCGAGGTCTCCCTGTTCGCCGTCACCGACGGCGACACCGTCCTCCCGCTCCAGCCCGCCCAGGACTTCAAGCGCGCCCTCGACGGCGACGAGGGCCCCAACACCGGCGGCATGGGCGCGTACTCCCCGCTGCCCTGGGCCGACCCGAAGCTGGTGGACGAGGTCCTGGAGACGGTCCTGCAGCCGACCGTCGACGAGATGCGCCGCCGCGGCACCCCCTTCTCCGGACTGCTGTACGCCGGTCTCGCGATCACCTCCCGCGGTGTGCGGGTCATCGAGTTCAACGCCCGGTTCGGCGACCCCGAGACGCAGGTCGTCCTGGCCCGCCTGAAGACCCCGCTGGCCGGAGTCCTGCTCGCCGCCGCGAGCGGCAACCTCGAGGACCTGCCGCCCCTGCGGTGGAGCGAGGAGGCCGCGGTCACCGTGGTCGTCGCCTCGCACAACTACCCGGCCACCCCCCGCACCGGCGACCCCATCACCGGGCTCGACGAGGTGGCCGAGCAGGACGCCCCGCACGCGTGGGTCCTGCACGCGGGTACCAAGCGGGACGGTGACGCCGTCGTCAGCGCCGGCGGCCGCGTCCTGTCGGTCACGGCGTCCGGCAAGGACCTCACCGAGGCCCGCGAGCGCGCGTACCGGGCCGTGGGCCGTATCCGGCTCGACGGTTCCCAGCACCGGACGGACATCGCGGCGAAGGCGGCGTCCGAAGCCTGACAGGCCCGGAAACCGGGGCGAAACCCCCGCCCCCGAACAACCCGACAGGCCCCGGATCCGTCTTAGGATCCGGGGCCTGATCTTTGCTGTCCGTCATCCACCTTTCCCCAAAGCCATTCCATCGAGTGACCGCGACCGCATACGGCTGACGGGGGCCCAGGGCCCAACTAGGGTGCCGCGCAAGCGTTCCGGCACTTGGCCCACCGGCATTGCGATGTCAGTGGCGGGTGCCACAGTGGGGGAGTGAGCAACACCAGGACAGCTCGGCATCCAGGACGGCAGGGAGGGGGTGAGGTCCGGTCATGACCGGTATCGGTGTGGAGGCGGGCGCGCAGGCCGCGCGCTCCCGGGCCCTCGCCGTGCTGCGCATCCGCAGCCGTGCGCTGGCCGTGGCGCTGCTGCCCGCGGCGGTGGCCGTGGTGCTGCTCGCCGGAGGTTCCACCGGCCATCTCGTGGGCGGCGCCTGGGACACCGCCCGCCTGGTCATGAGCGTGCTCGGGACCGTGGTGCTGCTGGCCGCCGGGGCCGTGGCCCTGGTCGTCGCCCGTGCCCGCCCCGCCGTCAGCCCGACCGTCGCGATCGCCGAGGAGTCCGCGCCCGACCTGTACCGCATGGTGCGCGACCTCGCCGACCGCCTGGACGTCCCCGCTCCCTCCGCCATAGCGCTCACCCCGGACTGCGACAGCTGGCTGGAGGACCGCACCCATCCCGCCCACGGCCCGCCCCCGCAGCAGGGCCGGGAGGACGAGATCACAGGCGTCCGCGGCTCCCACCGCGGCGCCCCGGCCGCACCGGTGCTGGTCATCGGCTCGCCGTTCCTGTGGTGGATGCGCGTGGCCGAACTGCGCGCGGTCCTCGCCCCCGTCGTCGCCGGTACGGGCCCCTCGGCCCACCCCGACATAGCGGCGGCCCGCCGTTTCGTACGGGGACTGGACGCCGCGGTGGCCGTCGGTTCCGTCCCCGGCCGCTGTCCGCTCACCCGCGGGATGTGCGCGGGCGTCGCCTGGGTGGCCCGTCTGCTCCTGCGGAGCTGCCGGGAGCACGCGACCCAGATGGAGCGCGGGGTCGCCGCCGCGGCCGCAGAGCGTGCACAGGCCGTGGACTACGGCCTCAGGATCGTGGCCCAGGAACAGGTGGGCCTGGCGTACGCGGGCTGGGACCGGCTGCTGACCCGGGTCGCGCTTCCCGCCTGGCGGATGGGCCGCTGGCCCTCCCGGCTGGACGCGGGAGTGGTGGCCGCCCTCACCGAGCTGTCGCGCCGGGACCGTCTGGCCGAGGGCTTCGCCTCCCGGCTGGGCGAGCGCCCCGCCTGTGACCTGCTCGAGGAGCCCGGCGCGGTCGACGAGGCCGCCTCCCTGCTCGCGGCCCGCCTCTTCCACGGCGGCCCCGCCGAGACCGGCCCGGACTGGTCCCCGGTCGACTGGCAGGAGTACCCGGAAGAGGTCGTGGACCGAAAGTGGCGCCTGGACGCGGCCCGCCTCCACCGAGTCCTCGACGCCCAGGGCGTCCGCCGCACGCCGGAGGCCACCGCGCCGGAAGCCGAGGCCCCCACCCTCTCCCGCGTCCTGGCCCACCTGTCCTCCCCCCAGCCGACGGGCCCCACGGCACAGCCCAAGGGTGCGGAGGAGGCCACCGGTCCGGCAGGGCGGGCGGTCACCGATCCGACGGCACAGCCCACGGCGGCCGACCGACCCGCAGAACCGGCCGTACAGCTCCCGGTCGCGGCCACGGCGACCACGCCTACGGCACCGTCCGCCGCCCCGGCGTCCCCGTCGACGGCGCCGGCCCCGCCGACCGACGTCACAGCCGCGGAGGACACCGATTCCGCACCTCACGGTGCGACCGCCCCCGAGCTCGAGTCCCAGCCCGCCCCCGCTCCCGCCCCCGACGACCACGGCACCCACCGCACCGCCGCCGCCACAGAAGGCGAAGCCGAAACGCTCGCCGCGGCGCTCACCGCCGAACTCGCCCGCGAGGAAGCCGCCGTGCCCCATTCCGGCACCGCTCCCGACGCCGCCCCCTGGGACGACACCGCCCTCCCGCTCTTCCCGCTCCAGCCCCCTCGCAGCGCCCGCGAGCTCCTCACCGACCACGTCACCGCGATGGTCTGCTGCGCCGCGATCGACACCGCCGGCGCCGCCCCGGGCCTGGACTGGCTCGACGGCCCGTCTCTCCTGATCAACGGCGAGCGGGCGGCCGACCTCGCCCCGCGCGTCCTGAGCCTCGTGGAGGACGGCGACCCGGCCCCGCTGCGTGCCTGGCTGGTCAAGTCGGGGATACGCCCCGAGAAGCCGGTCCGCCTCGTCTGACACGGGCGGAAGACCCGCTTCCACTTTCGGCCAATTCGCAACGAGTAGTGACAGGCCAAGTGCGGAATGTGATGTGCTGGGACCGATCGCGCACATGGCAAGGTCGTTCGCCATAGGACAGGCGCACGACACACGCGCAACCACGAGCGACACGCCCGCACCACCGCGCACCGCAGCGCGGCACACTGCGTCACGCCACACCGCACCGCACCGCACCGCACCGCGACAACACAGCACCACACTCAGCACAGCACGACCATGAACACGCACGACCACCAGCACCGCACGACCACCCGCACCGCACCACCGACACCACCAACACCACCGCACCGCGCGGCACGAACGACGGGGGCACGAGGGAGGGGAGCGACCATGGGGCCAGGCCCAGGACCGGGACCGGAGCACATCCGCCGCTGGGAGTCGGGAGCACTCGCGCACGCCGTGACGGACCCCTTCGGCCAGGGCCCCGTCCCCTGGCTGCGCGGCAGTGAGACGTACTTCGACGACACCGGCCAGGTCGTCCCCTGGTACGTCGAGACGGACCCCGCCCACGCCCCGAAGGAAGGCGCCCCCCGCGTCCCCTCCCCCCGCAGCGCCCCCGGGGGCGGCCCCCGCTCCGCCGACGACGTCCGCCGCCAGATCAAGGGCTTCACCTCGACCGGCGCGGTGGCCCCCGGGCAGGCCGTCGACTTCCACATCACCGTCGACCCGCCGCAGGAGTTCGGCGTCGACATCTACCGCATCGGCCACTACGGCGGCGACGGCGCGGCGAAGATCACCACCAGCCCCCGGCTCTCCGGCATCGTCCAGCCCCCGCCGCTGACCGCGGACCGCACGGTCTCCTGCCACCACTGGTGGCTGTCCTGGCGGCTCCAGATCCCGTCGTACTGGAGCATCGGGGCGTATGTGGCCGTCCTCACCACCGCCGACGGCTACCGCTCCCACATCCCCTTCACGGTCCGCGACAACCACCCCGCGGACCTGTTGCTGCTGCTGCCCGACGTGACCTGGCAGGCGTACAACCTCTACCCGGAGGACGGCCGCACCGGGGCCAGCCTCTACCACGCCTGGGACGAGCAGGGCCGGCTCCTCGGCGAGGCCGACGCCGCGACCACGGTCTCCTTCGACCGGCCGTACGCGGGCGCGGGCCTGCCGATGCACGTGGGCCACGCCTACGACTTCATCCGCTTCGCCGAGCGCTACGGCTACGACCTCGCCTACGCCGACGCCCGCGACCTGCACGCCGGCCGGCTCGACCCCACCCGCTACCGGGGCCTGGTCTTCCCCGGCCACGACGAGTACTGGTCGTCGGCCATGCGCCGCACGGTCGAGCGCGCCCGGGACAGCGGCACCTCCCTGGTCTTCCTGTCCGCCAACACCATGTACTGGCAGGTCGAGCTGGGCCCCTCGCCGTCCGGTGTCCCCGACCGCCTGCTCACCTGCCGCAAGCGCAGGGGGCCGGGCAAACCGGCGCTGTGGCGCGAAGTGGACCGCCCGGAGCAGCAGTTGGTCGGCATCCAGTACGCGGGACGGGTACCCGAGCCGCACCCCCTGATCGTCCGCAACGCCGGGCACTGGCTGTGGGAGGCGACCGGCGCCCAGGAGGGCGACGAGATCGCCGGCCTGGTCGCGGGCGAGGCCGACCGCTACTTCCCGCGCGCCCCGCTCCCCGACCACGACGACCGCATCCTGCTCGCCCACTCGCCCTACGCCGACAGCGAGGGCGTCCTCCGCCACCAAGAGACGTCCCTCTACCGCGCCCCCTCCGGCGCCCTGGTGTTCGCCGCCGGCACCTTCGCCTGGTCGCCCGCGCTGGACCGCCCGGGCCATGTCGACCCCCGTGTCCAGCGCGCCACCGCCAACCTCCTGGACCGCATCTGCAAGCGTGACTGAGCCCGGGCGGAGCACCCGCCCAAGGCCGGGGCGGTGCACCCGCCCAGGGCCCCAGCACACCCCAAGTCCAAGGTCAGCCGCCTGTACGGGACAATCGACCCGTTGGACATACCCACGGGGAGGAACCGTGTCCGGATTCGTAGAAAAGCCCGAGCCGCTTCAGGTTCCGGGTCTGGTGCACCTGCACACCGGCAAGGTGCGCGAGCTGTACCAGAACGAGGCGGGCGACCTCGTGATGGTCGCCAGTGACCGCATCTCCGCCTTCGACTGGGTGCTGCCGACCGAGATCCCCGACAAGGGCCGCGTCCTCACCCAGTTGTCGCTGTGGTGGTTCGACCAGATCGCCGACCTGCTGCCGAACCACGTGCTGAGCACGGACGTCCCACAGGGCGCCCCCGCCGACTGGGCGGGCCGCACCCTGGTCTGCAAGTCGCTCCAGATGGTCCCCGTGGAGGCGGTCGCCCGCGGCTATCTCACCGGCTCCGGGCTGCTGGAGTACAACGACTCCCGCACGGTCTGCGGCCTCGCGCTCCCCGAGGGCCTGGTCGACGGCAGCGAGCTGCCCGCGCCGATCTTCACCCCGGCGACCAAGGCGGCCGTCGGCGACCACGACGAGAACGTCTCCTACGAGGAGGTGGCCCGCCGGGTCGGCGCGGACACCGCCGCCCGCCTGCGCCAGGCGACCCTCGCCGTGTACGCGCGGGGCCGGGACATCGCCCGGGACCGCGGGATCATCCTCGCGGACACCAAGTTCGAGTTCGGCTTCGACGGTCAGAACCTGGTCATCGCGGACGAGGTCCTCACCCCGGACTCCTCCCGCTTCTGGCCAGCCGACCAGTGGCAGCCGGGCCGCCCGCAGCCGTCGTACGACAAGCAGTTCGTGCGCGACTGGCTGACCTCGGCCGAGTCCGGCTGGGACAGGAAGAGCGAGCAGCCTCCGCCGCCGCTGCCGCAGGAGGTCGTGGACCGCACCCGCGCCAAGTACATCGAGGCGTTCGAGCGGCTGACGGGCACGAGCTGGTCGTAACGCGAAAGGCCCCCGGGGAACCGGGGGCCTTTGCCTGAACGGAGCGAACGACGAGGTTCGAACTCGCGACCTCAACCTTGGCAAGGTTGCGCTCTACCAACTGAGCTACGTTCGCATGCGCCGTGGCGCGAGAACCACTATACCCAACCTCGCTCCCGTGCGAGCCGCACGGCCGCGTGACGGTTCTCGACCCCGAGCTTGGAGACGGCCGACGAGAGGTAGTTCCGGACGGTCCCCTGCGACAGCGCGGCCCGTTCCGCGATCTCCGCGACGGGTGCCCCGTCGGCGGCCAGTTCCAGCACCTCGGCCTCCCGCGCGGTCAGCGGGGAGTCCCCGGCGGAGATCGCGTCGGCGGCCAACTCGGGGTCGACGTAACGGTTTCCCGCGTGCACCGTGCGGATGATCTCCGCGAGCCGCTGCGCACTCACGGTCTTCGGGACGAACCCCCGCACCCCGGCCTCCAGAGCCCGCTTGAGATGCCCCGGCCGTCCGTGACTCGTGACGATCAGCACCTTGCACGAGGGCAGCTCGGTCCGCAGGAATGTGGCGACCTTCACACCGTCCGCGCCGGGCATCTGGAGATCCAGTACGGCGACGTCGGGCCCGTGCGCCCGGGCCATCGCCAGCGCCTCGGGGCCGGTGGCCGCCTCCGCCACGACCGCCAGGTCGTCCTCCAGCGAGAGCAGCGCGGCGAGCGCGCCCCGGATCAGATGTTCGTCGTCGGCGAGCAGTACGCGCAGGGTCATGCGACGCCCCCCGCAGCCCCCACCGGCACCCGGGCCACCAACCGGAACGCCCCTTCACCCGTGGGTCCCGCCTCCAGCGTCCCGGCCACCGCCGCGAGCCGCTCCCGCAGCCCGGCGAGCCCGGACCCGCCGGTGCCCGACGATCTCAGGGCCCCGTCGTTCTCCACGGTCAGCACCACCCGGTCCTCCTCCCTGTCCACGGCCACCGTGCACCGCCTGGCGTCCCCGTGCCGGAGCACGTTCGTGGTGGCCTCCCGGACCACCCAGCCGAGCGCCGACTGCACCTCGGCGGGCAGCCCGCCCGGGTCCCCGGTGACCTCGCAGTCGATGCCGGCGGCGGTCAGCACCCCTCGCGCTCCCGTGAGTTCGACCCCGAGATCGGCCTCCCGGTAGCCCCGTACGACATCCCGCACCTCGCGCTGGGTCTCGCTCGCGATCCGCTGCACCTCGGTCATCTGGTCCACGGCCTCCTCCCGCCCGCGCCGCGCCAGCTGTACGGCCAGCTCGCTCTTCAGCGCGATCACGGCGAGGTTGCGCCCCATCACGTCGTGCAGGTCCCGCCCGAACCGCAGCCGTTCCTCGGCCACGGCGAGCCGGGCGCGGGTCTCGCGGGCCTCGTCGAGCTCGTAGACGGCGTTGAGCAGCCACACCGAGAAGACGGAGGTGAAGGCGAGGAACCCGGCACCGAGCAGCACGGCCACCATCGTCGCCAGGGTCGCCGCACCGGGCAGCCCCAGCGGGAAGGCGATGACCCCCGCGCCCGCCGCGAACCCGCCGACGAGGGCGAAGACCCGTCTCCGGTCGCGCACCCCCAGCGCGATCACCCCGGCCCCGAAGATCAGCACTACCGCGAAGATCCCGCCGGCCGCGGTCTCGACGTCCTCCCCGCCCGGCCCGTGCTCCGTGATCGCGACAGCCGCCACGGCGACCACCGCGGTGACCGTGCCGAGTGTCCACAGCATGGGGACGGGCTGCTCGCGGCTGCCGCGCGTCCAGTCCAACGCCCGGGACGCGACCACGGCACAGGTCCCCGCGTGCCCGACCAGCATCACCAGCAGCAAGGCGGCCAGCCAGCCCGGCATCGCACCGAACAGCGGCACCCCGACCGCGGCGACCTCGGTCACCGCGAAGAAGTGGAACGACCACCGCGTGTACGTCTCGACCTTCGCCGGCGTGCTCTTCCGCCGCCACCAGCCCCCCGGCTCGCGCATCTTCTCCCCGTACGTCAGCGTCTCGGCTCCCACCGGAACCACCGCTGTACAGCAAACACGGCCAGGACCGTCCAGGCCAGCGCGGTACCGAGGGCGCCCAGGGCCTCGTAGGCGGAGAGCGTGCCCGCCCAGCCGCCGCGGACCAGGGTGATCACGGGGGACAGGGGCAGCAGCTCGCACACCGACGCGAACGTGCCGGGCAGCAGCTCCAGGGGCACGGCGACGCCCGAGAGGACCATCGAGACCATCACGAACGGCAGGGTGGTGACCTGCGCGCTCTCCACGGTCCGGGTCACGGCCGCCGTGACGGCCGCGAGCGCCGCACACATCACCAGTCCCAACAGCAGCCCCAGGGCGGCGAGATGGGGCGCGCGCGGCGCGGGCACGTCGAGCAGTGCGGCGCTCGCGCCCACCAGCACCAGGGACTGAGTGAGCCCGGTCGCGGAGATCGGCAGCGCGGTCCCGCACAGGATCTCGGCATCCCGCAGCTCGCCGGTGCGCAGCCGCTTCAGCACCAGTTCCTCGCGCCGGGCGGTGTAGGTCCCGACGAGGGCGCCGTACACGCCGAACAACAGGGTGAAGCCGACCGCGGCCGGCAAGAGCACCAGGCCGACACTCAACCCGGCCTCCTGGACGTCCATGTCGTCCACGACGGGCCGCAGGCTGAACGGCAGCGCGAGCGGCACCAGGACGGCCGCGACGAGGGTGGCCCTGCTGCGTCCGAGCAGCGTGAACTCGGCGCGGGCCAGGGCGCCCAGCCGGCTCGCGGGGGTGGTGACCGTGCTCATGCCGACACCTCCTCGCGGGCCGCGATCCCCAGGAACGCCTCCTCCAGCGAGGCGGACCGCACATCGAGCCGGCGCAGTTCGACCCCGGCCCGCTCGGCCCACACCAGCAGCCCGGTGGCCGCCCGCTGCAACTCCCGCGTCCGCAGCCGGACGGCGTTCCCGTCGACCTCGTGCCCGCACACCCCCAGCTCCGCGAGCGCGGGCAGGTCTCCCAGGAAGTACCCGTCCGGCAGCTCGAAGGAGATCCGCGCCGGCTGGGCGGCCGTCACCTCGGCCGGGGTCCCGGTGACCGCGATCCGCCCCTCGTGGAGGATCGCCAGCCGCCCGGCGAGGTCCTCGGCCTCCTCCAGGTAGTGCGTGGTCAGCAGCACGGTCGTGCCCCGGTCGCGCAGTGCCCGCACCAACTCCCAGGTGTCCCGGCGCCCTTCGGCGTCGAGGCCGGTCGTCGGCTCGTCCAGGAACAGCACCTCCGGGTCGCCGAGCAGGGCGAGCGCCAGGTCGAGGCGCCGCCGCTCGCCCCCGGACAACTGCTTGACCCGTACGCCGGTCCGCCGGGCGAGCCCGACGAGTTCCAGCACCTCCAGCGGCGGCCGGGCCCCGCTGACGCAGCCGGCCCACATCCGCGCGGTCTCGCCGACGGTCAGCTCGGAGGGGAAGCCGCCCTCCTGGAGCATCACCCCGGTGCGCGGACGCACGGCGGCCCGCTCGGTGTACGGGTCGTGTCCGAGGACGCGGATGCGTCCGCCGGTCGGCCGGGCGAGTCCCTCCAGCAGTTCGACGGTGGAGGTCTTGCCGGCGCCGTTGGTGCCGAGCAGGGCGAAGACCTCTCCGCGGGCCACGGAGAAGCTGATTCCGCGTACGGCCTCGAACCCGCCCCCGTACACACGCCGCAGGTCGGTGACCTCAATCACGTGTTCGTGTTCGTCGGTGTTCATGCAGACAGCGTCCCGGCGGAGCGGAGGCGGCAGCAGTGCGCGCTGTCACCACTCCGTATGACAAATGTCAGTCGGCGCGGAGGGCAAGAAAAAACCCCGGTCCAGGGGACCAGGGTCTTCACTCGAGAGCGGACGACGAGGCTCGAACTCGCGACCTCAACCTTGGCAAGGTTGCGCTCTACCAACTGAGCTACGTCCGCATTGCATCCGACCGGCTCTCACCGATCGGCGCGAGCACCAGCCTACCTGATCCTCAAGGGAACCAGACCGGCGGTGCAGAGCGGGTGACAGGAATTGCACACTGCGCCTTCCCCCTGGAAGGGGGATGTTCTACTACTGAACTACACCCGCGTGTACTCCGTGAGCTGGGCCTTTCCGGCCTCGCCCCTCGGCGTGCTCCAGACTCTAGCTGACCAGGTGGGGTGCAACGCAAGTCGGTTGTCCCGAGGGGCGGGTGACCCGGTGTCGACGGGCTCCTACTGGGCCTCGGCGAACGCCTCGTAGACCTTCTTGGGGATGCGTCCGCGGGCGGGGACGTCCATCTTGTTGGCCTGGGCCCAGGCCCGGACCGCCGCCGGGTCGGGAGCGACCTCGGTCTGCTTGTACGCCTTGCCCGACCTGGACCGCTTGCGGCCGGCCTCCACGTAGGGCTCGAGCGCCTTGCGCAGTTTCTCGGCATTGGCTTGATTCAGGTCGATCTCGTACGACTTGCCGTCGAGTCCGAAGGCGATCGTTTCCGCCGCTTCCGAGCCGTCGATGTCGTCAAAGAGAGTGACCACGACCTTCTGCGCCACGAATATCGGTCCCTTCGTACGGCACGTTGCCAATTCATTTGTACCGTGCCCGACAATGCATTGTGAAGCTCGACTAAATCCTTCCGCGTGTCCAAAAGCAAGAGGGAGCGGAAGCGACTTCGATTGAGGGTGGTGGCGGGAGACGGGCGGGCGCAATAGGTATCGGGTGTCGATCTGGGATCTTTCCCCGAAATTTTCGCGACCGGCCACGTCCGCGATGGTCAGTGATGGCCGTCACGTAGATTCCTACAACTCAACGCGCGTAGAAATTTTGTGCGGGTAGTCTGAAGGAACCTGCTCAGCACCACACCACCGGGAGTGCCAGTGGCACGCGTCGTAGTCGACGTCATGCTCAAGCCGGAGATCCTCGACCCCCAGGGCCAGGCGGTGCAGCGCGCACTGCCGCGACTGGGTTTCGAAGGCATCTCCGACGTACGTCAGGGAAAGCGATTCGAACTGGAAGTTGACGGCCCGGTCGACGAGGCCGCGCTCGCCCGCATCCACGATCTTGCGGAATCCTTCCTCGCCAACACCGTGATCGAGGACTTCACCGTCAAGGTGGAGGAAGTCGCGGAGGCCGTGAAGTGACCGCTCGTATTGGCGTCGTCACTTTCCCCGGCAGCCTCGACGACCGGGACACCCAGCGCGCGATCCGCCTCGCGGGCGCCGAACCGGTCGCCCTCTGGCACAAGGACAAGAACCTCCACCAGGTCGACGCCGTGGTGCTGTGCGGAGGCTTCTCCTACGGCGACTATCTGCGCGCCGGTGCCATCGCCCGCTTCTCGCCGGTGATGGAACCCCTCATCGAGCAGGCGAAGGCGGGCCTGCCGGTCCTCGGCATCTGCAACGGCTTCCAGATCCTCACCGAGGCGCACCTGCTGCCCGGCACGATGCTGCGCAACGACCACCTGCACTTCATCTGCCGCGACCAGAAGCTGCGGGTGGAGAACGCCGAGACCGCCTGGACCACCGACTACGCGGCCGGCCAGGAGATCCACATCCCGCTGAAGAACAACGACGGGCAGTACGTCGCCGACGAGCACACGCTCGACGAGCTGGAGGCCGAGGGGCGGGTCGCCTTCCGGTACCTCGACTTCAACCCCAACGGCTCGCAGCGGGACATCGCCGGCGTCACGAACGAGGCCGGCAACGTCGTGGGGCTGATGCCGCACCCGGAGCACGCCGTGGAGCCGCTCGTCGGCACCGGCCGCACCGACGGCCTCCCCTTCTTCACCTCGATCCTCAAGAAGCTGGTCAACGCATGAGCCGGACGCCTCTGGACACGGTCGAGCACGCGGCCGCGACCCCCGACGTCGAGCTGCCCTGGGCCGAACTCGGCCTGAAGAAGGACGAGTACGAGAGGGTCGTCGAGATCCTCGGGCGCCGGCCCACCGGTGCCGAGCTCGCCATGTACTCGGTCATGTGGTCCGAGCACTGCTCGTACAAGTCGTCGAAGGTGCACCTGCGCCAGTTCGGCGAGAAGGCCCCGCAGTCCGACGCGATGCTCGTCGGCATCGGTGAGAACGCGGGCGTGGTGGACGTCGGCCAGGGCTACGCCGTGACCTTCAAGGTCGAGTCGCACAACCACCCGTCGTACGTCGAGCCCTACCAGGGCGCGGCCACCGGTGTGGGCGGCATCGTCCGCGACATCATCGCGATGGGCGCCCGCCCGGTGGCGGTGGTCGACCCCCTGCGCTTCGGCGCGGCCGACCACCCCGACACCAAGCGCGTCCTGCCGGGTGTCGTCGCCGGCATCGGCGGCTACGGCAACTGCCTGGGACTGCCCAACATCGGCGGCGAGGTCGTCTTCGACGCCTGCTACCAGGGCAACCCGCTGGTCAACGCCGGTGCCATCGGTGTGATGCGGCACGAGGACATCCACCTCGCGAAGGCGTCCGGCGCGGGCAACAAGGTCATCCTGTACGGGGCCCGGACCGGCGGCGACGGCATCGGCGGCGCCTCGATCCTGGCCTCCGAGACCTTCGACGACGCCAAGCCGTCGAAGCGTCCCGCGGTGCAGGTCGGCGACCCCTTCCAGGAGAAGCTGCTCATCGAGTGCACCCTGGAGGCGTTCAAGGAGAAGCTGGTCGTCGGCATCCAGGACCTCGGCGCGGCCGGCCTGTCCTGCGCCACCTCCGAGCTCGCCTCCAACGGCTCCGGCGGCATGCGCGTGGACCTGGACGACGTACCCCTGCGCGACTCGACGCTCTCGCCCGAGGAGATCCTCATGAGCGAGTCGCAGGAGCGCATGTGTGCGGTCGTGGAGCCGGAGAAGGTCGACCGGTTCCTGGAGATCTGCGACAAGTGGGACGTCATCGCCACCGTCATCGGTGAGGTCACCGACGGCGACCGGCTGGAGATCTACTGGCACGGCGGCAAGATCGTCGACGTCGACCCGCGCACGGTCGCGCACGACGGCCCGGTCTACGAGCGCCCGTACGCCCGCCCGTCCTGGCAGGACGAGCTCCAGGCGGACGACGCGAACAAGCTGCCCCGGCCCGCCTCGGGCGAGGAACTGCGGGACCAGGTCCTGAAGTTGGTGTCCTCCCCGAACCAGGCCTCCAAGAAGTGGATCACCTCGCAGTACGACCGCTTCGTGCAGGGCAACACCGTGCTGGCCCAGCCGGAGGACTCCGGCATGATCCGCATCGACGAGGAGACCGGCCTCGGTGTCGCCATCGCGACCGACGGCAACGGCCGCTACGCCAAGCTCGACCCGTACGCGGGCGCCCAGTTGGCGCTCTCGGAGGCGTACCGCAATGTCGCCACCACCGGCGCCAGGCCGCTCGCCGTCTCCGACTGCCTGAACTTCGGCTCGCCCGAGGACCCGGCCGTCATGTGGCAGTTCGCGGAGGCCGTCCGCGGACTCGCGGACGCCTGCCAGCAGTTGGGCACCCCGGTCACCGGCGGCAACGTCTCCCTCTACAACCAGACCGGCGAGGTGGCCATCCACCCGACCCCGGTCGTGGCCGTGCTGGGCGTCATCGACGACGTGGCCCGCCGCACCCCGGTCGCCTTCCAGGAGGAGGGCCAGCTCCTGTACCTCCTCGGCGACACCCGTGAGGAGTTCGGCGGTTCGGCCTGGTCCCAGGTCGTCCACGACCACCTCGGCGGTCTGCCGCCCAAGGTCGACCTGGAGCGCGAGCGGCTGCTGGCCGAGATCCTGATCTCCGCCAGCCGCGACGGCATGATCGACTCCGCGCACGACCTCTCCGACGGCGGCCTGATCCAGGCGGTCGTGGAGTCGGCCCTGCTCGGCGGCAAGGGCGCCCGGCTGATCGTCCCGGACGGTCTGGACGCGTTCACCCTGCTGTTCTCGGAGTCGGCCGGCCGCGCGGTCGTGGCCGTCCCCCGCTCCGAGGAGGTCCGCTTCAACGACATGTGCGGCGCGCGGGGCCTGCCCGTCACCCGCATCGGTGTCGTCGACGGCGACTCGGTCGAGCTCCAGGGCGAGTTCGAGCTGCCCCTGGAGGAACTGCGGACGGCTCACGAGGAGACGATCCCGGCCCTGCTGAAGTAGCCGGCAGCCGTACGACTCCGCAGGCCCCGCCCGCCGCTGCGCCGGGCGGGGCCTGCGCCATGCCGTCCCCGCCGACCACCACGCCCGGCGCCTCGCCTGCCGCGCCGACTAGGCTCACCGCCATGCCTCCGGCCAAGAAGCGCGCCCGCGCGTACGACTCCGTCAAGATCCGCGCGGCTCTGAAGAACCAGTTCGGACACGTACGGGAGGCCGTGGGCACCCTCACCCCCGAGCAGCTCGCCCTGGGGACCCGGCTCGGGGACTGGACCGTGCGGGACCTGGCCGCGCACATCACCATGGCCGTGGAGACGGTCAGCCGGAACCTCGCCCGCGACGAACCGCCGGCCCCCGAACTCACGCTGCTGGAGTGGCCCTTCGCCACCGCCGCCCGTGCCGGTGACATCGCCGACGGCACCCGGGACCTGGCCGCCGCCCACCCGGACCTCGACGCGCTGTACGCCCGTACCGAGGAGCGGTTCCTCGCAGCGCTGACCGCTCCCGGCTCGCGTGTCCTCGCCGCCCGCACCGGGGCCATGACCCTGTCCGACTACCTGGTCACCCGGACCGTCGAGCTCGTCGTCCACACCGACGACCTGAACGCCGCCGTTCCCGGCCTCGACGTCCCCTACGACCGCCAGGCGCTCGCCGCCTGCACCCGTCTCCTCGCCGACGCCCTCGCCTCCAGGGCGCCCGGCGGTTCCACCGAGGTGCGGGTCCCGCCGTTCGCCGTCGTGCAGTGCGTCGAGGGGCCGAAGCACACCCGGGGCACCCCGCCGAACGTCGTCGAGACCGATCCGCTGACCTGGATCCGGCTCGCCACCGGGCGGCTGACCTGGGAGGAGGCGCTCCACGCGGCCAAGGTCAGCGCGAGCGGGGAACGGGCGGACCTGGGCGGGCTGCTGCCCCTGATGAAGTGAACCCTTCACGCCCCTCGTGCGTCCAAGGGTCATGAAGCGGACGACACGTGTGAAATGCGCCGCCACCCTGGCCGCCGTGGGCACCGCGCTGCTGGCCGCCTGCGGCACGGAATCCGGCGCCGGAGGCGACTCGGTGAAGAGTGCCGCCGACATCGCGGGCATCGACTGGCTGCCGCAGAAGGTGACCGTGGACGGCAAGGAGTACGTCCTGCCGAAGGACGCCGAGACCGTCCAGGACGCCCGCATCGTCTTCAAGCCCGACGCCGGCGCCTCCCGTGAGGACGGCGGCGAGTCCGGCGGCTCGGTCGGCTGCAACAGCATCGGCTCCGACGCAGAGATCGACGGCGACACCGTGCGGATCACCGACCTGGTCCAGACGCTCATCGGCTGCCCCGACCCGCTCGGGGAGTTCGAGGAGCGGTTCGTCGCTGTCTTCCAAGGCACCCACAAGGCCAGGGTCACGGAGCGGAACGGCGTCAGCGCCCTGACCCTGACCAGCCCCGGCGGCGACAGCATCACCTTCCGCGAGAAGGAGCCCCTCGCCCTGAAGGGCACCCGTTGGTCCCTCGGCGAGAACGCCTACCTCACCCTCACCAAGGACGACACGGTCACCGGCAGCCTCGGCTGCAACACCTTCCACGGCAGGGCCACCGTCAAGGACGGCACCATCGAGTTCGGGCGTCTGGCGACCACGCGCATGATGTGTGCGGGCCCGGTGATGAAGACCGAGCGCGAACTCGCCGGAATCCTCTCCGGGAAGGTCTCCTACCAGCAGGAACACGATTCCCTGAAGATCACCAAGGCCCCCGGCAGGAGCGTTACGGCCCGGGCGGAGTAAGAAAGCCCACTCTCCACGAATTCGGACCAGTGGTCGATCTCGCCTACACTCGGAGCCGTGCCACGTGGTGACGGTCGACTCAGTCATGATCTGCTCCCCGGCGAGAAAGGTCCTCAGGACGCCTGCGGCGTCTTCGGGGTCTGGGCTCCCGGTGAAGAGGTCGCCAAGCTCACTTACTTCGGGCTCTACGCCCTCCAGCATCGGGGTCAGGAATCCGCGGGAATCGCGGTCAGCAACGGCTCCCAGATCCTCGTCTTCAAGGACATGGGCCTCGTGTCCCAGGTCTTCGACGAGACCTCTCTCGGTTCGCTCCAGGGTCACATCGCGGTCGGTCACGCCCGCTACTCGACCACCGGCGCCTCCGTGTGGGAGAACGCCCAGCCGACGTTCCGCGCCACCGCGCACGGTTCCATCGCGCTCGGCCACAACGGCAACCTGGTCAACACGGCCCAGCTCGCCGAGATGGTCGCCGACCTGCCCAAGCAGGAGGGGCGCAGCCCCCGGGTGGCCGCCACCAACGACACCGACCTGCTCACCGCGCTCCTCGCGGCCCAGGTCGACGAGGACGGCAAGCCCCTGACCATCGAGGAGGCGGCCCACTCCGTCCTCCCGAAGGTGCGCGGCGCGTTCTCGCTCGTCTTCATGGACGAGCACACCCTCTACGCCGCCCGCGACCCGCAGGGCATCCGCCCGCTGGTCCTCGGCCGCCTGGAGCGCGGCTGGGTTGTCGCCTCCGAGTCCGCCGCCCTCGACATCTGCGGCGCCAGCTACGTCCGCGAGATCGAGCCGGGCGAGTTCGTCGCCATCGACGAGAACGGCCTGCGCACCTCCCGGTTCGCGGAAGCGAAGCCCAAGGGCTGTGTCTTCGAGTACGTCTATCTGGCGCGCCCCGACACCGACATCGCCGGCCGGAACGTCTACCTCTCCCGCGTGGAGATGGGCCGCAAGCTCGCCAAGGAAGCGCCCGTCGAGGCCGACCTCGTCATAGCGACCCCGGAGTCCGGCACCCCGGCGGCCATCGGCTACGCCGAGGCGTCCGGGATCCCCTTCGGCGCGGGCCTGGTGAAGAACGCCTATGTCGGCCGTACGTTCATCCAGCCCTCGCAGACCATTCGCCAGCTCGGCATCCGCCTGAAGCTGAACCCGCTCAAGGAAGTCATCAAGGGCAAGCGGCTGGTCGTCGTCGACGACTCGATCGTGCGCGGCAACACCCAGCGCGCCCTGGTCCGCATGCTCCGCGAGGCGGGCGCCGCCGAGGTCCACATCCGGATCTCCTCGCCCCCCGTGAAGTGGCCCTGCTTCTTCGGCATCGACTTCGCCACGCGCGCGGAGCTCATCGCCAACGGCATGACGATCGACGAGATCGGCACCAGCCTGGGCGCCGACTCCCTGGCGTACATCTCCATCGACGGCATGATCGAGGCGACCACCATCGCCAAGCCGAACCTCTGCCGCGCCTGCTTCGACGGCGAGTACCCGATGGAGCTCCCGGACCCCGAGCTGCTCGGCAAGCAGCTCCTGGAGACCGAGCTGGCCGCCGGGCCCGCCGCCACGGCCGCCGCCGACGCGATCCGCCGCCCGTAGGCAGCCCGCCATACCTGCCGTACGACACGAAAGTTCTCTACTGCCATGTCTGAGACAACTGGTGCCAGCTACGCAGCCGCGGGCGTCGACATCGAGGCGGGCGACCGCGCCGTAGAACTCATGAAGGAGTGGGTGAAGAAGACCCAGCGTCCCGAGGTCCTCGGCGGCCTCGGCGGTTTCGCCGGTCTCTTCGACGCCTCCGCCCTCAAGCGCTACGAGCGCCCGCTGCTCGCCTCCGCCACCGATGGTGTGGGCACCAAGGTCGACATCGCGCGCCAGTTGGGCGTCTACGACACGATCGGCCACGACCTGGTCGCGATGGTCATGGACGACATCGTGGTGTGCGGCGCCGAGCCGCTGTTCATGACCGACTACATCTGCGTCGGCAAGGTCCACCCCGAGCGGGTCGCCGCGATCGTCAAGGGCATCGCCGAGGGCTGTGTGCTCGCCGGCTGCGCCCTGGTGGGCGGTGAGACGGCCGAGCACCCCGGTCTGCTGGGCCCGGACGACTTCGACGTCGCCGGCGCCGGTACGGGCGTCGTGGAGGCCGACCGGCTGCTCGGCGCGGATCGCATCCGTAAGGGTGACGCGGTCATCGCCATGGCGGCCTCGGGTCTTCACTCGAACGGGTACTCGCTCGTACGGCATGTGCTCCTGAACCAGGCGGGCCTCGCCCTGGACGCTCGGATCGACGAGCTGGGCCGCACCCTCGGCGAGGAGCTCCTGGAGCCCACCAAGATCTACTCGCTGGACTGCCTGGCCCTGATCCGCACGGCCGAGGTGCACGCCTTCTCGCACGTCACCGGCGGCGGCCTGGCGGCCAACCTGGCCCGGGTCATCCCGGACGGCCTGCACGCCGTCGTGGATCGCACCACCTGGACCCCGGCCCCGATCTTCGACCTCGTCGGGAAGACGGGGCAGGTCGAGCGCCTGGAGCTGGAGAAGACCCTGAACATGGGCGTCGGCATGATCGCGATCGTCCCCGAGGAGTCGGCGGACGTCGCCCTGGCCACCCTGGCCGACCGCGGGGTCGAGGCCTGGGTCGCGGGCGAGATCACGGACCGCGGCGACCACGCCACGGGCGCCGAGCTCGTGGGCGACTACGCCTAGGACCGACAGCGCCGGGGAGCCGACAGGCAGCGCAAAACCCGGTCCGGTGGTGTGGACCACCCCGGACCGGGTTACGCACAGCTAGGTCGTCAAGCTCCGCGGCGTTGAGACGCAGGACCGGACTCGTCGTCCTCGTCCTCGTCGTCGTTGTAGAGATCCGCGTACTGGGCGTACGGGTCGTCTTCCTCGTCGTCCTCGAACGGCTCGCCATTCGGCGGCTGGCTCGAAGTCGAAGCGCCCAGCTCATTGGCCAGACGCGACAGATCAGTCCCGCCGCTGCTGTACTTCAGCTGGCGGGCGACCTTCGTCTGCTTGGCCTTTGCCCGGCCGCGCCCCATGGCTCGACCCCCTCGGATACGGGGCTCGGTGGCCCCAGAGTCTTGACACGCGTTCATGATCTGGAACGGGCTCTCCGCAGAGAGACCGGTCCGTAGGGCTTCCACGGTACCTGAGCCCACGCCCATACGGTACGTCGCCCGCACCACGGGCCCGGCCCCAGGACCCTCGGAGAGCCCCGTCCCCGCTGGTCAACCGCGATTTTAACCACTTCTTCGCGGCCGACCCGCCGACGAACGTGAGAGTTCTCTCTAAGTGTGCGCCGACGGGTACCGGTCAAACGTCAGTGCGCCCTCTTCATGGCCGCCTCGTGCATCCGCTGCTCGGCGATCCGGTCGGCCGCGGCGGCCGGCGGAATCCCGTCTTCCTTCGCACGTGCGAATATGGCGAGCGTGGTGTCGTAGATCTTCGCGGCCTTCGCCTTGCACCGCTCGAAGTCGAACCCGTGCAGTTCGTCGGCGACCTGGATCACCCCGCCGGCGTTCACGACGTAGTCCGGCGCGTAGAGGATCCCGCGGTCGGCGAGGTCCTTCTCGACGCCCGGGTGCGCGAGCTGGTTGTTGGCGGCGCCGCACACGATCCGCGCGGTCAGCGCGGGCACGGTGTCGTCGTTGAGGGCCCCGCCGAGCGCGCAGGGGGCGTAGATGTCGAGGCCCTCGGCGCGGATGAGGGTGGCGGTGTCCGCGACGGCCGTGACGCCCGTCGGGTGCGCGGCGAGGATGCGGCCCACGGCCTCCTCGCGCACGTCCGTGACCAGGACCTCGGCGCCCTCGGCCCGCAGGTGCTCGACCAGGTGGTGCCCGACCTTGCCGACGCCCGCGACGCCGACCCTGCGGCCGGCGAGCGAGGGGTCGCCCCACAGGTGCGCGGCGCTGGCCCGCATGCCCTGGTAGACGCCGAAGGCGGTGAGGACGGAGGAGTCGCCGGCGCCGCCGTTCTCCGGGGAGCGGCCGGTCGTCCAGCGGCACTCCCGGGCGACGACGTCCATGTCGGCGACGTACGTGCCGACATCGCAGGCGGTGACGTAGCGGCCGCCGAGCGAGGCGACGAAACGGCCGTACGCGAGGAGCAGTTCCTCGCTCTTGTCGCGCTCGGGGTCGCCGATGATCACGGCCTTGCCGCCGCCGTGGTCGAGCCCGGCCATGGCGTTCTTGTACGACATCCCGCGCGCGAGGTTCAGCGCGTCGGCGACGGCCTCCTGCTCGCTCGCGTACGGGTAGAAGCGCGTCCCGCCGAGGGCGGGGCCGAGCGCGGTGGAGTGGAGGGCGATGACGGCCTTGAGGCCGCTCCTGCGGTCCTGGCAGAGCACGACCTGCTCATGACCGCCCTGGTCCGAGTGGAAGAGGGTGTGCAGCACATCGGCTGGGGCGCCGGTTACGTCGGTCACTGTGGTGACTCCTGGGTCCAATGCGGCGATGGGACACAGGCGCCCGTAAGGGTGGCGGGGCCTGTGGGCACGAGATTAGAGCCTGTGGCGGCCCCTGACCGTGCAGTGCTCAGGATCACTCTCCCCGGGGGTGCCGGCGTGCGACGATTTGCATAGTTTTCCCGCGCGTTTGTGTGCGGGTTTCGCAGGTTTTCCCGGCAGGCGGCGGGGGAGAGAGCAGGCGTGCCCAAGGTGTCCTCGGTGATCGTCCCGTACGCGACCTATCTGCGCGTGTACGAACCGCTGGCCGCCTTCCCCGAGCCCGAGCGCACCCACTGGGCCCGCTACGCCCGCCGTCCGGACCGGCCCTCGTACCAGGACGAGCTGCGCCGCTCCCTGGCCGACCTGCTGCCCACCCCGCCCGTCCCGGTTCCGGTGCACGAGAGCGGTGACGCGTTCGTGCTCGAGGCGGACGGCGTGGTGTGCGTGTGCCCCTGGCGGACCCGGCTGCGCGGCTGGCTGGCCCTGGAGGAGCTCGGGGAGGAACTGCCGGGGCCGGTCCTGGACGCGGTGCTGCCCGAGGTCGTACGCCGCCAGACCGCCCAGGACTACGAGCGCTGGCTCGCCCGCAACCCGGACGCCCGGCCCTGGATCCGCACCGCGACCTGGCAGGTGCCGCTGAACTGGTTCGTGCTCGTCTCCGACGAGGAGCGGCGGTTCGACAAGGGGTCCGGAGAGATCCCGCCGATGCTGCGCTACCGCACGCCCATGGTGCAGGCCCGGCGGCGCGTGGCGCGGGCGCTGCGGGCGCTCAAGGACGCCATCGACGAGGGGCCGCTCATCGACGGCCTGATCGATGTCGGGCGCTGGCTGGAGGAGTTCCACCCGCGCTCGCTGGTCGAGCTCGACTACGGCGGTCTGGTGCATGTGCTGCCGCCGGGCGAGCTGGAGGACGACCACTCGGCGGCCGACGTGGCCGAGGGCATCGAGGCGCTCCGGCACGGTGACGGGGTCGCGGCGGGCGAGGCCTACGGGCGGCTCGTGGAGCGCTGGCGGGCCGTCAGGGACCGTCGCTCGGCGAACTGAGCGTGCGCCATGTCACGAACAGGCGTTTGACCTGACGCCCGTTTTGGGGTTTCGTCCTCGCTCAAGGTGTTCAACATCCCCTGATGTCTCACCGACAAGGGACGTAGGTTCCGATCCGGGCGTACGCCTCACGGAGTGTCAAGCGTGACGGACCGCACGTACCCGGCTCTTGCATCTCTTGCCCCTCCTCATGCCAAAATAGGACAAGGGGCCCGGGGGAGGTTCCGCTTTGGGGGGTCTGGTGACTCCTGATCGCCCTGTGACTGATCGTCACAGTGGCGTGACTGTCCGCTATGGCATGGTCCATCGGCTTCCGTCGCCGATGAACACCTGGGGGGCAATTCCATCGGTTTGGCCGACGCGGCTGGACAGATGGTGTAGTTGTAGTGCCGAGGACAAGCCGTTCGTCCTATAACCGACTCGACCCGCATCCGCCATTTCGGGCAACGCGGGTCAAGGTGCAGAATTTAGAGGAAAGAACCGAGAAGGTTCGGTTCTCCCGAGGAGGCCGCTCATGACCGCTCGCACCCCTGATGCCGAGCCGCTGCTGACCCCGGCTGAGGTCGCCACGATGTTCCGCGTGGACCCGAAGACGGTCACGCGGTGGGCGAAGGCCGGCAAGCTCACGTCGATCCGCACGCTCGGCGGGCACCGCCGTTACCGCGAGGCTGAGGTCCGCGCTCTGCTCGCGGGCATCCCGCAGCAGCGCAGCGAGGCCTGACAACTGAATAACCGGGCAAACCGGTCGGCCCCCCAGTCGGCCGCGACGCCCGAACCCTGGCTCCAAGCGACGCGGGTCCTGCCCCAACAGGGCCCATTCTCAACCTCGTCGTCGATCGCGCTGGACTCCGCCGAGTCCAGCGCGATCTTTTTTGTGCGCGGACTGTGGGCGGCCGGTGGCCCCTGTGAGCGGGCTTGTCGGAGTCTGGGGAGGGGTGTCGGATCTCCTGTGCGGCAGCCCCTGGCCGACGTGCTGTCAGGGGTGCAATTGCACATATTAAATTGACCTGTTGTAGGACAGGGGTAAGTTCCACGGTTTCAAAAACTCATGCGGTGACTCCCGTCACATGCCAGAGTCCTTGTTACCGTCGCTCCCGGTGCGCTAGAGAGCGTCAGGCCGGAGAAGGGGTCTCGTCCTCCACGGTCTCCTCCGGGGGTGCGCCGGCCGCCGGGGCGGAGTCCATCGCCAGCCGCAACAGGCGGTGGCAGATCGGGCAGTGGCGGGTCACATGCCGATACGACGACGCGGCCGACAGATGCGCGCGGAGCAGCGCCCGCGTCTCGTGCCTGACCGATGCCGTCATACGCCACCTCCGGGCTCCGTTGGGAACGGGGGCCTGGTTTCTGGGTACCGGTGCTTCGAGACGCCGTCAAGACGGCGTGAGGCCCCGTGGAGCCCCCGCACCCCGCCTGACCACCCGTCACGCCTCACGCGCCACCTGGGCCCCGTGGATGCGCCGGGGTGGCCTCTGAGAGCACGGGGGCACGCTGCCCGACCACTTGGACCCCCGGACGCGGCGGCGCGTCCACCGAGTGCAGGGGGCAGATCCATGACGGACCCCTTGGCCGCGACAGCACGAAGAAGGCCCGCTCCCCGTTGCCGGGATGCGGGCCTTCTTGACTGTGCGGTCCTGACGGGATTTGAACCCGCGGCCTCCACCTTGACAGGGTGGCGAGCACTCCAAACTGCTCCACAGGACCAGGTTTCGCGGCGCTTATTGCTGCGTTGCGCTGCGAGAAGGACTGTACAGGAGCAGGGAGGTCCTGGTCGAACTCACCCTCCGTGCAGGAGTCGTCACGGCGCCAGGGTGTCGATCGCCTTCACGATCCGCTTGTCGGAGATGGGGTACGCCGTGCCCAGCGCGTGGGCGAAATAGCTGACCCTGAGCTCCTCGATCATCCAGCGGACGTCCAGGACCTGCTGGGGCACGGGCCGGCCCTGCGGGAGCTGCTCCAGGAGCCAGGCGTACTCGTCCTGCATCTCGTGGACCTTCTCCATACGGGTCGTGTCCCGCTGGACGTTCGTCGGCATCTGCTGGATCCGGCGGTCCGCGGCGACCAGGTAGCGCATGAGGTCCGGGAGGCGGCGCAGCCCCGTCGCCGTCACGAACCCCGGCTTCACCAGCGCGTCCAACTGCGCCCGTACGTCCGCCAGGTTCGCCAGCAGCGCGGGGCTCCGTACGGCCTTCAGGCGCCGTTCACAGGCCTGCCAGGCGGCGAGCACCTGCTGCACCTGTCCGACCGTACGGACCGTGGTGTCGACGATCTCGGCGCGCACCTTGTCGTACAGCTTCCGGTACGACTCCTCGTCCCACGCCGGTCCGCCGAAGTCCCCGATCAGCTTGTCCGCGGCCGCCGTCGCGCAGTCCTCGAACAGCGCCTGGATCGAGCCGTGCGGGTTCGCCGACAGGGCCAGCTTCTGGGGGTTGGTCAGCTTCTCGGATGCGAACTTCGCCGGGCTCACCGGGATGTTGCGCACGATCAGCCGCCGTGTGCCCTTCCACATCGCCTCGGCCTGCTCGGCCTCGGTGTCGAAGAGGCGGACGGAGACGGTGTCGCCGTCGTCGACCAGCGCCGGGTACGCCTTCACCGGCTGGCCCGCGCGGCGGGTCTCGAAGACGCGCGTGAGCGTGCCGATCGTCCAGTCCGTGAGGCCCTTGCGCTCCAGGGACTCGCCGCCCTCGCGGGACGCGGTCGCTGCCGCCGCCTGCGAGAGGGCCTGGCGCGCCTTCGGCCTCAGTTTCAGGCGCAGCGCCTCCAGGTCCTTGTCCTCGGCCAGCTTGCGGCGCCGCTCGTCTACGATCCGGAAGGTGATCCGCAGGTGCTCCGGGATCCTCGACCAGTCGAAGTCGTCGGCCTCGAAGGGGACCCCGACCATGCGCTTGAGCTCGCGGGCCATGGTCGTCGTCAGCGGCTCCTGCAAGGGGACGGCCGTGTCCAGGAACCGCTTCGCGAAGTTCGGGGCCGGCACGTAGTTGCGGCGGATCGGCTTGGGCAGGGAACGGATCAGCTCCGTCACCAACTCCTCGCGCAGGCCCGGGATCTGCCAGTCGAAGCCCTCGTCCTTCACCTGGTTCAGGACCTGGAGCGGGATGTGGACCGTCACACCGTCCGCGTCCGCGCCCGGCTCGAACTGGTAGGTCACCCGGAACTTCAGCGGCCCCTGGCGCCACGAGTCGGGGTAGTCGGCCTTGGTGACCGCCTCCGCCGACTCCCGGATGAGCATCTCCCGCTCGAAGTCCAGGAACTCCGGCTCCTCGTGCCGCTTCCGCTTCCACCACGAGTCGAAGTGGGCGCCGGACACCACGTGTTCGGGCACCCGCTGGTCGTAGAAGTCGAAGAGGGTGTCGTCGTCGACCACGATGTCCCGGCGTCGGGCGCGGTGTTCGAGCTCCTCGACCTCGCTCAGCAGCTTGCGGTTGTCGGCGAAGAACTTGTGGTGGGTGCGCCAGTCGCCCTCGACGAGGGCGTTGCGGATGAAAAGCTCGCGGCTCGACTCGGGGTCGATACGGCCGTAGTTGACCTTCCGCTGGGCGACGATCGGCACGCCGTACAGCGTGACCTTCTCGTACGCCATCACCGCGGCCTGGTCCTTCTCCCAGTGGGGTTCGGAGTACGTCCGCTTCAGCAGGTGCTCGGCGAGTGGCTCGACCCACTCCGGCTCGATCTTCGCGTTGACGCGGGCCCACAGGCGCGAGGTCTCCACGAGCTCCGCCGACATGACGAACCGCGGCTGCTTCTTGAAGAGCGCCGAGCCCGGGAAGATCGCGAACTTGGCGTTGCGGGCGCCGAGGTACTCGTTCTTGTTGCCGTCCTTCACGTCCTTCATGCCGATGTGCGAGAGCAGACCGGCGAGGAGGGAGACGTGGACGGACTGGTCGGGCGCGTCGTCCTCGTTGAGGTGGATGCCCATCTGTTTGGCGACGGTCCGCAACTGCGTGTAGATGTCCTGCCATTCGCGGATGCGCAGGAAGTTCAGGTACTCCTGCTTGCACATCCGGCGGAAGGACGACGAGCCGCGCTCCTTCTGCTGTTCGCGGATGTACCGCCAGAGATTCAGGTAGGCGAGGAAGTCGCTGGTCTCGTCCTTGAAGCGGGCGTGCTGCTGGTCGGCCTGGGTCTGCTTGTCGGCCGGCCGCTCGCGCGGGTCCTGGATGGAGAGCGCGGCGGCTATGACCATGACCTCGCGGACACAGCCGTTCTTGTCGGCCTCCAGGACCATGCGCGCGAGCCGCGGGTCGACGGGCAGCTGGGCGAGCTTGCGGCCGGTGTCCGTGAGCCGCTTGCGTACGTCCTTCTGGGCCGGGTCCAACGCGCCCAGTTCCTGGAGGAGCTGGACGCCGTCACGGATGTTGCGGTGGTCCGGCGGGTCGATGAAGGGGAACTTCTCGATGTCGCCGAGGCCGGCCGCGGTCATCTGGAGGATGACGGAGGCGAGGTTCGTCCGCAGGATCTCGGCGTCCGTGAACTCCGGGCGGGCGTTGAAGTCCTCTTCGCTGTACAGCCGGATGCAGATGCCGTCGGAGGTACGGCCGCAGCGGCCCTTGCGCTGGTTGGCGCTGGCCTGCGAGACCGGCTCGATGGGCAGCCGCTGCACCTTGGTGCGGTGGCTGTAGCGGGAGATGCGGGCGAAGCCGGGGTCGATGACGTACTTGATGCCGGGGACGGTCAGCGAGGTCTCGGCGACGTTGGTCGCCAGAACGATCCTGCGCCCGGTGTGCGGCTGGAACACGCGGTGCTGCTCGGCGTGCGAGAGCCGGGCGTAGAGGGGGAGGACCTCGGTGAAGCGGTAGTTCTTCTTCACCAGCGCGTCCGCGGTGTCGCGGATCTCCCGCTCGCCGGAGAGGAAGACGAGGATGTCGCCCTTGCCCTCGCCCTGGAGCTCCTCGACGGCGTCGCAGATCGCGGTGATCTGGTCGCGGTCGGAGTCGTCCGAGTCCTCTTCGAGGAGCGGCCGGTAGCGGACCTCCACGGGATACGTACGGCCGCTGACCTCGACGATCGGGGCGTCCCCGAAGTGCCGGGAGAAGCGCTCGGGGTCGATGGTGGCCGAGGTGATGACGACCTTGAGGTCGGGACGCTTCGGCAGCAGCTGGGCCAGGTACCCGAGCAGGAAGTCGATGTTGAGGGACCGCTCGTGGGCCTCGTCGATGATGATCGTGTCGTAGGCGCGCAGCTCGCGGTCGGTCTGGATCTCGGCGAGCAGGATGCCGTCCGTCATCAGCTTCACGAAGGTCGCGTCCGGGTTCACCTGGTCGGTGAAGCGCACCTTCCAGCCGACGGCCTCGCCCAGCGGGGTGTCCAGCTCCTCGGCGACCCGCTCGGCGACGGTACGGGCGGCGATCCGGCGGGGCTGGGTGTGCCCGATCATGCCCTTGACGCCCCGGCCGAGCTCCAGGCAGATCTTCGGGATCTGGGTGGTCTTGCCGGACCCGGTCTCACCGGCGACGATCACGACCTGGTGATCGCGGATGGCGGCCGCGATCTCGTCCTTCTTCTGGCTGACCGGGAGCTGCTCGGGATACGACACGGCGGGCACCCGCGCCCGGCGCGCGCCCACCCGCTCCTCGCCCTTGCCGATCTCCGTCTCGATCTCGGCCAGCACGGCGGCCCGGGCCTCCGGCTTGCGGATCTTGCGCGCGCCTTCGAGCCTGCGCCCGAGCCGGTGCGCGTCGCGCAGGGAGAGCTCGGTCAGGCGGGCGGCGAGGTCCCCGAAGGCCGGGGCCGGGGTGCCGGGGGCGGGGGCAGGGTGCGTAGACATACGCGATCCAGGATCTCATCCCCGGGAAATTACTGGCGAACGGTTTTGTCCCGGCATACAACAAGACCCCGATCCGGGGATCGGGGTCTGTGCTGTGGCTGGGGCCGGGGTCGAACCGGCGACCTACCGCTTTTCAGGCGGTCGCTCGTACCAACTGAGCTACCCAGCCGAGAGGCTTCCGGGGAAACCTCAGCGGTCCTGACGGGATTTGAACCCGCGGCCTCCACCTTGACAGGGTGGCGAGCACTCCAAACTGCTCCACAGGACCAAGCTTTGTGCACGAACAGTGTCGCACACGGTGTTGCGTGCCCCCAACGGGATTCGAACCCGTGCTACCGCCTTGAAAGGGCGGCGTCCTAGGCCGCTAGACGATGAGGGCTATCGGCCCGCCTGGGCGCTTCTCAGCGCGTCGGGGACGTGAGAAGCATATGGGATGCCGGGAGGTATCGCCAAAACAGTTCAGGGGCCGCCCGTGGGCGAGGCCGTGGCGGAACCCGTGTCCGGGGCCGTGGGGGAGGGCGTGGCTCCCGGCTGGTTGTCCTCGGGGAGGTGGCGGCTGACCTCCGCGGTCGTGAGGCCGAGGCCGCCGAGCTTGATCTCGTCCCAGGCCTGGAGGCGGCGGGTGCCGCGGTCCATGTAGAGGATCGAGGCCTCGATGGGGTCGGGGTACTTGCCCTCGACGGCCCGCAGTCCGCTGCCGCCCGTCGAGCCCTCGACGCGCAGCCGTGTGCCCTTCTCCATGACCTCCATCTCCTGGTGGTGGAGGTGGCCGGAAAGGATCATCGGGACCTCGCCGTCGACCTCGCGGGCTGCCGAGGGCTCGTGGGCGATCGCGAGGTCCACCGGGGTGCCGGCGGCCCGCTGCGCCCGCAGGGCCGCGGCCAGCCGGGCGCCCGCCGCCTCCTGCGACTCGTCGGCCCCGGGGTTGGTGGAGCGGTCGGGGGTGAACTGGGGGTCGCCGATGCCCGCGAACCGCAGCCCGGCGATCGTCCGCGCCTCGCCGTTGTCGAGGACGTGGACGCCCTTGAGGCCCTCCATGTACCGCTGGGTGGTCAGGGAGTCGTGGTTGCCGCGGACCCACACGTAGGGCGCGCCGAGGTCGGGGATCGGGTCGAGGAAACCGTTCTCCGCGGCCGTGCCGTGGTCCATGGTGTCGCCGGAGTCGACGATCACATCGACCTTGTACTGCTTGACCAGCGAGGCGATGATCTTCCAGCTCGCGGGGTTGAGATGGATGTCGGAGACGTGCAGGACCCGGATGGTGGTGGGGTCCGGCCGGTAGGCGGGGAGGGTGGACGTGACGTCGTAGAGCTTCGTCACGTTCGTCACCAGGCGGGCCAACTCCTTCTGGTAGACGTCGAACTCGGTGACGATGCTGCGCGCGTTGCCGACCAGGGAGGGGGCGGAGGAGAGCAGGCCCGAGAACTTCGGCTCCAGGACCGACTCCGGGTTCCAGGTGGCGTACGCCGTGCCGCCGGAGGCCGCCAGGAGGGTGAGGGCGAGGCCGCCGGCCGCGAGGGCGCGGCGGGGGCGGCGGTAGACCGCGAGGCCGAGTGCGGTGGCGCCCACCACCACGGCGACGCAGGAGCGCAGGGCGAGGTCGAGGGTGCCGTGCTCGACGTCCGCGGCGACCTCGTCCTGGAGGCCGGAGAGGCGCTCGGGGTGGTCGACCAGGGCCTGGGAGCGTTCCGGGTCCAGCTGGTCGACGTTGACGTCGAGGCGGACGGGGGCCTGGTGGCTGTCGAGCTGGAGCGCGCCGAGCGGGGAGATGTTGATCTTCGTGCCGCCGGTCAGGGACGGGCGCAGGGTCATCGTCGTGTTCATGGGGCCTACCGGGACCCGTACGTTCCCGACGATCAGCAGACCGAGCCAGGCACCCAGAAGGACGACGGCCACCAGGCCCAGTGCGCGGGCCCAGGGGTGCGGCTGGTGGACGAGCTCGACGGACGGGTGGGAGCGACGCCTGCCGTAGTGGCGGGCGAGGGCTCGCGGGGGCTTGCGTAGGGCGTTCAGGATGCTCCGGGCGTTCAGGACTGCGGCGGGGACGCGGGCCATTGGTCCCGTATGCCCAAGTCCGACCGCGGATATGCGGACGTGCTCATGCCTCTCGTACGGCGGGGTCGTACCGGAGAATGGGCGTGTGCTGGAGATGACGCGCGAGGAGTTCGAGGAACTGGTCGCCGAGGCGCTGGACCGGATTCCGCCGGAGTTGACGCGGCTGATGGACAACGTCGCGGTGTTCGTCGAGGACGAACCGCCCGCGGACGATCCCGAGCTGCTCGGGCTGTACGAGGGCACGCCGTTGACCGACCGGGGCGAGTGGTACGCCGGGGTACTGCCGGACCGCATCACGATCTACCGGGGGCCGACGCTGCGGATGTGCGATTCCCGCGAGGACGTGGTCGCGGAGACCGAGGTGACGGTCGTTCACGAGATCGCCCACCACTTCGGGATCGACGACGCGCGGCTGCACGCGCTCGGGTACGGGTGAGTGGGTTTCGAACGGGGCGCGTGTCCTCTTGTGGGCGGCGGGAGTTGGGCACGTTGACTCTTTGACGACCGCCCTCGGAGGTGGCTGCTCGTGCGCCCCTTGTACGTACCCGTCCGTCTGGCCGCCACGGTCATGGCCGTCGCCGCCGCAGCGGGCTGCATGAGCGTGGGCGGGGACGAGGGAGGCGGCGGCGCCAGGCCCTCGCACTCCGCCGGTGAGCGCGGTGGGGAGGCGCCGGACGGGGGTTCGGCGGGCTCGGGCGGTTCCGTGGGGCTCGGCGGCACCGGCTCGGACGGCAAGCACGGCAAGCACGGCAAGGGCAAGCACGGGAAGGAGTCCGCCTCGCCCTCGGCGTCCGCCTCCGCGGGAGCCGGTGCGTCGGCCTCGCCCGGAGCGAAGCCGGGACATTCGGTGAAGCCGGTGCCCTCGGCGCCGGGGACCGACCCGGCGCCCACCCGTACGCCCGACCCGGAGCCGCCGGCCCCGAGCGAGCCGCCCGCCTCGCCCACGCCGTCGCCGCCGCCCGCCGAGCCGTCCTCGTCCGCGCAGCCGGAGACCGGCACCCAGCTCAGCCAGCGCGAACCCGCGCCCACGGCCGGGTCGCCGGTGTGACGGGGCGGGGCCCGAGCAGGTCCCCGAGTGACCTCGGATACATGCGGGGGACTTGGTTTGCCTTCGAGGGTGGGGGGTGCGTATGGTGGTAGATCGTTTGATCCCATTGCCCGGCGCCATTGCAGAGAGCGCCGTGTGGCGCGTTCTCTCCCTTGCCGTGGCTGACCGCATCGAGGCGGTCGTATTGCGAATCACGGAGTTGACGGGCGCGTGCCGACGAGACTCCGGAAGGTTTCGCTTACGCATGTCCATTTCCAGTACTGATCACGTCGTCGTGCCCGAGAACGAGGGCACCGAGGACACCGTCGAGGTCACCTTCGCGGACCTCGGTCTCCCCGAGGGCGTCGTGCGCAAGCTCGCCCAGAACGGCGTGACCACCCCCTTCCCGATCCAGGCCGCGACCATCCCGGACGCCCTGGCCGGCAAGGACATCCTCGGCCGTGGCCGCACCGGCTCCGGCAAGACCCTCTCCTTCGGTCTGCCGACCCTGGCGCGTCTCGCCGGCGGCCGCACCGAGAAGCACAAGCCGCGCGCCGTCATCCTCACGCCGACCCGTGAGCTCGCGATGCAGGTCGCGGACGCCCTCCAGCCCTACGGCGACGTCCTCGGCCTCAAGATGAAGGTCGTCTGCGGCGGTACGTCGATGGGCAACCAGATCTACGCCCTGGAGCGCGGCGTCGACGTCCTCGTCGCCACCCCGGGCCGCCTGCGCGACATCATCAACCGCGGCGCCTGCTCCCTGGAGAACGTCGAGGTCGCTGTCCTCGACGAGGCCGACCAGATGTCCGACCTGGGCTTCCTGCCCGAGGTCACCGAGCTGCTCGACCAGGTCCCGGCCGGCGGCCAGCGGATGCTGTTCTCCGCGACCATGGAGAACGAGATCTCCACGCTGGTCAAGCGCTACCTGAGCGAGCCGGTCACCCACGAGGTCGACAGCGCCCAGGGCAACGTCACGACGATGTCCCACCACATCCTGATCGTGAAGCCCAAGGACAAGGCGCCGGTCACCGCGGCCATCGCCTCCCGCAAGGGCCGCACCATCATCTTCGTCCGCACCCAGCTCGGCGCGGACCGCATCGCCGAGCAGCTGCGCGAGGCCGGCGTGAAGGCCGACGCGCTGCACGGCGGCATGACCCAGGGCGCGCGCACCCGCACGCTGGCCGACTTCAAGGACGGTTACGTCAACGCGCTCGTCGCCACCGACGTCGCCGCCCGCGGCATCCACGTCGACGGCATCGACCTCGTGCTCAACGTCGACCCGGCCGGCGACCACAAGGACTACCTGCACCGCGCGGGCCGTACCGCCCGGGCGGGCCGCACCGGCACGGTCGTGTCCCTGTCCCTGCCGCACCAGCGCCGCCAGATCTTCCGGCTGATGGAGGACGCGGGCGTCGACGCCGGGCGTCACATCATCAACTCCGGTACGGCCTTCGAGCCCGAGGTCGCCGAGATCACCGGCGCCCGCTCGATGACCGAGGTCCAGTCCGAGTCCGCGGCCAACGCGGCTCAGCAGGCCGAGCGCGAGGTCGCCCAGCTCACCAAGCAGCTCGAGCGGGCGCAGCGCCGTGCGACCGAGCTGCGCGAGGAGGCCGACCGCCTGGTCGCCCGTGCCGCCCGCGAGCGCGGTGAGGACCCGGAGACGGCGGTCGCCGAGGCGCAGGCCGCGGTGGCCGAGGCCGCGTCCGTGCCAGAGCAGCCGGTCGCCCAGGACGTCGACAAGGCGGACGCGCCGTCGTACGAGCGCCGTGACGACCGCGGTGGCCGCAGCTACGAGCGCCGTGACAACGACCGTGGTGGCTTCCGCCGTGACGACCGTCGTGACGACCGCGGTGGCCGCACCTTCGAGCGCCGTGACAACGACCGTGGCGGTTTCCGTCGCGACAACGAGCGCCGTGACGACCGTGGCGGCTTCCGCCGCGACGACCGTCGTGACGACCGTGGCGGCCGCACCTTCGAGCGCCGTGACAACGACCGTGGTGGCTTCCGCCGCGACGACCGTCGTGACGACCGTGGCGGCCGTTCCTTCGAGCGCCGTGACGACCGTGGCGGCCGCACCTTCGAGCGCCGCGACAACGACCGTGGCGGCTTCCGCCGCGACGACCGTCCGGCCGGCCGTTCCTTCGAGCGCCGCGACGAGCGGGGCGGCCACCGCGGCAGCGACCGCCCGTTCAACCGTGACCGTCAGGGCGACCGCCCGGGCTTCCGCTCCGGCGGCCACGACCGCCCGAGCCACGACCGCCCCTACGGCCGTCGTGACGACCACCGCGGCACCGGCACCGGCACCGGCTCCTTCGGCCGCCGCGACGACAAGCCGCGCTGGAAGCGCAACGGCTGACGCACGCTGATCCCCCAGGGATCCGGAAGGGCCCGTACGACTTCGGTCGTGCGGGCCCTTTTCGCATGTCCAATCGACTACCGAAGCCTGTGTGACGGTTGTTAACATCCGTTGCATCGCGTGGCGGAGTGTGGCCCAGGGGGACCGACAAGGCCTGCCGGCACGCCTTTTCTGACTTCCCTGGGGAGGGACCCTTGACCCGGCGTGCCCGGATCGCACTCGCTCTTGCCTCGCTGGCCGCTCTGAGCGCCGGCACCCTGACGTCCGCGGGCCCGGCGGCCGCGGACACCAGCCCGACGCCGATCGCCACGGACGGCGTGTGGGGCATCGACTACGCGGGCGGTTATCTGACCAGCGTCGAACACCGGCCCGACGGTGAGCAGTACGTGGTCGGCCGACAGCTCTCGCCGGACGGCACCACCGTGCTGGAGCAGGCCACCCGCGGCTTCGCCGGCACCTATGCGAACGGCACCCACCTTCAGCGGGTGCCGTGCGACGCGGGCGGGTGCGTACCGCTGCGGTCCCTCAGCACGCAGAGCGTCGGCTACTTCCGGGTCGACGCCTCCGGCAAGGAGCGCGCCCAGATCTGGGTGGAGCCGAACGGCTACCGCTCGGACGAACCGGATGTCACCGGGGGCCGTTTCGTGGACGCCACCGGCCGCTACTACGTCTACAACGCGGCCTCCACCGGCAAGCAGTACGTCGACGCCGTGAACCGGTACCGCTCCGAGGACGTCCGGCTGACCCGTTCCGTCACCGCCGCCTCCGTGTGGGGCTCGGCGCTGTGGACACCGGGTTCGGGCAACGGCGTGGTCACCCAGTACGACCTGGAGGGGAAGAAGACGGTCGCGACCGTCTCCACCGGAGCCCCCTGCACGGTCAAGGAGCTCCAGGTCGTGGGCCGCTGGATCTACTGGAACTGCGGCCCGACGGGCGCCGCGGGCGTGTACGACCGCACGGCGAAGAAGAACATCACGGTGCCCTCGGGCCCCGCGCTCGTCGGCGACGGCTACCTCGTCCAGCACGACCGCAACGCCGGAAAGCTGAAGCTGACGGACTATCACGCCGGTACGGCCGCCGCCGCGCGCGAGATCGCCGACCTGCCGGCCGGGAACACCGCCGACCAGCGGCGGCTGACCTGGTCGGTGGACAAGCTCGGCGGGGGCATCGCCTACGTGGGGACGGACCACGCGATCCGGATCGTGCCGAGCGGGGTGCCCACCCAGTCCCTCGGGAAGACCGAGTCGGACCTGGACGACGAGCTCTTCGACGCGGCCGGCCGCAACAGCGGCAACATGGAGTGGAACAGCACCTTCCAGCTGAACAAGCCCGCCGACTGGACCTTCACGGTCAAGAACGCCCAGGGCCGTATCGACCGCACCCTCAAGGGCAGCGGTGCGGCGGTCACCGTCGCCTGGGACGGGAAGACGGCGTCCGGCGCGTACGCGTACAACGGTCCGAAGACCTGGACCCTGACCGCCACCGCCGCCGACGGCGGGGGGACGTACACGACCAGCGGCAAGTTCTCGCTCACCGGCGGCCGCCAGGGCCACCACGACCAGGGCGGGTACGCGTACGGGGAGCTGGTGACCCTCAACTCCTCGGGCAACCTGGCCCTCCAGTACACCGACGGCGGCGGCACGTTCGACCGGAAGCAGAACGGGACCGGCTGGCCCGCAGGCACGGTCGCCGTCCCCTTCGGCGACATGGGCAAGGACCGCTGCGCCGAGATGCTGGTCCGCATGCCCAACGGCGAGCTGCGGCGCTACGCGGGCAAGTGCGGGGAGGCGTCGTACGCCCCGGCGAGCAGCCACACCTCCCTCGGCACCGGCTGGAACGCGTACAACGTCCTGACCGCCCCCGGCGACCTGACCGGCGACGGCCGTACCGATCTGCTCGCCCGCAAGGCCTCGACCGGTGACGTCTACCTGTTCGCCAACGACGGCGCGAGCAAGCTCAAGCCGGGCGTGAAGATCCGCAGCTGGGCGACGTACAAGAAGATCGTCGGCGCCGGTGACCTCAACGGCGACGGCTTCGGTGACGTCCTCGTGCAGGACAGCGCAGGGACGCTGTGGCGCTACGACGGCACCGGGTCCGGCCAGGTCAAGGAGCGGGTGAAGGTCTTCTCCAACTGGGGGACCTCCTACAACGTGGTCGTCGGCGTCGGTGACATCACCGGGGACGGGAAGAACGACCTGGTCTCGCGGGACACCGCGGGCAACCTCTACCGCAACAACGGCGACGGCAAGGGGTCGTTCGGGGCGCGCACGAGGATCGCCACCGGCTGGCAGGGCTACAAGGGCCTTTTCTAGAGGGGCACTTCTCGGCCAAGTTGTGACGTGTGTCACGCCCCCGGTGTGGGAATCGCTGGGGGCATGACAGATGACGACACAGCGAGTGGGCTCTCCGACGAAGAACGGCTTGCCCAGCTCGGCTACACGCAGGTCCTCGCCCGCCGCATGTCGGCGTTCTCCAACTACGCGGTCTCCTTCACGATCATCTCGGTCCTGTCGGGCTGTCTGACCCTCTACCTCTTCGGCATGAACACGGGCGGCCCGGCCGTGATCACCTGGGGCTGGATCGCCGTGGGTCTCATGACGCTGTTCGTCGGCCTGTCGATGGCCGAGATCTGCTCGGCGTACCCGACCTCCGCGGGCCTGTACTTCTGGGCCCACCGCCTGGCCCCGGCCCGGACCGCGGCCGCCTGGGCGTGGTTCACGGGCTGGTTCAACGTGCTGGGCCAGGTGGCGGTGACGGCGGGCATCGACTTCGGCGCCGCGTCCTTCCTCGGGGCCTATCTGAACCTGCAGTTCGACTTCGAGGTGACGGCCGGCCGGACCGTGCTGCTGTTCGCGGCGATCCTCGTCCTGCACGGCCTGCTGAACACCTTCGGCGTGCGGATCGTCGCGCTGCTGAACAGCGTGAGCGTGTGGTGGCACGTGGTGGGCGTGGCGGTGATCGTCGGCGCCCTTACCTTCGCCCCCGACAAGCACCAGTCGGCGTCCTTCGTCTTCGGCGAGTTCGTGAACAACACGGGCTGGGGCAGCGGTGTCTACGTGGTCCTGCTCGGCCTGCTGATGGCCCAGTACACCTTCACCGGCTACGACGCCTCGGCCCACATGACCGAGGAGACCCACGACGCGTCCACGGCCGGCCCCAAGGGCATCGTGCAGTCGATCTGGACGTCGTGGATAGCGGGCTTCGTCCTGCTCCTGGGCTTCACGTTCGCGATCCAGTCCTACGACGGCGCCCTCAACTCCCCGACGGGCGCGCCCCCGGCCCAGATCCTCCTCGACGCGCTCGGCGCCACCGCCGGCAAGCTCCTGCTGCTGGTCGTGATCGGCGCCCAGTTGTTCTGCGGAATGGCCTCGGTGACCGCCAACAGCCGCATGATCTACGCCTTCTCGCGCGACGGTGCGCTGCCCTTCTCGCACGTCTGGCACACGGTGAGCCCGCGCACCCGCACCCCGGTCGCGGCGGTGTGGCTGGCGGCGGGCGGAGCGCTGGTGCTGGGCCTGCCGTACCTGATCAACGTGACCGCGTACGCGGCGGTGACGTCCATCGCCGTCATCGGCCTCTACATCGCCTACGTCATCCCGACCCTGCTGCGGCTGCGCAAGGGCGACGCCTTCGACCGGGGGCCCTGGCACCTGGGCCGCTGGTCCCGCGCGATCGGCGTGGTCTCGGTGACGTGGGTCGCGGTGATCACGGTCCTCTTCATGCTCCCGCAGGTCTCCCCGGTCACCTGGGAGACGTTCAACTACGCCCCGGTCGCGGTCCTGGTGGTCCTCGGCTTCGCCTGGACGTGGTGGGCGGTCTCGGCCCGGCACTGGTTCCTCAACCCGGAGCACGAGCGCACCAAGGCCCGCGAGGCGGCCCGCGCGAACGCGCCCGAACCGGTCGATCCCTGATCTTCCCGCCCGTTCCGTCCGTCCGACGCGGCCGTGTCCCCGATACCCGATCGGAGACACGGCCACGTCCGGCTATGCTCGGGGAGGCAACATCGCCTGGGCCCTTAGCTCAATTGGCAGAGCAGTGGACTTTTAATCCATTGGTTGTGGGTTCGAGTCCCACAGGGCCTACCGGTGGCAGGTGGCGTCCGGGTCGGCTTCGGTCGGTTCGGGCGCCGCTTCGTTTCCGGGGACCCGCACCGCGGTCCCCGCGTCACGCCAGGTGGCGGTTGGGGGCCTTCGCCCGCTCCTCGTGCTCGTCCAGCACCAGCACGTCCACGCCCTTTCCCGTGAGCAGGCCCGTTCCGTCGGCCCCCGCGACGAAGGTGTCCGGTTCCCGCCAGGCCGTCACCACCCGGCGCACTCCCGCGTCCAGGATCAGCCGGGCGCAGGGGGCCGGCCGGGAGGCGCGGTGGGTGCAGGGCTCCAGACTGGTGTAGACGGTGGCCGCGGCCAGCCGGGGATCGGCCGGATCGATCTTCGCCAGCGCCGCCTCCTCCGCGTGGACGACCGGGTCGCCGCCCTCCCTGGAGTGGCCGCGCGCCAGCTCCGTGCCGTCGGCGGCCACCACCACCGCGCCCACGCTGAACGCCGTCCGCGAGGGCGGGCACTGAGCCGCCAACTCGCAGGCCAGCGCGAGCCAGTGGTGGTCCGCGGCGACCGGGACCAGGCCGGTGCCGGGGGCCGTGGGCTCGTAGCGCATCAGCACCACGTCCTCGATCCGGCGGGTCTCCACCAGGCGCAGCCGGCCGGGCTGGTAGGTGCCCGGGCCGAAGAGGCGGGGGGCCTGCGGGCTGCCGACGAAGAGGGGGGCCAGGACGAGCTGCACCTCGTCCGCGAGGCCCTGCTGGAGGAGCTGGGTGTGGATCCGGCCGCCGCCCTCCACCATCAGCCGCTCCACACCGCGCTCCCCGCGCAGGTGCTCCAGCAGGCGGCGCCAGTCCAGGGCGGGGCCGAGGGAGACCACGTCGGCCGCCAGGCCCAGGGCGCGCGCCCGTGCCGCGCCCTCGTCCGTCGTGAAGACGAGCTTGTCGCCGCCGGTGTGCCAGAAGTTGGCGGCCGGGTCCAGCTCGCCCGAGCCGCTGACCGTGACCTTCAGGGGGTACGGCGGCTTCCCGGCGGCGACCCGGGCCGCGCGGCGGGTCTCGGAGTTCACCAGCAGGCGGGGGTTGTCGGCGCGGATCGTGCCGGCGCCGACGAGGATCGCGTCCACGGAGGCGCGGACCTCGTCGACTCGGTCGAAGTCGGCCGGGCTGGACAGGAGGAGGCGGTCGGGGCCGGTGTCGTCGAGGTAGCCGTCGAGGGAGACCGCGGCGGAGAGGAGGACGTAGGGGTGGGGCATGAAGGGGCTCCCCGGCGTGTCGAGAAACATCGGTCTTGGTTCAAGTTTGAAGCAAACCTACACTGGGAGCATGACGACCCGCTGGCTCAGCCCCGACGAGCAGCGAGCCTGGCGTGCCTACATCGCCGCCTCGCTCCTCCTGGAGGACACCATCGACCGGCAGCTCCAGCAGGAGGCCGGCATGCCCCACCTGTACTACTCCATCCTTGCCAACCTCTCCGAGACCCCGGAGCGCCGGCTGCGGATGACCGAACTCGCCGAGGGGCTGAAGATCACCCGGCCCCGGCTGACGTACGCGGTCGCCCGGCTGGAGAAGGACGGGCTGGTGCGGCGCGAGAGCTGCCCCTCGGACAAGCGGGGCAGCGTCGCGGTCCTCACGGACGAGGGTATGGCGGTGCTGGAGCGGGCGGCGCCGGGACACGTGGAGACGGTCCGTGGCGCGCTGTTCGACCGGCTCACCCCGGAACAGGTGGGGCAGTTGGAGGAGATCTTCACGAGTGTCACCGCGGGACTCCAGGGGGAGGGCGGACCCGCCGAGGAGGTTCCGTGGCGCCGGCGGTCCTCCCCGTCCTGCTCCTGAGGGTGCGTGTGACGAGTGCCATAAAGGCGTTGCTTCAAATTTAAAGCATGAGGTAGGGTCTCGATCAGTAGGACTGCTTCAAAACTGAAGCAGATATGCCCACGGAGCGGAGTACCCGCATGCCCGACCTGCCCGCCGCCACCCAGCGCTCCCGCGTCCACGTCCCGCTGCGCTTCGGGGACGGCTACCGCGTCGACGCCGAGCTCGTCACCTTCCACGGCCTGGCCGACGGGCGGGAGCACCTCGCCGTCGTCCTCGGCGACCCCGCCCCCGGCACCGTCCCGCTGGTGCGGCTGCACTCCGAGTGCCTCACCGGTGACGTCTTCGGCTCCGCCCGCTGCGACTGCGGCCCGCAACTGCGCGAGGCGGTCGAGCGCATAGCCGAGCGCGGCGGCGTCCTGCTCTACCTCCGCCAGGAGGGCCGCGGCATCGGCCTCTACAACAAGCTCGACGCGTACGCCCTCCAGGACCAGGGTCTCGACACCTACGCCGCGAACACCGCGCTGGGCCTGCCCGAGGACGCCCGCGACTACACGGCGGCCGCGCAGATGCTGACCGCCCTGGGCATCGGCGAACTCGACCTGCTCTCCAACAACCCCGACAAGGCGGGTCAGTTGAGGGACCTCGGGATCGGCGTCCACGACCGCGTCCCGACCGGCGTCTTCACCACCGCCCACAACGTCCGCTACCTCCGCGCGAAGGTCCTCCAGACCCAGCACACGCTGCCGCTGGGCGAGTTGACGGAGCTCGGGGTCGGCTGACGGCCGCCCGGGCGGGTGCTCACTCGCCGGAGCCGCCCGCACCGCCCTCGTGGTCCCGCACCCAGTTCCGGTGGGCGCCCGAGCCCTCGCGGCCGGGCGAGAGCCTCAGCACGGTCCCGTCGTCGATCTGCTCCAGGCTCGTCACCACGTAGCGGGAGCCCGTGTGCACCGCCAGCCTGATGCTGCCGTTGCCGAACTCCGTCACCCGCAGCGTCCGGCCGCCGGAGAGCGGGATGTCCCGCTTCCCGATCTCCGCCGGCCGCCCGTCGGCTGCCGTCATGTCCCCTCCTCGTTCCTGTGAGGAGCGCCACGGTACGCCGCTCCGCGCGGCCACCGGGGCCCCTGGAACAACCCTGGCGCGAACCACCTCGCGGATGACGTATGCTGGTCACACAACGACGCGGGGTGGAGCAGCTCGGTAGCTCGCTGGGCTCATAACCCAGAGGTCGCAGGTTCAAATCCTGTCCCCGCTACTGAAGGCTCAGGGCCGGAATCCAGTGAATGGGTTCCGGCCCTGAGTGTTTGTGCGTCCGCGCCCGGCCGGAGGGTTCGCAGCGGCCTTCGTCACGCCGGGTGAGCGGATGGGCGCCCTCCGCATAGCGACTGACACACCGTCAACACCCCTGTGCCGTCTGAGTCGTGGTCAACTCGCCCGTTTTTCACCGTTCATGGGCCGTAAGTCCAGCGGGATTTCGTTAATGATCAAGCGGAACAGCTTGGAATCGGGCCCCCGGGTCTATTAACGTTCGATAACGCAGCGCGGTCGTCCCAGCCGTCACAAGAGACGGCTCCGTGCTCACGCGCCGAATTCCGCAAGGGAACCGGGGAACCACCACCTTGGGGTGAATCGCTCGTAGTCCGCCGTGGCAGCACGGTGGATATACGCGCGTAGGAGACCTTCCTGCTCCGAACCCGTCAGCTAACCCGGTAGGCGAGAAGGAAGGAAAGGAGTGCGCCCACGTGGCGTCCAACCCGCCTGCCCCCGAGGCGCCGTACGTTCCGAGCGACACCCTCGTGTACGGCGGCTACCGTGCCGACGACGAGGCTCCGCTCGGCGAGTGGAACCCGACCGCGGACTCCCTCGCTCCCGTACGAGGCCGGCATCGCGTAGCAAAGCAGCGTGGCGGCGGATTCGCCCGTAGCTCCACCGTCCTGGGCGTCGGCGTCATAGCCGCGGTCAGCGCGGGCGGGATGGCCAGCGCCAACACCGGCAAGCCGCCGGTCTCCATCTCGATGCCGGACCTGCCCAACGTGGGCTCGCTCATCTCGGACGACTCCGACCCGGCCGCCGCCGACACGAGCGCCTTCAGCAGCGTCGGCGCCACCACCGCCGGCACCGCCGAGGGCGCCTCGGACGCCGGTGAGGCACTGCGCTCGCGCATCCTGGCCCAGGCCGAGGTGCAGCAGGACCAGATCGACACCAAGGCCGCCCAGGCCGTCGCGGACGCCGCCCAGAAGGAGGCCGACGCGGCCGCCGCCAAGGCGGAGAAGGAAGCCCAGGAGAAGGCCGCCGCCGCCAAGAAGAAGGCGGAGGAGGAGGCCGCGAAGAAGGCCGAGGCGGAGCGCCTGGCCGAGCTCGCCAAGCAGTACACGCTGCCGACCTCGTCGTACACCATCACCTCGACCTTCGGTCAGGCCGGTTCCCTGTGGTCCTCCGGCTACCACACGGGCCTCGACTTCGCCGCCCCCACGGGCACGCTCATCAAGGCGGTCCACAGCGGCACCATCACGGAGGCCGGCTGGGCCGGCTCCTACGGCTACCGCACGATCCTCACCCTCGACGACGGCACCGAGCTGTGGTTCTGCCACCAGTCCTCGATCAGCGTCAGCGTCGGCCAGAAGGTCGCCACCGGTGACGTCATCGGCCGCGTGGGCGCCACGGGCAACGTGACCGGCGCGCACCTGCACCTGGAGGTCCACCCGGGCGGCTCCGCCGACGGGATCGACCCGATGGCGTGGCTGCGCGGCAAGGGTCTCAACCCCTGACCCTCCCCCGCGAACTCCGACAGCCCTGACGACGTCCCCCCGACGTCAGGGCTGTCGGTGTGTCGGAGCAGCCGACCCCGCTTGTTTGCGAGGACTTTGCGGCCGTGCCGGAAGGCCGGCGTCCGGCACTGGCGTTGACGTATGGCATGACTTCTCTTCGCAAGCTCGGCTCCTCCGGCCTCGAGGTCTTCCCGCTCTCCCTCGGCGGCAACGTGTTCGGCTGGACCGCCGACGAGGCCACCTCGTTCGCCGTCCTCGACGCCTACACCGCGGCCGGCGGCAACTTCCTCGACACGGCCGACTCGTACTCGGCATGGGTGGACGGCAACTCCGGTGGCGAGTCCGAGACCATCATCGGAAAGTGGCTGGCGGCCCGCGGCAACCGCGACGACGTCCTCATCGCCACGAAGGTCAGCCAGCACCCCGACTACCCGGGCCTGAGCGCGGCGAACATCAAGGCGGCGGCGGACGCCTCGCTGCGCCGCCTCGGCACCGACCGCATCGACCTGTACTACACCCACTACGACAAGCCGGAGACACCCGTCGAGGAGATCATCGGCGCGCTGGACGAGCTGGTGAAGGCGGGCAAGGTACGGGCGATCGGAGCCTCCAACATCTCCGCCGCGCGCCTTGCGGAGTCCCTCGACTTCTCCGACCGCGAGGGCCTCGCGCGCTACACCGCCCTCCAGCCCCACTACAACCTCGTCTCGCGGGACACCTACGAGGGCGAACTCCAGGCCGTCGCCTCCCGGCAGGGTCTCGCCGCCGTCCCGTACTTCGCCCTCGCCTCCGGGTTCCTCACCGGCAAGTACCGCGTCGGCGAGACCGTGGAGAGCCGGCGCAGCGCGGGTGCCGCCAAGCACCTGGAGACCGAGCGCGGCCGGAAGGTGCTCGCGGCGCTCGACGACATCGCCGAGTCCCACACCGTCCCGGTCGCCACGGTCGCCCTCGCCTGGCTCGCCGCCCAGCCGACGGTCGCGGCCCCGATCGCGTCCGCCCGCACGGTGGAGCAGCTCCCGGCGCTGCTGAGGGTGGCGGAGCTGACCCTGACGGAGGAGGAGCTGGGGCGCCTGACGGAGGCGTCGGCGTAAGGGGAGGCCGGCCTACGTCCGGTACGGGTTGTACGCGGGGTAGGGCACCGCGTGCGCCGGGTGGACCGGGTGCGCCTGCTGGGCGGGGTGGGGCGGGTGGCCGTACACCCCGTACACCGGCCAGGGCGGCGCGGCCACCGGTACCGGGGGTGCCGTCGTCCGGGCCGCGTGGTCCAGGGCGGGGCGGGCCACGTCCCGCCGGCGCCACAGCTCGTGCAGCAGCTCCCGCTCCCGTACGACGAAGTCGGCGTTCGCCCGGCCGAGCCGTCCCCGGCGCCGCAGGAACGCCAACGACGTCGCGTACGCCTCGTACTGCGCGACCGCCCGCGCCGCCGCCCGCCCGCCGAACTGCCGCCGCGCGTACTCCCGCGCTATCCGCCGGGCCCGCATCGAGCCCAGTACGTACGGCTCGGCCGGCGTCAGCCACCCGGCGGCGGCGTACGCGGGCAGTTCCTCGCGCACGGTCCGCAGCTCCCGCTGCCGCGTCCAGATGACCAGCCAGGTCAGCAGCGCGAAGGCCGGCACCATGAACGTCGCGTACACCGCGAAGAAGCCGTACTCCCCGAACGTCGACGAACCGTTCCACATCGCGTGCATGCCCATCGCGAGCAGCAGTCCGGACAGCGGGACGAGAACCCGCCGTACGTGCTGGCGTTCCGCCGACAGCGCGGAGATGCCGAAACCGATGCCGGTGAGGACCGTGAACAGGGGGTGCGCGAAGGGGGACATCACCACGCGCACGAAGAAGGTGGCGGCGGTGACGGAGGCGATGCCGCTGTCGCCGGTGAGCTGGTCGGTGCCGAAGGCGGTGCCGAGGTAGAGGATGTTCTCGGTGAAGGCGAAGCCGGTGGCGGTGACCCCCGCTATCACCACGCCGTCGACGATCCCGGTGAAGTCCCGTCTGCGGAACAGGAAGACGAGCAGGACGGCTGCGGCCTTGGCCGACTCCTCGACGACCGGCGCTATCACGGTCGCGCCGAGGGTGTCCGCGCCCGTCGGGTCGGCGGTCGCCGTCGCTATCCACTTCGTCGCGAAGCTGTTGGCGATGATCGCTATCAGCGCGGCCGCGCAGGCGCCCCAGGCGAAGGCGAACAACAGATTGCGCCAGGGCCCCGGTTCGACCCGGTCGAGCCAGCGGAACGCGGCTATGAGCAGCGGTACGGGCAGGACGGCGAGCCCCAGCCCGACCAGGAACCCCTCGGTGCCGGTCTGCTGACGGACCAGGGCGAGGATGACGAGCCCGGACAGCGCCAGGAGCGTGGTGAGCGCGCCGTAGCGCACCGACTTCCGCTGCCACCAGTGCGCGTGCCGCAGACCACCGCCCGCGGCGGGGTCACCGGGATACGTCGGATACGGGGGACAGGTGGCCACAGCATCGACCTTAACGAGACAGAGGCCCCGCCCGCAGGAGGGCGGGTGCTCAGGCGCCGGTGGGGGACTGGTCGGGTCGGTCGCCGTGCTGTACGCGGCGGAACAGCAGGTCGTTCACGACATGTCCCTTGTCCAGTCCCTGTCCCTCGAAACGGGTCAGCGGCCGGAAGTCGGGACGCGCCGCGAAACCGCCGCCGGCCTGGGTGTTCTCGAAGTCCGGGTGCGCGGTGAGCACCTCGAGCATCTGTTCGGCGTACGGCTCCCAGTCGGTCGCGCAGTGCACCAGCGCGCCGGGCTTGAGGCGGGTCGCGGCCAGGTCCAGGAACTCGGGCTGGATCAGCCGCCGCTTGTGGTGCCGCTTCTTGGGCCAGGGGTCGGGGAAGTACACGCGCAGTCCGTCGAGCGAGTCCGGGGCGAGCATCTCGCGCAACAGGATGATGGCGTCGCCGTTGCCGACCCGGATGTTGGACAGCTTGTGCTGCTCGGCGAGATTGAGCAGGTTGCCCTGGCCCGGGGTGTGCACGTCGACGGCGAGGATGTTGGTCCCGGGATCGGCGGCGGCCATCTGCGCGGTGGCCTCGCCCATCCCGAACCCGATCTCCAGGACGACGGGGTTGTCGTTCCCGAACAGCTCGCCGAGGTCGATCGTGCGCTGTCCGTCGATGTCGAGGCCCCACGTGGGCCACAGGCGCTGCAACGCGTCCGCCTGCCCCGCCGTCACCCGGCTCCGCCGGGGCTGGAAGCTCCGGATCCGCCGCTCGAAGTGCGACCCCGCCGGATCGGCACTGGGCCCGTCGGGAAACCGCGGCTCCCCTTTGGCCCGGGTGTGCCGAACGGACACACCAGGAGCATGCGGAGCGGCCTCGCCGGAGTCGGTGGACCGGGACCGGGGGGCTTCGGAGGCGTTGAGGGAGTCAGACACAGTGGGGTCGATTTTACGGTGAGGCGGGGGCGGGGGCGTCATGGATGTGCGGAGGTGCCTCGGGCGGTGGGCGGGGGTGGGTTCTGGGGTCCGGGGGTGTGGTCGGTTGGGGGGCTCCCATGGGGGGCTCCCAGTGCCTGGGTCCCGGTGCCCCCGGCCGTCGAGCCGTCCGGTCTCTCACGCCGAGCGCAGGGTCTCCAGGGCGCGTCTGGCCACCTCTCGGCCGATCGGGAGGGAAGCGGTCGCCGCGGGGGAGGGGGCGTTCAGGACGTGGACCGTCCTCGCTCCCTCGCGGATCAGGAAGTCGTCCACCAGCGTCCCGTCCCGGAGGACCGCCTGTGCGCGTACTCCGGCGGCCGCGGGGACCAGATCGTCCGGTGTGACGGCGGGCAGCAGTCTTCGGACCGCCGCGGTGAACGCCCTGCGGGACACCGAGCGCCGCAGCTCCCCCGTGCCGTACCGCCAGTGCCGCCGGGCTATCTGCCAGGACCCGGGCCACGCCAGGGTCGCGCCGAGCTCCCGCGGTCGTACGGTCCCCCAGTCGTACCCCTCCCGGGCCAGGGCCGGCACCGCGTTGGGTCCGATGTGCACCCCTCCGTCGATCCCGCGCGTGAGATGCACCCCGAGGAACGGGAACGCCGGGTCCGGCACCGGATACACCAGGCCCCGCACCAGCTCGGGCCGCGCGAGCGAGTAGTACTCGCCCCGGAACGGCACGATCCGCATACCGGGGTCGTCCCCGGTCAGCCGCGCCACCTCGTCGCAGTGCAGCCCGGCGCAGTTCACCAGCACCCGCGCGCGTACGACGTCCCCCGCGCCCGTCAGGACGGCGACCCCGAGCTCCGGGCGCCGGTCGATCCGCCGCACCTCGGCGCCGTAGCGGATCTCCGCGCCCGACGCCTCGGCCAGCCGGCGTGCAACCCCGACGAAGTCGCACACACCGGTCGTCCCGACGTGTATGGCGGCGAGCCCCTCCACCTCGGGCTCGTACTCCGCGATCTGGGCGGCGCCCAGCTCCCGCACCGGAATGCCGTTCTCCCGGCCGCGCTGGACCAGGCCGTGCAGTCGCGGCAGCTCGCTCCGCTCGGTGGCGACGATCAGCTTGCCGGTGACGGCGTGGGCGATGCCGTACTCCGCGCAGAACTTCACCATCTCGGCGGCCCCGCGCACGGCGTACCGCGCCTTGAGCGAGCCCGGGCGGTAGTAGATCCCGCTGTGGATCACCCCGCTGTTGCGCCCGGTCTGGTGCCGGGCGGGCCCGGCCTCCTTCTCCAGCACCACGACCCGGGTGCCGGGCGCGCTGCGCGTGATCGCGTACGCCGTGGACAACCCGACGATGCCCCCGCCGACCACGAGCACATCGCAGTCGTAAGCGATCCCGGACAGCACCTGCACCACCTCCCACCCCCGATAGTGCACTGCACCACTGACAGTCACTTCAAACGCGGGAGGCGGGGCCGCCGTCCGGGTCTCACGCCGGAGCCATCAGAAGCGGCCGGGCCCGCTCCCGGAGCTCCACCACCCGGGGCTCGTCCCCGTACGGCTCCAGCCGGTGCAGGAGGTCCTTCACGTATTCGGTGGTGCGGGCCGAGGAGATGCGCCCCGCGACCTCCACCGCCCGCACGCCCTGCTCGCACGCCGCGTCGAGATTGCCCGACTCGAGTTCGGCGACCGCGGAGACCACGAGCCGCAGCCCGTGCGAGCGTACGAACTCCTCCGTCGGCTTCGACAGCGCCTGCTCGGTGAAGCGGCGGACCTGGCGCGGGGCCTTCAGGTCGCGGTAGCACTCGGCCGCGTCGGCGGCGAAGCGGTCGTAGGAGTAGAAGCCGAGCCACGACGGGTCGTTGTCCCCGTCCCGGGACCGCTCCAGCCACCCCTCGGCCGCCTTGAGCGCCGCTCCGGCCGCGGCCGCGTCGCCGGCACGCGCGTGTGCCCGCGCCTCGACGAGCCGGAAGAAGCTCATGGTGCGGGCCGTCGCCAGCCCCCGGTTCCGCTCCAGCGCGGCCTGCGCGAGGTCGACGCCCTCGTCGCCGAAGCCCCGGTAGGTCGCCTGGAGCGACATCGACGCCAGCACATAGCCCCCGAGGGGGACGTCGGCGGCCGCGCGGGCCAGCCGCAGTGCCTGGATGTAGTACCGCTGCGCCGCCTCCTGCTGGCCGGTGTCGAAGGCCATCCAGCCCGCGAGCCGGGTGAGTTCGGCGGAGGCGCCGAACAGGGCCCGGCCCACCTCGTCGGAGTACGAGCCGAGCAGCAGCGGTGCCGCCTCCACCCGTAAGCACTCCGGCACCATGGACGAACGCCAGTCGCCGCCTCCGTACTTGGAGTCCCAGCGCCTGGCGTCCTCGGCGGCCTCCCGCAGCTTCTGCACGTCGCTGTGGCCGACTTTGAGCGGTGCGCCGGAGGCTTCCGCGGAGTTCACCTCCCGCGCGACCGAGCTGTCGGCCGGGGTTATCAGCCACCGCGAGGCGGGCGTTGCGTATGCGCTCACTGCGAAGGAACCGGCGAGCGACTGCCAGATGCCGCCCGCGCCGGACCGGCGCCCGGCGAGGTCCAGGCGGTACAGCTCCGTGGCCGACCTGACGGCCTGGCCGACGTCCCTGGGGAAGGCGAGGCCCACCTCCGGCGCGGGGTCCGCGTCCGCCAGGCCGATCTCGTGGAGCGGCACCGGGCGGCCGAGCTTCTGGCCGATGGCGGCGGCGATGAGGTGCGGGGCCGCTCCCTGCGGCACCATCCCCTTCGACACCCAGCGCGCCACCGACGTCTTGTCGTAGCGAAGAGTCAACCCGCGTTGAGCGCCAAGATCGTTGACGCGACGCGCGAGTCCTGCGTTGCTGATTCCCGCGAGGGCGAGAACGGCGCCGAGTTTTTCGTTCGGCCCGCGTTGCTCCCTGGACATGCGCCACCCCTCGACACAGACGGCTGCCGCGCTGGCATAACCACGCGGCATTCGTAAACCCAGCGTAGTTCGCCGCATCCCAAGCGTTAAGGGGCATTGTTCCGGATGGCGGGATTGTGGTCCGTACTGAAGTGCGGGTCCGATACGCGCAGTTGCGTCGTGCTCCTGATGTGTGGCCGTGCGCCCGTCCGTGCGCTCTTCTCCGGCCACCGGGGGAGCGCTTCCATGGATGGTGCGTGGGTCGGCCCGCTGTACTGGATCCAGTGGGCTGGGGGACACCGCCGCCTCCATCCCCGCGGGCGGCGGACCGGCCCGGGGGGCGAAGTGGCGTCTCCCGGGCTGCGCGCCTGTCGTGCGGCGCGCGGGTGTGTACGGAGCGTGCGCGAGCCTGTGTCCAGGTCGCCGATTTGGCCGAAAACCGACCCTCTTCCCTGCGGGCGATCAGCCCTCCCACCATGGCAGTTGAGGGCGCGTTAGGCGTTTTTGGGGAGCGTATCGGGGGCGCATTCGCGTCGCACGCTCCTTGCCCAGCAGGCCTGTTCACAGGCGTACGCGGGTGTTCCCGGGGGCGCGTTCCCCGCATCCCGAGCGGCCCCACCGGCCCTCCGGCACGCTTCCTTCATGGCAGCATGGTGACCGGTTCGAACGGTGCACTGGTTGTCCACAGCCTGTGGAGGCGTCGATGCGGTGGTTGGTGGGATGGAGCAGCACCGCCGCGGGTGTCTCCGGAATCGGGACGGCGGGAGCCACCGGAAGCGACGGCGAGACCGTGCACCCGGTGGGTTCGCACCTCCTGTGGGGAGACCCGGACCCGCTGTGGGCGGTCGGCGACTGGCGCCCGGACGAGGTGCGCGTGGTCACGGTCGACGCGCAGACCCGGATCGCGGTCCTCGGCACCTGCGGGGCCTCCGACGAACAGCTCCGGATCGGACTGCTCGCCGCGCGCGGAGGAGCACTTCGGCATCTGACGGCCTGGTCGGGCGCGTACACGGCGGTGGTGCAGGTGGGCCGCCGGATCACCGTCGGCGGCGATCTGGCGGGCGCCCGGCCGGTGTTCTACACCCCCTGGGCCGGCGGCACGGCCTACGCGACCGCGGCCCTGCCCCTCGCCGACCTCATCGAGGCCAACCTCGACTTCGGACACCTCGCCGCGCTGCTCGCCGCCCCCGACGTACCGGCCGCCCTCCACGACTCCACTCCCTACGAGGGCGTACGGCGCATTCCGCCGGGGCACGCGCTGATCCTGCGCAACGGCGCCCGTGAGATCGCCGGCTACGAACCCGTCGCCTCCCTCGCCGTCGCCGCGCCCTCCGCCGACCCGGACAGCGCGGTCGACGCGGTGCGGGACGCGCTCGTCGAGGCGGTCCGCGCCCGGCTGTCCGCGCCCCGGCACGTGCCCGACATCGACCCCGGCCCGGTGCCCGGCATGGGGCCCGCCGAACGGCGTGCCGCGCGCGGGATGCCGGTACCGGGGATCGGGGCCGACCTGTCCGGGGGGCCCGCGTCCGGGACGCTCGCGCTGCTGGCCGCCGGGCTGCCGGGGATGCCGGGAACCGTCCTCGGACACGGCACCGGGGCCGGTGAGCGGCTGCTCGCGGTCACCTTCAACGACCTGGCCGTGCGCGGGCGGGAGGCCGAGGTGGAGCGGGCCGGCACGCTCGCGGCCAATCCCCGGCTGCACCACGTGGTGGTGACCGGCGGCGAGGAGACACTCCCGTACGCCGAACTCGACGGGCCCCTGACCGACGAACCCGGTCCGTGCCTGGTGACGGCGGCGCGGCACCGGGCCCGGCTCGCCGCCGGCAGCGCCGACCACTTCACCGGGTACGGGGCCCGGCAGGTGCTCGACGCCCACCCGGCGCGCCTCGCGGACCTGCTCATGGACCGCAAGCGGCGCCACCTGGTCCGGCCCGTGGCCGCCCTGACCAAGGCGGACGGTTCCGTGCTCGTCCCCGCGCGCGTGTACGGCGCCGCGCGGAAACTGGCCCGCACGCCGTACCGGGTCGGTCTGGAGATGCTGGCCGACCGGCTCATGCACCAGCGCTTCGACGAGCCCGGGGGTGCGGTGGGGGCGTCCCTCGCCGCGCTCACCTGGGCCAGACCGGGGCCCGCGGCGCGGTGGCTGACGGGGGAGGCGCTGGCTGAAGTATCGGTTCGCCTCCAGGGGGCCACGCAGCGCTCCGGGGTGGGTCCCGGGCAGCATCCCGGCGACTTCCGCGCGCGTGCGGCGCTCGCCCGTCACGCGTCCGACCTGCGGGTCCTGGAACAGGCCGTGGAGATCCGCTCCCAGCGGCTGCACGCGCCCTTCCTGGACAACCAGGTGGTACGGGCCTGCCGCGCCCTGCCCGAGGCGCTGCGGGTCCGGCCGGGGGCCCGCGCGGAGATCCTCCGTACGGTCCTGGAGGGCGCGGGCGTCTCCGACCTCCCGCCGGGCTGGGGCGCCCCGTCCCACGCCTCCTCGGCCGCGGCGACCCGTACCGGGCTGCGGGTGGCGGCGGACTCGCTGATGTCCCTGTTCGGCACGCCGTTGCTGGCGCAGGCGGGGCTGGTCGAGGCCCGGGTGGTGCGCAAGGCGCTGCGGGCGGCGGCGGAGGGTGAGCCGCTGCCGTTGGACGGGCTGGCGGACCTGGTCTCGCTGGAACTGTGGCTGGGGCGGTTGCTGGCGCGGCGGGGGACGTGCTGGACGGGAACGCCGGCACGCGCGCGTGCGGTGCCGGCGGGGATTCGGCCGCAGCGGGGGGCGTTGGGAGCGGGTGCCTCCGGCGGTTGAGCCGGTTCTTGTGCGGGTGTGGGTGTGGGTGCGGGTTCGGTGGGGGCGGGCGTTTTGCGCAGTTCCCCGCGCCCCTGATGCCTGCGGCGCAGCCGCCTGTTCGGTGGGGGCTTGGGTAGCGCGTGCGGTGTGGTGGGTGGGTCGGTGCCGGGGTGGGGGGTGTCCGTCCTCGGTCCGGCGGCTCGGTCTCTTGAGCAGGGCTCGGTAACGGACGCCGGCCGCTGCGGGCGGACACCCCCCACCCCGTCCCCTGCGCGCCGTACGCGTCTGCACGAGCGTCCACATGACCCACCCAGGGGCGCGGGGAACTGCGCGACCAGCCCTCACCGGCCCGCAGCCGTGCACGGACCCCACGCGGAACTCTGCTTGGCATCCGGGGGCGGGTCGTGCCGGTGACAATGAGTCGGTGCGGTACAGGATTCTGGGTGTTGCTCAGGCGGTGGGCGATGACGGCGGCGTCATACCCCTCCGTGGGGCCCGCCTGCGCACGCTGCTCGCCGCGCTCGCCCTCAGGCCCGGCCGCACCGTGGGGTCAGGGACGTTGGTCGACGAGGTCTGGGGTGAGGACCCGCCGCAGGACGCCCCGGCCGCCCTCCAGGCTCTCGTCGGCCGCCTCCGTCGTACCGTCGGCAAGGACGCGATCGTGTCCGGCCCGGGCGGCTACCGGCTGGCCGCCGCCGAGGACGACGTCGACCTGTACGTCTTCGAGCGGCTCGTACGCCGGGGCACCGCGGCCCTGGCCCACGGCGACGCCCGCACGGCCGCCGAGGACCTCACCGCGGCCCTCGCCCTGTGGCGCGGGGACGCCCTCGCCGACCTGCCCGACCGCACCGCCGCGACCCGCCCCGAGGCCCTGCGCATGGAGGCCGTCCGGGCCCGTGCGGAGGCGGATCTGCTGCTCGGCCGCGCCCAGGACGTCGTACCGGAGCTGAAGGAGCTGACGGGAGCGCATCCGTACGACGAGCCGCTGCACGTCCTGCTCATCCGCGCCCTGCGCGACAGCGGCCGGGGTGCCGACGCCCTCGCCGCCTACGAGACCGCCCGCCGGACCCTCGCCGACGGCCTCGGCACCGATCCGGGGCCGGAGCTTCGGGACCTGCACCGTGAGCTGCTCACGGCCCCGCTCGGTCGCCCTCGTCCCGGACGGACCGGCAACATCCGTCCGCGTCTTACCTCTTTCGTGGGCCGGGAACCCGAACTCGACGCCATCCGTTCCGAATTGCACAGGGCCCGCCTCGTCACCCTCACCGGACCGGGCGGATCCGGAAAGACCCGTCTCGCCGAGGAAGCCGCCGCCGGGCTCCCGCAGGCGTGGCTCGTCGAGCTCGCCCCGCTCGACCGGCCGGAGGCGGTGCCCGGCGCGGTGGTCAGTGCGCTCGGTCTGCGCGAGACCGTGCTCAGGACCGCCGAGTTCAGGGCCGCGCAGGACGACCCGCTCGCCCTGCTCGTCGAGTACTGCGCCCCGCGCAGCCAGCTCCTGATCCTTGACAACTGCGAACATGTCATCGAGGCGGCGGCCCGTCTCGCGGAGGCCCTCCTCACCCGTTGCCCCGGGCTCACCGTCCTCGCCACCAGCCGTGAACCCCTGGGCGTGCCGGGCGAGTCCGTGCGCCCGGTCGAGCCCCTCCGCCCCGAGCAGGCTCACCGGCTCTTCGCCGAGCGCGCCGTCGCCGTCCGCCCCGACGCGGACGCCGTGCTCGCCGACCGGGAGGCCGTCGCCGAGATCTGCCGGCGCCTCGACGGACTGCCCCTCGCCATCGAACTCGCGGCGGCCCGCCTGCGCCTGCTCACCCCCCGCCAGATCGCCGACCGTCTCGACGACCGCTTCCGCCTCCTGACCTCCGGAAGCCGTACCGTCCTGCCCCGCCAGCAGACCCTGCGGGCCGTCGTCGACTGGTCCTGGGAGCTGCTCGACGAGCGGGAGCGGACCCTGCTGCGCGAGGTGTCGGTGTTCGCGGGCGGCTGGGACCTGGAGGCGGCGGAGGCGGTGTGCACCGGGCCGGCCGCCGAGCTCCTCGGCGCTCTCGTGGACAAGTCCCTGATCGTGGCCACCCCGGGCGGGCGGGACGCCTCCGGCGGCATGCGCTACCGCATGCTGGAGACCATCCACGAGTACGCCGCCGAACGCGCGGCCGAGCGCCCCGAGCTGCGTGCCGCCGCCGAGCTCCGGCACCGCGCGTGGGTGCGCGCGCTCGTCGAGGAGGCCGAACCGGAGCTGCGTTCGGCCCGGCAGCTCCCGTGGATCTCCCGCCTGGAGACCGAACTGGACAACATCCGGGCGGCCTTCGACCGCACCCTCGTCGCGGGTGACGAGACGGAGGCCACCGCCCTGGCCCTCGGCATGGGCTGGTTCTGGTGGCTGCGCAACTACCGCCGCGAGGGCATCTCCTGGGTGGACCGGGTCCTGCGCCTGGGGGTGGTCCTGGACAGGGCTGAAGGGCAACCGGCCCTGTCCGCAGGGGAGGGCGAGGACCCTGTCGACGCCTACCTCGCCAGCGCCCGCACCGAGACCGGCCACCCGGCCCACCGCCCGCGCATGAACCTCCGCATGCTCCATCTCTTCCTCCGGGCCGAGACCGAGCCCATGGACGGCGACCTGGACCCCCGCCTGCGCCGCTATGTGGAACTCGTCCAGAACCACTTCGCGAAGGGCGGCCCCGACGCCGCCCGCCTCCCCGGCGTCGTCTGGCCCGTGATCGGCATCAGGCACACCGATCCGGTGGACATCCGCCCCCTGCTGGACACCTCCGTCGCACACTGCCGTGCCCACGGCGACGACTGGGCCGTGGCCGCCGCCCTGATGCTGCGCACCCACCTGGTGGTCGACTCCCCGGGCGGCATGACCGGTGTCGACGACGACCTGGCGGAACTCCGCGTCCTCAGCCGCCGCGCGGGCGACCGCTGGCTCCGCGCCCAGGTCAGCAGCGCGGCCGGGGAGGCGGCCATGGCCCGGGGCCGCCCCGCCGAGGCCAGGGCGGAGTACGAGGAGGCGCTGCGTCTCGCCCACGAGGTGGGGGCGTACGCCGAGACACCGTTCCTCATCGCCCGGCTCGCCGAGGTCGCCTACCGCACCGGCGACCGCGCGACCGCGCTGACCACCCTGGACGAGGCGAGCGCCGCGGGCGACCGGTACGGCGTGCCGGAGACCCGGGCGTTCGTCGACCTCATGCGAGCGCACATCGCCCTGGAGGACAAGGACCTCGCCCGCGCGCGCGAACTGCTCGACTCGGTGCGCGAGCAGATCGGCCAGTCGCCCCCGCCACCCCAGTTCACGGTGATGCTGAACTCCATCGCCGCGATGCTGGCGGCCGCCGAGTCGGGCCCCGAGCACGGACTGCCCCTGATGGCGGAAACCGTCCGTGAGGCGATCGACAAGCGGTGTTCCGACTCCCTCGTGGCGGCCCTCGTCGACGGCGCGGCGACCCTGCTCCGCGACCTCGGCGACCTGCCGCGCACGGCCCGGCTGCTGGCCGCCGCCGAGCGGTGGCGCGGCGGCGACCCGCGTCCCGACCCCGAACGCCTGGAGGCGGAGCGCGCCGAGGCCGCCGCCCGCACCGGCCTCGGCCCCGAACGCTACGCGGCGGAACACGCCCGGGGCGCGGCGCTCACCCCGGCCGAGGCCCTCGCCGAGCTCGACGAGGTGGCGCGGGAGCGGCGCCTCATGAGCACCTGAACTTCGACTCCGCCCAGTCCGCGAGCATCAGGTCGTCGAAGGGGCTGTGCGGCTCGACCACCAGCCGTACGGTGCGGTGCCCGGTGAGGTTCACATGGACGGGCACGGCCGGGTCACCGCCTCTGACCAGCCCCGACCTCCACAGCCGGGCCCCGTCGGCGTACACGGAGAAGTAGACCTTGCCGAGGCCCAGTGTCATGTCGTCGACGCCGACCATCGCGTCGTAGGAGGAGCAGGCGCGGTTGAGGTCGATCGTGACGGAGGAGCGGCCGTGCACGGTCACGCCGTGGGCGTACTTCCGGTCGGCGACCGAGACGCCGTAGCGCTGCCAGACCCAGGTGCTCTCGCCGATCCGCATCTCGGGCCCGCTGCCGTCACCGGAGACGTCGTAGGCCAGCTCGCTCCACTGGTAGACGGCCGGCGGTGGCGGTGGCGGAGGCGGGGGAGTCGGCGTCGGGGTGGGTGTGCGGGTCGGTGTCGGTTCGGGGGTGGGGGGCGGCACGGGTGCCGGGGGCGTCTTCGCGGGCGGAGCAGGCGTGGGGGTGCGAGCCGGCGCCGGTGTGGGCGTGGGGGTGGCGGTGGGGGACGGTGCGGCCGCGGCGACCGGGACCAGCGGGGGTTCCGGCCTCTTAGGGGTAGGCGTGGGCGCGGAGTCGGCCGGTACGACGACCGGAGCGGAGGCCGGCGGCTTGGCGTCGGGCTTCCTGGCCGGGCTGTCGTCGCCGATCAGCGCGAGCGCGACCGCGGCTGCGGCCACCGCGACCACACCGGCCGCGATACCGGCCTTCACCGGCGCGCCGAGCCCCTCCGAGGCCGCGGCGCCGCCCGCTCCCGCCCCGCCCGAGGAGCTCCCGCCCGCCGCGACGGCCGCGCCCGCGGCTCCGGCCGCTCCCGCCCCGGCGCCGCCCGCGATGAGCCCGGCGGCCTTGGCGTACCCGGCGGCCCCGAACCAGCCGATGACCGCGACCGGTACGACGGCGGGGATGCCGCCTGCGACTTCCTTGATCTGGCCCGCGGCCAGCCGGCACTTGGCGCACTCCTCCAGGTGCTTGCGCAGGCCGCGTTCGGCACGGGTGCGCAGACCGCCCCGGGCGTAGGCGCCGAGCCGGTCGGCGTAGCGGGCGCACTCCTCGTCGTCGGCGAGGGCCGCGCTGACGTGGGCCTGGAGATAGGCCTGCTTGAGCCCCTCGCGGGCGCGGCTGGCGAGCACGCGCGTGCCGTTGGCGTCGAGCCCGAAGAGGGTGGCGACCTCGCTGGGCGACTCGTCCTCGACCTCGGTGTGCCACAGCACGGCCTGCCAGCGCTCGGGCAGCGACCGGAACGCCTGCATGGCCATGGACTGCTCGGCCACCTGCATCGCGCGCACGTCGGCGCCCAGGTCGAGGGTGTCGTCGTCGGAGACCTCGTGGGTGCGCGCGGCCTGGGCGGCGAACACCGCGAAGTCGTCGACGAGTTGCTCCCGCTTCGCCGACTTCGTCCAGTTGGCGGCGACGCGGCGGACGGTGGTGAGCAGGTAGGCGCGTACGGCGTGCTCGGGGCCGTGGCCGCCGCGCACCGCCTGGAGCATGCGGGCGAAGACCTCGGCGGTGAGGTCGTCCGCGGTGTGGCCGTCGCGGCAGCAGGTGCGGGCGTAGCGGCGCACCGCGTGCGCGTGGCGGCGGTAGAGCACCTCGTAGGCCGTGTCGTCGCCGGAGCGCATCCGCTCGATCAGGTCGGCGTCGGACGGCGGCATCTGCCGGGGCGGCGGCAGGACACCGCCGTCCTCGCGACGGTCGCGCTGGGCCGGAACACCGCCCTCGACCGGTTCGCCGCCCTGGGCCGGGATGCCACCCTGCGGGATGCCCGCGCGGCCGCCCTGGCCCGGCACCTGAGGGGTGCCCCCGGCTTCCCCGTCGCCCTCGCCGAGGGGTTCGTTCCGCCCGTCAACACTCATCGCGGAATGCCCCCGCCGTCGGCCCAACCAGTCCCGAACACCGGGTCAGAGTGCCATATTGGCTTTTGGTCAGTGCCCCGCGGTACGGGGCATCCACTCATCCGTGGGGAGTTCCCGCACGGCAGTACTGAGCATCACCCGGATGGGGAAGACTCAACTGTCACGGCGGTGCGGCGGTCGGCCCGGGCACCCGGAGAACGCCGGAACATGCCGGGGTGCGGACGTCAGCCGCCCGCACCCCGCTGTCACCCTTTCGAGTCACGCCGGCCGGGACCGCAGCCCTTCCAGCAGGATGTCGAGCAGCCGCGCCGAGGCCGCCGCCTGCTGCGCCGCGTCCGGCAGCGAGGGCGCCGCGGTCGCGATCACCAGCAGGACGTCCGACACCGACACGTCGGTCCGCAGTTCACCGGCGGCCCGCGCCCGGTCCACGAGCTGGCCCACGACCTCCAGCAGGGCCGCCGCCCCGGCGTCGTCGTCGGCGGAGACCTGCGGCGCCTCCTCCGGCACCAGCCGCAGCTCGCCGCCGCCCGGAGTGGTCCGCTGCTGCGGCACCCGCGTCGCGTCGTAGCCGTCGGACACCTCGTCGGCGACGCCGACCCGCAGCACCTGCGGCGGCAGCAGCCGCCCGGCACCGGACGCGACCGACGTGCGCAGGAAGCGCGACAGCGCCGACCACGGCTCGTCCTCCTGGCCGAGCGCCGCCCGCGCCTGGTCGGTCAGCCGGGAGGTCTCCTCCTCGGCTATCCGCCGGACCAGGACGTCCTTGCTCGGGAAACGCCGGTACACCGTGCCGACACCGACCCGGGCGCGCCGCGCCACGTCCTCCATCGGCGCGCCGTAACCCAGCTCGCCGAAGACCTCGCGCGCCGCGCGCAGTACGTGTTCCAGGTTGCGCTGTGCGTCCACGCGCAGCGGGGCCGAACGCGATCCGTCCCGTCCGTTGCCCGCCGTGCTCATCGCCGAGCCCATCGCGCCGCCCATCGCACCGCCACTGGGTGCGATGGCTGACGCGGTGGACCAATGAGTGTCCTGAATGTGCATAAATGTTCCCCCGGTAATGACGTCTCCCCCCGGAGACTCTCCCCGCCATCGAAAGCCGGAGCGTACGGAACAAGCCCGTTTCGCGAGTCCGCCCGTCGCGGACCCGGAGCGCATCCCCCTACACCCCGTCGACACACGAACATAGTTGAGTGGGGGTCAATTCAGAAGGGGCAGGTTCCGCACGGAGCGCCCCCCGATCGGAGTACGGGTGACAATCGCCCCGATTGCACCCCCTGCGCCCGCCCGGCGCACACCCATTGACCTGCGGACCTTCCGCGCCCCCGGACGATTCGGCCAACCCGGCGCGCCGACGACTTCCAGTCACACAAATTGTCGAGGCTGTGGACAAACTCAAGCGACGGGTGCGTCATGGGATGGTGAAGGAACGTGCGCGCATTCTGGTTGTCGGCGGTGGCTACGTCGGGATGTACACGGCTCTGCGTCTGCAGCGGAAGCTGAAACGGGAACTCGACCGGGGTGACGTCGAGATCACCGTCGTCACCCCCGACCCGTACATGACCTATCAGCCGTTCCTGCCCGAGGCGGCCGCCGGTTCCATCTCCCCGCGCCACGTCGTCGTACCGCTGCGCCGCGTCCTCGACCGCTGCCGCGTCCTCGTCGGCGAGGCCACCGCGATCGACCACGGCAGGCGCACGGCCTTCGTCACCACCCTCGCCACCGAGGAGGAGCGCACCGGCGGCGAGAAGCTCTCCTACGACGAACTCGTCCTCGCCCCGGGCTCGATCGCGCGCACCCTGCCGATCCCCGGGCTCGCCGACCACGGCATCGGGTTCAAGACGGTCGAGGAGGCCATCGGCCTGCGCAACCACGTCATCGAACAGATGGACATCGCCTCCTCCACCCGCGACCCCGCGATCCGCGACGCGGCCCTCACGTTCGTCTTCGTCGGCGGCGGCTACGCGGGCGTGGAGGCGCTCGGCGAGCTGGAGGACATGGCCCGCTACACCGCGCGCTACTACCACAACGTCCGTCCCGAGGACATGAAGTGGATCCTGGTCGAGGCCTCCGACCGCATCCTCCCCGAGGTCGGCGAGGACATGGGCCGCTACACGGTCAGCGAACTGCGCCGCCGCAACATCGACGTACGGCTGAACACGCGCCTGGAGTCCTGCGTGGACCGCGTCGCCGTCCTCAGCGACGGCAACCGCTTCCCCACCCGTACGGTCGTGTGGACCGCCGGCGTGAAACCCAGCCCGCTGCTCGCCGCCACCGACCTCCCGCTCAACGAGCGAGGTCGGCTGAAATGCACCCCCCAGCTCACCGTGGAGGGCACCACGCACGCGTGGGCGGCCGGAGACGCTGCCGCCGTCCCCGACGTCACCGCCGAGGAGCCCGGCAGGGAGACGGCACCCAACGCCCAGCACGCCGTACGCCAGGCGAAGGTCCTCGGCGACAACATCGCGCACGCGCTGCGCGGCGAGCCCCTGGAGACGTACTCCCACAAGTACGTCGGCTCGGTGGCCTCACTGGGCCTGCACAAAGGCGTCGCGTTCGTCTACGGACGCAAGCTGAAGGGCTACCCTGCCTGGTTCATGCACCGCGTCTACCACCTCAGCAGGGTCCCCACCTTCAACCGCAAGGCCCGCGTCCTGGCCGAATGGACCCTGTCGGGGCTCTTCAAGAGGGAGATCGTCTCCCTGGGTTCACTCGAACACCCCCGAGCGGAGTTCGAACTCGCGGCCGGTGGAAAGCATCCTCACGACCCGACGAACGACCCGAAGGGGTCGTCCTGACCGGACCGAGGAACTCCACGGACCGCCCCGGCGTCTGACGGATGTCGACCCGGTCGGTCACCCTGCCAGACTGGTGCCCGACTTCGGACGGGCAGCCGCCCGCCCCTCGAACCCAGAGGTTTTCCCACCGTGCTGCACCCCCGGGCTGCCGTCCCCAGCCCCCCGGCCGGGCCCGGAGCCGGCCCGAAGACGCCGAAGACGACGACACGAGGCAAGGATTCGTGAACTTCACGCGCTGGAGCGCCCGCCTCCCCGGAACGCAGCGCCGCGCCGCAGCGCGGACCGACGACCTGGTCACCGAGGACCGCCTGAGCGAGGGAGCCGTCCCCGCGGCCCGCGCCGAACAGCTGACCGTCCCGGTCCCCGCCGTCGAAGAACTCCCCGTCCGCGAAGTCCTCGACCGTGTCCCCGCCCTCGTCGCCCTCGTCCACGGCCCCGACCACCGCCTCGCCTACGTCAACGACGCCTACGTGGTCGCCTTCGGCCTGCGCCCCACGGGCGAACCGGCCCGCGAAGCCCTCCCCGAGCTCCACGAGATCGGCCTCCTCCCGCTCCTCGACCAGGTCCTGCGCAGCGGCAGACCGCGAACGGTCAAGTCCCGCAAGGCCCCCGACGGCCGCTCCTACACCTTCACCTGCACCCCGGTGACGGAAGCGAACGGCGGGGCGGGCGGGGTCCTGGTGTTCGCGACCGACGTCACCGACCACGCCGAGGCCGCCGAACGCCTCAGAGCCAGCGAGCGCCGCCAGCGCGAGACCGCCGTCACCCTCCAGCGCAGCCTCCTCCCGCAGGAACTCGAGGAACCCGACGACCTGCGCATCGCCGCCACCTACCACCCCGGCGGCACGGAGGCCGCGGTCGGCGGCGACTGGTACGACGTCATCACCCTCGGCGGCGGCCGCACGGCCCTGGTCATCGGCGACGTCATGGGCCGCGGGGTACGCGCGGCGGCGGTCATGGGCCAACTCCGCACCGCGGTCAGGGCCTACGCCCGCCTGGACCTCCCGCCGCACGAGATCCTCCAGCTCCTGGACGGCCTCGCCATGGAGATCGACGCCAACCAGATCGCCACCTGCGTGTACGCCATCCACGACCCGAACGAGGGCAAGCTGGTCTACGCCTCGGCCGGCCACCTGCCGATCCTGGTCCGCGACGAGAGCGGTGTCGTCATGCGCGCCGACGAACCCACCGGCCCGCCGCTCGGCACCGGCGGCTGGATGCACGCCTCGGGCTCCATCGCGCTCGGCCCCGGCTCCACGGCCGTCCTCTACACCGACGGCCTGGTCGAACGCCGCAACGAGGACCTCGACGAGGGCATCGCCGCCCTGGAACGCGCCCTGGCCGGCGCCACCGGCACCCCCCAGGTGATCTGCGACCGCCTGGTCCGCTCGGCCGGCGTCACCGCCGAGCACGACGACGACGTGGCCGTCATGGTCCTCCAGCACCCGGCGCACACGGGCCCCGACGCCGAACTCTTCCGCAACGCCGCGCTGGAACTGCTCGGCGGTGTCGAGGCAGCTCCACGCGCGCGTGCGTTCGCCTCCGGCGTCCTGACGAGCTGGCGTTTCCCGGTCGAGCTGCACGACCTGGGCGTGCTGGCGGTGAGCGAACTCGTGGCGAACTCCTTGCAGCACGGCACCCCGCCCATGCGCCTTCGGCTCCGCCGCACCGATCGGCGGCTCATCGTCGAGGTGACGGACGGGGACGACCACCTGCCCCGCCGCCGACGGGCGGAACCCGGTGACGAGTCCGGCCGCGGGATCGCCATCGTGGCGACCATCGCGTCGAACTGGGGGTCGCGGAGGACGCCCGGGGGCGGCAAGGCGGTCTGGTGCGAGTTCGTGCTGCCCAAGGGGTAGCGGCCTGAGGGAGCGGGGCGGCTGCGGGTCGGTTGTGCCCTGTCGCGCAGTTCCCCGCGCCCCTGGCCGCGTTGCAGTCAGGCGGCCAGCGACTTCGCCGTTGCTCCACCCTGTGCCACCACACGGCTCTTCCGCAGCGACGGCTGGTTCTGCACGGGGGTCAGGTGCCTGCCCAGTCGTAGGGCCAGGTACGTGATGCCCAGCGAGAACAGCAGGAACGTCACGATGTACGGCGTGTGCAGGGACGCTCCCAGCGGGCCGCCCACCGCCGGACCGACGGCCAGGGCGAGCTGCTTCACCAGGGCGAAGGCGGAGTTGTACTGGCCCGCCATCCCCTCCGGCGCCAGATCGGCCACCAGCGGGGCCACGGTCGGCGACAGCATCGCCTCACCCAGTCCGAAGAGCGCGTACGTCGACACGAAGGCGGCCGTGGCCATCTCCTGGCTGCCGTGGCCGAGACCCGCATAGCCCGCGGTGAGCCACGCCACGGCCCAGATGAGCCCGACCAGCGCGATCACCCGGGACCGCCGGCGCCGCTCGACGAACCGCAGGACGGCGAACTGCGCGACGACGATCATCGCGGTGTTGGCGGCCAGTGCCGTGCCCAGCGCGGAGGTGGAGATACCGGCGGCCTCGACTCCGTACGCGCTCAGGCCCGACTCGAACTGTCCGTAGCAGGCGAAGAACAGCACGAAGCCCAGGACGCACAACTGCACCATGGCCCGGTTGCCGAGCAACTCCTTCCAGCTGCCCCGTGCGGACTGGCTCGGCGCGCCCTCGATACGCGGGGCGTGCGGCAGCCGCAGCGTCGTCATCACGACCACCAGCAGCAGGAACATCGCCGCCTCGATCGCGAACAGCAGGGTGAAGGACGCCGTGCTCGACGTGTCGACGAGGTGCCCGCCGATGAGACCGCCGACGCCCAGACCGAGGTTCTGCAGGAAGAACTGCGTGGCGAAGGCCCGGGACCGGGTCTCCGCCACGGAGCAGTCCACGATCATCGTCGCCAGCGCCGGCTGCATCACGGCCTGACCCGCGCCGAGCGCGGCCGCCGACAGCAGCACGGTGGAGGCGTGGCCCGCGAGCCCGAGGCTCAGCGATCCGACCGCGGCCATGACCAGAGCGGTGAGCAGCACCGGCAGCGGGCCCCGCCGGACGATGGCCCGTCCGGCGAACGGCAGCACGATCAGCGCCGCCACCGCGAAGACGGCGAGGACCAGCCCCGCCGTCATGGCTCCAAGGCCCCGCACCTGCGCCACGTAGACATACAGATACGGGACGGTGAAACCGAGCCCGAACGCGCTGAGTGCGTTGCCCACGTGGATCCGACGCATCGCTGCGCCCCTCGCCCTGGTCACGTTCACCTCTCTCACTAGTTAGGAGTGAAGACTTCAAAGCTAAAGTTCGAAGCTAAAGAGTACATACTGAAGGACTTCAAGGCAAAGGAGGTGCGTGCCATACTGCGCCCATGGCCGAGACCCCCGGCATGCCCGAGCCGACGCTCGAAGAGCAGATCGCCGCCTACCAGCGCGAGTTCCAGGATCTCGACCCCCAGGTCGAGCAGATCGTCTCGGCGCTCTCCCGCCTGAACCGCCGTATGAACGTCGCCTACAGTCGTCAGACCGCCGACCTGGGCATCAGCAACACCGAGTGGGAGGTCCTCAAGGCACTCGTCCTCTCCGGCGCCCCCTATCGGATGGGTCCCAGCGAGCTTGCCAAGCGGCTCGGCCTCACGCCGGCCGCGATGACCCACCGGATCGACCGCATGCTCGCCGAGGGACTGGTGACCCGGGAGCGGGACGAGTCCAACCGGGTCCGCGTGATCGTGGAGCTGACCGCCGAGGGCCGCGAGAAGTGGCTGGAGGCGATGCGCCTCGCCACGGTCTTCGAGGAGGACCTGCTCCAGGACCTGTCCCAGGAGGAGCGCAACACCCTCGGGGACGTCCTCACCCGGCTCCTGCGCAGGGTGGAGCACGCACAGCCGGACGCCGGCGGGCGACTCAGCGACCTCGACTGAAAAGATCTTGACAGCGGGTGCTTGACACGCCCCTGGCGGATCCGTAGAGTTCTTCGGGTTGCCGCGGGGCCGTAACGGTTCTGCGGTGGCACCTCCGCCGCGACAGCGGCCACTCAAACCACCAGAACGATCTCCCAGCCGGGATGAATTCCGCGTGCCGGAATTCAATTCGATTTGGGTGCGGCCCCTCGATTTGGGACCGCAGCGAGAGTCCGCTAAGGTTTGAGACGTCGGAACGGCCCAACAGCCGGGAAGGCAAGCCCCTCTGACTGGGAATCAGGCCCGAAAGGATCTGATAGAGTCGGAACCGCCGGAAAGGGAAACGCGGAAGCGGGAACCTGGAAAGCACCGAGGAAATCGGAACCGGAAACGGTCTGATAGAGT